>JAZRIQ010000026.1:0-33593 GCA_045645405.1 Eubacteriales bacterium
CTTTATTCGGTTTTCAAAGAATAGGTCTTATTCTTTTACCTTGACACCAAGGGGTAATACAACGCGCACCTTTAGCTCAGTTGGTAGAGCAACTGACTCTTAATCAGTGGGTCCCGGGTTCGAATCCCTGAAGGTGCACCAAAAGTCAGTGTTATTAACGCAGAGGGTCCACCCGTTCCCATTCCGAACACGGAAGTTAAGCTCTGCAGTGCCGAAAATACTTGTCTGGCGACGGACCGGGAAGATAGGTCAATGCTGACACAAAATTATTTTTGTTTTTCTTTCGAGCACAAAGCTTTCCACTCAAAGGAAAGCAGTCGGTGTTTCTAACGCAGAGGGTCCACCCGTTCCCATTCCGAACACGGAAGTTAAGCTCTGCTGTGCCAAAAATACTTGACTGGCGACGGTCCGGGAAAATAGGTCAATGCCGACACTACCGAAAGGTAACAAAAATAATATTCCTCCTTAGCTCAGTCGGTAGAGCGCATGACTGTTAATCATGATGTCGCTGGTTCAAGCCCAGCAGGGGGAGCCAAACAAAATCCGCTTTCGAAAGAAGGCGGATTTTTGTTTGTATTATTCATTTTTCATTATTCATCATTCATTATTCATTTACTTCAAGCGGATTTTGAATGAACAATGAAAAATGAAGTCGCTTCGCTGATGAATAATGAATAATTGAGGCAGCTTTTCTTACTTCGGGCGGAACGCATTTTTGTTTATATTGAAAACCCAAGATTTCATGTTATAATAATTTTGGAAAGGTGGTGCCACTATGAAAGAAAACTTATTGACCGATAAATCTATTGCTTTTGCTTCTCGTATAATAAAGCTTCATCAGTATTTGATAAAAACGAAAAAGGAAACGATCATTTCCAAGCAAATTGTTCGAAGCGGTACAAGTATTGGCACTAATATAAATGAAGCTAACTATGGTCAAAGTAAAGCTGATTTTGTTTCGAAAATGCATATTGCTTTAAAAGAAACTGCTGAAACGGAATATTGGCTTGCGAGGAGATATGGCCGAAGAGAGCCGCACTAATAAGGTTTGGAAAGATAGATTTTCCCCTATACTTCACAGAATTCTTCTTAAATATATGTTGGAAAGCCATAGATGAATGCGGAACGATATTTACACACCGCTCCCCGAGCGGTAAACTCTTAATTCGCGGCGCGGGGTAATGTATAAGCGAATTCGTAGTCTATATTGTTAAGATTAACGCATAGCTCCGCGCTACGCGATATACCGCTTCGCGGTATGCATTAGGGTCCAGGGTTCGAGTCCCTGGAGGTGCACCAAACAAAAATCCGCTTTCGTAAGAAGGCGGATTTTTGTTTGTATTATTCACTTTTCATTATTCATCATTCATTATTCATTTATCTTAAGCGGATTTTGAATGAATAATGAAGAATGAAGCCGCTTCGCTGATGAAGAATGAATAATTAAGGTAGCTTTTCTTCCTTCGGTCAAAAAGCGTTTTTTTATATTGAAAATATTTAGTATTATGATATAATAGATTCAAGAAAGGCGGTGATGCCGAGATGAAAAATAAAGTTTTTATATTCAAATGGTTAATTTCTATTTTTGTTGGGCTTATTGCGGTAATTATTGGTGCAATCGGGTTTATTATAAGTTATGTAGAAATGGGCATAGTATTTTCATTGTTCGGTGTCGCTATCACTGCTTGGTGTATTGCCTTTGTTCCTCACAGCTTTTTATTTGATGACGAAAAAATTACGATCATTTATATTTTTAGATATAAAACCGTTGAGTATATTAATATAAAAAGTTGTGATAAAGAAGAAAGCGGTGTCAGAAATTATCCTTGGGGAACATATTACCATATTATAGCTGATAAACCTTTTTGGCAAGAAATTAAAATTCCTTCGACGAAAGAAATTGATATGCAAATAGAAAAGCGTATAAAAATTAAAAAATAAGTTGCATTTTTGTACTATGAGGCCAAACAAAAATCCGCTTTCGTAAGAAGGCGGATTTTGTTTGTGTTATTGCATTTGAAAATTTTATGTGATAAAATAACTATATGTTAAACAAGGCAAGGAGAAAGAAAATGAGAATAGAGAGCTTTTTACAGACACCGTTTATTTCCTACGATAACAAAAATATGCTTTACATAAGGGTTGAGGATTGGGATATGTGTAATCCTTATGAGATGGCGATTTTTGTTGGTGGAAATGAAGTGTATTCCCAAAGAATATTTGCGCAGGAATTTTCTGCAATGATTCCGTGCTATGAAGAAAGCTTGTTGGCAACGGTGCGTGTAACTCCTTTTGAGTCTTTGCCCGTGGAGAGAGAATTTGTCATAACTCCCCAGAAACATTGGACTGTTCCGTTGCTCTATTCCTCTCACGAGGATTTGGGTTATTGCGCATACATAGAAAAGCTTCATTATGAGAGCTATGAATATTTGAAAAAAGCAATGGAGCTTTGCACCAAGCACGACGACTTTAGATATATGATAGAGCATTTTTGGTGGTTGGATGCCTTTGATTGCTACGCAACGGATGAGGAAAAGAGGTTACTCAAAAAGCTTTTTGATGAAAAGAAAATTGACTTAAATGCTATACATAGCGGAGTACACACCTCTTGGGCAAATTCCGAACAGCTTGTCCGCCAAATGTATTTTGGCTGCATAGAGGCAAGGCAGATGTATGATGTGTCACCGAAATGTGCATTTTATGCCGATATATCCGGAGCCAGCTCTTCAATAATAAACGCTTACGCCTCAATGGGCATAAAATACGTGGGATTTTTCCCAAACAGCTTCAGAAACAGTGGGGAAAACAGAGACATTCCTCCAATATTCTGGTGGCAGGAGAAAAACGGTGAAAACAAGCTTCTTCTGTGGCATCAACGTGCTTACAGGTATATGGATTTGTGGGGAATTTGGTGCGATACGAAAAGACAGTACGACCAAGGAGAGTTTTACTTTGACGAAACTAAGGCGAAAAAAACAGAAAGGTGGCTTTCTGAAAAAATAAGCGGCGTTGATAAGTACGGCTATGATATTTTCCCGGTTAGCTTTTACGACGACAGAGAGTTGCCGACAGATATGCTTTTAACGGTATGCAACGAAATGAACAAAAGATGGAAATATCCACGCTTCAAGATGGAGATACCATCGGTGTTTATGCAGGAATTAGAGGATAAATTTGGAGATAAAATTCCAACGCTTAAGGGAGAAATCAACGACCAATGGGCAGATTTTGCTACCATTGCACCTAATATGATGTCAGAGAAAAGAAACGTAATGCGTATGCTTTACGATGCAGAGATGCTTTCTGCTGTTGAGGCGATAAAAAACAATACGAAATATAACAGTAATGCTTTTCGTGATATTTATTTTAGCTTGTGTGAGTTTGACGAGCATTGTTGGGCAACGTCTTCAAAGCATCCACAGCAAATGCATAGGCACAATATAGAAAAGGTGAAAAAAGAACCGATTGAAAAATCAAGTAAGGCTCTTAAGGAAATTTTGGCATCAATCTGTTTGAAGGGAAACGATGACAAAAAAATCAGCGTTACGAATACCGTTCCCGGGTATAGAAAAAGTCATATAAGAGTGTCGAAGGATGAGCTTGTTCCAAAAGGAATAAAGCATCAGATTTTACCCGACCAAACCGTTGTTACAGAGGCGATAGTCTTTGAGTGCGCGGAAACAAAATGCTATGAAGGCGCTGTTCCAAGCAAGAAATCAACAGAAATCAATGAGAGCTTTTTTGAAACTGAATTTTATAAAGTTAAAGTTAACCTTGAAACGCAAAGGATTGTCAGCTTGGTTGATAAGGAAACGGGAAATGAATATTTGGATGAACAATCCAGGTTCGAGCTTGGACAATTTGTGTATGCTTATACGGAGCATAAAACGGACTCTAACTTAAGCTTTGAAATCCCTGCAAAGATTGATTTTAAGATGTATGACGGCGACGTTGCTTACGTAATAGTGCAAAGGGGATATGAGGAACAGAGCGGCGCCGGTGTGACGGCTCAATTTGTGTTCTATAAGAATGAAAAGACAATAGACGTTGATTTGAGTTATGAAAATGCAAGCGGCCTTATTGGTGATTTTTATGACCGTTACAAGAAAAATTACTTTTTTGCTTTTCCGTTTAAGGTTAATAAGCCGAGATTTTACACGGAGCTGGCGGTAGGAGAGAAAAACGAGGCTGAGGACATTATTCCATTGAACGCAAACGATTTTTCTGTCACACAAAATTGGGTTGCTGCCGAAAATGATGATGGTGGCGTAGCTATATACACGAAGGATATGCCTGTATTTCATCTTGGAAATATAAAGTACAATCGCTTTAATCGCGATTTTTGCGAGGATAAGGCGGGGTTTTACTTGTATGCAAGCTCAAACAGGTGCAACAACTTGATATATAAATCTATTGATGATTGCTATGCAAAATACAGGATTTCCATACTAACGTATAGCGGTAAGCACAATGATACAGTACCTGTGTGGAGCAATAATAATGACCACGGCTTGATAATCGGAAATAGAGCTTGTGAGGAAGGAACGCTGAAGCTTTCAAAGAGTAATGTAAGGCTTGTAAGCTTCAAAAAAGCTCAAGACTGTTCCAACGCAGTTGTTTTGCGCTTTACAGAGACAGCCGGACGCGCTACGGAGTGTGAGTTGGAGCT
This sequence comes from Eubacteriales bacterium, assembly GCA_045645405.1. Taxonomy (GTDB): domain Bacteria; phylum Bacillota; class Clostridia; order Oscillospirales; family CAG-272; genus RGIG2000. The sequence goes on from JAZRIQ010000026.1 coordinate 4,670, forward strand.
TCCTTTTAAGCCTATAAAGGCGGTGTACGCAACAAACGATGAGAGAACGCTTAATGATACTGCTGTGAATGATTGCCGTGTGCAATTTAAATGCTCACCGTATTCTTACGTGACAATTAAGGTGTTTGGCGATTTTATAATCGAGGATAACGAATAAACGTGACATAATGAAATCGTGTGTAAAAATATAATAAAAGCTTACTTGATGTTTTATCGAGTAAGCTTTTTGTTTTTATTTAGTAAACGCTCTGAATTTCAAATGAAAAAATTTTCACAAAATTATGAATATTTTGTAAACTACAAAAATTATGATTTGAAAATGTAAAAATCAAAATTTTCAAAAAAGTGAAAAAAATTTTCAAATTAACGGTTCGATAAAAAAGACTGAAACACTCAAAAAACAAGTAATATTAGCGTTTTGGAATTATTTTTTATAAAATTTGGTAAAAATCATTGACAAAATACACTTTGTATGATAAAATCGGAAATGTGAAAACAATTTTCAGTTATTTTGAAAACCATTTTCAAAATAATGCGATTTTTGATGAAAATGCACCGTCAAAATGAAAATTATTTTCAAAACCTAAAGAAGGAGGCAAAAAATTGAACAGAACTTTACTGCAGGCTCAGCTCATGTATAACGATATGGGTAGGTCTGAAAAGAGAGTTGCTGACTGGTTGTTTTCTCACTCCGGTGAGGTTCTTCCTTATTCTATAACCGATCTTGCCTCCAAATGCGATAGCAGTGAGGCAACCATAGTTCGCTTTTCAAAAAGATTAGGCTGCTCGGGCTATCAAGATCTTAAGATTACCCTTGCTAAGGAGCATGAAAAAAAGGTAATAGCTCCGACTATAACGAATGCAGACGATTGCTTTTCGATTTTTGAAAAGGTATGTAACGATGCATATATGTCTCTTGAACGAACGAAAAAAACGCTTTCTGCCGAAAGTATGACAAAGGCCGCTTCCGTTATATCAGAAGCGCGACGGGTGGTGCTTATCGGACTTGGCGCTTCGGCGCAGGTTGCTGAGGATGCGAGCAATAAATTGCTGCGCGCAGGCAGCAACTCCAGCGCGTACTCTGATACTCACATGCAGATGATAGCGGTTTCTCAGCTTACAAAAGGAGACGTAGTTATCGGAATATCTCAATCCGGCTCATCCAAGGACGTAGTTGAATCAATGAAGATGGCAAGGGCGCGTGGAGCGACCACCATATCTATTACGTCAAGGGAGCGTTCGCCGATTGCAAGGCAGAGTGATATATTGCTGCTGACGGACACAGAGGAAACAAGACATAGCTCGTTGGGACTTAACTCTCATATTTCAAGACTTATCGTTATAGACGCCTTGTGCTATAAGATTGTGTATCAAAACTCAGAAAGAGCACACAGCGTAGGCGAAAGCGAAGCAGAGCTTCAATCCAAGCGAATAATTGAATAAATATATCTAATATAAAGGAAGGAAAAGTATGAAAATTCTCGTAGTAAATGCCGGTAGCTCATCTTTAAAGTATCAGCTTTTCGATATGGACTCCGGTAGCGTTCTTGCAAAGGGCTTGTGCGAAAGAATTGGCATTGACGGATTTGTCACTCACAAGCGTCCGGGAAAAGAGGACTATAAGTCCAATGCAAGCCTTAATGATCATAAGGCGGCTATTGAGCTTGTTCTTAAGCTTCTGTGTGATGCAGAGCTTGGCGTTATATCCGGGGTAGACGAAATCGGTGCTGTCGGACACAGGTTTGCACACGGCGGAGAAAAAATCCGCAATTCAAGCATTCTTGGCGAACAGGAGCTTGAGTATCTTGAAAGCATTGTTGAAATCAATCCGCTTCACGGTCCACCTGCCATAAGCGGCTTCAAGGCTTGCAAAAGCGTTATGCCTAACGTAAAGCACGTTGGAGTATTTGACACATCGTATTATTCATCAATGGAAGAAAAAGCGTACATCTATCCAATACCTTACGAGTTTTATGAAAAATATAAAATTCGCCGTTACGGCTTCCACGGCACCTCACATAGATTCGTTTGCGCAAAGGCATCCGAGCTTATAGGTAAAAAGGACGCTAAAATAGTTACCTGCCACCTTGGCAACGGCTCGTCTATTACTGCAAGTGTAAACGGCAAGGCTGTTGATACGTCAATGGGCTTTACACCTCAAGAGGGCGTGCCTATGGGAACAAGAAGCGGAACTATTGATCCAACCGTAGTTTCTTATATTATGAAAAAAGAAGGGCTTTCTCCGGACGAGGTTGAAAAGCTTCTCAACTCAAAGTCCGGACTTTTAGGAGTGTCCGGTGTTTCCAGTGATTGCAGAGATATAGTTGAAGCTAAAGATGCAGGAAACAAGAGAGCTTCACTTGCCTTAGAAATTCTCGTACATTATATCAAAAAAATAATAGGCTCTTACGTAGCTGAAATGAACGGAATTGACGCGCTTGTATTTACTGCAGGTATCGGCGAGAACGATAGAGAGTTAAGAGAGCGAGTTTGTCGCGATATGTCTTATCTCGGAATTGAAATCGACGAGGAGCTTAATATGAGCTGCGAAAAGGGAACAGACGTTGAGCTTACAAAGCAAGGAGCAAGGGTAAGAACCTTCGTGCTTCCAACGAACGAGGAGTATATGATAGCCCTCGACACTTATAAACTTGTTAAATAAAAAAATAATATACAAACCGAAAGGAAAAAAGAAAAATGAAATCACCTTACGAAATCAAAAAAGAAATCTGTGAAGTAGGTCACGCACTTTACAATCTTGGATTCGTTGCTGCAAACGACGGTAATATCTCCGTTAAGATTAGCGATAACGAATACTACTGCACTCCTACCGGAGTATCAAAGGGAGCTCTTACTCCTGATATGATTATCAAGGTAGACAAGAATGGAAACAAGCTTGAGGGCAAGCTCAATCCTTCATCTGAAATTAAAATGCACATGCGTGTTTACCAAAAGCGTCCTGACGTTAACGCTGTTGTTCACGCTCATCCACCAATCGCTACTGCATTTACAGTTGCAGGCATCGACCTTGACCAATACATTCTTCCTGAAGCAGTTCTCACAATCGGTGAGGTTCCAACCTGTGCTTACGGTACACCGTCAACTATGGAAATTCCTGATTCACTTGAACCATACATCGAAAACCACGACGCATTCCTCCTTCAAAACCACGGCGCTCTTACAGTAGGCTGCACTCTTACTAAGGCTATGTTCGTTATGGAAGAGGTTGAGTTCAACGCAAAGATTTGTAAGAATGCAATGGAGCTTGGTGCAGTTCACGAAATTCCTAACGAACAATTAAAGAAGCTTATGGACCTTCGTAAGAAAATGAATATTCCAGGCCGTCATCCCGGCATTGATTACGGAGAAGCAGAATGTAGTTGTGGAGCAAACGAGGAGCTTGTTGCTGAAATCACTCGTAGAGTTCTTGCGGCTCTTGGAAAGTAATTTCTCCAAAGGAGATATATTATGGCTATAAATTGGACAGAGGCACAAATTGAGCAGATTGTGGCTTCGGTTATGAAGGGACTCAAAGGTGAGGCGGCTCCTGTCAAATGTGATTATAACGGTGCTGGCTATCAGGGCAAAAAATATATCGGCGTATATGACGATATGAACGACGCTATAGATGCTGCTGAGCTGGGTTACAAGGCTATTCGCGCGATGACTCTTGAGGAAAGGGAAAAAATTATCGCTGTAATACGCGATCTTTGTCGCAAGGAAGCCCCTACTATGGCATATATAGGCGTTAATGAAACCAAAATGGGCAGAGTGGACCATAAGACTGCAAAGCATATATTGGTTGCGGATAAGACTCCCGGAACTGCAGATATTGCCGCACAGGTTAAAACCGGTGACTACGGACTCACTCTTACCGAAATGGCTCCCTTTGGAGTGGTAGGAAGCATTACTCCCAGCACAAACCCCTCGGAAACTGTTATTTGTAACAGTATAGGAATGATAGCTGCCGGTAACGGTGTCGTATTCAACCCTCATCCAAACGCTATTGCAACGTCTAATTATGCGGTAGATCTTATAAATCGTGCAAGCGCTATTGCGGGAGGACCGAGAGTTCTCGTTTCCTCGGTTGTAAAGCCTACCCTTGATACTGCAAACGTTATGTATAAGGACTCAAGAATCAAGCTTTTAGTTTGTACGGGCGGCCCCGGCGTTGTAAAGAGCGTTCTTTCAAGCGGAAAGAAGGCAATAGGAGCAGGCGCAGGAAATCCTCCTGTTATCGTTGACGATACAGCTGATATAAAGAAAGCCGGAAAAGACATTATTGACGGCTGCACCTTTGATAACAATCTTCCCTGCATAGCTGAAAAAGAGGTATTTGCGTTTTCCAATATTGCAGATGAGCTTATTGATGCTATGATAACAAACGGAGCTTACCTCATTAGTTCTGAGGAAGCTGACAAGCTTGCAAAGGTTGTTCTCGTTGAGAAAACAAATCCGAAAACGGGCATAACCTCTAAAAATATTAACCGCGATTGCGTTGGTAGAGATGCAAGAGTATTGCTTGAGAAAATCGGCATTTACGTTGGAGATGAGGTTCGTTGCATTATATGCGAAACAGGCTTTGAGCATGATTTCGTTCAGCACGAGCTGATGATGCCTATACTTCCCATAGTAAGAGTTAATAACATAGATCAGGCTATCGACCTTGCCGTAAAGGCAGAGCACGGTAACCGACATACAGCACATATGCACTCTAAAAATCTTGACAATCTTACAAGATTTGCAAGAGCTGTTGAAACTACTATTTTTGTAAAGAATGCTCCATCTTACGCAGGCATAGGCTTTGGCGGTGAGGGGCATACCACCTTTACGATAGCAGGACCTACCGGAGAGGGTATAACAAGTGCAAAGAGCTTTACAAGACAACGTCGTTGCGTTCTCTCTGAAAGCTTTAGAATAATCTAAAAGGCTAAATCCAAGAAAGGAAAAAGAAATGAACATTTCATCATCACAGGTAGAGAGCATAGTTCGCAAGATTCTTGGAGAGATTTCTCCTGCTAAAAGCGCATCTTGCGGTGCGGTTCCCGCTACTGCAAGGGTTGCAATGCTCACAGCTCCTAAAACAATCGAGGTTAAGGAGTTTAATATTCCTACCGTAGGAGATAACGATATTCTCGTTAAGGTTGAAGGCTGTGGAGTTTGCGGAACAGACGTTCACGAGTGGAAGGGAGATCCGTTTGGAATTATTCCTGTAACGCTCGGTCACGAGGGAACGGGTGAAATAGTTGCTCTCGGTAAAAATATAAAGGCAGATACTGCAGGAAACCCCATAAAGGTGGGAGATAAGATTGTTACCTCAGTTATCAGCTGCGGCGAATGCTTCGTTTGCCGTAATAAGCCTGCAAATACTAACCTTTGCGACAAGCAAGGCGTATTCGGACTTATTCCTCACAGCGATGCAAATCCTCTTACAGGTTGGTTTGCTACGCATCTTCTTATAAGCGGAAAGGGTTCTACGTATTTCGTTGTAAACGACCTTGACCTTAAGGAGAGAATGCTTCTTGAGCTTGCTTGCGTATGCGTGCATGCACTTAAGAGAGCTAATACCACGGGTCTTATTAACTTTAATTCCAAGGTTCTCGTTCAGGGACTTGGCCCTGTCGGTCTTGTTATGATAAGCGTATTAAGAGCCGCAGGTGTAAATCATATAGTGGCTATTGACGGTACTCCGAAAAGACTTGAAATGGCTAAAAAGCTTGGAGCAAAGACTGTTATCAGCTTTAAGGAGATGACGTCTCTTGAAGATAGAGTTAATCTTGTTAAGAGCGTTTCAAATGGCGTAGGCGTTGACTTTGCATTCCAATGCACAGGCGCACCAATGGCTGCAAAGGATATCTATGAATATATCCGCAGAGGCGGCGGAATGTGCGAGATGGGCTTCTTCGTTAACAACGGAGAATACACCGTTAACCCACACTTTGCTATGTGTAACAAGGAAATAAATATTGTAGGTTCTTGGGATTACAGCGCGGATGATTATCCAACTACTATGGCATTCCTTCGCCAGGCAAGAGAAATGAATATTCCAATTAAGGAGCTTATAACTCATACGTTCCCACTTGATAAGCTTAACGAGGCTATGGAGGTTAACGTTTCTCAGCAAGGCATAAAGATTTGCTACGTGGCTGAATAAAGGAGTTTTATATGGCTCTTGGAATGATTGAGGTATATGGGTTCGCTACCGCAATAGTAGTAGCGGATGCCATGGCTAAGGCTGCTGAGGTCAGCGTCGTTGCTATTGATAAAAATAAGCCTGCCGGGGGAGACTCTGCAAGAGTTCCTCTCGTTATGGCTATAAAAATCGAAGGCTCGGCTGCTGCGGTTGAAGCGGCAATTTCAGTCGGAAAGGCAGAGGCTGAAAAAAGAGAATTGTATATCACTCACAAGGTGATTGCAAGACAGAGTGAGGAAATTGAGTGGTTTGCCCACCTCTCGGCTCTGGGAAAAGATAAATTAAGATAATAATAAACATAAGGAGAATAAAACAATGATGGAAGCACTCGGAATGGTAGAAACAAGAGGTCTTGTAGCTGCAATTGAAGCAGCAGATGCTATGGTAAAGGCTGCAAACGTAGTTCTTATCGGTAGCGAAAAGATCGGTAGCGGACTTGTAAGCGTTATGGTTCGCGGCGACGTTGGTGCAGTTAAGGCAGCAGTTGAGGCAGGAAGCGCAGCAGCTACTTCACTCGGCGAGGTTATTGCTACTCACGTAATCCCAAGACCACACGCAGACGTTGAAAAGCTTCTTCCTATTATAAAGTAATTTGAGGATTTTATAATATGAAGGCAATAGCGTTACTTGAAGTGCAGGCTATGGTAGCTGCAATCACAGGACTTGACGCTATGGTAAAGGCAGCCGACGTAAAGCTTATTCACGTGGAAAAACGCCTCGGCGGCAGACTGGTAACAGTTGTTGTCGAAGGCGAGGTTTCCGCGGTGACAGCCGCCTTAGAGGCAGGCTCTTTGGCAGCGAGCGAGGTTGGAAACGTCAAGTGTTGCGAGATTATAGCTCGCCCGCACCCCGATGTTATGAAATTTTTAACAACGGGTTAATTATGATTTTTAAAGCTTTGGCTTTGAAATAAGGCAAATAAAAAGATAATAATTTTACAGGAGGATTTTTAAAATGGAAGCACTCGGAATGGTAGAAACAAGAGGTCTTGTTGCTGCAATTGAGGCGGCAGACGCAATGGTAAAGGCTGCAAACGTTGTTCTTGTTGGTAGCGAGAAAATCGGTAGCGGACTTGTAAGCGTTATGGTTCGTGGTGACGTTGGAGCAGTTAAGGCAGCAGTTGAGGCAGGAAGCGCAGCAGCTACTTCACTCGGCGAGGTTATTGCAACTCACGTAATTCCAAGACCACACGCAGACGTTGAGAAGCTTCTTCCATCTATTAAATAAGAAACTGCGTAATATTTTATTACTCACGTTTTTCATAAAAATAGAGGGCAGAGAACTCAGTATCCAAAGGGCATTGATTTGCCCTTTGGGTACTGCAAAAGGATTTAACGGATACGTAGCCATTAAGTCTTTTTGCAGTACAAAAAGATTGTCTATTACGTGGAAGGAAAAGAAAATGGATATTTCAACTGAAAAAATAACAGAAATGGTAAAGCGTGTTCTTCTTGAAATGAGCAGCGATCCAAAGACAGAAAAAGCAAATGACGGCGGAATCCCTATCGGTGTTTCCAACAGACATATACACCTTTCAAGGAGTGACCTTGAAATACTTTTCGGTAAGGGATATGAGCTTACTCCAATAAAAGAGCTTTCACAGCCCGGACAGTATGCCTGCAAGGAGTTGCTTACTATCGTAGGTCCGTCGTTAAGACCCATAGAAAACGTAAGAGTTCTCGGCCCTGTAAGAGGAGCCTCACAGGTTGAGATATCCGCAACGGATTCCTACGTTCTTAAGGTAAAGCCGCCTGTCAGAGAGTCAGGTAACATAAAGGACTCCGCTCCTATAAGGATTGTAGGTCCGAAGGGTGTGGTTGAGCTTTCGGAGGGCTGTATAATCGCAAACAGACATATTCACATGTCTTTAGATGATGCAAAGATTTTCGGCGTTAAAGACGGTGATTACGTAGACATAGACGTAAACGGCAAGCGTCGTACAAGATGGTATGACGTGCAAGTAAGAGTTCATAAGGATTTTCGCTTGGAGATGCACGTTGATACCGATGATGCAAATGCCGCAGGAATTGGAAACGGATTTGTTGTAACTGTTGTAAAGTGAGGTAAAGAGAGATGTTAAAGGGAATTATCAGAGGAAATATAGTTTCCACAAGAAAGCAGGAATCCTTAATAGGCAGTAAGTTTATGGAGGTTCAGCTTATAAAAAACGGTGAATTTACCGACGAGTACATAATTGCTATTGATTCTGTAGGAGCAGGCATTGGCGAGACCGTTCTTATTACTACGGGAAGCTCTGCAAGACTTGCTCTTCATAATACGAGTAGCCCTGCGGACGCGGTTATAGTCGGTATCGTTGACTAATAGATTTTTGATTTGGTTTTGAAAGGGTTAAAAAATGCAGAAGCTTAAGGATTTAATGCTAAAATTCGGCATTATCGGTGCCGGAGGAGCAGGGTTTCCCTCTTATGCCAAGCTTGCGGAAGGGGCAGACCTCCTTCTTATTAACGGAGCTGAGTGTGAGCCGCTTCTTTATACTGATTACGTTATTTTAAAAAATGAACTGTCTTTGGTTCTTACGGGAATTTCCAATGTGCTTGAGCATACCGGAATACCCGGCGCTCTTGTATGTATTAAGGCGCATACGGCAAAAAATCTTGGTATGCATGACGGTGAGAAATTAGCGGATAAAATTTTTGTCAGAGAGTTGCCCGACGTTTATCCTATGGGTGATGAAATAAGCCTTATATACGAGGCAACAGGCAGGCTGGTAAATCCGGGAAAGCTGCCCATTACCGCAGGAATTATAGTATATAATGTAGAAACTATGTATAATCTCGGAAGAGCCGTTAGGTTTTCAGAGCCTGTGACTAAAAAATGGATGACGGTTGGAGGAGATATTGAAAATCCTACCGTTATAAGAGTTCCGATAGGGGCAAGAATGTCTGACATATTCAAGGAGCTGAATATAAAGCCGTCGGACAGACATACGGTTATTGACGGTGGACCGTCAATGGGAAAAATAATTAACGTTTCAACGTATTCGGTGTCTAAAACCACAAAAGGTATTCTTATTCTTCCAAACGATACGCCGGCGATTACTTCCAAAAAAATAAATGAGAAAATGGCTATATCCCGTGCAGAAACAGCTTGCTGTCAATGCACAAGGTGTACGGATATGTGTCCGAGAAATATGCTTGGATATCCGTTAGAGCCGCACAAAATGGTAAGAACTGCAATGGGTGTGGCAGAGGTTATGCCGGAAATGGTTCTTAATGCAACCCTTTGCTGCGGATGCGGTATATGTGAGATTCTTGCATGTAATCAGGGCATATCTCCAAGAGCGGTTATTACAAATTACAAGGGGCTTCTTGCAAAAAACAAGCTCCGCTTTAATACTCCCGGAGAATACAGCGTAAAAGAAGAAAGAGATTATAGAATGATTCCATCAAAAAAATGGATCAGCGCTCTTGGTGTTACAAAATTTGACGTTATAGCCGACTTTAGCGGAGATTTAGAAAATATTTCACGAGTGGAAATTCCACTTTCAGGTCATATTGGAATGGCGAGCATTCCTGTGGTATCGGACGGAGATATAGTTGAAGAGGGCGATATGATTGCCAAGGCGGCGGAAGGTCTTTCTATTTTCCAGCATGCGTCCGTATCGGGAACTGTTACCTTAAGTAACGAAAAAATAATAATTGACAGGATAAGATAAAAATGTATAAAGCAATAGGTGTTATAGAATTAAAGTGCATACCTAAAGGTGTCGAGGCGGCAGACGCAGCGCTGAAAAGTGCAGGCGTAGAAATGGTGTCGGCTCATCCCTCCTGTCCGGGAAAATATGAGATTATTCTTACAGGCTCAATTTCAAACGTAACTGCAGCTGTTTCCCACGTTACAGCGAGATTTGACGGCTACGTTATAGACTCTTCGGTTATGGGAAGAATAGATGAGCAGGTGGTTAAGGCTCTTTTCGGAACACAAACGGGTGAGCGTAACGGCTCTCTCGGCCTTATAGAAACGTTTTCAGCCTCAAGCGCAATTAAGGCTGCTGATATTGCAGTAAAAACTGCAAGAGTTGAGATTTACGACCTTCGCGTTTCAAGAGGTATGGGAGGAAAAGGCATAGTAATGATTACAGGTGACGTTGGAGACGTTACTGCCGCAGTAGAGGCCGGTGCGAATTATGCAAAGGGCATATCGACACTTTCCTCATTTACTGTAATAGCTGCTCCTCATAAGGAGCTATGGAAACAAATGTAAGGAGGTAGGAGTCTTGGAAAATATTAAATTCATAATTGAAAAAAGCTCAAGAATACAGAGACTTATAGACGACCTTTATGAAAAGATGCCTGAAATTGAGTCTGCAAGAGGCAAGCTTGTAACAGAAAGCTACAAGATGACAGAAAACCTTCCTATAATTAAGCGCAGAAGTGCTGCTTTTGCACACATTCTCAAAAATATACCGATAGTAATAAGAGACGGTGAGCTTATAGTGGGAAGTGCTACGGTAGCTCCTCGCGGATGCCAGGTTTTCCCGGAATATTCTTACGAGTGGTTGCTCTCCGAGCTTGACACGGTTGCTACAAGAGCTGCCGATCCGTTTTACATAAGTGAAGAGACCAAGGCAGAGCTTCGCCAGATATATCCCTGGTGGAGCGGAAAAACCACAAGTGACCTTGCAAAGGCAAATATGGCTCCCGAGGCGTATGAGGCGTTTACCGAGCATTCGGTATTCACTCCGGGAAACTATTTTTACAACGGTATCGGACACGTATGCGTAGATTACGGCAAGGTTATGAAAATCGGTTACAGAGGTATTATTGCGGAAGCTGAGGCTGCCCTTGCAAAGCTTGAAATTTCAGACGGTGACTACGTTTCAAGAAGTAATTTTCTTAATGCGGTAATAGAAAGCTGTGAAGCGGTAATTGAATATGCGCGCAGATACAGCGCTCTTGCCCGTGAGCTTGCTTTAAAGGAAGCAAATCCCGAAAGAAAGCGCGAGCTTGAAATAATTTCACGTAACTGCGCAAGAGTTCCGGAGTTTGGTGCAACAAGCTTTTACGAGGCGCTGCAAACCTTCTGGTTTATTCAGCTTTTATTGCAGGTAGAATCAAGTGGACACTCTATTTCTCCCGGAAGATTTGACCAGTATATGTATCCGTATTTCAAAAAGGATATAGACGAAGGAAAGATTACTTACCAGGCGGCACAAGAGCTTCTTGATTGCGTTTGGGTAAAGTTTAACGATATAAACAAGGTAAGAGATGCGGCATCTGCTGACGGCTTTGCAGGATACGGAATGTTCCAAAATCTTATTGTGGGCGGTCAGAATGTTTGCGGAATGGACGCAACCAACGACCTTTCATATATGTGCATTGAGGCTGCTATGCACGTTCCCCTTCCACAGCCTTCTATTTCCATAAGAGTATGGAACGGCTCTCCCGAACCGCTTCTGATTAAAGCGGCTGCCCTTACAAGACTTGGTACCGGCTTGCCCGCTTATTATAACGACGAAATAATAATTCCATCTATTATGGCAAGAGGACTTACTCTTGAGGATGCAAGAGATTATTGTATTATCGGCTGTGTTGAGCCTCAAAAGGCAGGAAAGACAGACGGCTGGCATGGTGCGGCATTCTTTAATATGTGCCGCCCTATGGAGCTTGCCTTCTCCAACGGATACGACAAGGGCAAGAAAATAGGACCCGATACAGGCGACGTAGCTAATATGAAAACCTTTGAGGAGTTTTACGAAGCGTATAAGACTCAACAAAGCTATATGATAAAACTGCTTGTAAACGCCAATAACGCCATAGATATGGCTCACGCCGTAAGATGTCCGCTACCCTTCCAGTCCTGTATGGTAGAGGACTGTATAGGCAGAGGAAAATCCTTGCAGGAGGGCGGAGCTATATATAATTTCACAGGTCCGCAGGGCTTCGGTATAGCAAACAATACAGACGGTCTTGTAGCTATTAAAAAGCTCGTTTTCGAAGAAAAAAGATTCACTCTTTCGGAGCTTAGAGATGCTTTGAAATCAAACTTTGGATATGGAGTTTACGGTGCGGCGGCAGAAAGACTTACTACCGAAATTGCCACAGAGCTTGTACGTCAAGGTATTAGCATAAACGAGGCCGCTATCCGTACTATTTATGACGAGGTAACAAATCAAACCTCTCTTGGCGACTTGAAAAAAGCGCGCTACAAGGAAATTAAGCGCCTAATTGAAGAAGAAGCGCCTAAATACGGGAACGATATTTACGACGTGGATATGTTTGCCCGTGACGTTGCTAACAGTTATACGAAGGAAGTTGAAAAGTATAAAAACGCAAGAGGCGGTATTTTCCAGGCAGGACTTTATCCTGTATCGGCTAACGTTCCGCTGGGAGCAAGCACAGGAGCTACTCCGGACGGAAGATTGGCTTATACTCCCCTTGCAGACGGTATAGGACCTGCATCGGGAAGAGACGTAAAGGGTCCTACCGCAACGGCAAACTCCGTTGCAAAGCTGGAGCAGTGCATTGCATCAAACGGAACGCTTCTTAACCAAAAGTTCCATCCGTCAGCACTTGCGGGAATGAGCGGACTTTCAAAATTCGTTGCGCTTATCCGCTCGTATTTTGACCAGAAGGGTATGCACGTTCAGTTTAACGTAGTAACAAAGGAAACGTTGATTGACGCTCAAAACAATCCTGAAAAATATAAGACCTTAGTAGTTAGAGTAGCAGGCTACAGCGCATTGTTTACAACGCTTTCCCGCTCACTCCAAGATGATATTATAAACAGAACAGAACAAGGTTGGTAACAGAGAGGGGGATTATAATGCCAAATGAAGTAAAGGGCAGAATATTCAATATTCAACGCTTTTCAATTCATGACGGACCCGGTATAAGAACAATTGTGTTTTTAAAGGGCTGTTTTATGAGATGTGCATGGTGCTGTAATCCCGAATCTCAAAGCCGAGAAATTGAAACTATAATTGAAAAGGGCAAGCAAAAGACAGTTGGGCAAGACGTTACCGTGTCCGAGATAATGCCGGAAATTTTATCGGACTTGCCTTATTATCGCAGAAGCGGCGGTGGCGTGACGCTCTCGGGTGGTGAGATTCTTTGTCAGGCGGATTTTGCAAAAGAGCTACTTAGGGCTTGCAAGGAGCATGGGCTTCACACAGCGGTAGAGTCAGCTGCAAGCGCACCCTTTTCGGAAATAGAAAAAATTCTTCCTTATACTGATTTGTATCTTATGGATATAAAGCATATAGATAGCAACAAGCATAAGGAATACACAGGAGTTAACAACGAAAGAATACTTGAAAACGCAAGAAAAATAGCTCAAAGCGGGGTGGAGCTTATAATAAGAACACCCGTAATTCCCGGATTTAACGACACTCCCGAGGAGATAAAAGCTATTTCACACTTTGCAAAGACGCTACCGGGCGTACGCGAGCATCATTTGCTCCCGTATCACAGATTGGGTATGGACAAGTATGACGGACTTGGAAGAAAATATTCGTTACCGGGTGTAGAGCCACCGACTAAGGAAAAGATGGAATATCTTTTGTCGATAGCTGAAACCTCTGGACTTAAATGTAAAATTGGAGGCTAAAATGGAGCTTAAAGAAAATATGAGAATAGTGCAGGAGCTGGTTCCGGGTAAACAGATTACTCTTTGCCATATAATTGCTAATCCCGATAATGTGCTTTATACTAAGCTTGGACTTGACCCAAAAACAGATTATACAAGAAGCGCGATAGGTGTTTTGACGGTTTCTCCTGCTGAAAGTGCGGTTATTACTGCCGATATAGCTATAAAATCCTCCGGCGCGGAAATAGGTTTCGTTGACAGATTTACAGGAACACTTATTATTTCGGGAAGCGTATCAAGCGTGGAGTCTGCATTTACGGCGATAAGAGAATATTTTACCGCAAGACTTAACTATGTATGCTGTGATATAACCAGAACGTAATGAAAAAGATTATTCTTATAGGCAGAGTTGCGGCAGGAAAAACCACCCTGACGCAGGCGCTTAACGGTGAGGAAATACACTACTATAAAACTCAGTATATAAACTATCTCGATACAGTGATAGACACTCCGGGTGAGTACACGGAGCTACGCCAAACAAGCGGCGCTCTTGCGCTTTATGCGTATGAAGCGGACGTTGTGGGTCTTGTGCTTTCGGCAAACGAGCCGTATTCGATTTTTTCTCCGTGTATTACAAGTCTTGTAAACCGAGAGGTAGTTGGTATTATTACCGGTATTGATAAGCCCGACGCTAATCCGGAAAGGGTAGAGCGTTGGCTACGTCTTGCAGGCTGCAAGAAAATATTCCCGGTAAGTGCTTATACAGGTGAGGGGCTTGATGCTCTTATAGAGTTTTTGAGTGACAGTGACGAAGAATTGGAGGCTATGCGTAAAAAATGAGCAGAACACAGATAATTGCGTTTGCAAATAATAAGGGCGGAAGCGGAAAAACCACCAGCTGCTCAAATATAGGCTGCGCCCTTGCGATGATGGGCAAAAAAGTCCTTGTTATAGACGGCGATATGCAGCTTAATTTGACGCTCTCTTTTTTTGATGAGGAAAAAGCGCTGGAATATGCAAGCACCGGAAGGAACATATATACGGCTATAAAGGAAGAAAAGGACCTTTCGGATTTTGTGGTGTCAACAGATTACGAGGGACTTGATATAATACCGTCAACGTCTCTTATGAGCGCTATTGAATTTGACCTTTTTCCAAAGTGGCAAAGGGAATTTATCCTAAAAAAATGTCTTGAACCGATAAGAGTGCGCGGTTATTATGATTACATATTGATAGACTCTCCACCTACACTTGGCGGTTGGGTAATGAACATTATGTGTGCTTCGGATTTCGTTGTCATTCCCGTAGAAGCCAGCCCATGGGGACTTTTTGGCCTTGCCAATATGTTTGAATTTATTGGCAAGGTTAAAGAAATATCTCCAAAGCTGGAGGTTATGGGAATTATGGTAACCAAGGCTGACGAGAGGAAAACCTACTTTAAGGAAACGTTGAAAACGCTCAAGGAATCAGAGGATATAAGAGTTTTTGAAAGCTACGTAAAGGTGGACAGCGCAATTGAGTGGTCACAAGATAACAGTAAGCCTGTGGTTGCTTTCAAAAAATACTCACGAAGCGCTCTCGAATACAAGAAGCTTGCAAAGGAGATAATTGAATATGCCAATAGGTAAAAACGCCATAAAAAGAGTTACAAATAACGGTTACTCTAACGTAAAATCAACTGCTCCCGATATGGAAAACAGCCAGGTAGCAGAGAAGAAAACAGAATTAGCAGAAGAAAAAAAGCCTGTTGCAAAAAAAATAACAGAAAAGCAAACTAAAAAGGAAACGCCAAAAAAGACTCCGACAAAAAAAGCTCTCCAAGCTCCCAAAAAGAGTATGGAAACAGAGCCGGAGCTTTCCCCGATTAAAACTCTTGAAAAGATTGTAGAAGCAAAAAAACGAGAGGGCGAGGGATACGTTAATATTGGCGGGGAGCTTCCTTATTATCTTCTTTAAATAACGTTAAATATTGCATTAAGCCTTAAATCAAGATGCTTGGTGCAATATTTTTTTATTGATTGCTTTGAAGCTATTAAAATAAAATAAATTGTTAAATTTTGTTGTAGAAAAAATTCGGTTATGCTATAATAAAATCAGCAGTATAAGGCGTGGTTGCTTTATACTAATATTTCATTCGGTGTTCGTTTGATTTTTGAATTTATATTGACGTTAAAAGGGGGATTTCAAATGAAAATACCAAGCCCATTTATTCCTTTAAGAGTTAGAACGGAAGAAAACTCACACACGGTGGATGTTATAGGAAGGAGCTATACCTTCGGTGCAGACGGAATGATATGCTCTGTTAAAGTACAGGACTGTGAGCTTTTAGCGTCACCCATGCGTCTTGTTATGGAAGAGGACGGAGAGAAAGCCAAATTTCAAAACGATTATTCGGAAAACGAAAGCGAGAGCTTTATTCAGCGCCGTTGTGATGAGGAGACAGTTATTTGCGGCTGTAAGCAATCGGAGCGCTTTATAGTTGATTTTTGTACAACGGTGAGCTATGACGGCTCTTGCGATATTGATATGAAGCTTATGCCAAAGGGCTTGACTGTTGCTCAGGCGCTGGGCGTTGCAGACGTTAAGCCTTTAAATTTTAAATTAGATAAGCTTTGGCTTGAAATTCCGCTAAATAAAGAGATTTGTCAGCTTTATCATCTGTATCCCGGAGGGGAAAGATATTGCTATAATTCATCACCGTTGCCACGTTCATCTACCTCCGGTAGCGGAAAAATACCAAAGGGTGGCTTTTACGTTCCTTTTAAACCTGTTTTTTGGCTTGGAAACGAGGAAAGAGGTCTTGGCTGGTATGCGGAAAACGACCGTTATTGGCAAAATACAGATGTAAACAAAGCAATCGAGGTTGTTTGCACAGAGGAAGAAACGGTGCTTCGAATTCGCCTTTTGGACAGTCATCCGATATGTTGGGACAGCGACCCGCAAAGGGGATATATGCATTATAAGCCGATTGATTTTCATTTTGGCTTTCAAGCAACACCTGTTAAGCCATTTCCAAAAAATCCTTATATTCACAATGCTCTTCATTTGGATTGCGGAATCAAGGTTAAGGGAAATTACAGGGATTTTTTAGACAAGGAAAACAGGTTTGATAAATTGAAGCAAAAGGGCGTTGATACGTTAATTCTTCACGAAAAGTGGAATAAATCTCAAAACTGGTTTGAGTTATCCGAATACACCGAGGCTCAATTGAAATATATTGTAGATGAATGTCACAAGAGAGGAATTAAGGTTTACACGTATTTCGGTTACGAAATATCAACTATGTCACCTATATGGAGCAGTTTGGCTGACAAGGTTGTTAATAAAAGCAGCGAGGGGAAATTCGGCGGTGGCTGGTGGCGAGTTCCGTTCCAGCGAGCGCTTTCAGTATGCTACAATAACGAGTATGCCGATTATTTTGTTGAGGGAATAGCAAAAATTATGGATACCTGTAATATTGACGGTATTTATTTAGATAGCACGGCAAATTTGCGGTATTGCTGTAATACCGACCACGGATGCGGTTGGCGCGACAGTCAGGGAATAGTCCACGGAACGTACCCCTTAATGGCAATAAGAGATCTTTTCAGAAAATTGCATAAGGTGGTTAAATCAAGAGGCGGACATATAAACGTTCATTTTTACGGTCTTGTCAATTTTACGGCGTTACCGTATATTGACCAGGTTTGGTGCGGTGAAACTCTGCAATCAGAGCTTATGCAGGGAAAAACCGAGTGCTTGGATATTGACTTTTTCCGTACGGAATATATCGGAAGAAATATGGGAGTGCCAACGGAGTTTTTAGCTTATGAAAGGCGACCCCATTGGAAGTTTGAGGACGCATTATCCTGTGCTATTCTGCACGGTATTTTGCCTCGCCCCAACGATATTGAATATCCGTTAGAGCTGATGAGCCGCGTGTGGGAAATCTTTCACGCATTCCCTATTGTAAATTCAGAATGGATGCCGTATTGGAAGAATAAGACGGTTACCTCTGACAAAAGAGTAAAGGTAAGCTATTACCGATATACTACTCTTGGCGGTTCGGTTCAGCTCCTTGCATTTGTTGTTAATACGTCTAAAGAAGCACTTGAAGGGGTTACGGTAGCTTTTGAGGAGAATTGCTCCGTGGCGACTGATATGATGGAAAAATCAGATTGCGGCTTTACCTTTGATATTCCACCATACGGAAACAGAATACTGTTTGTGGAATAAGAGCTTGGAGATTTAACATAAATTTAATGGTAAGTAAAACGTTACACAGAAATCCATTTAAAATTTGATATTATTTGCACAAGAAAAGGCGGTGGTATAATGAAATTAAGATACAACAAAACCTTTAAGCAGGGAATGGTGACTTTAGTGCTTTGTTTTTTGCTTTTTGGTTATTTGTTTGCTTGTACTATTATTGCCAAGGTTCAGTATGACGACATGGTGGCTAATATGAAAACCACTCAGGCGACCATTATTGATATTGATATAGAGCACCATAGAAAAGGTCCCCACGTGCAGAGAATTTACATTACATACAAGGTTGATGGAGTTGCATATAATAGGGAGCTGGATACCGATACTAAGGTATCATTTGAACCCGGAAGAGGCTCTCACTATTCGATAGGCGACAAGGTTGAAATTTTTTATGACGCCGAAAATCCGGAGGTGATAGCTTTTTCGCGGTCTGTAAAAGTTGGATACAACTATATGATTATAAGCTTTATTGGGCTGGCTCTTATATCGTTTGTATTGTATTTCGTATTAAAGCATCGACGCAAATTCTTAATAACTCAAGAAGAATATGATAAAGAAAAGGAAAAAATAAAAGCCGCTAAAAGGGATAAAAAGAAAAAGAAGCGAAAGAGAAAGCTGGAAAGGCAAAAGAAATATGCCACGCTTAGAAAAATCGGGAAAATTATACTTATTATTCTTGGCACGGTGGTAGGGGCTTTTGTGCTTTTTCTCCTATTTGGAGCGTTTTTGAAATTGATTGGATATTAAAGCAGGAGAAGACAATGCGACAGGTTAAAGAGTTAAAAAATAACTTTAAATTTAAAAAATTTGCCTTAAACAAGGTGGACGATAGCGTATTTTCCACAGAATTTGACGATTCAAGCTGGAGAGAGGTCAGCGTTCCTCACGATTGGGGAATAGAGGGTGACTTTTCAGAGGATAACGACGCTACTTATTCAATGATAGTGCAGGACGGAATGACCAAGCCTGAAAAGCAAACAGGCAGAACAGGCGCTTTGCCTATCGTGGGAGAGGGCGTTTACCGTACTTGGTTTGAACTTAAGGATTTTGAGACGGTATTTTTTGAGTTTGACGGTATTATGCGAGAGAGCAATATTTACGTAAACGGTAAAAAAGTAGGCGGCTGTCATTTCGGCTATCTGTCCTTTGAGGTTGACGTTACTGATTACGTTAAAAAAGGCTCTAATTTACTTGCAATACACGCCATTGTTTATCCCGATTCATCTCGTTGGTACAGCGGTGGCGGTCTTTATAGAAACGTGCGACTTGTAACTAAGCCAAAAGCTTACGTTAAATATAACGGCGTGTGGGTACGACAGATATATGCCGACACACAGTCTGCACTTTTTGACATTACGGTAGATAGCGTAGGCACAACGGGCTTTACCGCAAAAATTACGGACCCGACGGGAAATACCGTGCAGCTTTCTTCAACTGATGATAAATTATCTTATTTTATAGAAAATCCATTACTTTGGGACGTAGATAATCCAAGGCTTTATGTGGCAGAAATCACTATTGACAGCAAAGATACCGTAACGGTACGCTTTGCCCCGAGAATTACCGAATTTACAAAGGACGGATTTTTCTTAAACGGCAGATATCTCAAAATGAACGGTGTTTGTATGCATCACGATATGGGCAGTATCGGTGCGGCGGTAAATACATCTGCTTTAAGACGTCAAATTGAAATAATGAAGGGAATGGGCGTAAATGCATTACGCACAAGCCACAATCCGCCTGCCCCCGAGCTTTTAGACCTTTGCGATGAGCTTGGTGTTTTGGTTATGGATGAGTTTTTTGACGAGTGGTTGAATAAAAAGGTAGAAAACGGATATGCCAAAAACTTTGACGAGCATGCAATTGATGACGTGGAAAGCATAATTTGCCGTGACCGCAATCATCCGTCGGTTATAATGTGGTCTATTGGAAATGAAATAGGCGAACAATGGAATGAGCATGGCTGGAAGATTGCCCGTATGCTTGCTGATAAAGTCAGACAGGTTGACCCTGTAAGACCTATTACGGCAGGACTGGATATATACCCAAAATGCTTTGATAATCGCATAGCTTTTTACGTGGATGTGGTTGGACTGAATTATAAGCCTCACTTATATAAAGAGGTGAGGGAAAAATATCCTAATATAATGCTTCTCGGAAGTGAAACGGCGTCCTGCATATCAACTCGCGGTGTTTATAAGCTACCTGCTAAAATTGATATAAGTATGTCTAAAAATGACGATTTAACTATTTCAGATTACGGGCTTTGCGCTCCGTCTTGGGCATATTTTGCTGAAAGAGAGCTTGCTAATCAGATGGATTGTCCTTACGTAATGGGTGAGTTTATTTGGACGGGCTTTGACTATCTTGGAGAACCCACGCCATATTACAGCGAGTGGCCCTCAAGAAGCAGTTATTTCGGCGTGGTTGATTTAGCGGGACTTCCGAAAAACCGCTATTATTGCTATCGCTCCGCATGGACGGATATACCGACGCTTCATATTTTCCCACATTGGAATTGGGAGGGCAAGGAGGAACAAATTGTTCCTGTACACGTGTACACCAATTATGATGAGGTGGAGCTGTTTATAAACGGTGTTTCCCAAGGAAAGCGACGCCATGCTACGCAAGGAACAGATGATGTTTCCTGCGTGGAGCGCTTCCGTTTAACGTGGAATGATACCAAATACGCGCCGGGTGAGGTGCTGGCTATCGGTTACAAAAACGGTAAAGAGGCAGAACGAAAGGTGATTCGTACAGCAGGCGAGCCGTATCGAATTGAGCTATCTTCATACTATAATGAAATCAGCGCAGACGGCGAGGCACTTAATTACATAACCGCTAAAATTGTAGATAAGGACGGAAACCTGTGTCCTTGCGCAAATAATCGTCTTATCTTTACTGCAGAGGGAGCTGTGGACGTTTATGCTACCGATGCAGGCGATCAAAGAGAAGAGGAAACGTTTTTGCGTGCTGATAAAAGGGCACTTTCGGGAATGCTTGTTTGCTGTGTGCGAAGCAATTATAAAAAAGGCACGGCAAAGGTTTCTTGTACCTGCGAGGGATTGATTTCAGATACTGTTTCCTTTGAATGTACGACAAAGAGGTGATAGCGTGAATAAGGAAAACAAACAAAATAGCTACGGCGCTCTTACGGTAGGAATAGATATCGGTACGACAACTGTCAGCGCTGTGGTTTATGATATTGATAACAAGATACAGCTTGAAGCGTTTTCCACTCCTCATAATTCCTACGTATATTCCGATATATGCTCGGAGCAAAGCGTGGATATTGTTATTGGCAAAGCGGAGGAACTGTTATACCGCATATTTGATGATTATGAAAATATAGTGTCTATCGGAATTACAGGACAAATGCACGGTATAGTGTACGTAAATGAAGATGGACGTGCAGTTTCAAATCTTATAAACTGGCAAGACAAAAGAGCTGATGAAATTCTTAATAGCGGTAAAAGCGCGTGTCAGACAATAACGGAGCTTACAGGTGAGCCTATTTCTACGGGATACGGTATAGCAACTCACTATTACAACGTAATTAACGGTAAGGTTCCAAAGGATGCAGTTGGCTTTTTAAGCATAATGGACTTTTTCGGTATGAAAATATGTAAGCTGAAAAAATCCAAGATGCATACGTCGGTAGCGAGTAGCTTTGGATTTTTTGACGTAAAAAAAGGAGAGTTTAAGAAGGAAAAATTAGCTCTTCTTGGCATTGATTGTAGCTTTTTGCCTGACGTAACGGATAAAAGTATTGTTATTGGTGAGGCAAGAGGCATACCTGTTTCCGTTGGAATAGGAGATAATCAAGCAAGCTTTTTAGGCTCTGTGCGTGATAACGACTCTGAAATTCTTATAAATATTGGCACAGGGGCGCAAATTTCTGCAGTGAGTGATTATTGCAGCGTAAGCGGCGGCATAGAAATAAGACCGCTTTTTGAGGGTAGGTATCTTATTTGCGGCTCTGCTCTTTGCGGCGGATTTGCTTACTCTATGCTTGAGAGCTTTTTCAGAAGCTACGCCACATGTCTGGGTCATAAGGATAAGATGCAATACGATACAATGAATCAGCTTGCAAGGGAAGCCTACGAAAAGGGCGAGAAGGGGCTTTTGGTGGACGCTTCATTTTGCGGAAAACGAAGTGACCCTGATGCAAGAGGCTCGATAAAAATGATTGACAGGCAGAATTTTACGCCCGCCAATCTGGTATTAGGCGTGCTTAAGGGAATGAGTAATGAGCTTTACGAGCTATACGGAGAGTTTCCGAAAAAAAGAACACACGCAGTAGCCTCAGGCGGAGCGATAAGGCAAAATGACGTTTTAAAAGCTCTGATAGAAGAGCGATTTAATATGTCGGTATCAACTGATACAGTAAGGGAAGAGGCTGCCACAGGTGCTGCGCTTTTTGCCGCCCTTGCCATTGAAAAAATAAAGTATAATAATGGATTTTCAGAATATCTTGACGGAGGAAAATTATTATGAAGGACGTAAAAATATTATTAAGCTTGGGAACGCTTCCGTTTTACTGCGTTTCTCATAAAAGCGGAAGAAAGACCTTTGAGGTTCAAGCCTTTGATAACGTTTTGACTGTGCTTGTGCAGTATGATTATGACAGAAGACCTCTTGAATTGACCACAGAGGTGAAGGATGGGGACAGTGTAGAAATTATACTCCTTGACCATAGGATAGAGCTGTACGTAAATGGAGAAATCAGGGACGAGGAATGGCCTATCGGGGCAAGATTATTTGATATAAATGATGAAATTGTGCCGACGGTAGACGCCTGCGTTATGGAATATGTAAATGATAAAAACGAGTTTCCGTCTGTTATATCCACCTTTGAAAATGCAGAGGGCTGGTATCCCGGTGGCGGTGTGTTCGTAGGCGACTGTATGCCTTATAGAAGAGGTGATGAATATCACGTTCTTTATCTTAAGGACAGACATCATCACAGAAGTAAGTGGGGAATGGGCGCGCATCAATGGGAGCATATTTCAACTAAGGATTTCAAGACCTGGAGCGTTCATCCTATGGCTGTGCCGATAACGGAGTCCTGGGAGGGCTCTATTTGTACCGGCTCTTGGATAAAGGCCGACAAAAAGGAGTATTTGTATTATACAGTCAGACGTGCCAAGGGCTTGCCTGCTTTGATAAGCCGAAGCGTATCAGAGGACGGGTATCACTTCGAAAAGGACAAGAATTTTGGATTTACCGTATCGGATAAATTTCATGCGGCGAGCGCAAGAGACCCGAAGGTAATAAAGGGTGAGGACGGACTCTATCACATGTTCTTAACAACAAGTCTTTTGGAAGAAAATAAGGGCTGTCTTGCTCATTACGTATCACGTGATATGGAAAAATGGGACGAGGCTATGCCCATTTACGTTCATTGTGATACAGCTCAACCTGAATGTCCCGATTATTTTAAATACGGTGGCAGGTATTATCTTGTGTTCAGCATCAGAGGTCGCGCCAGCTATTTGGTATCAAATAAGGAATTTGAGGGCTTTGAGATGATAGACGATACTCTGATTCCTTGTGCAGGCGTGCCTAAATGCGCTGAATGGAATGACAGGCTTGTCTTTACAGGCTTTAAGGTAATAAACGGATATGCAGGAACGATGACGTTTAAAGCAGCTTATGCCGAGGAAAACGGCAAGCTGATATTTGAGGATTTATAAGACTGATAGAAGCGTTGAATTTTTTAAAAAACTGTGATACAATTTACAGAACAAGACTATAAAAATTTTATTTAGGGGGAAAAGCTATGAAAGTAACATTTATGGGGGCGGGAAGCACAGTCTTTTCAAAAAACGTATTGGGAGACACCATGCTTTGCGATGCGTTTCACAATATAGAGATTGCTCTTTATGATATTGATGAAAAGAGACTTGATGAATCGTATCTTTTGATTACGAAAATGAACGAGTCAATCAATGAGGGTAGGGCAACCGTTAAAAAGTATCTTGGCGTTGAAAACAGAAAGGACGCTTTAAGAGATGCGAATTTTGTAATTAACGCAATACAGGTAGGACTTTACGATCCTTGTACCGTTATAGATTTTGAAATTCCAAAAAAATATGGTCTTCGCCAAACTATCGGTGATACGCTTGGTATTGGCGGTATATTCCGCGCTCTTCGCACAATTCACGTATTAAAGGATTTTGCTAAAGATATTGAAGAGGTTTGTCCCAATGCGTGGTTCCTTAACTATACAAATCCGATGGCTATGCTTACAGGCTATATGCTTCGCTATACAAAGGTGAAAACCGTGGGTCTTTGCCACAGCGTACAGGTTTGCTCCAAGGACCTTTTAAGCTCTCTTGATATGAAGGATAAAATCGAGGGCAGACTTGAAAAGATAGCGGGCATTAACCACATGGCTTGGCTTCTTGAAATCACGGACAAGGATGGCAACGACCTTTATCCCGAAATTAAAAAGCGTGCTAAAGAAAAGAATTTAAAGGAAAAGCACGGCGATATGGTGCGCTATGATTACATAGATAAGCTTGGTTATTATTGCACAGAGTCCAGCGAGCATAATGCGGAGTATAATCCATTTTACATTAAGGCGGGAAGAAATGATTTAATTGAAAAATTCAATATTCCTCTTGACGAATATCCGCGCCGTTGTGTAAATCAGATAGCAGGCTGGCAAAAGCAATATGAGGAGCTTATGTCCGGAGGTAAGATTGAGCATACCCGTTCTAAAGAATATGCGTCTCATATTATGGAGGCTATTTATACAAATAAGCCGTATAAAATAGGCGGTAACGTTCTTAACCGCGGTCTTATTACAAATCTTCCCTACGATGCTTGCGTTGAGGTATCTTGCCTTGTAGACGGAGAGGGAATTCATCCAACCTTTGTTGGAGAACTGCCGTTACAGCTTGCGGCTATGAATAGCACCAATATTTACACACAGATGTTAACTATTGAGGCTGCGCATACAATGAGCAAAGAGAAAATTTATCAGGCGGCGATGATGGATCCCCATACGGGTGCTCAGTTATCTACCGATGAAATCGTAGCTCTTTGCGATGAGCTTTTTGAGGCTCACGAAAAAGCGGGATATCCTATTTTCTAATAAACAAAAAGCAAGAAAAGGTAAAAACCTTTTCTTGCTTTTCTTGCTTTTCTTGCTGAAGAGAGAGTTGAAATCTCTTTTGTAATTAAAGATTATTTTTTTCCTTGTAATCATTTAGAATTTCACGGGACGTCCAATCGTTAGTTTCGGGGTTGTAGTGTATCATATCCCAACGGAACAAGGAATAACCGTCATTCGGGTTGTAGTGAGGAGCCTTGGCGCTATCGAATATTGATACGTCATCAAGCTCTTGGCACAGCTCGGAAAACGCCTGGTTGATATAGTGCATGCTTGGAAGATGCTTGCCGTCCTCTATGCCGTTTAACAGTATTTCAAAATTAAGCTTATGTAAAACTATCGGGAAGGTATAGCCAAGTGCGCTTCGCATACCGTTAAACATGGTTTTGTAAACGTTTTTAAGTCTGTCGTCGGTTTTAAGATTGTTTATGTGCTGCCAGAATTCCTGTTCACCGCCGCGCCAATGAAGACCGATGAAATCAGGCTCTATATCGCAATCTTCAAAATGCTTCTTGAGAAGAGAAAGAACGTGAATGGCAAGAGGGTACATAGAGATATTGCAGTCCTCCAGCTTGCCCGGGATAAGCTTTTTCTCTCTTGTGGGTGACCACATTCCGTAAACGCCTTGACCGCCTATTGAAATATGAATTATGTAAAGGTCGGGAAGCTTTACGCCGTTATCTATCTCCTTTTGCCAGTTTTTTGCAAGACAATTGGCAACGGAATATGTGTTATCTTGATTTTCTGCAAGGTTCATACCGTAGCTTGTATATCTTGAAAATTTTAATTTTTCCGTGTCGAAGGACTGGTTGGGCTCTCTGTTTAGTCCCCATACGTTATTTAGCGGTTCTTTTATTATATCCTCATCGCTCATTGGAACGCCGTGACCAGTGGCATTAGATTGACCGAAAAGCATAAATACAGCAATTTTATTCATACCTTACTCCTTTGATTTTACTGAATTCAGTATAACATTTTAAGGTAAAAAAAGCAACGGCTTTTTGAAATATTATTGATGCTTGCAACTATAAAAAATCTATTGCAGCTACGGTGTTTTATTTTATTGCATTTTATTATTATATATGTTAAAATTAAATTAAAGAATATAAGCCTACGGAGAGTTTATGAAAAAAATTTATTTTGGTTTGTTAATTATTTTTTGTTTATTATTAGTATGCTCTTGCGGAAATGCTTTGGATACGGATACAGGCTTAGGTACGGACACAAGCAGTGATACGGACAGCACAGTAGACGAAAAGATTACACTTAAGGTTGAATATTTGGCTACTGAAGGTGGATACATTAACGGTAAGACACAGCAATCCTGCGAGGTAATAATAGGCGAGGAGATAAGCTTTGACAGAGTAAGGGCTGTTGCAAGCGAGGGATATTATTTTGTGGAATGGAGCGACGGCTTTAAAAATAATATAAGGTCTGACACCATTTCTGAAAATGAAAGCTTTACAGCTATTTTTGAAAAGTATATTGTAATCAAATATCAAGCCTCGGAGGGTGGCAGGCTTTACGGCGAGTCGGAGCAGCAGCTAAAGGCAAATGAAAGCTCCTCTGAGGTAACAGCCGCCGCATACGATGGATACCGATTTGTTGGCTGGAGTGATGGGACAACGAGCGCAACGAGAACAGATTTTGCTACAAAAGATTATGAATGCTCCGCTATTTTTGAAAAAATTCAATATTATAACGTAAGCTATAAATCAGAAAACGGTGGAAGAATTGAGGGAAAAGCCACACAAAGCGTTGAAAACGGCAAAGAGTCCGAGCCTGTAAAAGCAGTTCCTTCGAAGGGGTACTATTTTGTTAAATGGAGTGACGGAGTATTAACTGCCGAAAGAAGTGATTCCATAACGGAAGATGTGACCTTAACGGCTATATTCTCAAATCAGATTACTATCAGGTATGAGGCGTCAGAGGGTGGATATATATCAGGGGAGAGTGAGCAGGTCGTTGTTTACGGCTCTTCCAGCTCTATCGTATCTGTGGTTGCAGAGCCGGGCTATATGTTTGTCGGTTGGGATGACGGAAGAACAGGCACCTCAAGAAATGACGTAGCTAAGGAGAATATTACTTATAAAGCGAATTTCAAAATCGCTTGTGAAATTGATTTTATTTGCGATGCACAAAGAGGTGAAATTTCGGGAGTAGCATCTCAAGTGGTGCCTTACGGTGACAAAGCAAAGACCGTTACCGCTATACCTAACGAGGGCTTTGTATTCGTATGCTGGAGTGACGGCTCAACAAATCCCGAGATTTCAGTTACGGCTTTGACGGACGTGCAGCTTTATGCGCATTTTTCTTATGAAAGCACAGGACTTCCCGTTGTTTCTATTGTAACGGAAACAGGCTGGGACGTAGTATCAAAAACGGAGTATATCGGTTGTACGGTTTCTCTTTACGATACGGAGAAATATGAGCATTTTGTTGAGCAGGAAGCTAAAATCCGTGGCAGAGGAAATTCCACGTGGGATAACTTTCCTAAAAAGCCATATAAGATAAAGTTCGAAAGCAAGCAAGACTTTTTTGATAACGGAAAAGCAAAAACCTGGGTGCTTCTTGCGGATTACAGAGATTATTCGTTAATAAGAAATTACCTTGCGTATGAGATTGGCGAGGAGCTTTCCGAGCTTAAGGCAACCCCTGACTGTCAGAGCGTTGAGGTTTATTTGAATGGGGAGTACAGAGGCGTATATTTGCTTTGTGAGCAGATAGAGGTAAACGATCATAGAGTTGAGATTAGCGAGGACACAACCTCGGCTGAAACGGGATTCTTGGTGGAAATGGACGGCTGGACTGATGAGGTACAGGTTTACGTGCCGGATAACCTTAAAAACGAAAGAAAATATTCTGTTAAGTTTCCTGACAGTGACGAAATAACCTATCAGCAGAAAAAATTTATTGAGGATTATTTAAAAGCCTGCATTTCTGCTATACAAGGTGATGACTATTCAAAGGTAACGGAGCTTATTGACGTAAAATCCTTTGCACAGGCGTATATCGTTTTGGAAATGTTTAAAAATCCCGACACTGACTATTCCAGCTTGTATTTTTATAAGGACGCGGGAGGAAAGCTTATTTGCGGTCCTCTTTGGGATTTTGATATGTCAGTGGGCAACGTAAGCCATAAGGGAGAGGGCGTTTTTGAAAGCACGGAAACTTTATGGTCCAAGGAAAAATGTCCTTGGTTTAAGGGGCTTTTAGGTCACGAAGAATTCGTTTCTCTCGTAGGAGAAGAATTAACAGAGTGCGCTCCTATAATCAGAGCTACGCTCGAAAGAAAAATTGAGTATGTTTACGCTCACGCAGATGCGTATAAAAAGAATTTTGAAAAATGGAACATTATAGGCACGCCAACGTGGAGTAATCCCGATTATTTGGTTGAAATTACTACCTGGGAGGAGCATATTGAGTACGTAAGAAGCTATCTTGAAAGTAGCCTTGCGTATTTAGAGCAGGTTTACTGTGGCATGCCACAGCAGGCTTGAACCAATAAGGTTTTAGACGGAAAATATACCGTCTATCTGCAGAAACTCACTTGGCAATATTGCCGTAAGGCAATGATTAAACTATTAAAATAGCCACTGATTTGGTACCAATGCTTGTTGGTTCGATGCCTTACGGAAGTGGAACGAACCAGCCTAAAGCCTGCTATTTAAAGCGCTTTTAGGATTGTCGTCGTTGGCTTATGTTAATAAGCCTGCCTCCTCCGCACCAAAAATCATCTCTAAATAGTTAGGTTTTAGGTGCAAGGCATTTTAGAACGAGCCAAAAAGCTCGTATTTAAGGCAAAATTTTGCCGA
>JAZRIQ010000027.1:0-7319 GCA_045645405.1 Eubacteriales bacterium
CCTTGCATTTTCGAACGAGCCAAAAGGCTTGTGTTCAAGGCAAAATTTTGCCGATATATAAAAATATTTCAAAAAATTTTAACGCTGAAGACAGGTCTTTTGTCCGTTCCAAAACTGATTCGTTCCATTCCTGTCAGGCATGCCACAGTAGGCTCGAACCAATAAGGTTTTAGGCGGAAAATATACCGACTATCTGCAGAAACTCACTTGTAAATATGTATAAATATTACCTGCATTCGTTTCCTTGCTATACGAAATATTTTCTCGCCTGAAACTGCAAAGCACATTCGGAGCCAAATCGGTGAGATAGTTTGATAGGTTAAGAAGCAGGCTTACTGCCGTAAGGCATAAAAAAGTAGCACTCCATCAAAGTTATTGGTGGAGTGCTTTGAATTATGGCTTAAGGTGTCAGCTTCTTTAGTTTATTTTGTCTGTTAGTCCTGCTATATAATCAAGAGAAACCTTGTAAAATTCTGCTATTTTAATAGCATAGTCAAGCTTAATTGAGAACCGTTCGTTTTCGAGCCTATTGTAAGTAACTCTGTCAATGCCGATATAATCTGCTATTTCTTGCTGACTGACGTCATTATCCTCTCGTAATTCACGTATTCTTCTATGGTATAACATTATTAAATCACCTCAAGGTGAATATAACATAAATGTTACATTCACAATATATTTTGTAGCATAAGTGTTACAAAATATATTGACTTTGCATTATTATTGTCTTATAATTAAGAAAATAATATAAAAGGAGATTAGTATGGATAAAAAGCTGGAAGCTTTGTGGAGTAGCACTTTTGTTACAAACGAAAAGACTGTTTTGAAAGCTAAACATAGAGTGGAGATTGAGGAAAAGGAAGAATTTATTGATAAAATTCTAAGCTCCTGCAATAATGAGGTAGCATATCGCTTTGTTCCTTGGTTGTATGATTACGTGACGATTAAAGAAAAAATAGCCTTTGAAATTGGATACAAGCTTGCAAAAAAATATGATTAAAATCGACACATCTGTGTCGATTTTTAGTCTATTATGAGCCTTGTTTGTTATAAAATTCCGTATTGCTTTAGTATTGCTTCGATTTCGGTTGAGCGTGTGGATTGGCAGAGGGGAAGGCGGAATTCGTTTTGAATTTTGCCAAGGAATGCAAGAGCAGTTTTTATGGGTATTGGATTGACCTCTGCAAACATTTCTTTAATAAGAGGCATAAGGTGAAGCTGGAGCCGTGTGGCTTCGCGATGGTTACCGCTTAAAAATTCGTGGCAGAGAGTGTGCATAATTTGAGGAATTATATTGCTTACCACCGAGATTACACCCTTGCCACCAAGGGAGAGTATCGGCAAGGTAAGGTCATCGCAGCCTGAGTAAATACTGTAGCTTGATTGGCAAGCGTTAATAATTTCCTCACAGGTTGCAATATTGCCGCTTGCTTCTTTAATGGCGACGATATTTTCTATGGAGGACAGGGCTTTATAGACACTTATTGGGATATTTACGCCTGTGCGTGAGGGGACGTTATACAAAATTACGGGAATACTCACGTTTTTTGCTATAACGCTGTAATGCTCTATAAGTCCGCGTTCGGTGGCTTTATTGTAGTATGGGGTTACAATAAGTAATCCGTCTGCTCCCTGGCTTTGTGCGCTTTTTGAATAGCGTAGGCTCACTTGTGTATTATTTGTTCCCGAGCCTACGATTAAGGGTATTTTGCTATTGATTCGGCGCTTGGCAAAAGCAATTATTTCATAGCGTTCGCTTTCTGAAATTGTAGCGCTTTCTCCTGTTGTTCCGAGAATAACGATAGCGTCGGTTTTATTTTCTATTTGAAAATCTATAAGATCACCAAGCGCCTCGTAATCTATCCCTCCGTCACGAAAGGGCGTTATAAGAGCTGTGGCGGAGCCTGTAAATAATGTTTGCTTGTTCATTTTTGCTCCTTTTGTTGCTAACTGAGTTTATGCAGGAAATTACAATTTTTAAAAAATAGTTGAAAATTCAAGTTCAATAATATATAATATACAATGAAATAGTTTACATTGTTATGTTTAATGACTTGAATTTAATAAATTAACTATTCTGCTAATCACTATCTATTATATTCAAAGGACGAAATGATGATAAAAAACGAATTGCCGAAAACGGATTTACAAACGAAGGATTTTTATTATGACTTGCCTGAAGCGTTAATTGCTCAAACGCCTATTATGCCAAGAGACCATTCAAGAATGATGGTGCTGAAAAAGGACGGCGGTATAGAGCATAAGCGTTTTTATGACGTTATTGATTATTTAAATGAGGGTGACGTGCTTGTAATTAACGATTCGAGAGTTATTCCTGCAAGAATTTACGGAGATAAGGTAAGAGATGAGGGAGTTTTCGTATCCGCTCCGTCAAAAATAGAAACGTTATTATTGAAGCAGCTTGAAAACAACCGTTGGGAGGTATTGCTTCGTCCTGCAAAAAAAGTAAAGATTGGCGGGAAAATTACCTACGGTGGGATTTTGGAGGCTACTGTTTGCGACGTAGTTGAGGACGGAAACAGAATAGTTGAGTTTGATTTTGACAGCGAAAAATATTCTTCGATTTACGAGGTGCTTGACATTATCGGCTCAATGCCGCTTCCTCCGTATATTACTGAAAAGCTGGAGGACAAGAACCGCTATCAGACCGTATATGCAAGAGAAAACGGCTCCAGCGCCGCGCCTACGGCGGGACTGCACTTTACAGAGGAATTGCTTGAAAAAATCAAGAAAAAGGGAGTTAAGATTGTTCCTGTTATGCTACACGTCGGTTTAGGAACGTTCCGTCCTGTAAAGGCAGAAAAAATAACTGACCACATTATGCACGCTGAGTATATTTCGGTATCTCAAGAAAGCGCTGATATTATAAACGAAGCGAAAGCAAACGGAGGAAGAATTGTAGCGGTTGGAACTACATCCTGCCGTACTCTTGAGTCTGTTGCCACAGATGAAGGAAAAATCCAAGCGGTGTCAGGAAATACGGGAATATTTATTTATCCCGGCTATAAATTTAAAGCGGTAGATACGCTTATAACGAATTTTCATTTGCCCGAAAGCACTTTGCTTATGTTAATTTCCGCACTTGCGGGCAAGGATAGGATAATGGACGCTTACAGGGTGGCGGTTGAAGAGAAGTACAGATTTTTTTCATTTGGAGATGCTATGCTTATTCAATAAGTCTTATTGAATAAGCAGGGTAATAAGTAATAGTGAAGAGTGAAGAGGGAATGGAGATAATTGCAATAGTTGGTCCGACAGCGGTAGGCAAAACTGCTTTGGCTATAAAATTGGCAAAGGAGCTTGACGGAGAAATAATTTCCTGCGACTCTATGCAGATATACAAGGGAATGGATATTGGTACTGCTAAGCCCACAAGGGAGGAGCTTGCCAGCGTTAAGCATCATTTGATTGATATTAAAGAGCCTTGGGAGGAATTTTCCTGTGCTGATTACGCTATTTTGGCAAGGGAATGCATTGAGGATATAATAAGCCGAGGAAAGACACCGATTTTTTGTGGAGGAACCGGCTTATATCTTGACAGCGTAATTGAGATAGGAAGCTTTTCAAGCGGATTTAAGGACGAAAATTACAGGCGCGAGCTTGAGACCATGGCTGAAGAAAACGGCGCGGAATACGTACACGCTATGTTAAAAGAGGTGGACGAAAAAAGCGCAAGTGAGATACATCCAAACAACGTAAAAAGAGTAATAAGAGCCCTTGAAATATACCATTGTACAGGAATTGCCAAAAGCGTTTGGGATGAAAAATCAAAGGAGCAGAGACCTCCTTATGAAGCTACGGTGCTGTTTCTTACCTGTAAGGATAGAGAGGTCTTGAAAAATAGGATTGATTTGCGCGTTGATATGATGATCAACGAGGGGCTTTTAGAGGAGGCAAGACGCCTTTATGATAGCGGAATGCTGAAAGAGGAATACACCTCCTACGGAGCAATTGGCTATAAGGAGCTTCTACCTTATTTTAGCGGAGAGGACAGCCTTGAAAATTGTGTTGAGATCTTGAAAACGTCCACACGTCAGTATGCAAAAAGACAAATTACTTGGTTTTCAAGGAAGAAAAACTATAAAACACTTTACGTTGATGAGGTGTGTGCCTTTGATGAGGCTATGAAAATTTTGGAGGCTCGGAATGAAGGAGCAAATAATTAAAGAAAATTACGAAAAAATATTACGTGAAGTATCAGAGATGAACGAGAGAGTTTCGATACTGTGCGCTACAAAAACTCAAACGGTAGAGGATATAAATTATCTTATTTCGTTGGGTTGCAGAATTATTGGGGAAAATAGAGTAAACGAGCTTTTGGAAAAATATGATGGCTATGACAAAAGCGCGGAGCTTCATTTTATTGGAACGCTGCAAAAGAATAAGGTTAAGTATATTATTGATAAGGTGTCGCTTATTCACTCTGTTGACAGTGTTGGCTTGATAGAGGAAATTGATAAAAGAGCAAGAAAAATCGGTAAGATTATGGACGTTCTTTTAGAGGTGAATAGCGGTAGAGAAGAAAACAAGGGCGGCATTTTGCCCGAGGAGGTGTGCGATTTTTATCAAAAGGCGTGTCAATATCAAAATATTAGGGTGCGCGGTCTTATGACAATGGCACCAAGATGTGAAAATAAAGAGGATTATTTAAAATATTTTACTCTTACAAGGGAGCTTTTTGATAAGCTGTTCGGAGATAAAAGTGACGCTGTTCTTTCTATGGGAATGAGCGAGAGCTATAAATATGCAATTGAAGCCGGGGCTACAATGGTAAGAGTTGGAAGCGGTATTTTCGGAGAGAGAAAAAAGATAGAGGCGTAAATTCAGACGTTACGGTTTTATTGCCGAGGGAGTGAATTATACCGCGCCAAATGCAATAGCTTTCACAGCGGAGAAATGAAGGGAGAATTATATGGGAATTTTTAATAGATTTAGTAGAAACAGATATGAAGATTGGGACGACGAGGACGAGGAATACGAAAACGATGACGAAAACGAGGCTAACGTTTCAATTGAAGGAAACCTCGATT
Source organism: Eubacteriales bacterium (assembly GCA_045645405.1). Taxonomy (GTDB): domain Bacteria; phylum Bacillota; class Clostridia; order Oscillospirales; family CAG-272; genus RGIG2000. Next base: position 5,052 of record JAZRIQ010000027.1, read on the forward strand.
TGAAGGTGGTTAGTCCTAAAAGCTTCGAGCAGCTGCTTGCGGCAGTTGATTATTTGGCTATGGGCTCTACGGTGCTTCTCAATTTAGAGGGCGTGGAAAAAGCATTATACAGACGAATGATTGATTTTATAAGCGGTGCCGCTTATGCATTGGAGGCAAGCATTAAAAAGGCGACCCAGGACTCCTTCTTTTTAGCGCCTAAGGACGTTGACATATCGGGTGAGATTTTTGATAACACTCACGATGATGAGGTCTTTTCTGACTTATAAAATAATATTGGAACGGCGGAGCTGTTTTTCTTCGCTACGAGGTTATAATGGAAGCATTACTTGTTATTTACGAAACCTTGTCCTTACTGATTTATGTGTTTGATTTCTTATTGCTTGTAAGGGCGGTTTGCTCATGGGTGCCTAACTTTAGGGATTCTATGGTATATAATTTTTCATTCAGAATTACCGAGCCTCTTTTGGCACCGATTAGAAAATTTATGTGGCGATTCGATTTTGCAAGAAGATGCCCCTTGGACTTATCGTTCTTGGTGCTGGTTCTTTTGACAACATTGGCAGACAAGCTGCTTGGGTATTTGTTTTTGAATTTGTTGTATTATTAAGGAAGGCTTATGAAAAATATTTTGATTTTAGCCGCTATTATAGTATCGGGTATTGGGCTTGATCAGCTTACGAAGCTGATTGTAGCTAACAATATGTCGCTTTATCAGACTATTCCCGTAATACCGTCGGTTTTTGATATTACTTATATTCATAATAAAGGCGCTGCATTTGGTATGCTCAGCTCACACAGATGGGTGTTTATGATTATATCTACTGTGGCAATTGTTTGTATGGGCGTTTATCTTTTCCGCTTTTGCAAGGAGAGTATGTTCTTTAAGGTAGGTCTTGCCTTGGTTGTAAGCGGTGGCATTGGCAATATGATTGACAGAGTTGCTTACGGATACGTTATTGATATGATAGAGGCAACGGTTGTAGAAACGCTTTTCGGCTGGTCCTTTGCTATATTTAACGTGGCGGACAGCTTTGTTTGCATAGGGGCAGGCATCGTTATTTTCTGTCTTGTAAGAGATATTATAAAAGAGAGTAAAAAAGAGGAGAGCGGTAGTGAAAATAAGTGAGGAGAGCGTAAAAATACGCCTTGACGTGTTTGTTTCTTCCCAGCTTGGCATTACACGCTCAAGCGCACAGGGCCTTATTGACGAGGGAAACGTAACTGTTAACGGTAAGGTTGAAAGCAAAAATTACAAGCTGCGCCTCGGTGATGAGGTTGAGGTTGAAGAAATTGAGCCTAAGGAGCTTGACGTTGAGGCGGAAAATATTCCTCTTGACATAATATATGAGGACAGCGATATTATAGTAATAAACAAGATGTCGGGGATGGTGGTGCATCCTGCGCCCGGAAATGAAAGCGGAACGCTTGTAAATGCGCTTTTATACCATTGTGGCAATACTCTGTCGGGGATAAACGGCGTTATACGTCCGGGAATTGTTCATAGAATAGACAAGGATACAAGCGGACTTTTGGTTGTTGCAAAAAATGACGACGCCCACGTATTTTTGTCAGGGCTACTTAAAGAGCATGGAATAAAAAGAACCTATCACGCGATAGTTATCGGGCATTTAAAGGAGCAACGCGGTACGGTGAATGCGCCTATCGGCAGGCATCCTGTTGACAGGAAAAAGATGACGGTTTTAGCAGGCGGCAGAGAGGCTATTACTCATTATGAGGTGATTGAGGAGTATAGCGGATACTCATACGTTAAGCTGAATCTGGAGACGGGAAGAACACACCAAATAAGAGTTCATTTGAGCTACAAGGGGCATCCTATTATCGGTGATACTGTGTATGGCGGCGGCAAAACTCAATTTGAAAAAGCGAATGCAGGTCTTCTTAACGGACAGATTTTGCACGCCAAGGAGCTGTCTTTTCCCCATCCGAGAACAAAGGAAATTATGCATTTTGAATGCGACTTACCAAATAATTTTCAAGCTTTGCTTGAAAAATTAAGACTAAAGGACACATTAAAACAATAAGCTTCTATTATGTCCACAGATGCTGTGTTTGACAAAAAAGGACAGAGAATTTTACAAAATTCTCTGTCCTTTTTCTGTTGGTATGCCACAGTAGGCTCGAACCAACAAGCATTGGTAGCCAAATCAGTGGCTATTTTAATAGTTTAATCATTGCCTTACGGCAAGTAAGCCTGCTTCTTAACCTATCAAACTATCTCACCGATTTGGCTCCGAATGTGCTTCG
>JAZRIQ010000028.1:0-9798 GCA_045645405.1 Eubacteriales bacterium
CTTGCATTTTCGAACGAGCCAAAAGGCTTGTGTTCAAGGCAAAATTTTGCCGATATATAAAAATATTTCAAAAAATTTTAACGCTGAAGACAGGTCTTTTGTCCGTTCCAAAACTGATTCGTTCCATTCCTGTCAGGCATAAAAAGCAGAGCAAGAATACAAGTGATTTGTATTCTTGCTCTGTTATTTTTTATTTAATCCTCCACAAAGGTTCCGTTAACAATCTTTCCGTACACCTTGCTTCCGTTTGCCTTTATACACGTGATGTCCTTTGCGTTTTTCGAATCTGTCCACAGTCCCTCGTACGTTGAACCGCCGTATATGACCTCTTTTCCGCGTCCGCACCACGTTTTATTTGCCCATTCACCGTCATAATAGCCCCAAGAATACGTCTGTTTTCCACAAGCCTTATTGTCGTCCTTCCACTGTCCCTCGAAAACGTTTCCGTTTGCGGAATAATATGTGCCTTGACCGTTCATTTTGTCGTTCTGCCACATTCCCTCATATCTTTCGCCATTCGACCAGAAAAACTTACCGAAGCCAATTCGTATGTCGTTTATCCAGTTACCCTCATAGCGCGAGCCGCTGTTCCAACGGTAAATACCAAAGCCGTGGCGCTTGCCCCGTTCAATATTACCCTCGTATGTACCGTTGTCGTATTTTTCCGTTTTGAAGTTGGTATATACAGGAGTAGTGGTATTATTGCTACTGTTGTCTTCCACAAATTTTCCGTCCTGAATTTTTCCGTATTTCGTAACACCGTTGTAGGTATAAGATACGTCGCAAGCAAAATCAATATCATTCCATATGCCTTCAAAAACTTCGCCTTTATTGGTTTTTTCTACGCCCTTTCCAAAACGGATATCATTCTTCCAAAATCCCTCGTAGCTTCCCCAGCTAACAGTCATTTTTCCGTAGCCACTCTTTAAGTCATTTTCCCATTCGCCATCGTAAACACTTCCGCTATCCCAACGGTATATGCCCTTACCGTGGCGAAGTCTGTCCTTAAAGTAGCCATCATAATATCCGTTATCGTAAACATCTCTGCCATAGCCATTTTTAGTATCAACAACGAAGTCCTTATTTACAATTTGACCCTTAGCGGTTCTTCCATTTAAGGATTTTGTTATATTAGTTGCATTATCACAGCCGTTCCAAATACCCTCATAAGTGGTGCCGTTTTTGTTATGATATTCCTTGCCCTTGCCATACCAGGTGCCGTCCTTCCATTGACCCTCGTAGTAGCCCCACTCATACGTTTCCTTGCCAAAGCCGTTTTCCTTATCGTTTACCCAGTTACCCTCGTAAACGTTTCCGTTTTTAAAGTACATAGTACCTTTACCGTTTTTTAAATCATTTGCCCATTGTCCAACATATTTTGCGCCGCTTGCGTAGTAATATGTGCCTTGACCGCTGAACTTTCTGTATGAAAAATATCCTACGTATTTGTCGCCATTATCCCAAACAAATGTGCCGTAGCCATGCTCCTCGCCGTTATAATTTACCTCGCCATCATAATATCCGTTATTATAAGTTATTCTTGCCATAATTTCTCTCCTTTTGTTTTCTGATTTTATATTATCATATACAGTTAGAAAAATCAAGAAATAGTTTTAACGGTTTGTAGGATATATGGGATAATCTGACCGCTAACAGCTGTGAGCATTGCGGTCATATCGCAACGCTAACCACTAAAAAAACGACACAGAGTGTCGTTTTTTATCTTATTATGCATAAATAATATTCGCGCTTGTGCCTACTAAATGCATTACCTTTGATGAAATAATGTTGCCCTCTAAGTGGAATTTTGGAACCTGCTTTTTTACTTCCTCAACTGTGGTGCCACGGCTTTGTGCCATACTGTTATAGTGATGCTCAATTTCCTCGTCGGATACTGTTATATTTTCCGTCTTTACGATTTTATCAAGAATAAGCTGCATTGATAATTGCTTTTTAGCCTCATTTCTAAGGTTTGCCTTCAAGTCGTCAAGTGAGCCTGCACCCATCATAGAAACCATCATGTCAAGCTCCATACCGAATTGCTTTGCTTGATTTTCATAAGCCTCTAATTGATAGTTAACCTCATCATCAACAATCTTATCAGGAATATCAATTCTTGTGTTAGCAACTAAAGCATCAGCAAGCTTGTTTGTAATTTCCTCAGTTACTTTTCTTTCCTTTTCTCTGTAAATTTCCTCACGAACTATTTTGTTAAGGTCCTCAAGAGTTGCGATTGGAAGCTTTTTGCTTTCACCGTATTTTTTAGCAAGGTCATCGTTAATTTCAGGTGTCCTTCTTTCCTTAATGTCGTGTAAAGTTACCTTAAAGTCTGCATCCTTGCCCGCAAGCTCCGGTGTATATTCATCAGGGAATTTAACCTTTATAGTTCGTATTTCGCCCTTTTCCATACCGACCATTTGCGCTTCAAAGCCCGGGATAAACATTCCTGAGCCGATTACAAGCTCGTAGTTTTGTGCGCTTCCACCGTCAAATAATACGCCGTCAACGCTTCCCTCAAAGTCAATAACAGATGTTTGACCGTCCTTAAGTGTGCCCTCAACTGATTCAAGAGTTGACATTTGGTTGGCAATAGCGCTGATTCTATGCTCAATTTCATCAACTGTAACAGATGGAGTTTTGCTTTCTAATTTAATTTCAAGTCCCTTATATTGTCCTAACTCAAATTCGGGAGCTTTATCAATAGTAATTGAAAACGTGGTATCGCTAACCGCACCAATCTCGCCAACGTTAACCATAGGTTGGCTAATTACTACAAATTTTGTCTCAGCAATAGCCAACTTAAATCCGTCGCCCATAGCCATATTAAGCGCCTTAAAATTAAGCTCGTCCTTGCCGTACTTAACTATAAAATCATTCAAGGACATATTCTCCTCGTTCTTTTCCTTGCAAAGACCTTCAAGTGCCGTGCCAAGATAAACGCTGAATTCATCGTACGGTACTGTAAAATCAAATCTGATTACGCTTTCTTGCTCATTTACTGTATATTTCATGTTTTCTCCTCATTATTCAACGTGATATCCTAAAATAATATCTACGTCCTCTCTGTTTTTATATTCTCCGTTAGTAAAGTCCGGAATTTCCATAGGCTTTCCGCCCTGCTTGATTGACTCCTCGCTTAAACAGCTTACACACATCCAGGAAGCCGCATCATAAACGTCAATAGACATAGGAATGCCTGCCTTTAATCTATCAACAAAATCACGAAGCTCAATGTAATCCATACCGCCATGACCTGCATCTAATTGCTCCTTGGTAATATTTTTCCAGCAATTTGGAAGAAGCTCGCTGTATCTGTCCGCGTTGTTCAAATTCTTTTCGATAAACTCCGCTCCCGTCCAGTATTCATTATCTCCGTCAAGAAATACGCTGTTTGTAAACTGCTCGTACATTCCCTTAGTGCCTCTTACTGTAAACGCCCTGTTATATGAGCGGGGAAGAGATGTGTCAAGGGTTAAAAGCATAGTCTCACCGTTTTCACAGGTAATTATAGTCTGCACAACGTCTCCCTGCGCAAAATCAACGCCCTGTAATTCGGGGTCAACCTTATCTTTATTATCAATAACGTACTGCTCCATACCAAAGGATTTTGAAGCCACGGATACAAGAGATACCATTCTGTTACCGCGGTTAATTCCAAGCACCTTTGCCATAGGACCAAGCTCGTGCGTAGGATAGTTTTCACAGTTTCTGTTAAGATAGTTTCTTAAACGGTAGTGTCTGTTTTCCTTACCAAAAACAACCTCAGGTCTTAAATCGTGAGCGTACGCACCGGAGCAATGTACCACTCTGCCAAAAATGCCCTTTTTTGCAATGGCAGTAGCCAAAAGCTCGTCCTTATTATAACAGCAGTTTTCAAGGAACATAAAAGGAGCTTTTGTATTTTCCCACGTTTTTACAAGGTCAAAGCAATCCTGTAAGCTGTACGCTCCGCCAACCTCCATAGCAACTGCCTTACCTGCATTCATAGCGTCAATTGCAATAGGGATATGTAATTCCCAATCCGTTGCGATAAACACAGCATCTATATCGTCTCTTTCTAAAATTTCCTTGTAATTGGTTGTACCGAAAGGAGTTACCCCTCTCTTTTCAACAACCTTATCTATTGCGTTCTGAACTCTGTCCTCATATTTGTCACAAACCGCAATCACCTCTACGTCGTCAAAGCTCAAAAATAACTCCGTCATACTGTAGCTGCGGCAACCGAAGCCTATTACACCAAGTCTTACTTTTTCCATTTTGCACCTCTCATTTTTCGGTATAGCCAAATTTGCCGTTAACGTCAGTTAAATGCATTGTAAAATCTACGCCATTACCTTTCCCATTTTAACATAACGGCAAAAAAAAGTCAATATTGACATATATAAAAATAAATGCTAAAATAAACATAGAAATATTTATTTGTTTAATAGAGGTAGCTTAAATGAAACGAATTTTAATTTTTACGACATTAGCACTGTGCGTGCTTTTCTTGGCATCCTGTAATATACAAGAACGCCTTGAAGGAATTTCCGATAACCTTAAGGGACAGATAATCGATATGGCAGGACAGTTTATCGAGAAAAATCCGGAAACCGACATTTCTCAAAGCAGCTCAAGCGGCTCATCAACAGACCTTCAGCCTGATATTCCAAGCGATATTCCCTCTGATGACCCAAATGGCAACGCTCCGATTGATCCGCCTGTACCCGAAACACCCGATTACGTTATTTTGGAAAGAGAAAATTATCCTCTCAACAAATACGTGGGTATTAACATAACCAAGGCTAACCGCGATATAACCTTAAGTGAATACAAATTCAGTACTCTTTATGGCTACGGCAGATATATTACAACTATTGAGGATGTTCTTGATAGCGACTCAAATCCCTTCCTGTTTTTCAAGTTAAACGGTATGGAAAGCACAGCGGTACTTGATTTTGACTTAACGAAATCAAAGCAAGAGGCAGAGGAAGGCGAACGCTCATTTGCTGAAATTGCCGAGGATATTTGGACTTTTGCTGACAAATTCTGCTCAAGCTCTGCCCTTTTATCTAACGTTCAGCGCATAGAGATAGGCTCAAGACCAAACGTAGATATATCCGCAAAGGACTACGCCCTTCTTTTAAACACAATTTATGACGATAACAGCAAGCAAAACGGCGAAGATATCGGCACAAACTTTATAGATCATCAAATCCGTCTGGTTACAGGAAAAATGTCAACCGTTGACGTAAATTACGTAAAAGAATTGATGAATGAAATAAAAGCGGGCAGAAATGACGAATTTTTACCTCTCGGCGGTTGGTCATTCTCAATAAGCACACAGGGTAAATCTCCTGAGCTTGCATTTGCTCAAAACGACGCTTTAAAGGAGCTTATTACCTATAGAAACGAAAATTACGAAAGCATAGAAATTTACTTAAACGATTTCGGTTGGGATACCGTTAATGCAAATAGCCAGAACTATATAGCATCTACTGCCGACGGTACAAGCGAGCAATTGCAGGCTATGTATATTCTCCGTTCATATTTGATTTTAAATGCTATGGGCGTTGATAAATCAGCTTATATCGCAATTAACGACACCGCCGAAAACGGTGAGGGCGTTATCAAAGCAAACGGCGACGAAAAGCTTTCCTTCTATGCTATGGAATTTTTCAAAGAAAAAATGGACGGAATGTATCTTGAAAGCATCGAAAGCTTCGGAGAAAACAACGTGTTCCACCTTAAATATTCAAACAACAACGGAAAGACAATTTCCGCAATTTGGTCAACCGACGGTTCTCAAACAACGGAGCTGCCTGGAAACTGCACAGTAAGCACCTTCAATAAAACAACAGGCAAATACGTAACCGAGGAGCTTACCGACAACGATTCCCCTGCAACGTATCAGCTTAACCAATACGTAATATTCGTTGAATCATTTGAAGCAGTGCAAGAATAAATTTAAAATATTATGTCTTCATTCAGTTAGATTTTAGTCATTACATAGCAAAATTTTAACATCACAAAATTTCTTATGCATAACTGAACACAACTGAAGCGAAGCGAAAGGAGCCATAATGGGCATTATTAAAGCGTTTTTTGATTCAGTAGGCGGTAACCTTGCCGACCAATGGCAAGAGGTTATCGAGGCCGATAATATGAGCGACACAACCGTTTTCACAAGCGGCGTTGCAGTAAGAACAGGCAAAAGAAATAATAACAAAAAGGGCAGCTCGGACTACGTAAGTGACGGCAGTATAATTCACGTTTACGATAACCAATTTATGATTTTGGTTGACGGCGGAAAGGTCGTTGATTATACCGCAGAAGCAGGCTACTACAAGGTAGATATAAAAACCGCTCCTTCTCTCTTTAACGGTCAGTTTGGTGAGTCTCTTAAGGAAATGTTTTCAAGAGTAAAATTCGGTGGCGTCCCCTCCGGCAAGCAAAAGGTTTTCTTCATAAATTTACAGGAAATCAAGGGCATTAAATTCGGCACAAGAACTCCCGTAAACTATTTTGATAATTTCTATAACGCAGAGCTTTTCTTAAGAGCCTTCGGTACGTACTCTATAAAAGTAACAAATCCTCTCAAATTCTACACAGACGTAATTTCAAGAAATGCAAGCCGCGTTGATATAAATGATATTAACGAGCAATATTTGTCGGAATTTTTAGAAGCTCTTACCGCAGCTATCAACAAAATGTCCGTTGATGGCATAAGAATTTCACACGTAGCATCAAAATCAACCGATTTATCAAAATATATGGCTGCTGAGCTTGACGATAATTGGAAAGAGCTTCGTGGCTTTGAGGTGTTGTCCGTCGGTATTGCAAGCGTAAGCTACGACGAGGAATCCAAGGAGCTTATAAATATGCGCAACAAGGGCGCTATGATGGCAGACCCGTCTGTCAGAGAGGGATATATCCAAGGCGCAGTTGCCAGAGGTATCGAAAATGCAGGCTCTAATCCTAACGGTAGTGCCGGTGCATTCGTAGGTATGGGTATGGGCATGAATGCAGCAGGCTCATTTATCCAAAGCGCAAGCCCGACAAACGCTGCTCAAATGTCCAAGCAAGCAAGCCAACAAAATGGCTGGAGCTGCTCCTGCGGAGCAACAAACACAGGCAATTTCTGCCAAAACTGCGGTAGCAAAAAGCCGACACAAAACGGTTGGAGCTGTTCCTGCGGAGCTGTAAATACAGGCAACTTCTGCCAAAATTGCGGTAGCAAGAAGCCCCAAGTTGCAGAAAAATTCTGCCAAAATTGCGGCGCTAAGGTAACAGGAAAATTCTGCCCTGAATGTGGGGAGAAGGTATAACGACAAGTCGTTATCTCATTTTCGCTTGCGAAAATATATCGATTTCACGCAGTGAAAATATCGATTTGCGTAACAAAATATCGAACCGAGCTAGCGAGGTATATCGACTTGCGTAGCAAGCTAAATCACCTTAGGTGTCGATATGTGTTTCACACTCGATATTATTTCGTATCGATATATGCTCCGCATTCGATATATTTTGCTTCGCAAAATGTGAGAAGCTAACGACTAACACAAATCAAACGAAAGAAATCTGCCAAGCTCTCTGCCTAAAGTAAATTGCTAACGGCTGACGGCTAACGGCTAACGGCTAAATATATGACGCTAACCTACCAATGCCCCTGCTGTGGCGCAGGACTTAAATTTGATGCTGACTCCCAGCTTTTCAAGTGCGAATTTTGCTTAAGTGAGCATACGGAAGCAGATCTTGAAAAAACCGACGCCTTTAAAAAGGCAGAGGAAGCTAAAGCACAAAGCGAGGATTTTTGCAGCCGTATGAACGAGTACCGTTGTAATCAATGCGGCGCGGAAATTGCCGCAGATGAAAATACCGTTGCTGACGTATGTCCCTACTGCCATAGCCCAGTGGTATTAAGCGGCAAGCTTAGCGGACAAAAAATGCCTACTAAAGTGGTTCCCTTTAAATATTCAAAAGAAGAAGCGATAAAGCATTTTCTTGATTTTGCCAAGAAAAAACGGTTTGTCCCCAAGGACTTTACCTCCCAAGCGCAAATTGAAAAAATCACAGGCATATATTATCCTTTTTGGGTAACCGACGCCGATACGGACTCTAATTTTAATGCCGTATGCACAAAGGTTACTACCTGGACGTCAGGTGATTACAGATACAAAAAAACCTCGTATTATAACGTTTACCGTCGCGGAGATATTCATTTCGAGGACATCGTACAATCCGCATATTCCGAGGCTGATAAAAATATGCTTGAGGGAATTTTACCCTTTCCCGCAAGCGCGCAAATGGATTTTAATATGTCCTACTTAAGCGGATTTTTAGCAAAAAAACGCGATATTGAGCGTAGCGAGCTTGAGGAAAGCTTCAAGGAAAAGGTGCTTGATTACGGCAATACGGTTCTTAAAGAAACAGTTCACGGCTATAGCGGAATAAATATAAAAAACAGTCAAGCAAAAATAAAGGTATGCCATTGGGATTACTCCTTAATGCCAATATGGCTTCTTACATATAAAAGTAAAAAAGGTAAGCGCTTCACCTATGCTATGAACGGGCATACCGGTAAAATATACGGAGAATTGCCTATTGACGCTAAGCGCGTAACAATCGGCGGTATTTTAACCGCATTGGCAACAGGCTTAATCTCTGCCTTAATAGGAGGGCTTTTGTTCCTATGAAAAAAACTATTATAATTTTATCTATTGTAATTTTTGCGCTATTCGCTCTTATTCCCTTGGTCGTTATAGGCACAACCTACGCAAGTGAGGGAAGCCTTGCACCCTTTATTCTGTCAGTTACCCTCGTCCCCGTTATTGCCGCAATTATTTTTGTCGTTGCAATTATAGTTTCATACAAAAGAAAGCTTCGAGGAGCTATTTATCCCTTGGATAAATTTACCTCTCTTACCCTTACCGACCAAAGTGACGTATATTCCCATAGCCACACAACACGGTATAAATACAAAAGCAGTAACAAAAAATAAAAATTTGAATATAATATTTTTAGGTGAAAAAAATGAATAAGCTTTTAATTAGTATTATCATAATTTTATCGGCATTTATGCTTTTTTCCTGCAACGCAGAAAGCTCAAGCACAGAAGACGCTCTGCCAAACGATTTGGAAAATATAGATATACAAGCTGATAATAAAACTGCATCTACACCAATTGATAAGGATATAACTATAAACGAAAACGAAATGGATAACTCAACCGAAAAAACGCCAACCTATATTCTAAAAGCGATAGTTAAAGCCACAAATGACCACCATATAGAGGTGGAAATTATCGAAAGTAACTACGCATTCGGCATATATCACGTGCTAACCTCAAAGGATACAAAATATTATAACGCAAGCGGCTCCTTAATCAGCCGAAGCGGCATTAAAATAGGCGACACTGTGGAAATTGCTTATTCAGGTCAGACAATGCTTTCCTATCCTCCGCAAATCGTAGCCTATTCCTTTAAAATATTAAAATAACCGCTATACTATGCCACAGTAGGCTCGAACCAATAAGGTTTTAGAACGAGCCAAAAAGCTCGTGTTCAAGGCAAAATTTTGCCGATATATAAAAATATTTCAAAAAATTTTAACGCCAAAGACGGGATTTTTGTCCGTTCCAAAACTGATTCGTTCCATTCCTGTAAGGCATGCCACAGTAGGCTCGAACCAATAAGGTTTTAGACGGAAAATATACCGTCTATCTGCAGAAACTCACTTGGCAATATGTACAATATTACCTGCATTCGTTTCCTTGCTATACGAAATATTTTCTCGCCTGAAACTGCGAAGCACATTCGG
>JAZRIQ010000029.1:0-9154 GCA_045645405.1 Eubacteriales bacterium
AAAGAGGAACCGTTTGAGCAACGGTCGAGCAACCAACGAGCAACAGAGCAAGAAACAGAAAGGGAAAAAGAGAAAAGAAGCAAAAGAGAAAAAGAGAAAGAAAAAGAAACAAACAAGAATGTAAGAAGTGTGTGTATAGAGTGGGACACACACGCTGACCTTCTTTCTTTGGGAAGATATAAAAACGTATTGGTGACGGCTAACAAAAAAACAATCGCAAGCCGAAGCCTGCGATTGTTGGTCAATCTATATGATTGTTTAATCTTACTGATTATTTGTTGTCGTTGTTGTAAAGGTCAACAAACTTTGTAAGTCTTTCGTACTTAGCCTTAGCCTGTGCTTCACTTTCTGCGAAGAGTGCTTTTGCTCTGTCAGGGAACTGTTGAGCAAGACGAGCATAACGAGTTTCGTTAGCAAGGAATGCCTGGTAGTCGCCTGATGGCTCCTTAGAGTCAAGAGCAAATGGATTCTTGCCCTCTGCCTTAAGTGCAGGGTTGAATCTGAAGAGGTTCCAATAGCCTGCGTCAACTGCCTTCTTCATTTCGTTCTGACAGTTGGTCATACCGCCCTTAAGACCGTGCATTTCACATGGAGCATAACCGATAATAAGTGATGGTCCCGGATAAGCCTCTGCCTCAGCGATAGCCTTGATTGTTTGAGCAGGATTTGCACCCATAGCGATTTGAGCTACATATACGTAACCGTAAGACATAGCGATTTCAGCGAGGTTCTTCTTGCCGATAGCCTTACCAGCAGCTGCGAACTGAGCAACCTGACCTACGTTAGAAGCCTTTGAAGCCTGTCCACCTGTGTTAGAGTAAACTTCAGTATCAAATACCATTACGTTTACGTCCTCACCAGATGCAAGTACGTGGTCAAGACCGCCAAATCCGATATCGTAAGCCCAACCGTCACCACCGAAGATCCATACGGACTTCTTGGAGAGGTAGTCTTTTTCTGCAAGGATTTGTGGAGCGATTGGACAACCGTTGTCAACACACTTTTCAAGTTCAGCTATAAGTGTCTTTGTAGCACCCTCGTTAGCCTTACCGTCATCCTTTGTTGCAAGGAAAGCTTCAGCTGCAGCCTTAGCCTCTGCTGTTGCCTTTTCACAACCTAAGAGTTCCTCAACCTTGGAGATAAGTCTGTTACGGATAGCCTTTTGACCTAAGAACATACCAAGACCGTGCTCAGCGTTATCCTCGAAGAGCGAGTTAGCCCAAGCCGGACCTCTGCCACTATCCTTATTTACTGTGTATGGTGTTGAAGGAGCAGAACCACCCCAAATTGATGAACAGCCTGTTGCGTTAGAAATGTACATTCTTTCGCCAAAGAGCTGTGTGATAAGACGTGCATAAGATGTTTCAGCACAGCCTGCGCAAGAGCCTGAGAACTCGAGAAGTGGCTGGTTGAACTGGCTACCCTTAACGGAAATTTCGTTTACAGGAAGTTCCTTCTTAGATACGTTAGCAACTGCATAGTCAAATGCTGCCTGCTGAGCTGCCTGGCTTGCCTGTGGTACCATTCTGATAGGTGCGTTTTCCGGCTTTGTCTTAACAACAGGACATTGATTTACGCAAAGTCCGCATCCCATACAGTCAAGTGGGCTGATTGCCATTGTGAATTTATAGTCTTCAAAGCCCTTCATAGCCTTAACAGCTGTAAGCTTTGTTGATTTTGGAGCCTTCTTTGCTTCGTCAGCGCTTAATACGAATGGACGGATTGTAGCGTGAGGACATACGTAAGAACACATATTACACTGTGAGCAGTTTTCAGGAATCCATTCAGGAACCATAACCGCAACACCACGCTTTTCGTAAGCAGCAGCACCCTGTGGGAACGTACCGTCAGCGTAGTCAACGAATGCAGATACAGGAAGCTTGTCGCCTTCCATATTAGCAACAGGGAGAAGAACGTTTTCAACGTACTTAACAAGCTCAGGACGGTTGCCTTGAACCTTTGCCTTCTTGTTAGATACCTTAACTGTCTTCCAAGCCTCAGGAATTTCAACCTTAACAAGAGCGTCCTTGCCGGCATCAATTGCCTTGTAGTTCATTTCAACTACTGCTTCGCCCTTCTTTAAGTAGGACTTCTTAGCCATGTACTTCATCTTTTCGATAGCTTCGTCGATTGGCATAATGTTAGCAAGTGTGAAGAAAGCAGATTGGAGAATTGTGTTAGTTCTCTTACCCATACCGATTTCAACAGCCTTGTCGATAGCGTTTACAATATAGAACTTAATATCGTTTGTAGCGATATACTTCTTAACGTCGTTAGGAAGCATCTTGTCAAGCTCCTCTACGCTCCATTGGCAGTTAAGCAAGAACGTACCGCCGGGCTTAACGTCGTTAACAATCTTGTAGCCCTTGAGAATGTATGATGGGTTGTGGCAAGCTACGAAGTCTGCCTTTGTGATGTAGTATGGGCTCTTGATAGCCTTATCACCGAAACGGAGGTGAGAAATTGTAACACCACCGGTCTTCTTTGAGTCGTACTGGAAGTACGCTTGAATATATTTATCTGTGTAGTCACCGATAATCTTAATGGAGTTTTTGTTAGCACCAACTGTACCGTCACCGCCAAGACCCCAGAACTTGCAAGAGATTGTTCCCTCTGCGCTTGTATCAGGAGCAGCCTTTTCAGGAAGTGAAAGACCTGTAACGTCGTCAACGATACCGATAGTAAAGTTGTTCTTTGGCTCTCTCTTCTTTAAGTTTTCAAATGTTGCGAAGATTGATGCAGGAGTTGTATCCTTTGAACCAAGACCGTAACGACCGCCAACAACCTTTGCCTTAACGCCGTTAAGAGCAAGTGCGGAAACTACGTCTAAGTAAAGTGGTTCGCCAAGTGAGCCGGGTTCCTTTGTTCTGTCAAGAACTGCAATCTTCTTTGCAGTAGCAGGAATAGCCTCAACGAGCTTGGAAGCTACGAATGGACGGTAAAGTCTTACCTTAACAAGACCAACCTTTTCGCCCATAGCGTTCAAGTAGTCGATAACTTCTTCGCAAACGTCACATACAGAGCCCATAGCAACGATAACTCTTTCAGCGTCAGGTGCACCGTAGTAGTTGAAGAGCTTATAGTCTGTGCCAATCTTTGCGTTAACCTTGTCCATATATTCTTCAACGATTGCAGGGAATGCATCGTAATATGTATTACAAGCCTCTCTGTGTTGGAAGAAGATGTCACCGTTTTCAGCAGAGCCACGGAGAACAGGGTGCATTGGGTTGATTGAACGGCTACGGAATGCTGCGATAGCGTCCTTGTCAACCATTTCGTTAAGGTCGTTATAGTCCCAAACCTCAATCTTCTGAATTTCATGAGATGTACGGAAGCCGTCAAAGAAATTAAGAACAGGAACTCTACCCTTTATTGTTGAAAGGTGAGCAACTGCACCAAGGTCCATAACCTCCTGTGGGTTTGTACAAGGCATCATAGCATAACCTGTCTGACGGCAAGCATAAACGTCGGAGTGGTGAGCGAAAATGTTAAGTGCGTGGGAAGCTACGCAACGAGCAGAAACGTGAATTACGTTTGGTAAAAGCTCACCTGCGATTTTGTACATATTTGGGATCATCAAAAGAAGACCCTGTGAAGCTGTATAGGTAGTTGTAAGCGCACCTGCTGCAAGTGAACCGTGAACTGTTCCGGCAGCGCCTGCTTCAGACTGCATTTCAGTTACCTTAACCTCTTCACCGAAAATGTTTTTAAGACCTGTTGCTGACCAAGAGTCGGTAAGCTCAGCCATTACGCTTGATGGCGTAATAGGATAAATCGCTGCAACCTCTGTAAACGCATAGCTGACAGTAGCGGCGGCGGTATTACCGTCCATTGACTGTTTTTTTCTTGTTACTAAAGACATAACAAAAACCTCCAATTTGTTTATTTATTTTTTCCACGTAATATGATAGCACTTTTCGTAGTAAAATTCAAGATGTATTCGCGAATTTCTCTACTATTTTTATATATTGAGCCGTTTTGCGACGTTTTTTAGTGCATAATGTATAACTGTGACAGCTCTTGTACCGTTTTTATTCCTCTTCAAACTGCTCCATTGACGCGTCGTTCAATTCATCCCTTGTAATATTGCCCTTAACGCGCTCGAAGTACGAAATTTTTTGTCGAACAAGGGCGATAATTTCGTTTTGAACGCTCATTCGCTCCTTTTCAGATATGACAGACAGCTTTCTTGCAATCTCCTCGCTTAATCGCACCTTCAAAATTTGATTTTTCTTCATAAAGCACTCCTTCAAGAATTTTTGGAATTTGTTCAAGTATATAATACCATAAAATTGTCGGTTTGTCTTGTTATTTGTGAATTTTTGTGGTAAAATCTTAACAGAAAATCTTTACGAGGTGAATCATGCTAACTTATTCGTACAGCGCAGGTCTGTTTGGTATTGACGGATATTTGGTAACCGTTGAATGTCACCATTCGGGCAAGCTTTCCAGCTTTGAAATCATCGGCTTGCCGGATAACGCAATAAAGGAATCCAAGGGTAGAGTCAAGGCGGCTATCGTAAACTCAAGCCTTCCCTTCAAAAGCGGTCAGCTGGTTGTAAATCTTGCTCCGGCAGATATGCCCAAAGAAGGCTCGTCATTCGATTTGGCTATCGCCGTCAGTATTCTGCAATCAAGCTATGCCATAAGTCAGGATATTTCCCTTGATAATTATTGCTTTATCGGTGAGCTTTCCTTATCCGGAGACATTAAGCCCGTAAAGGGTATTTTATGTATGGCGGCGGCTGCCAAGAGGGCGGGAAAAACCGTTCTTTTCGTGCCGGAGGAAAACGCCAAGGAGGCTTCCGTTATCGGTGGAGTTACGATTTACGGCTTAAAAAATCTCAACAGCGTGGTTGACCATTTCAAGGGCTACCGCAAGCTCGAGCCTGTTTCCTACGAATTTAAGGATATAGAAGAGGATGTGGCTATGCCTGATTTTTGCGACGTTATGGGACAGAAACAGGTTAAGCGCGCGGTGGAAATAGCGGCAGCAGGTGGGCATAATATACTTTTGATAGGCCCTCCCGGCACGGGTAAATCCATGATTGCCAAGCGTATTCCCTCAATTCTTCCCAAAATGACCTTTGAGGAAGCTATTGAAACTACTAAAATTCATTCCATTATGGGCAATTTGCCCGAGGGCGTGTCTTTAATCACCACTCGTCCCTTCCGCGCACCACACCACACCGCATCAAGCGTTGCTATGGCAGGCGGAGGAAAAATTCCGGCTCCCGGTGAAGCATCACTTGCCAACAACGGCGTTTTATTCCTTGATGAGCTTCCCGAATTTACAAGGAGCGTTACGGAGGTTTTGCGTCAGCCTATTGAAGATGGCAAGGTCACCGTTACAAGAGCGGCAGGCAGAGTTACCTATCCGTCATCCTTTATGCTGGTTTGCGCTATGAACCCCTGCAAATGCGGTTATTACGGACACCCCACGCACCCTTGCACCTGCAAAAGCTCTGACATAAAGAAATACGTATCTAAAATCAGCGGTCCTTTGCTTGACAGAATTGATATTCAAATTGAGGTTCCCTCCCTTGAGTACAGCGACCTTTCAAAAAAGAGCAAGGGCGAATGTTCTGCCGATATTCGCGCAAGGGTAAACGAGGCGCGTTCCATTATGCAAAAGAGATTTATAAACGAGCTTAACGAAAACGGTAAGCAAATCACCTCTAACGCTCAAATGGATGCAAAAAGCATTCGCAAGCATTGTAAGCTTGACGAGGCTTGCTCGGCTATTTTGGAGCAGGCGTTTAACGCTCTTGGGCTTTCCGCTCGCGGTCACGACAGGATTTTAAGGCTTGCAAGAACTATTGCCGACCTTGATAAAAGTGAAAATATTGCTCCGTCACACATTCTCGAGGCAATTCAGCTTCGCACTCTTGACAAAAAATACTTTCAATAAAGCAAAAGGCTGAAAATCAAAAAGACAAAAGCAGAAATTCCAACGAATTTCTGCTTTTTCTCAGCCGATTAAGCTTTTTAGTTTTTCAAAGCAAGTGTATGGGACACAGGCGCTTCCTAAATCCGCATCGGTTTTATTTGTACCGTGGTAGTCGCTTCCGCCACTTAATGCAAGCTCGTATTTTTGGCAAAGTGACGTTAAATATTCGGTTTGCTCCTTGGTGAATTTTGAATAATACGCTTCCATACCCACAAGTCCTGCGTTTTTCATAAGCGGCAGGGCAATTTCAAGCTCTTTTTCATCAAAGCTCAAAATAGGATGAGCAAAAACAGGAACACAGCCCCAGCTTTTTATGGCTTTGATTACGCTTAACGTGGAGGGACGCTTTGCAGGCACGTAAATTCCGTTGCCCTCCTTTAAAATTCCCTCAAAGGCTTCGCTTGTTGATTTAATTGCGCCACGCTCCACAAGCTCCTTTGCAAAATGCGCTCTGTTAATATTTTCGCCGAAGCGTCTTTCAAGAGCCTCAAGGTGAATTTCATAACCCATTTTTCTTAATTTTTCAGCCAAATCAAGATTGCCTTTTCTCTTTATTTTTTGCATATTATCCACAAATTCAGCCACACAGGACGCATTATTTTCATTTATTCCCATACACAAAACATGTACTTCTTTTCCGTAATGCTCCGAGGTGATTTCGCTTCCTAATAAGTAGCCCAAATTAAATTCCTCGGCATGCTTTTTAAATTCAAATATGCCCTTTACGGTGTTATGGTCAGTTATAGCAATAGCCAAAAGTCCCTTTTCTTTGGCTTTTTTGCAAAGCTCATACGGTGTATCGCTTCCGTCGGAAAAGCAGGTATGATTATGTAGGTCACAATATTTCATTTTAGTAAAAAAGCTCCTTGATTTTATCAACGTTATCGGTGTTGTACTCGATTTCCTCGGACAAAATCCGTGCCATTTCGTACACGTCCTCCTCTTTTTTGCCTTTTATAAGGCAATCTAAAAGTCTTTCGCAAAACAGGCAGAAGGATAGCGAAATTTTAAAGTCCTCATAGTCCGTAGCCTCAGTACAATGTCGGTAAACAAAATACCCAAATGCTCTTTCAAGGTATTTTTCGCTTGCCTTGTCACTTGACAAACCTAAATCAAAGGCGGAAAACTCTAATCTGTGGCTATCATTTAAGTATTCAAGGCTATTTATACATTCAAAATATTCGCTCCTTGGAACACTTTTTAAATCAATGCCGTATTCACTGCAAATCGCATTTAACCTATCGGTATAGTTTAAATTTTCATTTTTCAGAATTGAGTAAACCTTTTCTCTGTCTGCAAGGGCGTCATATTCAATTCTTTCAACGTCCCCCGTTCCCCTTGCAACCACCTCAAAGTCATTGTAGCTATCGCTATTCAAAATTAAACGACACGCCTCGGGACAGGACATTCCTATTCCCACCTCTTGCCCGTAATTTGTAAAGTTGTAAAAACGAGGATGCTCACGGCAAATATCGCATAAGTATTCCTCGCCCATATTTATTATTAAGTTGCAAAGCCCTTGCGAATTAAGGTGAGGACATCTGTCCCCATCCTTTAATTTAAAGTGAGGAGTGTCGCTGTTTTCAATGCTGTTTAGCACGGTTTTGCAATATTCGCATTTTGATTTTCTGTATTTTTCAAGGGTTTTTTCGTCAACGTCAATTTCCCAGCCGATACAACAGCTATGGGCGCATTTGTCCGCTATACATTTAAAGCTATCGTAATACGACGGCGCATAAAGCTTCATAACATTCCACTCCCTTCATTGCGTTTATGTACATTTTAGCACAATTTTTTAAGTTTTGCACTAATATTTTGAAATAAGAAAATAATTTTAAAAAACTCTTGCAATTTCAAAAAACTTATGCTATAATACATAGGCTACATAGGGGTGTAGTTCAGTCGGTAGAACACCAGTCTCCAAAACTGGGTGTCCAGAGTTCGAGTCTTTGCGCCCCTGCCAAAAAATCCAAGTCGCAAGACTTGGATTTTTTCATTTGTGCCGCAAGGCACAACATCATTTGCGTGGCACTCGCAACATCATTTCGAGCAAAGCGAGAACATCATTGCCGCCCCGCAGCACAAATGAACGAGGTTGCACTTCGTGCAAATGATGTGCTTCGCAATGATGTAGGCTACGCCCAATGAAGTTGCGCTTCGCGCAAACGGAATTAAGTGTACGTTCAGTGTGCTGAAATAGAGTTGATTTTTAATCTAAAGTGTGCTATAATGGGGGGCGGAAAGGCGGTGATATCGTGAGAGAAGATAAGCTTGGTGATCTTTCAATGGAATTATCCGTAGATGTTCTGCAATTAACAAAAGAATTGCGCACAAGGCACGAAAATGTAATTTCCAATCAAATTGGAAGAAGCGCAACAAGTATTTGCGCCAATATTGCAGAAAGCAAATACGCTCACGGTCGCGCTGACTTCATTGCAAAGCTTGAAATCTCGCTCAAGGAAACCAACGAAACGAGCAAGTGGCTTGAAATGCTGTGGAAAAGTGAATATATAGATGAAGCGAGATATAAGGAACTCGACCGTAAATGTTCGACGATAAGATTTTTGCTTGTGAAGTCTATTACAACGGCTAAAAAGAATATCAACACGGCAAAGGAGAACAAATGAAGAAACTTTTGAATTTTGTTGGCAATATTCTTTATGTTTGTATGATAATATGGGACATAATAGAATTTTTAGCCCTTCCTGCCATCTTTCTTGTAATTGGATTATTAAATTCTTTTCCGTGGCAATACTATGTGATTTCAATCGGCGGATATTTTGCTCTATTCATTATATTGGAAATTATATTGCACTTCATATTCAAGGCTTTGGATAAAAAATATACGCCTCTCATAGAAAGAAAACTCGAAAAATACTTTAATAAAAATTCCAATAAAGATTGATATTACATAGATTTCGTTTACCGGCATAGTTGGAAAATCTCTTTTTCGGTAGATTTTCGCAGCTCATCACCGCCAAGGGGTAAGTCTATCCGCTGACTTTGAACCACGGATCGATTTCGAAAAAACTTGCTCTGCGGATCGATTTTGAAAGGGTATCACAAGTCTTTAGGTCGATTTAGATCCGACCGAGAAAAAACGAAAAAAGCGGAGATTTCGAGAGATTTCTCCGCTTTTTTCGGATTTCCATGAGATCTATTTTCAGTTTTTCTTCGAGTCGAAGGATTCGAACTTACGAAACG
>JAZRIQ010000030.1:0-4316 GCA_045645405.1 Eubacteriales bacterium
CAAAGTGTTGTATATCATCATTACGAAAGCGATACAACCTACGGTTGATGATATACTCGCTTTGGCGAGATATGCTCGTCAAAGCGGATGATATACACGCTAAAGCGTGATGATATGCCATTGCTTTCGCAATGGATAAAAAATAAAGACCAGTCATTGGACTGGTCTTTATTTTTGCCTAAGAACGACTAAAAGGTGCGCAAAGCGGGGTAAGAACGACTAAAAGTACATCACTTGTTTCGATCGATTGCTTGGGAGCGGATTATCTTTTCTTGTAAATTAGAAGTTCGGGTTTTTCGCCGTTTTCCTCATACGAGCATATAAGAAGAAAATCCATATTTGCAACAATACCAAAGCATATGCCGAAATCGCTTTCAAGCTGACTACCGAGATACGTCTGCTTATCGTCAAGGAATTTTACTTTTTCCCCATTCGGAAGGGTGTATTCCATATTGACAAACTCTCCCGGCAGCACGTTTAACTTTTCTACCTTGGGCAAACCTTCGATATTCAAAAGTGTGTTGAGTTCGTCGATTAATTGGCGCTTGAATTCTTCGAGCTTTTCTTTTCCGCCTATTTCAGCATATCGTCTCCAAATGTCAAGGGTGTATTCGCCGTCAGCATAACACCATTGACAATATTCCTCATTGAAATTGCCGTCAGCTTCACGGCTGATATTACAATCCTCAATAGGCATTCCGCAACACCGGCAGACAAGTTCTCTCGGAGAGCCGAGGAGAGTGTTGATCGACACGTTAAACAGTTTTGAAAGGAGTTTTAGAGTATCTATGTTCGGTATCGTTTCGCCTGTTTCCCATCGAGAAACCGCCTGACGAGTAACAAACACCTTTTCTGCAAGTTCTTCTTGCGATAGTCCTCTTTTTGTTCTTAATTCGTAAATTATATCTTTTGTTTCCATAAAATAACCACCTCCAACAGTTGTGATTATATTATATCACGGGTTGCCGGCGTTGACAAGCAACTTGCTGTTGCTATCTTCTCGACAAATTCTTGGTTATCGATGAGTTTATTATATCGCGCTTTCAGAGACAAATCAAGGCGTAAGCCTTGTATATCATCCGCAACTTGTTGCGGTATATCATCAGCCCAAGGGGCTGGATGGAATCACGGCAACGCCGTGTATGGCATCAAGCCGCAGGAACTTTATTCTATACGCGCTTCGCTCAATGCCATGCGCGACTTCGTCGGAGTTCCATACAACGCGCGGGGCAAGAGATGAAAATCGAACTGTAAGTATAAAACGGGATACATTTTGCTTTGCAAAATGCACTTCGCTCGGCTCTTGTGAGCAAGCTCCCGTCGCCTTGACGCTCGTGTCCGAACCCATTTTTTATTTGCTCGCAAATAAAAAGGAGAGGTTCGTACCTTCCCCTCTGTGCCAAAAAGAAAGAAACCTAAACCGAATCGTGTTCGATTTAGGTTTCTTTTGGCGCAGGGGGAGGGATTCGAACCCTCGTGGCTTTTGGCCAAACGGTTTTCAAGACCGCCTCGTTATGACCGCTTCGATACCCCTGCATATTGATTAGGTACTTTACGAAGTAAATATACCCTGTACACTACACAACTATATACTATTTATTTTCAAGCATAAGTATAATATCATATTTTTTTTGTATTGTCAACTGTTTTTTTATTATTTTTAATTTTTTATTTCTTTTAAATAAATTGCAATATTAAAAAAAGTATGATACAATATAAGATAGAATTTTCAAATTAGGAGGCTAATTTTGAATAATTTTAAAATTATAAACGGTAATCAATTGAAAATTTTTGCTTGTATTACTATGTTAATCGATCATATAGGTGCATACCTGTTTCCACAGATAGGAATATTGAGAATTATAGGAAGACTATCGTTTCCAATATTTGCATTTATGATTTCCGAAGGAGCAAAATATACAAAAAACAAGCTCAAATATCTATTAACTGTCGGAATTATAGGTGTTGCTTGTCAAATAATGCTTATTTTATTTTTAAAGGATTATCACTTTAATATTCTTATAACCTTTACAATGTCTATAATAATTATTTACGCCTTGGATTTCTTTAAGAAAAGCTTATTTGATGAAAATTGTAAAATTATTATAAAAGCGCTTACCTTTATGCTTTTTGTATTTGTTGCAATATCTCCTTTTTTACTTGATAAAGTATTTGACTGGTTTCATTACAGCTACGGTTTTTATGGCTGTCTGTGTGCGGTATTTGCAAGTGCGCCAACCTTAAATAAAACAAATGCACCCGATTGGCTTAAAAAATTTGATAATATATACGTAAGAGTTTTGGCTATGGCAATTCCTCTGTTTATCTATTATAAGAATAAGCCTGGAATTTATTTGTTATTTGCATACTTATCCCTGGCTATAATTTTACTTTATTCGGAAAAAAGAGGAAGTGCAAAGCTTAAATACTTTTTCTATATATTCTACCCTGCTCATCTTATTGTAATACATCTGATAAATTATCTTATATAAGGAGAAAATATGAAAAAAATACTTGGAGTGGAGTTTGGCTCTACAAGAATTAAGGCTGTTTTAATTGACGAAAATGCAAACGTATTGGCACAAGGCTCCCACGAATGGGAAAACCAGCTAAAGGACGGGCTTTGGACTTATGATTTAGAGGACGTGTGGGCCGGACTCGGAAATGCATACGCTTCCCTGCTTTCAAATTACGGAGAAAAAATAGAAAAGCTTGACGGCGTCGGAATTTCTGCTATGATGCACGGATATTTAGCTTTTGACAAAGAAGATAATCTTTTAGTACCGTTCCGCACTTGGAGAAACACAAATACAGCTGCAGCAGCAGATGAGCTTACAAAAGAGCTTCAATTTAATATGCCACAAAGATGGAGCGGCTCTCATTTTTATCAAGCGGTTTTAAATAAAGAGGAACACGTAAGCAAGGTAACCTTTTTAACAACTCTTGCAGGATACGTTCACTGGAAGCTTACAGGTAAAAAGGTAATAGGCATTGGTGACGGCGCAGGCATGCTTCCAATCAAGAATAACGATTACGATAGAGAAAAAATATCAAAATATAATGAATTATTGACACGTCATGGCTTAAATGTGGACGTTTACGACATTCTTCCAAAAATTTTATTGGCAGGTGAGGATGCAGGAACCCTTACAGAAGAAGGAGCAAAATTACTTGATGTAAGTGGAAATCTTAAGGCAGGCGCGCCATTCTGTCCCCCTGAAGGAGATGCGGGAACAGGTATGGTTGCTACAAACGCCGTAAGAGTACATACAGGTAACGTTTCCGCAGGAACGTCAGCATTCGCTATGGTAGTTTTGGAAAAAAATCTTTCAAAGGTAAATCAATCGATAGACGTTGTTGCAACTCCTTCCGGAATGCCTGTTGCTATGGTACACGCAAATAACTTTACGTCTGAAATAAATGCGTGGACAAATCTTTTCTATGAGGTAATAAAGCTTGCAGGCGGCGACATAAACAAAGGAAAGCTGTTTGATGCACTTTACGAAATCTCATTACAAAGTGATAAGGACGTAGGCGGACTTATAGGATATAATTTCTTATCCGGAGAGCCTATTGTAGGTCTTGAAACAGGAATTCCAATGGTTTTAAGAAAACCTGACGGAAAAATGACACTTGCTAACTTTATGCAAATGCAGCTTTATTCTGCTCTTGGCGCTATGGCTGTCGGTATGGAAATTTTACAAGAGGAAAACGTTAAAATTAACGATATTTGCGGTCACGGCGGATTCTTTAAAACAGAATTTGTAGGCGCAAACGCAATGAGTGCCGCTCTAAATGCCCCTATCACGGTTATGAAAAATGCAGGTGAAGGCGGAGCTTGGGGAGTAGCTGTTTTAGCTCTCTATGCAGTTAATAAAATAGACACTCTTGAGGACTTTTTAGATAAGTTGTTTGCAAAAACAGAAAAAACAACGGTAACAGCTTCAAAGGAAGAAAAAGAAAAATTTGCAGCTTTCTTAAATGAATATAAAGCAGGCTTAGCAGTAGAAAAATCAGCGACGAAAATTTTTAACTAACGTATGCCACAGTAGGCTCGAACAAATAAGGTTTTAGACGGAAAATATACCGTCTATCTGCAGAAACTCACTTGGCAATATGTACAATTACCTGCTTTCGTTTCCTTGCTATACGAAATATTTTCTCGCCTGAAACTGCGAAGCACATTCGGAGCCAAATCGGTGAGATAGTTTGATAGGTTAAGAAGCAGGCTTACTTGCCGTAAGGCAATGATTAAACTATTAAAATAGCCACTGATTTGGCTACCAATGCTTGTTGGTTCGAGCCTACTGTGGCAT
>JAZRIQ010000031.1:0-44918 GCA_045645405.1 Eubacteriales bacterium
TTGCGACGCAGTTGTATTAACATACTACAAGGAGCAAGCTTGACAAAATTACTAAAGGCTTGACGGATATTAACGAAAATACCTTTATAATACCGTAAATACACGGCTTAAGGCTGGTTCGTTTCACTCCTGTCAGGCATAATCATAAATTAGTTGTGTTGCATGTATAGCCGGTAAGCTTTAGCAAGCGTAGCCGTTTTCGCGGTCTTTTATTGACTCGTAAAGCTCTACCTTTGCAGCCTGCATATATGGAGAAACCCAAAGCATACCGATGCCGCAGCATAATATGCCGACAAGTATCCAACCAATGAAGGATAAATCAAGAAGGAATGCTTTCATTTTGTAGCCCTTCATCATTTTTCTGCTTACCTGAAGAGCTTGATATGCGGAATATTCCGGGTGGTCCTTTAAAACGAAGAACGTCATTGAGTATGCATAAGACATAATTATACCAGGGATAAATAGAAGGAGAGACCACAGGAAAACGAATAATTGGTAAAGAATTCCTGCTAATATATTTCTTCCAAGGTTATCAGTAAAGCCTGTGAAAAGCAGATTTATGTCGTTTTTGCGCTCAGAATCTCTTGAGCCTTCAAGGAAAAAGGCACAGCGTCCGAATTGAAGGGAACCGAAAACTAAAAAGGTGAAAGGAGCCAAAACTCCTGTACTTGATATTACGCTTGTAATAGCGCTTACAAGAATGCAAGCGAGAAGAGCATAAAGCCAGGTTTGATTAAAAATGCTTTCGCCAAGAGCGTATCTTGCGCGTCTGCGATATTCTTTACATGATACCATAAGTAATTCCTCCGAAAGTTGATATAATAATTGTATCATAATCGAAGGAAATTGTCAATACGGTCTATTGTTGCCAAAATGGCTTTTAGCCGTAATTATATTAAGCTGCGAAAAGGCGGAGAATACAAACTGACATATCGTCGCTTCTGCCTGAACGGTTTTTTGCTTGGGATAGAATTTTTTCCGGCAAGGTGTCAATGCAATCGCTTTTTTCGGAGCGTAGAAGCGCCATAATCTCTTCGCTCTCTTCCTTTGTTTCAGCTATACCGTCGCTGAGCATTATACAAATATCCCCCGCTTGAAGCTCGAAGGAAAGCTCCTCGGCGTCCAGGTCCTTTAAAATGCCAATTGGCATAGTTTTTGACTGTAATTTAAACACTTTATCGCCTCTTTTTATAAATGACGGAGCGGCTCCGCTTTTTACAAATGAGCTTTTTCCGCTGACAAGGTCTATTTCCAAAAGGTCTACGGTAGAGCTGCTTTCAAGCCCCTTTGCCCGAAGAAGGCTATTAAGCATGGCTAAAGCGATTTCCTTTTCGCTTGTTACGGAAAGAATGCTCTTTAAAAAGCTTGTACACATTGTAGAGGTGGTATTTGCATCCTTACCGCTTCCCATACCGTCACAAAGGAGCATATATCTTTTCGAGCTTAAACCGTCAAAGGCTATACAGCTATCGCCGTTGATTTCCTCTCCCTCCTTGATTTTGCTTTCGAAAAGCTCATCGGTTTTAAAATTGCTGACAGTGCATGCGTACATAGTAGCGTAGGCTCCCTGCATTGAAAATTCGGGGTTGGAAATTTTGGAGTCGAGAGCGTCTTCAAGCTCTGTTTTCAGCGTGGCGGCATCACATTTTGTTCTTTCGGGGTTTATCCCCGTTATAATGATTTGTCTTTTTTGTCTTCCGATCACTCTAATTTCGTCATACACAAGATTTATTTTTGCAAGAGCGCGCTCGAGTCTTTCGCTTAAACGAATATCTACGTATTCATCCTTGATTTGCTCGCTTTGAGTTGAGTATAGAAGTCGGGATATTTGCTCGTAGTCATAAGATGCAACGTCTAATTTGTTGTTTTTTACAGAGTTTTGAAGCTTTTCCTTTGACACGTGGTTGATTTTTTCTATTATTTTTTCTATATTGGGACAGCGGTGAAGAAATTTTTCATTTACTGTATAGGTGTCAACCTCGCCATTTTCAAAAAGCTCATCGCCTAATTTATTTATGTTGGCTTCGGTGGTGGAAATGTCTTTTTCCCAGCAGATAGAATGCTTTGGACAGCTATAACAAAATCCCTCGCATTCCTCCAGACAGATGGCGCGGTAATCGACACGTGTTGGGGTTTTTGCTTTTTCACTGGCGTCCTTTATAAGCTCTGCAATTTCTTCAAAGGATGAGGTAAGTGTGCATAATCGCTCCTTGTCCCGCTTATCGCGACTTTCTAAAATGACGGTATCTATGCTTTTTATTCCTTTGGCGTTTTGCCTTATAAATTCGGGAATAGGTAACATTTTAAAACGCAAAAGAGGATACATCATAAGAGAAACGAAAAGCAGCTCCGGAGTAACCTCAATAAGGGCTGTATAGCCTCCTGCATAAACACCGTAGCCTACAGATAATGCAAAGGCACTCATTATGGCAAGATAAGGAGAGATTGACCAAATAATGCCCGATACCAGACCGCCTATTGCGAAAATCGGCGTAAAGGCTGTGCTTTGGCATAAGCCCAGAAGTAAGCCGAACGCCCCCGCTTTAATTCCGCCAAGCTGCTTTGAAACGTACAAAACGAGAGCATAGCTTACAATTAAGGATACGTCAAGAGAGAAGAAGGATACTCCCCTTAAAGCGTAAAGCAATGCAAAAATCAATACCGCATAAGAGAGAGAAAGCTCTCGTTTTTTTGTTAAGGATAGAGTGTATGTGAGTATTCCCACAAGGACAGTTGAAAAAATAAGAACGAATATTTCAAAATAGGAATAGCTGCTTAAAACTACTCTGTAAATACCTATTCCGAAGGCGCAAAAGGCGGCTATTGCTACACGCACGTCGGTGCTTTCACAAAACAGAGTGTCTAAAAACGATATGCCGTCTGTTTTGCCTAAGGTGAGGGAAAGGGGGCTTTCCTTTTTTTGAATAAGGCCGGATACTATGCGAAGTCCCAATACGCCGCAAAGGGCTATTACGTAAACTATATCCGTATTCATAGTAAAAACTACGGATAAAAGGCAACCGCAAAAGGCAAAGGGCGTATATTTTCTTTGTGATGATATAAATGCGATGCCAAAGGGGTATAAGCCGAAAAGAAAACGAATACTCATTAAAATAAATGATAGAACAAATACGGAAATTTCCGTAAGTATCATTTTCAGTTCGCTTGAAATTTTGATTTTTTTGCTTAAATTTAAGAAAATTGTCATAAAAATCTCTCACTTTCATGTCACAGCATATTCGAGCCTACTGTGGCATAGTATTTATTTCATTATAATGCCATTAAAATAATAAATTTGTCGTACTATGTGTGAGAAAAATAGTGTTTTTTAGATAATGCTTAATAAAGTTGGAGCTTTTTATTGTAAAACATTATAATTTGTGATAAAATTTAATTTGAAAAGGGAGATGATATTGTGACAAGAAAGACGAGCTGTTGCTTTACAGGTCATAGGCTTTTGGAATGGGATTTTAGTTTTGAGTCTTTATATGGAGCAATTGTGCAATTGATTACAGAAAATTGCGTTGATACGTTTATTTGTGGTGGAGCGTTAGGCTTTGATACCCTTGCAGCGGAGGCTGTACTTAAAGCAAAGGACGAGGGATATGACGTACGCCTTCACATTTACGCACCGTGTAATAATCAGAGCGACAGGTGGTCGCTTGCACAAAGAGCAAAATATAACTATATTTTGGACAAGGCAGACTACGTTGATATGGTTGACAGACCTTATTTTGACGGCTGTATGAAAATTCGCAATTATAAGATGGTAGATGCTTCAGACTACTGTATTTGTTACTATAAGGAAGAAAAAGGGCGTTTTTCAGGCACAGGTCAAACTGTCAGGTATGCGGAAAGAAGTGGTTTGAAAATTATAAATATAGCCGTTAACCGCCAGCAAATCACTGAACGCTTTTAGCGCCGGTCACCGGCTTATAAGGCGATAGAAAGGAGCATTATGTCAAAGGTTTCATGGCAGGGAGGAGCGCTGATTGCACCTATTCCTGCGGTAATGGTATCCTTAGGGGATATGGAAAAATCAAATATAATTACGGTGGGCTGGTGTGGAATTACAAACACAGTTCCGCCCAAAACATATATTTCAATAAGACCGAGCAGACATTCCTACGGTATATTGAAGGAAAACGGGGAGTTTGTAATAAATC
Source organism: Eubacteriales bacterium (assembly GCA_045645405.1). Lineage (GTDB taxonomy): Bacteria > Bacillota > Clostridia > Oscillospirales > CAG-272 > RGIG2000. Next base: position 4,167 of record JAZRIQ010000031.1, read on the forward strand.
TAACTCCTGCCGCGCTTGCTAAAAAAGCGGATTTTTGCGGTATCTACACCGGAAAAAAGGTAGATAAGTTTGCAAAATGCGAGTTTACGAAGGAAAAGGCTACGAAGATATCCGCGCCTATGATAGGAGAATGTCCTATTTCTATCGAGTGTAGGGTGACGGATATAGTTCCTCTTGGCTCTCACGATATGTTTCTTGCGGATATTTTGGCGGTTAACGTTGATGAAAGGCTACTTATGGACGGGAAGCTATGCATAAATCGCGCTCATTTGTGCGCCTTTGCCCACGGAGAGTATTACAAATTAGGAGAAAGAATCGGGAAATTCGGCTTTTCGGTGAAGAAAAAAGGAAAAAATATTCAGAAGTAATTTTGAGGAATTGCTTTTAGTTGGCCTTTACATACAAAAATAATTGACTTTTTTAAATGTATATGGTAAACTTTTCTTGTATAATACGTAAATAACGTAATGAAAGGAAGAAAGTATGAAAAAAGCTTTATTAACCTTTGCTATTACGGTTATGCTGGCATGCGCCTTGACTATTTGCGTTAGCGCTGCTATTGTGACTGATGAAATTAAATACGGATATTTTCCAAAGGATGCAGTCGTAGAGACTATTGACGGAATCGAAGCTACAAGTCATATACATAAGGATATTTTAGATAGCTATCCTAACGCTACTGATGCACGAATTAAGGTTAGCTGTACCTGCGAAAAGGGAACTCATATTTATCCTACCTATTACGTGACAAATGTGTCTGAGAAGGAATATTTTAGATTTAACTATACTGAGATTAACTCAAAAAATCCTTGCGGTGCAAAATATAACAAGCATTCGTTAATTGCTCTTGAGTTGCCTAACGGGTATACAAACTTTGATGGAAATAAGGACGATAATAATTACGGAGTAAGAGGCTCTACCTCGCTTGAGTACGTTGATATGAGCGGCTCTGAAACACTTATAAATCTTTCGAGTGCCAATCTTCGTGAGCCGTTTTGCGACTGCGCTGCTCTTAAATACGTTAAAATGTCAAAGGTGACGACAAGAATACCCGGCTGGACGTTTATTCGCTGTAAGGAGCTTTTAACCGTTGAGATACCAATAGATTCTCAAATCGAGCATATTGGAAATCAGGCGTTTAAGAATTGTCCAAAGCTAACAGCGTTATATTTGCCTGATTCTGTAAAGACGATTGGTTTTCTTAATGACGGCAGCACGCTAATGGGTAATAACAAAAATGACGATACCGGCTCTGAGGGGGATTGCAAGGGAACGTTTTACGGTTGCACAAGTCTTTTCTTTGTAAACAACCCGGAGGATACCCAAAGACCCAGCGTGTATTATATGCCGAAAAATCTTGAAAAAACAACAGGTGAATTATTTAAAAATCTTGATCAGCTTAATGATACGGTGGTTTTCGGTGAAAATTTTATATGCCTGAATAACGGTTTTTCCTTTGCTCAAATCGAAAATGCGAGAACGTTTGTCTTCAAGGGAGATTTTACAAGAGAGGATTCAAAATTTGAATACTCCTGTGAGATGACCAACGTAATTATTTATTTCACAAACGAAAACGTTAAGGATGGGGACTTCATTAAGTATGCTACAAGCTGGAACGGTACGACACCGTCTAACTGCTATGCTTATATTTGTGCCTCCGGTGAAAGAGCCCCGCTTGTAAAGCAGGCAAATAACGTAGCCGATGCAGTTCTTAACTTTAGCTCCGACGGCTTTGTTCACGCAATAGAAATGGAAAACGTTGGCGTTTATTATAACGATTATTTTGCTAATGGCTACGGCATACATAAATGCTTTTGTAACGAAAGAGTAACGGATAGCGAGGCAAAGCTTGCTCCTGTATTTGAAAGCCGAGGCTTTTCAGTTCCCGAGGATGAGAGCAGAGGGGCGTACGTGACGCAAGGAATTAAGGTTAACCGACAAATGCTCAGCCTGCTTGGTGACGACGTTGATTTTGGTATTGTTGTTGACGTAAACTTAGAGGGATATGAGTACGACCCTATCGCAGACGGGGCGTTAACCAGGTCTCTTTTAAACAGCGAATACAGCTATTTTGACATAAAAGTATCAGGTATTCCTGAGGAGTACAGAGATACTGCCATTGTACTTTGCGGATATATAGCAGTAGGAGAAGATATATATTATCTTGACGGTGCTAAAACCGGAAGGACGGTGGTTGGAATAAGCTACAATGCAATTTTAAATAAAGGCAATAAGGAGGGGTAATATGAATTATATTTCACCAAAATACGATAAAATTTCGGTTAATTCTTGCGACGTTGTTTGTGAATCATATAGTGAAACGGTTTACACCGACGGCGATGGAAACAAGGTTCAAGAAATGGACTATCCCTTTTTAGACATACTTAAAATATAAAATTTATGTGATAAATAAAAAATGAGAGGTAAATGATTTATGTTATTCAAAAACGGTGACAGAGTAGTATTTGCAGGAGACAGCGTTACAGACTCCGGCAGAAAGCGTCCTTACGGTGAGGGACTTTGGGAAGGAGTAGGAAACGGATACGTAAGAAACGTAGATTCCATTTTAAGCGTGCTTTATCCTGAAATGCTGGTTCACATTACAAACGTAGGATGTAGCGGTGCTACAAGCACGGATATGCTGAGAGATTGGGAAAACAACGTTGAAAAATGCAATCCTGACTACGTATTCTTTATGATTGGTGCAAATGACGTTTGGCGTCAGTTTGACGAGCCGGGTCACTACACGGAAAATTATACTCCTGAAATATACAGAAGTAATTTAAGAGCGGTTTGTGAAAGAACCCTCGGAAAAATCAAGAAGCTATTTATAATCAGCCCATTCTATATGGAATCAAACGATAATGACGCTATGAAGAAGAGAATGGTTGAGTATGCGCAGATATGCAAGGAGGTTGCCGAAGAATACGGAGCTACCTACATTGACGTTCAAGGTGAGTTCGATAAGCATTTACAGTATAGATATCCTGCTTATATTTCTTGGGACAGAGTTCATCCTAACTGGGTTGGCTCTATGATTATTGCAAAAGAGGTATTAAAGGCTATCGGAGCAAAATCGCTTTACTAATACTAAAATATATCAAGTCAATACATACCGAAAAATACCGTAATATCATTTTTAATTGTATTTGAATATTAAGGAGAAAATATGGAAGGCTTTACAATTTTAGTTGTATATACCGCCAAAAACGAGGGCTATAGAGAAGCTTTCGTTAAGGAGCTGACAGACAGCGGTGTTCTTGAAACTATAAGAGGTGAGGACGGCTGCTTGGCTTATGAGTATTATTATTCCAATGAGAACAGCCGTGTTCTGGTTCTTTACGAAAAATGGGAGAGCAGTGAACATCAAAAAGTTCATATAAAACAGCCTTGGATGAAAATAGCTATGGAAATAAAGGGCAAATATATTGAAAGCGTGCAGCTTAAGAAAATTGATATAAGTGATTTATAAAAAAAGCACAAGCAAACGAAACTGTTTGCTTGTGCTTTTTTATAGATTTGCCGGGGGACGGTTTAATGAACAATATTCGTTTGTTTTAAACAGTCGTGTTAGTTTTTTAAGGAAAGGGCGATTTTTACCTTTTCGCAAATGCCTTTAGCGTTAAGGCTGTAATATTCGATAAGCTCTTTTGCGGGACCGCTTTTGCCAAACTCATCGTTTACGCCGTGTTTAACAACGGGAACAGGGCAAGATTCGGCAAGAGCTTCGCTAACGGCGCTGCCAAGACCGCCTATTACGTTATGCTCCTCGCTTGTTACGATTGCGCCTGTTTGTTGTGCTTCTGTAAGAAGCATATTGACGTCAAGTGGCTTTACTGTGTGCATATTTACAACTGAAGCGCTGATTCCCTCGCTTGCCAGCATTTCGCGGGCAATAAGGGCTTGCTCTACCATCATACCGTTTGCTACGATAGTAACGTCGCTACCGTCAGCCATTTTTATTGCTTTTCCGATTTCGAACTTGTAATCCGGATTATCGTTGATAACGGAGATAGCAAGTCTGCCAAAGCGCATATACATAGGTCCGTTATATTTGATTGCGGCTTCAATAGCGGCTCTTGCTTCGATAGCATCGCTTGGGTTTACAACTACCATACCCGGAATTGTACGCATAAGTGCAATGTCCTCGTTGCATTGGTGAGTTGCGCCGTCTTCGCCTACGGAAATACCTGCGTGAGTTGCACAGATTTTTACGTTCAGATGAGGATAGCCTATTGAATTTCTTATTTGCTCGTAGCTTCTGCCTGCGGCAAACATGGCAAAGGTGGATGCAAAAGGAATTTTGCCGGTTGAGGCAAGACCTGCGCATACGCCGAACATATTGTTTTCTGCAATACCGCAGTCAAAGAAGCGTTCGGGGAATTTCTTCTTGAATTTTATTGTTTTCGTAGCCTCGGCAAGGTCGGCATCAAGAACGATAACGTCGTTGTAAATTGCACCGAATTCTGCAAGGGCATCACCGTAGGCTTCTCTTGTTGCTATTTTATCTGCCATTATTCGTTACCTCCCTCAAGGGATTTTTTATATGCTTCAAGCTCGCATTTTGCTTGATTGTACTGCTCCTCGTTAGGTGCTTTGCCGTGCCAGCCTACTTGGTTTTCCATAAAGGAAACGCCTTTGCCCTTTATAGTCTTTGCAATGATAGCGGTTGGTTTTTTCTTTGTTGATTTTGCTTTTTCAAAGGCGTCAAGAATTTCTTCAATATTATGTCCGTCAATTTGAATTACATTCCAACCGAACGCTTTTAATTTTGATGCGTAAGGCATTGTATTCATAACGTTCTTTACTTCACCGTCAATTTGCAAGCCGTTATTATCTATAATCAAGCAGAGGTTATCAAGCTTATAGTGAGCGGCAAACATAATAGCCTCCCAGATTTGTCCCTCTTGGCTTTCACCGTCGCCTATTAAAGCGTAGGTGCGGTAATTTTTATTACTGATTTTTGCGGAAAGAGCCATACCGCAAGCGCAGGAAAAGCCTTGACCCAAAGAGCCTGATGACATATCAACGCCCTTTATGTATTTCATATCGGGATGTCCTTGCAAAATTGAGTCGGTATGACGGAAGGTCTTTAAAAGCTCGGTAGAGAAGAAGCCTCTGTATGCAAGAGCAGAGTAAAGACCGGGGCAGGAATGACCCTTAGATAAAACAAAACGGTCTCTGTCCTGCATATCGGGCTTTTTAGGGTTGATATTTAACTCTGAAAAATAAAGACATGCAAGAATGTCGGCGCTGGACAATGCACCGCCCGGATGTCCGCTTTTAGCGTTATATACTGCTTCTATAACACCAAGACGAATGTCTGTGGCGTGTTTCTTTAGGTTGTTCATATATTTTTCTCCTTTGAAAATTCTCATTTCAATTCATCAAGCTGGAACGGAGTAACTTGATAAACGTAATAGTTAAGCCAGTTTGAATATATGAGATTAGCGGTTGAAAACCAATTTGGAACGACAACGGAGTTTTCGCTGTCCTTGAAATAGTTTTTAGGGGGATCTATGTCAAGCCCCTTATTTAAATCTCGATAATACTCGTTTTTTAACGTATCTCTATCGTATTCCAGATGTCCCATCAAGAAAATCTGTCTTCCGTCAACTGAACGGACAACGGAAGCGCCTACATCACAGCTTCCTGCCAGAATTGATAAATCAGGCACGTTTTCAATGTCCTCATAGCGAACGGACGTGTGACGTGAATGAGGAATATAAAATTCCTCATCGGTACCCTTCAAAAGAGGGTCAAAGCGAACGAATTTATGATGCTTAAACACACCGAAAAGCTTTTTATCAAGTATATATTTATCAAGACCATAGTAGTAGTGAAGAGCCGCCTGTGCGCCCCAGCAGATAAATATGGTGCTTTGGACGTTGGTTTTAGCATATTCGAAAATTTTGGTTATCTCTTCCCAATACTTAACCTCGTTAAAATCCATCATTTCAACGGGAGCGCCTGTTATAATCATACCATCAAAGTGCATATCCTTTATGTCGGAATACGTCTTATAAAATTTTTGAAGATGGCCAACAGATGTGTGGGTGCCTACGTAGCTTTCCGTGCCGATAAGAGTTACCTTAATCTGCAAGGGGGAATTGGAAAGAAGCCTTATAAGCTGTGTTTCCGTTTCAATTTTTGTAGGCATAAGATTTACTATCGCTATTTCGATAGGACGAATGTCCTGGCGCATAGCTCTTTCACTATCCATAACGAAAATGTTTTCGTTAATAAGGCGAGAAAATGCCGGTATATCTTTTGGGATAATTATAGGCATAAGAATAGCTCCTTTCAGTCACTATAATGGTTTTGCCAACTTTTAGTAATGATAGCTTAAATTTGATTTAAGGCTTGCTCTAAGTCAGCGATTATATCCTCTGCATTTTCGATGCCAACGGACAGACGGATAAGGTTGTCTGCAATACCGATAGCATCAAGGTCGGCCTTGGATAATTGGCGGTGAGTTGTTGATGCGGGATGAAGCACACAGCTTCTTGCATCGGCTACGTGAGTAACTATTGCAAGCATTTTAAGTGCTTCCATAAATTGAGATGATTTTTCGCATCCGCCCTTAACGCCAAAGGACATCATTCCACCCTGTCCCTTTGGCATATATTTCATAGCGAGGTCGTGGTATTTGTTGTTTTCCAAGGATGCGTGCTTTATCCATTCAACCTTTGGATGATTTTCAAGGAAAGCGGCTACCTTTCTTGCGTTTTCACAATGGCGTTCCATTCTTAAAGCAAGAGTTTCCATTCCGAGATTGGTTAAGAAGGCGTTTTGAGGACTCATAATAGCGCCTAAGTCACGCATCATCTGAACTCTGCATTTTACGCCGAAAGCGGTGCTTCCGAGAGTTGAGTAAACAAGACCGTGATAGCTTTCGTCAGGCTTTAAAAATTCCTCATAGCGATTTGTTTTTGTAAAGTCAAAGTTACCACCGTCGATTATACATCCGCCAAGAGCAACTGCATGACCGTCAAGATACTTTGAAGAAGAATAGAGAACAACGTTTGCACCAAAATCAAGAGGTCTGCAAAGAACAGGGGTTACAAGCGTGTTATCCACCATAAATAAAACTTGATTTCTTTTTGCTATATCTGCGATTTTATCAAAGTCGAGAACTACAATTGTAGGGTTAGCAATTGTTTCTGCAAAAATAACCTTGGTTTTGCTATCAACTAATTTTTCGATGTTTTCCTTTGAGTCGTCAGGGTCAAAGAAACGGCATTCAATACCGTATTTTGGCAAAGTTACGGAGAACAGGTTGTAGGTGCCGCCGTAAACTGCGTTAGAGGAAACGATATTATCTCCTGCGTTACATACGTTTAAAATTGCAAGAAGAGTTGCGCTCATACCCGAAGCGGTAGCTATACCGCAGGTGCCGCCGTCAAGCTCTGCAAGCTTACTTTCAAATGCGGATACGGTTGGGTTGGCAAGACGCGTATAGAAATATCCTTCGCTTTTAAGGTCGAAAAGGTCAGCCATTTCTCCTGCCTTCTCATAAAAGTAGGTTGTGCTTTGTGCTATTGGCACCACGCGAGGCTCTCCGCTTTTTGGCTTATAGCCTCCTTGGACGCATATTGTATCTAATTTCATAATTTTTCCTTTCGTTTAGGGCAAACAAGCCGTTACCGTTTACAAAATATAAAGCGGTAAGGCCGTTTTGGTTTAATATATCTTAAATTTGCATTGATCATTTGGCAGCCTGTACCGATAAGTCGTAAGAACTGACCGATTTTAATATTAGTTTCTTAAGCTGTGGATTGGTGCGGGAATACGTCCGCCACGGTCGATAAATTCCTTGCAGGAATAGTTATTTAGCTTCATTATCGGAGCATATCCGAGCAGACCGCCAAATTCTACCGTTTCACCTACGCCCTTGCCCTCAACGGGGATTACACGTACAGCGGTGGTTTTGTTGTTTATAACTCCGATTGCAATTTCATCGGCAATAATTCCGCTAATCGTTGAAGCTGTGGTATCACCGGGGATAGCAATCATATCAAGACCTACGGAGCAAACTGCCGTCATAGCCTCGAGCTTTTCAATTGTGAGAGAGCCGCATTCTGCTGCGCTTATCATACCTGCATCCTCGGATACGGGAATGAAAGCACCGCTTAAACCGCCTACGTGGCTTGATGCCATAACCCCGCCCTTCTTAACTGCGTCGTTAAGCATAGCAAGAGCGGCTGTTGTGCCGTGAGTTCCGCATTTTTCAAGTCCCATATTTTCAAGAATGTGGGCAACGGAGTCGCCAACTGCAGGAGTTGGGGCAAGTGATAAATCTATGATTCCGTAGGGTGTATTTAATTTTTTTGAAGCTTCATAAGCAATTAACTGACCTACACGTGTAATTTTGAAGGCTGTTTTTTTGATAGTATCAGCAAGGCGTGAAAAATCGCAAAAGCCCTCACGCTTGATGGCGGAGGCAACAACGCCGGGTCCGCTAACGCCTACGTTGATTACCGTATCCGGCTCGCCCATTCCGTGAATTGCACCTGCCATAAAGGGGTTATCCTCGGGAATGTTAGCAAACACTACTAATTTTGCGCAACCGATAGAGTCGCGGTCCTTGGTAAGGTACGCAGCTTCCTTAATTACCTCGCCCATACGCTTTACGGCGTCCATATTGATGCCCGCTTTTGTTGTTGCAACGTTCACGCTGGAGCATACCTTGTTTGTGGTGGCAAGAGCTTCCGGAATTGCGTCGATAAGATTAGACGCGCCCTTGGTCATTCCCTTTTGAACCAATGCGCCAAAGCCGCCGATAAAGTTAATACCAAGCTGGTCTGCCGCTTTTTCAAGAACATGGGCAAGTCCTATATAGCCGTCCTTATCGAGATTTGCGCCCACTAAAGAAATGGGAGTAACTGAAACGCGCTTGTTTATGATTGGAATGCCGTAGGTTGCTTCAAGCTCCTCTGCGGTAGCAACAAGCTTTTCGGCGCTTTTTGTTATTTTATCGTAAATTTTTGTTTCAAGGCGACGTCTGTCGTCGGAAATGCAATCGAAAAGCGAGATGCCCATAGTGATAGTACGGATATCAAGATTTTCCTGCTTTATCATATTTATAGTTTCAAGAATGTCGTTTAGGTTTAACATAGGTTCTCCTTTCGTTCTCCCAAAAGGAGAACAGCCGTCAGCATTGGTCAGGCGCAGATTTGATTTAGCGTAGAAGAGCAGCCTTTAAAGATGCTCTGATTAAATTCTGTGCATAGAATTGAAAATATCTTCGTGCATTACGCGAATGTCAAGACCCTTTTCTGCACCTATTACGTCAAGGTCGGCTTGGAAGCCCTTAAGAGTGGCTTTCATGTTTTCTATTTCAACAAGCATAATCATAGCAAAGTAGTCGCGAAGAACGCTTTGGGAAATATCAATGATATTTACGCCGTGCTTTGCGCATTCTTGGCTGATTGATGCGATAATGCCTACATTATCTTTACCGATTACGGTTATAACTGCTTTCATTGGTTCTCCTTTCGTTCTCCCAAAAGGAGAACAGCCGTTAGCGCTTGCAGTCATCAGTCAGCAAAGACAGACTGATGAAGAATTACTAAACGGGACGCTGATTATAATATTTAATTTATTTTAGTAAAGTATATCACTTTATCCAATGTATGTCAAGTGGTTTTTTGAGGTTAAATTTTGGTTGTAAAGGAAAAAAGCGATTGTAAACTCTCGTTATAAGAGACATTACAATCGCTGATTTTTATTGTATTTCGGGAATTTTAGCAAATGCTATTTCTTGCCAATAGCCGTTAAGGTTTCCGCCGTTATCCATTTGAATTTGCGCTTTAAGAATTTTCTTATTAAGGTCGAAGCGGACCGCCTCGCTACCGAAGGCGCCAAAGCCAACGTAGGTATATTCGCTGTCACCCTCGTAAAGAACGAAGAGGCTATAGGTATATCCGCCGGTGCCCTTGATGTATACAAGGTCAGCATCTGTTGCTTGATTAAATTCAATATCTACGGTTACGCTGCCGCCGCGGCCACAAAACGTTCCGCTTGTTTCGTCCCAAATTCCGTTATAAAGACAGCCTTGATTTTCAGGGGCTAAAACCGAGCCTGAAATTTCCGTTTTCTTTATTTCTGAGGAGAGGTTAACGTATTTACAGGTAATCGTTTTTTTGCAGGTAGAGCAGTATGCGCTTTGCTCCATTAAGGAATATGTCCAGCCGTCTTTAAAATCGTGTCCTTCCGGTGCTGCTCCGTCCTTATATTCTGTATTTCCGCAAGAGGTGCAGGTGTGACATTGCTTCTGTGGCTCTGTACAGGTTGCAGGACTTTCTTCCTTCCATAACGACCAAATGTGACCTTTTGCGGCTTCACCGTCTTGATATTCTACCGTACCGCAGCCGGAGCAGGTACGCGTCAGGCTCTGGGCAACCTCGCATTTTGCGGCTGTATGCTCGCTCCAATCAGAGAAGCTATGGGTATGAACGCTGTTTGAATCAGGAACTTCAACAGGTTCCCATTTAGCAATCAGCTTCATAGTTGATAAAACAACGGTTTCCTTCGTAATTCTATTTTCCTTATTAACATCATCGCTGTCGTACCAGCCCAAAAATACGTAATTGTCCCTTTTTGGTGTTGGTAAAACGCCGATTTGGTCGCCGTAATGAAGCTTGCGCTCCTTTTCGTCAACCGTTCCGCCGTTAGCGTCGAAGGTGATTTTTTTAGTAAAGCCCTCCCACTTTGCGGTTAAGGTGATGTTTTGCGTTACGGTATCTGTCGTGAAATTCCATTTAACGTCACCGTTATACCAACCGAGAAATGAGTGTTGGGGTCTTGTTACCATTGGAGGATTTGGAATTTCGCCGTGCTTTACGGTAGCTTCTGTGCCGCCGTCTCCGCCGTTTGCATCAAAAACTACCTTATATTTGTTTTGCTCCCACTTTGCCTTAAGGATTATATTTTCCTCTACGGTATTATTAAGAAAAAGCCATTCCTTATCACCGTTATACCAGCCCTTGAATTTATAGCCCTCTTTTGTAGGGGCTTCGGGCTTGGTTGCTTTTTCTCCGCCCTCTATTACTTGAGTTTCAACGGAACTGCCTCCGTTTGCGTCAAAGGTGACGGTGAATAGCTTGGGGGAACAGGAGAAAAGCGATAACAGAGAAGCGGCTACAATAACTGTTAACAAAAAATATTTCAGCTTCATTTTGAACTCCTTTAATTTGAATTTGATTGTATTTTAGCACTTACACGGTGAAAAATCAACTAACCGTTGGTTTACATTTGTCAACGGGCGGTTAGCAAACGGGTAAAATATATGCTAACGCAGGGTTGACAGGTCAATAGCCTGCAAGAAGGATTTCCTGCCAGAAAACGGTTCCCTCGCCGGATTGGGGCGTATAGATTTTTATTTTTGAAATTCTGCCGTTTACGTCTACTTTTCTTGCTTCGTTATCGAAGGCACCAACGCCTATATAGGTATATTCCGTGTCGGTTTCATACATTACGGATACGAAATAGGTAAGAGCGCCGCCTGTGCCTTTCAAATAGAAATATTCTACGTGTGTTATTTCGCTTAAGGTAATAAGAACCTCAAGCTCACCGTCTGATTTTCCGCAGAAAGTTGTTTTTTCGGATTCCTCCCAGTCGCCGTTTGTTAGGCAATCGAGATTTTTCTCTCCGAAAATCTCACCCTCAACCTTTACGTTATCTACTTTGTCGGTCACATCGTTAAAGGAAATTGTTTGTGTGTTGCCGCAGATAAAGCATTCTCTTGTTTTGGTTAACATATTGTAGCTCCATCTGCTGCTAAAGGAATGTCCCTTTGCGTCTTTAACTATGTTAACGTCCTTATATTGACAATCAAGGCAATATCTTTCCTCTGTTTTATCGTCGGTGCAGGTTGGTGTAATCAGATTATAGCTCCAGGTTGAAAAATTGTGGATTCCGTTTTCGTTGAAGCTGCAAGGGGTATATGATTTATACCTTGCATAAAGCTGTACGCTTTCGGTAATGGCGGTGTTTTTTGTATATCTTACGCCGTTTTCATCGTACCAGCCCATAAACGTGCCTCCGGCAGGAGAGATTGGTGTTGGTAAATCTCCCAGCTTTTCTCCCGCGGTGCAATTAAAGCGTTTAAGGTTATCGTTAAGCTTGCCGTCCTTTGCATCAAGTGTAACGAGAAGAGCAGAGCTGTTTTTTACCCATCTGCCTATAATGGTTGTATCGCTATTGAAAACGATTTCGTTTGACGCGAGCTTATAGCTGTGGTTTACGTTTTCGTACCAACCCATAAACGAATAGCCCTCTCTTACTACCGTGGGAAATTCTTCGATGGTTGAGCCCGGCATAACGAATACTTTGGGTGACGGTACAGATTCATCTTGAGTGTCAAAGGTTACGGTAACCATCTTTACTAATTTTGCGGTAAGGTTGGTGTTGGCGGTAACCTCTTGCGATTCAAAGCTCCATTTTACGTTGTTGTCGTCATACCAGCCCTCTAAATAGTAGCCGTCAGCGTGGAAATCAGGAGGGGAAGCCAATTTTCCGCTGCCTACGAATTGACTTTCCGGGTCGATGCCGATTGGATTATGGAAGGAAACCTCGTAAAGCGGCAGCCAGTTTGCAGTAAGCGTCATATTTTCTTCCACAATATCAGCGGCAAAGGACCATTTTTCAAAGGATTCTGTGTACCAACCGTCAAAGACGAAGCCTTCTTTCGTAGGATTGACAGGCCTTTTAACGGTACAGCCGTCGTAAGCTTGAGAGGGCGGAACCTCGCTTCCTCCGTTTGAATCGTACTCTACTGTAAAAACGTCAGGCGCTCCCTCAAACATACTTGTATCTATTAAGTCGCACGATGCCAAAAAGCAACATAGCAGGATGAAAATCAGAATGATAAGCTTTTTCATTTTTTCTATACTCCAATGTGAAAAATTTTCAGAACAAAAATCGGACAGAACTTGGCGGTTTATCACTTTGAGATGACTTAGTTCGAGTTTCTCTCTGCCGAATTTTTAGTACATTTTAACATATTAAAGTAAAAAAATCAAGTCAATAAGTCGCAATGTATAAAAAAGCAGTATAAGATTTTTGTGCTTAAAAGCCCTGTGTGTATTACAAAAATTCTCGGTTTATCACTAAAACTGTAACGGTTACTTCCGGTTTTTTTGTGTCATAATTTGTGTGGGGAAGGCTTGGGGAGCAACAATGAAAGAGCAGAAATCCTTTAAAGACGTGATTGATCGGCTGCTTACAAGAGAAATTAAAAAAACGCTTTTACCGGAGGCGGTTGCGAGGCTGGTTGAGGAGGAAGCAATTTCTGTGCTTGAGGCAATTTTACTTGCGCAGGTTAACAAAGCTATATGCGGAGATAATTCCTCTGCTTCCTTTTTAAGAGATACCTCGGGAAATAAGCTGAAGGATAAGGCAAACGAGGAAAAAATTCAGTGCGCAATATTCGAGGAGCTTCAGTAAAACGGATAAAGCGTGCTTACATTAAAAATCAATAAAGGAGGAAGGAGCCTTATGCGAAGAAAGCTGAATTTGAAGAGCTTCAAAATTAAGGCTCGCGAAAAATGAAGCTGGGAGAACTGAAAATACAAGCATTGATGCTTATTTATCCGATGATGTCGCTTGAATATGACGGGCAGGACTATGAGGAAATTATTTACAGACTGAAATCAAATCACACCTATTCATCTTATGTAGCTTCATCGGTAGGCGCTATAAACAGAGCATTTACGTTTATTGAGGAAAAATTGCTTACGCCTGTTTGTGTAGCTACCGCTTGCGGAGAAAAGCAAGGCAGATATGTTTTGCTGGATTTAAGGGATAACAAGGAGATATTGAGCGTCAAAGCTCTTTACGTAAATAATGAAGCTACTTATTATGAGTCTATTTCACGTAGGCTTATAAGAGCTTATGCTTCTGAAAGAGATGAAATTAAGGTTGCTTATTACAAGAGGCTTGCAAGAATCGATCATTTGACAAGCAACAATACGGAAATTGACCTTGGCGGAATAGAAGAAATTATTCCGTATTTCATTAAGGCTGATTTGCTTATGGGAGAGGACAGGGACGGCTCATTGTCAGCAAGAGAAAGGTTTTTTGAGATGATAGATGAGTTTGCCAGCAAGTCGGAAAATGCTTACCCTGTTACCGTATATTCGCTGGGAGGAATTTAATGACGAAAAGAAAGGTTTACAGTCAAGAAAATCTTTTTGGCGTTGAGGCAAAGAGTATGCCCTTATCGGTTACGAGAGGGCATAGCAGCTATATGAAAAATCTTGTAGGTGCAGACGGCGCCTTGAAAAAGAGAAACGGCTGGCAGGAGTGCTTTCATTACAGAGATGAAAATGACAAGGATTTAAGGATAAACGGAATTTTTGAATATGGCGGTATGATGGCAGTACACGCAGGGCCATATCTGTATTACGACGGCGTAAGAATGGGAAGGCTGGAGGACACGAAAAGCTGTGGCTTTGAGAAAAACGGACTTTTATACATAGTGTGCGCAAAAGAGCTTTTTATCTTTGACGGGGTCGAAATAAAAAACGCTTACGGCAGTAAATACGCGTACATTCCGTTGACTGCTTATGACGTTTCCCCTATCGGCTACGAAAGCACGGAGAAGATAAATGAGGATTACAGTCTTTTAACAAGCAAGCGAAGAAACAGACTTATAGGGATAAGGAGCGAAAATCCTTATCAAAGATTTTCTCTTGACGGCTCTATTGATACATCTCAAGGGATTTCCGTTAAGACGAGAATGATAACGAGGCTTGATTCGGCAAATGAGTCAGAGGCCCCCTATAACGCCATATACAAGAACGCAACAAGACTTTCAAGTAATGAAATAGCGGGGGTTATGGGTGCAGACAGCCAGGTGATTTACAATATTCTTCATGGAAACGGAACAAATTACGATATAAGCGTTTCCGAGGAGGTTGCTATTTTTTTAAAAAAGCCGATGAAGCTTGATAGCGTTATTTTGTTTGCAAGAGGAGATTCCTTGGTGCCGAGGTTTTCCTTTCATTACGGCTCGGAAACCGTATATGAGAGCGAGGGGGTTGCAAATGATTGGATGCTGGATTTATCGGATACATTACGCGGAAAAACGGTTGATGCAGTTTATTTTTACGGTAATAACGGAGAGGGTGTCTTAAATAACGTTGCAATTATAGGCAGAATGAGCTATTCGGGAGAAATTGAGATAACCCACAACGCTCCCACGCTAAAATACGGTGAAAATTTAACGGCGGAAAAAATCACGGATGTAAACGGTAAGGAACTTATTCTTAGCAGAAACGAAACCGGCTCCAGTCTGCAAGGAACTGTAATATGGCTGGAAAAGGGAGTAGACGAAAAGACGGTGCTTACCTTTAATTTCTTGTGTCCTGCGCCAATTAAATATGAGAGCAATATTGAGGTAACGTTCAGCGTTAAAAATCAAGAAAAAATCAGCTGTGATATCGGTCAGATATGTACGGCAGACGACGGAAGCGCGTTTATGGCATTGGCGGAGGGAAATACGCTATACGTTTCCTTGGGTATGGATTATTTTCCTGCCCACTTTAAAAAAGTGATAGGCAACGATGCCAAAATAAGCGCAATATGCGAAATGAGTGAGAACGTTTTTTGCGTATTCAAGGAGAAAGGCGCTTATTATTTCGAAATGAAGGGCAGAGAGCTTGCTTCAAAAGGATTTAGCTCTCAAGGTGGCTCGCTATCTCATTTTGCAACGAAAACAGTTAATTTAGACACACTTTCCCCTCAAAAAGATAACGTTTACGGTTCTGTGGGAACCGGCGGTCGAGTAAGACGTGGAAATAATATTGCGCCTTGGCTTGAAGCACACGATATGACAAAATCGGTAGCGTTGGAGTATAACGGCTATTACTGCCTGTTTGCAGAAGGTAACGTTTATATAGCCGATACAAGATACAGAAAATATCACGATAACCGACTTGATAGCTCTTATGAGTACGAATGGTACGTGTTGGACGGAATAGAGGCTTGCTATGCGGCCGTGGTCAACGGTGAAATTTTTATAGGCAGAGAGGACGGCAGAATAACCTGCATAAACGACGGTTTTTGGGATATTTATTACGAAAAAATCGACACAGGTAGCTATCTTTTTGGCGAGAATGAAGCGGGACAGACGGTTTTGTATTTGAATGAAGCGTTGAATATTTGCACAGGGGACACCTTAATTGTTTCAAACGGCTACGTTCATTTGTGCGATATTGTGGGTATGAGAGTGGTAAATGGCAAGACGCGTCTTAATCTTAATTACAACGATATATGGACGGAGCTTGGATATTTAAGACTTTATCCCCAAGAGAAAATTTTTCTTAAAACGTCCTTGGACGCTTATGTGGAAGCCACTATTTGTGAGGTAAACGCAACGGAGCTTTATATCACCGTTGATTTAAAGGAAAATTCAGACACCTTTGTGGGCATTTTGAAAAAAATCAGTAATGAAGCATTTAGTTTGAGTAGTCAAGAGGATTATTTTCTTCTTCTTGATAAATACGGTGCGTGCGTTACTCTTTGTTCTCTTGAAGAAGCAAAGCTGAGCTGTGAACGAAAAACGCCCGTTAAGATTGAATATGAGTATCCGGTTATTTTTGGGGGAGTGACGGAAAAAAGCACGGTTTACGGCTTAAACGTTTGCGTGTCCGGAGGTAGCGAGGGAACGGTGGAGCTTGCATACAAAACAGACGGCGGTCAGTATAGAGGCGAGAATGCGCTTGGCGATGAATTTGGCTTTGATAGCCTTGACTTTAATTCCTTTACCTTTAACTGCGGATTACAAAAAAGCTTTTCTGTAAGGTGCTTTGAAAGGAACGTTGACTATTTAATTTTGAGACTTAAGCATTATTTGGCTAAAGATTTTGAATTAAGGGGATTTCAAGTTATATACAATTTGGAGGGAGATTTAAAATGAACAGATATAATTTTTCCGATGAGGAAATAAGCAAGATTCTTTTGTCCTCGCCTATGGCTCTTCCTAACAATCCGTCGGGATACGGTCTTACGGCAGGAAACGTTAAGCCATTCTTTTATAATTTCATAAGAAGGCTTATGCTACTTATCAACGAGCATTTTATTCTTATTGAAAGAGATAAGGAAAGTGCTATCGGGGAGCATAACTTGCAGAGTGAGGCTCACAAGGACATAAGAATGGAAATTGATAATTTAAAGGAAAGAGAGACGGAGCTGGGAGATGCAATATCCGAGCATTACGGCGACGTGCATAAAAGGCTTGAGGACGAAAGAACAACTACGAACGAGGCACTTTCCGATCATAATAATGACAGTCTCGCTCATGCGAAAATAAGAAATGACGTTTCGGAAATACGTTCTTTGGCACAGAGCGCACTATCCTTTGCACAAGGAAAATCAAGGATTATTCCTGTAAGGGATGAGTGGGAGATGATAAATAGCTTAAACAGCGAGCTTAACGTAGGTGATAAGTTTGTTTTGCTTGATAAAAACGTGCCCGACTTTACGCTTTTTGAGAAAAACAGCACAAATAAAGATGCTTTTCCTCTTTCGCAGGCTCATATTTTGACAGGAGCGGTTACGCTTATACCCGGAGAGAGCTATTTATGTAACGGATATTTGCTTGTTGCTTCTGAGAGCGGGCTTGACACAAGCAAGCTTGCAAAGAGCGAGTCAATAAGCGCGCTTGAGGAAGCAATAGCTACCTTAGATAATGAGATTACAGAGGCGCTGGGGGAATTGATTTTATCATTAGACGCAAAGGAAAGCTCTTTAAAAATGGCTACGGAGACAGCGCAGACGTTTACACTTCAAAACAAAACGGTGCATAATGCAGGATTAAGAACGGTGCTTAATTTACAGTTAGATGAGGAAATTCCTACAGATTTTGAGTGTATTGTGAATTTCCGCTCGGGAATTACGCCTACTGTTTTCGGCTGTGATTCAAGAATCAAGCTAACCCAGGACGACTGTTATAAAGGAGTTTTAACACCCTTTCCCAACAGAATTTACGAAATCAATATAAAGAACGTTGACGGAGTAATTATTGCAAAGGTTGGCTGCTGCGATTGTCAGGAATAGCACTGTAAAGTCATATTTTAAATACGGAAGAGTGGAAAATGAAATACTTTAATGAGCATAGAAGAAAATTAACAAAGAGCTTTAGTATCAACGGGTTTGAAAGACAGGCAGGGGCAGACGGCAACGAGGTTGTTTTAAAAAACACCTCGGGCGTTTGTCTGAAACATATTGAAACTTCGGGCAATACGAGGCAGAAAACCTATACGGGAAAAAATTCATTTGATTTACTTGCACCTTATTACAGCGGTAAAATCGGTGTCGAAAAAGTTTTAAAAGAAGAAAATTCAATAACCGTATGGGGAGCAACAGGAACTTATCAAAGCTACAACGTTATAATTCCCAATTGGCAAAATCTTTTAGGAAAAACCGTTACAATTAGCGCAGAGTATACTAAAACGTCAAATTCAGTACAACCCTGTATAAGATTATTTGGAATGAATGGGAGTACAGCCTTGGGCAAGTCGGAGGCAACGAGCATTGAGGCGCATGGAACTATTAGCGCCACTTCTGAACGTGTTAAAATCAGTGGTACAGGCATAATTTCAAAGCTTCCCGATTTGTCAGTATATCCAAACGCGCAATACTGTATGCTTATTTATGCAAATCGTGCCGGAACGGCAGACGCTAACGAAAAAATAACCTATTACAATATTCAAATGGAAATAGGAGAGAGTGTAACAGACTATGAGCCATATACGGGAAATGCTTTTTCCCCAAGCTGCGAGTATCCGAGAAAAATAGAAGGGGTTACCGTTTCAATAGACTGTAACGGGAAGCAGGCTGATACGGATATTGTGTTACACGGTATAGACGACTATTGCGATAGCTTAAAGGTTGATGCGGTGGGTAGAACCGTTTTTAAACGTGAGCAAATTTTGTTTGAGCGGGTAAGCCAACTGCTTGATGGGCGTGATGCGGAATTTATTGTAACCGATATGGGAAAAGCGGTTTGTATAAAAAACCTTGAAAAGCATAAGGAGGGCGCAACGTCATACTGTACGCATTTTATAGAAAACGGTGAGGGCGAGTTGCCCTGCTTTGAATTAGCCGGTGGCGACTCGGGCGGTTCGGATTTGTATTTTTACAACGTTGAGCAGAATAGCTTGGAGGAATTTATTGAATGGCTAAACGACAATAACGTAACGGTTGCGTACGTATTGGATAATGAGCGTAACGAAAGCGTTGAGGCGCGTTCGCTTTTAAACGTCGCCACCCCTTACGGTCAGGACTGTATTTTAAGAGTTGTCAGCGAGGTTCAGCCAAGACGACTTGATGTAATTTATTATGCATTGGAAGGAGAAACGGAATGAAAAGAATATTTATTATAGTACTATGTATTATTTTTGCTTTGTCCCTTGTGACAGTTGCATCGGCACAAAATCAAACAGAGGATGAAGGGGAGAATAGTGAAGAGGTAATAGTGAAGAATGAAGAGGCAATGGAAGGTGGCAAAAAAGGGGACGAGCTACGGACATACATAGGGGAAAGACTGTTGCCTGTTTTAATGGGTGTTTTCACATCTGTGATAGCCTTGCTTGGAACGCTTAAGGGGGTATTTTCCGCTCTTAAGGGCTTGAAGGAAAGTAAGGCGGTGTTTGACAAAGAGCAGGCTCTTATAAGGGAAAACAGCAGAAGAGAGCTTGAAGCGATAGGTCAGAAATATGAGGACTTAAAGGCTACCTTGAATGGCGTACCGGAGCTTAATGAAAAGGTAAGCGCTGCCGAAGAACAGGTAAAGGCGTTAAAGAATGATATAGCAAATCTATCAAAAATTGCTTATTTTGCGGTTGCCGACAAAAAGGAATACGTTATGGATGGCAGAATGCGCGAAATTATAAGGATTTTAGGAAAAAACGAGGAGACTTCAAAAAATGAGACAGTTTAGGATAATTGTTTTATACGTTCTTTCCTTTGTGGCAAGCATTTCTCCGTTGACCGCGTATTTTATTGCTAATAGGGACAGATACGTTTGCTCACGTTATGACGGCTTTAAGCTGTTCCTTGGAGGAATAGTGGTGGCTGTTATATTGCTTTTAAAGGTAATAAAAAAGCTGAAAATCAACTCGGGTGTGTCTCTTTTCAGTACAATTTGCGTTCTTTCGTATCTTTTAGCCCCAATTATTCAAGACCTTATGGTGCTATCATTTTTAGCACTTGTGGGAGAGCTTTTAGACCTTTTTATACAGGTCTTTATAAGCATAGAGAGAAAAAAAGCTCAAGCTGCTCTTACCGCAAGAGCGGTTGAAAAAGCTATTTCAAATCAAAAAATAGGAAGAGTATAGGGACAAGCTTGCAAAACTCGGAAAATTTATGTGTGTTATACACAGATTTTCACAATGAGATGGGGGTAAGATGAAAAGGAATACATTAGGAGAAAATTTATATAAAAATGCGGGATATTATGCGGTTGTAATGATTTCCTTGATATACATAGTAAGCTCTTTGATTTTAATATCAAAAACGGGCAGAGGTGTGTATGAAATTGTTTGTACGGGTTTCATAAGCTTGATTGTAGGCAGCCTTATTAACAGCTCCTTTCGCAGTATTGGCTTCAGACGCGGAGAGGAGGACGAGAGAACTGTTTCCACAACGGAGCTGCATGCAAGGGCTGTTGATGAAATTACGCCATATATTGATTTGCTTGAGGAATATTGCGCGGTTGAAAATAAGCTTGCGCAAAAAAGAATAAGAGCGAAAATTCTTGCCTTTGCAGGTTTAAAATACGAGGAATGCTTTGATGAAAATGGCGTTGCAAGAGAGCTTATTTTGACACAGGGTAAGGAAAAACGAAAAGATAACAAAAAGAAGAAAAAAGCCTACAAAAAAGCGCTTCATCTTCGATTTAAGGAGCTTTTGCCGTCAGGTCTTACCTCGGACGGAGGGAATTTTAACAACCCCTTTGATTTTGGCAGGAGCAAGCGCGAGTATAACAAATCAAAAAATGCCACAGACGTTTTTGTTCGTGTAATTATGGCGGTTATTTTCGGATATTTCGGAGTTACTCTTGTAAGTGAGATAAACGTTGCCACAATTATTTGGAATTCCCTTCAAATTATTATGTACGTTGTCAGCGGAATTGTTACTATGTATTCAACGTATACGTGGATTGTTGACGACTACAGGCAGGGTATAGTCAAAAAAATAGACTATCTTGAGAGATTTAAGGCTTTTGCATTAAAGACGTCAGCCGATGAGAAACGTGTAAATGAACGGTAATAAAGAAACAATATCAGCCAAGGGACTTGTCTTTTGGCTGATTTTGTTGTAAAATATTCCTGTCAGATAGAGGCAAGCTTGTAAGCAAGGCTTGCTGTTTATAAGGTGGATACGGGTAATGAAATATAAAGAGATTGTTGACAGGCTTAAGAGCTACGGTGTTGAAAATTGCGACACAGAGGCGGAAATTATTTTAAATCATCTTTTTGGTGTAAATAAAGCAAACATAATTTTTGACAGAGAAAGAGAATATGAAGCGTCAGCCGTATTGGCTGTTTTGGAGAAGAGAGAGAAAAAAATTCCTTTACAGCACATAATAGGAAAGTGGTATTTTATGGGGCGTGAGTTTTACGTTTCGCCCGACTGCTTAATTCCCCGTCCTGACACAGAGATTCTTGTAGAAAATGCTATAAGGGAGCTGAAAGCAGGGGGGAGTGTAGCTGATTTATGTACAGGAAGCGGCTGCATTGGTATTTCTATGCTGGTTTACAGAGAGGATATTTCCTCGGTGCTTCTTTGCGATATTTCAAAGGAAGCGTTAAATATGGCAAAAAAGAATGCTATTTCCAACGCTGTGTCCAAAAAATGCACGTTTTTACAGGGTGACGTAACGAGGGATTTACCCAACAGAAAATTTGATATGATAGTTTCCAATCCGCCATATATTCCCACAAGGGACATAAAAAGCCTTTCCGAAGAGGTAAAAAAGGAACCTATTTTAGCACTTGACGGAGGAGAGGACGGACTTGACATAATTCGTTTTTTGATTGGAGAGGGGCTTTCATATCTTAATGAAAACGGAAAAATGCTTATTGAATTCGGCTATGACCAGGGTGAAATTATGGATACTCTTTTGGGAGAAAAGAAAAAAACGGGTAAAATTAAGCATTATGAGATAATTAAGGATTACGGCGGAAACGACAGAGTAGCGCTGATAATTATATAATATTTTAAAAAATTTGCCAAGGGACTTGTCTTTTGGCTTTTTTTGTTGTACAATGTTACCATAGAATAATTATAATATTTTATAAAATAACACAAACGGGAGAAAAGATGTGAAAATTTGTCCAAATTGTAAGACTGAAGTAATAGATACGGCAAAGTTTTGTCATAAATGCAGATTTAACATTAAAAAATATGAGGACGAGCAGTCAAATGCAGCTTTATACTGCACCGAGTGTGGGGCTGAAATTCAGCCTGACGCTGATTTCTGTATTGAGTGCGGTGCGGAGGTTGTGACTGAGGCTAATAACGGTGGAGGCGGCTCTGCTATAAATGAAGGTATTAGCTTTGATTTTGGCGAGATCAAATTAGCGGCAACAAAGCAGCTTCTTGAAAAAGAGGGGTTTATTGTTGAGGATGACGTTTTGGTTGGATACAACGGTAAGAAAAGAAGTATAGTTATCCACGACATTGAGGAAATTTACGACGGGGCATTTGAAAATAACCAAATCATAACCTGCGTGGAAATTGAAGAGGGTGTAAAGAGCATTGGCAGAAAAGCGTTTGCATCCTGTTCATCCCTTATAGAAATTTCTATTCCCGCAAGCTGTAAAATTATTTATACCGATACCTTTAAGAATACATCTCTCAATACTCTAATTTTTGGTTCTGCGTACTATAAAGAAAGTGTTATTAATGCTTGTCTTAGTGATAAAGCCCAAAGCAGCGCTGACTTGGTAAACTTTAAGGATTTCGTTACAGAAAGTGGCGGTAGGGTAAAGGTTAGTATTGAAGGCATTGAAAATGCAATAATGAATAAAATCAAAGAGGAACAAGACAGAATAGCCGAGGAAAAGCGCAAGGAAGAACTTCGCAAAGAAGCGGAAAGAAAGCGCAAAGAGGAAGAGGAAAGAAACTCAATATATAGTCAGTATAATGCGGGAACAACCCACACCCTTGGCACTTATAATCATGGAGTTTCTACACAAGGCATTGTGTGGAACGTTCTTGAAAGAAATGGCAATAAAGCGCTTTTAATTTCCAAATATATTATTGACAGACAAAAGTTTAATGAAAGCGCTGAAGCAGCCGATTGGGAAAGGTCCTCTATTCGTAAATGGCTCAATAACTATTTTTATAAAATTGCTTTTACTGATGCGGAAAAAAGCAAGATTTTAACTACAACTTTGAAAAATACGCCAAATCAACAGCACGGTACAAGCAGCGGTAATGATACAAACGACAAAATATTCCTGTTAAGCGCTGATGAAGTTCAAAAATACTACAAAACCGTTAATGAAACAAGATGTCAAGTAACATTGTTTGCAAAGAACAACGGTGCATACTGCGACGGAGCATACTTCGGCTATTGGTGGCTTCGTACCGCAGGACAGTTTCCACAAAACGCATCTTATATTTTCTATACCGGCGGCATATCACAAATGGGCTACGACGTTACGGGAACGATATTCGGCGTAAGACCGGCTATGTGGATTTCATTGAAATAGCGGTTAAGCATAAAGGCAGTGTAAAAAATAGTACAAAAAATGGTACAAAAATTATTAAAGAAGCAAAAAGCCTTTACGGTATCTGTCATCAGCCTGACTTGGTGACGGTTGACGGCTTTTGCGACCGAAGGGAGCAAGGTAATGAACTTTTGTCCAAAATGCAGAAAAAAATTAGTTGTACAGGATTTTTGCGTCGAATGTGGCGCGGATTTAAGCGAATATTTAAACGAAACTCCAAGTGATAGCGGTTTTGATACCTTTGACTTTTCATCATTACAGAATGCAAGCGAAAAGCTTATGGAGCAAAGTGGACTTGTAGTTGAAAACGACGTTTTGACAGGATACACGGGCAAGAAAACAAGTGTGTATATTCCAAGCTCGGTTGATGGGATTTTTGATAGAGTGTTTTATAATAACGACGTTTTGACAGAGGTTATAATTGAAAACGGCGTTAGCTTTATTGGCAAATATGCATTCGCTGGTTGTCGCTATCTTAAAAAAATTAAGATACCTAAATCTGTAAATCAAATTGGCGAGTGTGCGTTTTACGGAACACAGTTAGACTATCTTACACTTGATGAGTATAACGAGGCTCTTATAAGAGCTTGCCTGAGCGCAAACGCGCTTGATTACTTAAATGCGGGCAACAACCCGAAAGACTTTGCAAAAAACGAAAACGGAAGCACGGTAGTGAATATAAAAGAGCTTGAAAAACAGGCGATAGAATATTTTAACGAGCGCAAACGAAAAGAGCAAGAGGAAAGAGAAAGACAATGGCAAGAGCAAGCGCGCAAAAGAGAGCTTCTTTTAGCAGACATAGGTAAAATATGGACGTTTGGCTCTTATTACATAAATAACGGAAGCAGAAAAGAGCCAATTGAATGGATAGTTGTTGCAAGACAAGAGGGAAGAGCCATGCTCGTTACCAAGGATGCAATTGCGTACAAAAAATATAACGAAACAAACGCAAGCTGTTACTATGCAAGCTGCACGCTTCGCAAGTGGTTAGTAAACGACTTTTTTGGTGAAGCGTTTTCTTCAAGCGAAAAGGCAAGAATGCTAACCTTAAAGGAAGCCGGCGAGAATGCGAACTTTAACATAACGTCATATCGATACGGCGGTGTAGAGAATGATAAGATTTTCCTTTTATCAAAGGATAACGTGTGTACGTATTTGAAAACACCGGAGCAAAGACAATGCAAGACCACTCCGTACGCATTGAATAACGGTCAGTATGGATACAGCTGGTGGTTGGATTCCTATGCCAGTCAGGGATATATCGGAAACAGCTATAGTGCTAACGTTGTAAGACACGACGGAGCAATAAGCCTTGTCATAAACAACGGTGGATATCCCGTTACCTTTGAAAACGGAGTCCGTCCTGCTATATGGATAAACGTTTAAATGTGATTTAATGATGCAAATCTTTCCGTTGGTCGATGCCACTTTCGTAAGGCATAACGTAGCATCGGAATGAAAACATAGGGGGAAATATGAAATCTTGTCCAAGCTGTAAGGCAAACGTAATTGATACCGCAAAATTTTGTAACAGATGCGGTGCAAATTTAGAAAATAATAGTGAGGCATCGTTAAGCTTTTGCATATCGTGCGGAGAAAAGCTTCCTTACGGTAGTGCTTTCTGTATAAAATGCGGGTCAAGGCAACCGAATGAATCAGCCTTTGAGCAAATTGATTTTGATGCTTTGGATAGCTTGTCTACGGATAAAATATACGAAAACGAGGGGCTTAAGGTAGAAAACGGCGTTTTGGTTTCGTATACGGGCAAGAGAAGATACGTTATAGTTCCCGGTACTATTGATGAAATTTATGATAATGCCTTTGCAAAGAACGACACCGTTACCGTGATTGAAATAGGAGAAGGCGTAAGAGTTATTGGAAAGGGCGCGTTTTTTTACTGCAAGTCTTTGGAAAAGTTGATTATTCCTTCATCTGTTGAGAGAATTTATGATGATAGTTTCTTGGGAATATTTTTTGGTACAAAATTAAGTACGCTTGTTTTGCCAAAGATAGATATGCATTTGATAAAGAGAGCTTTGAGCGAGGTCGGCAGAAGCTACTTTGACGAAAAAGAGATTTACAGCTTCATAACCAAAAACGGAAATCAGATAACGGTAGATATTAAGGCAATAGAGCAAAGGTCGGAAAGCAAGCGCAGAGCAGAGGAAGAAAGAAAAGCCGAGGAGGCGCGAATAAAAAGAGAGTATGAAGCTGAGCAACGCCGTATTGCCGAGGAGAAGGCTAAAAGAGAAGCGGAGGAGCGAAGGCTTAAGGAGCAAGAGGAGCAACGAAAAAGAGCCGAGGAGGAGAAGGCTAAGCGTAGAGCTGAGGAAGAAGCAAGGCGCAAGGCCGAGGAAGAGGCAAGGAAAAGAGCCGAGCTTGCAAAATGGGTTGTGGGCGGAAATCCTTACTTCGGCAGATATGAATGGACGGTGCTTTCAAGAAACGGCAATAAGGCGTTGTTGATTAGCAAATATGCTATTGAGTGTAAGTCGTATAATTTGTCGTTTGGAGACGTAACGTGGGAGAGTTGTAGCTTAAGAAGGTGGTTAAACGGGGAGTTTATAACCGAGTCGTTTAACAGTAAAGAGATAGAAAAAATACAGAGTACGTATGTGATTACCCCTAATATGAGCAATTCAAGAGGTGGCAACGCAACAACCGATAGGGTTTTTCTTTTGAGCTATGATGAAGTAAAACGATATTTCGACTCGGACGATAAAAGAAAATGCGAACCGACAGAATATGCGAAATCAAGAGGCGTTTACGTTTTTAAGGGTAGCTTTGGCTTTGGAAAATCCTGCTTTTGGTGGCTTCGTTCTCCGGGAAATTCACAGAACTTTGTTGCTTGTGTAGATCACGACGGGCAACCATACGGTTACGGACGTCCTGCAAATGATACAATGTGCGGAGTTCGTCCTGCTATGTGGATAAGCGTTGAATAAAATTAGCGCTCAAGCATTGGAATTTTGGATTTTAAATAAAGATGAGCAAAAACCGTTTTATTAGTCCCCGTTCGGTAATTTTGGTGATTGCTGAACACTACAAGGAGCAAAAAATATGATAACAGAAAAAATTACCAATACTTATATAGATATTCTTAACGAGGAATTGCTTGTTGCTATGGGCTGTACAGAGCCTATTGCGATAGCTTATGCTTCTTCTGTTTTAAGAAATATGCTGAATGATAAGCCAAAGAAAATCAAGGCGGGCTTTAGTGGAAATATTATAAAGAACGTTAAGAGCGTAATTGTGCCTGCAACGGGCGGTATGCACGGTCTTAAGGCGGCAATATGCGCAGGAATTGTGGCAAATGCTCCAAAAAGACAGTTAGAGGTGCTTTGCGGGCTGAACAAAGAGGATGCAAAGGAAATAAAGGAATATTTCGATGCGGTTGAGGTTGAGATTTATGAAATCGAAACCGATGAGGCATTTGAGGTTGATTTAGAAGCTGAAGGAGCGCACGTTCATTTTGCAAAAAGGCATACCAATATCACGCTCGCTGAATGTAGCGGTGTTGATATGACTGAAAAATACTCCGGTGGGCAGGGTGATACGGTAATTGGAGAGAGCGTTGACCGTTCGTGCCTTAGCGTTGAGAGAATAATTGAGTTTGCGGATACTGTTGACATAGAAAAAGTTCGTCCTCTTATTGAAAGACAAATTAGTCTTAATATGGCTATTGCCAAGGAGGGCATAGATAACAAGTGGGGCGCTTGCATCGGCAAGACGCTTTTAAACGGGGGAACGGATATCAGAACGAAAGCAAGAGCTTATTCAGCGGCGGGAAGCGATGCAAGAATGAGCGGCTGTGAGATGCCTGTTTGTATAATTTCCGGAAGCGGAAATCAAGGTATGACAGCAACTATTCCCGTAGTTACGTACGCTGAAAATATGGGTGCAAGTCAAGAAATGCTCATAAGAGCATTACTTGTGTCTGATTTGATAACGATTCATCAAAAGACCGGTATTGGTTGTCTATCTGCATATTGCGGCGCAATCAGCGCAGGCTGCGGTGCCGGTTGTGGGATTTGCTATCTTAACGGAGGAAAATTCCGCGAAATTGCGCATACGCTTGTAAATGCCGTTGCAATTCTTTCGGGAACTATATGCGACGGAGCAAAGCCGTCCTGTGCGGCAAAAATCGCTATGGCAGTTGAAGCAGGAATTTTAGGCTATGAGATGATGAAAGACGGTAACCAATTCTACGGCGGCGACGGAATAGTAGTTAAGGGTGTTGAGAATACCATTAGAAACGTTGGACGTTTGGCACGAGAGGGTATGAGTGGGACGGACAAGGAAATTATAAAAATTATGTTAGAGGCGAAATAAGCGGCGAAATACTGCGTTGTTACTCAAATTCGACCTCAATGTACGAATAAGTACATTGTCGCCCGAATTCTGCGTTACGCCTTGTCTTTCTTGCTTCTTTAGCCTCTACTGATGAAGAACAAAAGATTAAAAAGCGGTGAAATACTGCGTTGTTACTCAAATTCGACCTCAATGTACGAATAAGTACATTGTCGCCCGAATTCTGCGTTACGCCTTGTCTTTCGTGCTTCTTTAGCCTCTACTGATGAAGAACAAAAGATTAAAAAGCGGCGAAATACTGCGTTGTTCACTTATAAAGCTTGATGGGAAATAGGAAGGCAATGCCATGATAACTTGTGGCTGACGGACATTCTAAAGTGAGAGGGCACAAGGTATGGAATTTATAATAGAAAATGACAAATTGATAAAATACAGTGAAACGGAAAAGGATAAAATCGTTCACATTCCATCGGGTGTTAAGGTGATTGGAGAGGGCGCGTTTGATTTTTCCGTGAATTACACGAGGGAGCTTTATTATCCAAGCACACTTGAGAAAATTGAGGACTATGCAACCGACGGAGCTTTGTGGGTGGAAAAAATTGATTTACCCAAAACGCTTACAGAGATAGGTGCAGGTG
The DNA here is from genome assembly GCA_045645405.1 of Eubacteriales bacterium. Taxonomy (GTDB): domain Bacteria; phylum Bacillota; class Clostridia; order Oscillospirales; family CAG-272; genus RGIG2000. The sequence continues at coordinate 32,863 of JAZRIQ010000031.1, forward strand.
CGTTTTTTGAGTGGTATAGCCTTAAAAATATAAATTTACCTCACGGAATAAAGAAAATTTCAGTTGAAATGTTCGGTATGTGCAATAGCTTAAATGAAGTGATTATGCCCGATACGGTAGAGGAAATAGATGACAGTGCTTTTTACAGAAGTCAAGGGATATCGAAAATAGACTTTGCAAATATTAAGCGCATTGGTGAGTATGCGTTTTATGACTGCCCGAAGCTAAAAGAGGTAATTATGTCTGACTTGCTTACGGAATTGGGGTGGGGTGCTTTTGAATCGTGTACGGGTATTGAGAAAATAAGATTATCAAGCAATCTCGAAAGAATTGAGGGCTATACGTTTTGGGGTTGCACAGCCCTGAAAACGGTAGAGGTGCCAAAAAGCGTAAGGTATATAGGAAAAGGAGCCTTCGGCTCATGCACGTCCCTTGAGGAGATAAGGATACCAAGACGGTGTCACTTAAAATTCGGATGGAAAAAAGGTACAAACGCGCAAGTTGTGCGGTATTAGTGCAGGAGCTTTTTATGCGCTATCGGTTGCCAATAATCGGATATTGCCGGGAATCTTGGCTTTGTTGAAAGAGGGACAACGGTTGAAGCGGCTACCTGTTAAATATGATTATTTGAAAATGGAGAAATTTTATGATAAATCAGACGGAAAAAATCGGTGAATATTTAAGACTTAATAATGAAATTAACAGGCTGATAGGTGAGCTTAACAGCAAGGAAAGTGCTGTAAAAAGCAAATATTCGTCAGAATACGGTAAGATTAAAAGAGAGCTTGCCGGTTACATAGCGAAAATTAAGCCTACCGTTGAAACTGTGTGCAGCCTTTACAGAGGCAAGGCACAGCTTTTGGGCGGAAAAATCTATTTAAGCGAAGGGGCTTTGTGCCAAAAGTTTACTCCTTTTAACGCTTGTGAGCTATCTATCAGACTTGGTAACGAGGGAATAAAGCTCCTCTCCGCTATCATACAAAAGGTTAACGTTGACGCTAATTTGCGAGAATTTGCAATAAGATACAATACGCTGGTAGAAATATATTCAAAGGCGGACACGTTACAGGCTCAAGCGGTTAGCTTGGCTATGGATTCATATAAGAACGAAATAATTGCTCTTAAGTCAAAGATGCAAGGACTTTGTAAAAGCGAAAGTGAGTTTTCCTCTCTTGTAAAGCAGGTGAAAGAAAAAAGCGCCACTTTGTGCAAACGAGTTATAATCAATGACAGCTTGGAGTTGCAAAAGGAGTTTGTGACGGAGATATCCTTACCTATGGGATATGAGGCGTGCGATGCGGGCTTGCTTGGCGGTAAAAGCGGTGACGGAGTTATTTTATCCTGTCTTGATTGGTGCTTGCATAAGGACGGTATAGCGGTAATAAGAGCAGAAAATAAGGATATAGACGCTAAGGAGCTATCTGACTGTGTTGTTAATACGGTTATGCAATTTTTGTTTGCTTATCCTCAGTTAAGTAAGAGAATTTTGCTTTGTGACAGCTGCTCTTCTAACGCCATAACCACCTTTGCGGGAATTTTGAAAAATGGAAATACAGAACTGTTTTTTGATAATGCAAGCGGAAAATACGTTAAAAATTCCGATGAGGAAATACGTGCATCTCTTGGCGAGCTTAACAGAATTGTAAACGAAAGAATAATGATTTTAGGTCAGTCAAGATGCTTTGACGTGTTGGAATACAATAAGAAAAACCAAGACAATCCATTGCCTATTATTCTTACGGTTTTAAGCGGATACCCTTTCAGATACGAAAACGTTGGTGAGGAAATAGGAAGCCTACTTAAAAACGGCAGAGCTGCAGGCGTGTATTTCTTAATTACGGAAAACACCTACGATGACGAGGATTCTAAATATTATCGCAAGAGACTGCCCAAGCTTGAAGCTATTACAAACAACGTTATTGATTATAAGAGCGCAGGCGGAAAAGGCTACTTGTGCAAAAATGGCAAGAGCTATTTTGCCAACACCTGCGGCAGAGGATACAGCATAAGCTCTGTTTTGAGTGTATTTAAGGTGTCGGTAGAAAATAACGCGGGAAAAATCGTATATCTTGACAGCGTTATCGGCAAGGAAGATTTTTCAAGCAGCTCAAGGCGTAGAAAGTATTCAAAGACACTTTCAATTCCGTTTGGAAAGCAAGGCTCAAATCCTGTTAGTATTGAATTGAATGCTAACGGCCCCGATGCACATCTTGCGCTTATTGGTACTACCGGTTCAGGTAAAACTGCGTTTATAAACAGCCTTGTTTTATCAGCCTGCAAGTTATATTCCCCGGAGGAATTGGAGCTTCATCTTATCGTTATGGTTAAGGGCGATTTTAAGATATTTGAGGAGCAGGAGCTTCCCCATTTGAAAACCGTTGTTACCGGTGACAGAATATTTGCGGCTAACGATATTCTTGATTTTATTGATGAGGAAATGAAGCGCAGAGGCGAGCTTATAGGCTCTTACGGAAACATTTACGCATATAACGAGGTTGCAAGCAAGAAGTTACCAAGATGCGTTATTATCATAGACGAATTTTATCAGCTTGTAGAAGGAAGCAGCGATGCGGTTGACAGAATTAACAGAATTGCCCAGGTAGGACGTGCATACGGTATCAGCCTTGTAATTTCGTCTATCCAATTTCCAATAGAGGTTAATTCTATTATTCCGCTGTTCGGAAACAGAATAGAATTTAAGTCCGGAGAAAATGCAGGTCAGTTAATTCCCCAGGCAGCTCAAAGACAAAGCGAGCTTGAAAGCGCAAAGGGTCTTTGCTTCTTCTCTCGCGAAGGAAATATAAAGAACGTAAGGGTTGCTTATTCCGAGGAAGGGGATAAGCTGAAAGCTCATATTCAAGACGTTAAAAATAAATATCCCAAGAACAAAATGGATCTTCAAAGCGAGATAAAGACGGTGACCATAAAGAATGAGAGCGACGTGCCGTTTACCGTCAAGAGAGCAAAAGGAAATTATGACGAAGAGGGAATTATAAGAACAAGACTCGGAAAAACGTATTTGTCGAACAAATTTCTTGAATATCCCTTTGATTCCAAAAACAATATGTTATTCCTTTACGGACAGTATTTAAGTACAAAAGATATGGAGGCATCTCTCATAAAGGATACCTTTGTATTATCGAAGGATATTGACGAGCCTACCGTTTTTTATATTGATTACAATAAAAACACCACCTTGAAGCGAAAAGAAACCGTAATCAAAAATATGCGTGATAAATGGGTGCTGTCAGGAAAGATGGTTTATGCCACCAGCGATGAGGCGGAAAACACGTTGGAGGAAATTAAAGAGCTTATACAAGCAAGAGAGGACGACGAAAGTGTTGAGATTTATCCTGTGCTTGTAGTTGTTGCAAGAGCTGACGAAATGTTTAAGGACGATGATTTGTGTGAGAATCTTTTGGAAATAGTTTCAAGAGGTAAGGAAACTAACGTTTATTTTGCAGTTCAATGTAATGAGCCCGTTAGCTTTTACGGTTCTGATAAGTACGTAACGGACGCAATTATTTTTCCTGAAAGATACAATCCGGGTGATGAATATTCGTCTGCAATGCTATGTGCTGCTCTTGAGTCTATGCCTGCAGGTTCTACGGATAAGGGCAGAAAATTGATTGCTAATGCATCTATTTCGCCTCTTAATCCTATGCTTCACATATTATGCGACAATAATAAAATAACTATATTTATTCCTTACAAGTGCGATAATGAATATCTGAAAAAAATTGTAGATTAGGAGAAATTAAAATGAAATTTTGTCCCGAATGCGGTACGAAGATTATAAGCCAAAAATTTTGCCACGAGTGTGGCTGCAAAATCAGCGAAGGCGGAGAGACCCAGGATACGCAAGGCGCAAGCTTGATAAATGATGATTTTACACCGCCGTTTAGTAATTTCAGCGGTTCATTCAGCTTTGATGAGCCAAAAAACGATATAGGCGACACCTTTGACTTTTCAAGCCTTTCCATTGATAACAATGATAATAAGAACGACGCTTATGAGTCTTTTGAACCGGTAGTATCAATAAACAGCTATGATGACAGTGAGGTTGACAGCGGACTTGAGATAAAAAACGGTGTGCTTTTAGCGTACAACGGTAAAAAATCCAAGGTGACGATTCCGTCAACCGTTACGAAAATTGCTGACGAGGCATTTTATATGAACGACTACGTTGACTCCGTAATAGTTGGAACAAACGTAAAGGAAATCGGTAGAGAGGCGTTTATCGAATGTAAGGATTTAAGAATGGTTTCTCTGCCCGAGGGACTTAAGAAAATCGGAGAAAGCGCGTTTGCGTTTAACGAAAGACTTTCTGTTATCAGTATTCCCAGATCTGTAACGGAAATAGGTGACGGTGCATTTGAAAATACCGGAATAACCAGCGCAGAAATACCGAAAGGTGTGGAGGAAATAGGCGATGAAGCCTTTAGAATCTGTTACAAGCTGAAAAAGGTAACGGTTTGCGAGGGCGTTAAAGTAATTGGCACAAACGCATTTGAGCTTTGCGAAAATTTAACGTCAATAAGTCTTCCAAGCACCTTAAGAGTGATTGAACACGGCGCATTTACGGGTACGGGAATATCAAGCATTGTTCTGCCCGAAGGACTTTCTGAAATAGGAAGCTATGCATTTTTCGAGTGTGTTAATCTCAAGGAAATAAAAATTCCGAAAAGTGTAAAGAGAATAGAAGGCAATGCTTTCGTGAGCTGTACAAGCCTCAAAAAAATATACGTGCCAAGACACTTGAATTTTGAATATGAGTATTCGGAAATTGACGCAGAGATAATTTATTATTAGTACTGTTTAAGGAGTGAACTTATGAAATTTTGTCCAAATTGCAGAAAAGAAATTGCACTTGAAGAGGCTAAGTTTTGCTATCAATGTGGTTTTAAGCTTGGAATAGAGGAATTAGATGGCTTTTACAAGGTGGCAAAGGTGGAAAACGGGGCTTTGAAATCATATACAGGCGAGGAAGAAAACGTGGTTGTGCCCGGTGAAATAAGCATAATTGATAAGGAAGCGTTTTCATTTAATTTAGAAGCTAAAAGCATTACCTTATCAAAGGGAGTAACAGAAATTAAAGAAAGAGCATTCGGACATATTCCTAATGTTTCAAAAATTTTTATATCCGATAGCGTAACTAAAATTGATCCCGGTGCGTTCAGAATAATGTACGATAATTGCAGATGCGAGTACGGGGGCTGTATCGGAATTGAGGAAATAATTGTAGATGAAAACAATCCTAATTATAAGTCAATCGACGGTAGCCTATACACAAAAGACGGTAAAAAGCTTGTTCAATACACCACAGGAAAAAGACAAGATACGTTTATTATGCCTGAGGGTGTTGTTGAAACAGCGAGTATGGGGACATTTGCAGGCTGTGCCGAGCTTAAAAAAATAGTGCTTCCAAGCACCTTTGGCGATGATGAGTTTATTTTAGGCTTACCTTATCTTAATGCGGGCGAAAGCAAGTTTATCGAAATAGAAATCAGCGAGAATAATCCTAACTATATGGCAGTTGACTCCAACGTATATTCCAAGGACGGAAGAGTTTTTGTTATGTACAATCCAACAAAGAATGAGGATAGCTTCATTATCCCAAAAAGCGTTACAAAAATTGATAATTGTTGCTTTATGGGCTGTGACCTTGAAAATATCGTCATACCAAACGGTGTTACCGAAATAGGAGAAATGGCTTTTGAGGAATGTTATGAAATTACCTCTATTGCATTACCCAGCAGTGTTGAAAAAATAGGCGCAAGCGCATTCTTTGCTTGTGAAAATCTTGAAAACGTTGCTTTGCCAAGCGGACTTACAAAAATAGAGGCACATTTATTTGAAGGTGCAAATCTTATGGAAATAACTGTTTCCTCAAGCGTTAAAGAAATAGACGACTATGCTTTTTCCGGTTGTTCATTTGCGGACTTGTATGTACCGTCAAGCGTTAAACGCATAGGCGAGGAAGCGTTTAGCTACTGCAGTAATTTAACTAACGTTACCTTGTCAAACGGACTTGAATATATAGGCGTTGGAGCATTTAGCTTCTGTAATTCAATAGAAAGCATTAAAATACCTGCAACGGTCAACGAGATATGTGAGTATGCCTTTGACGATTGTGACAATCTAAAGAAAATTTATGTATTAAGAGGCAAAAAATACGAAAATTTACCTAAAAATATAAAAATAGTAGAATATTAAGGAGTGGAAATCAATGAAATTCTGTCCGGAATGTGGAGTAAAATTGATAGGACAAAAATTTTGTCATGAGTGTGGCTGTAACATAAGTGAATTTTTAGGCGGACTTGGCGGCGGAACGGAGGAGCCTGTTACAAGCAGTACAAGCTCCGGTAGCTTTAATTCCTTTGGCTCATTTGATTTTTCAAGCCTTGAGGTCGAAGCTAAAAATCAGCTTAATGACCAAAAGGAAAAGGATAACTTCTATAAAAATGCCGAGGTAAGGGGAACAACCTTAGTAAAGTATAAGGGCGTAGAGGAGCAGGTGACGATTCCCGAGGGAATTACCGTTATTTCAAACAGCGCATTTTATAACGCCAAGGCGAAAGTTATAAAAATCCCAAAAAGCGTTACTAAAATTGAGGAAGTATCATTATATTCAAGTAACGCGGAGCGATATGAGGTTGATGCGGGTAATAGCTATTTCAAGAGCATTGACGGAGTGGTTTACTCCAAAGACGGAAGAACACTTGTTCAGTATCCTAATGGCAGAAGCGGTTACTATAATATGCCAAATGACGTGGAAAAGGTACAGCAGTCGGCTATTTCGGGCTGTACTAAAATGACAGGACTTACTCTTTCAAACAGATTAACACGAATAAATCCTTTTATGTTCTGCGGCACAACCTTCAGAACTCTTGAAATTCCAAGAAGTGTTACGAGCATCGGCAACAACGCATTTGAAATGTGTACCTCTTTATCAAGCATTACAATTCCCGGAAGCGTATCCGTAATAGAGGAAAATGCATTTTCCTGCTGTCTTGGCTTGAATAGTGTTACAATCAGCGAGGGCGTTGTGAGAATGGGCGATTGTGCTTTCTTTAGTTGCAATATGCTATCAAGCGTATCGTTACCAAGCACGCTTAACATAATCGGTCGCAACGCATTCCAACAATGTAAATCTTTAAGTAGCATCACAATTCCAAGAGGTGTTTCCACCGTAAGCTACGGAGCGTTTAGCTACTGTGATTCCTTAAACAACGTAATATTAGAGGAAGGCGTAAGAGTTATAGAGGCGGAAGCGTTTAACAACTACTGCTTAAAGAGTGTAAAAATTCCACAAAGTGTACAGAGCATAAGCAACAGCGCATTCCCAACATCGTTAAGCTTTTACGGCGGCTTCAAAATGTATGTGCCAAGAGGCAGAAGATATAATTTAGACACCTACGGCAGAGAATTTATAGATTATTAAGGAGATAAAAATGAAGACTTGCCCAAATTGTCAAGCAAGTATAAGCGACACGTCAAAGTTTTGCGTTAAGTGTGGCTTTAATATTAAAAAATATGAAGAAGAAAGCGTTCAAAACGAATACTTTTGCTCGGAATGCGGAACTAAATTTTCAGGTGGCACCTTCTGTCCCGAATGTGGCTTCAACGTAGCTGTGGATTTAGGCGCAGAGGCTGTACGCGTTGATGTTGCACCGGAGCTTGATTTGGGGACTATTGGCGCTATGGCATCGCAGCAGCTTTTTGAAAAGGAAGGATTTGTTGTTGAAAATGGCGTTTTGATGGGATATAGAGGTAACAAAAGAAGCATAGTTATTCACGACGTTGAGGAAATCTATGACGGAGCATTTGAAAACAATAAAATAGTTACCTTCGTGGAAATTAAAGAGGGAGTTAAAATTATAGGTAAAAGAGCCTTTGCTAACTGCAAATCTCTTGTCAAAATCAACATTCCCGCTTCGGTAGATAAGCTTTATAATGATACTTTCGACGGCGTTTCGTTAGAAGAAGTTATTATGCCCGAGATAGATAAGCTCTTAATTGATAGGCTACTTTCGAATTTAGCCAAGAGCTTTTTGGAGAAAAACAGGTTAAGCGTTTTTACTAAAAAGGTAAAAAACGGAATATCTGTGGATATAAACACCATAGAAAATAAAGCCCGCGAAGAAAAGGAAAGAATAGATAAGGAGCTGGCAAGCTGGGATGTTGGCGGAAATCCTGTTTTCGGCACGTATTATATTGATAATTCCGGGGAAAGAAAGCCGCTTGAGTGGTTGGTTCTTTGCAAACAGGGATTTAGGGCTTTGATAATCACAAAGAACTGTATTGATCTTCCGTCGTCTAGCTATAATTGTCAGGATGTGTGGGACAGGACGTTTATTTGCCGATGGCTCAATGAGGAGTTTTTTGCTCAAAGCTTTACCGATGAGGAGAAAAAGCGGGTGTGTAAGCAAAGTATTTTTACTCCTGATGAGGTAAAGGCGAAAACCGGTAATTATAATGTGTTTTTGTTGGACAAAAGAGAGCTTGACATTTACAATAAGGAAGGACTTGATTTGAGCTGTACCGGAACGGAATATGCCAAAGCCAAGGGGATAACGTTAGATGCATTTAAGCACGCGTATTGGTGGCTTAGGGCGGAAATGAACAGGGACAGATACGGTATAACAACAAAAGCGTATTGGGCGGTTGCGCCTGATGGTAAGAGCTTTATTGATACATCAAAGGGATACAGCGCATATAAAATAGGTATTCGTCCTGCTATATGGGTGGAGCTTGATTTTTTAAAGGAGAATTAGAATGGCTTATAAGATTGAGGTTGACGAGGTAGGTAAATATATTGAGTACCTCAAAAAGTTTAAAAAGGATATGGAAAAGGAATTAGTTGAGTTTGACAAGGATTTAAAGGAAGCTCACAAATATTGGGACGATAATAACTATAATCTGACTATTGAAGCGAAGGAAAAGGTTTCAAACGAGCAAAAGAGGCTTATTGAGGCAGTTGAAAAATCCTTGAAAAAGCTGAAGCAGATGCATGAAGAATATTCAAAATATTTAAGGAGAAAATGATGAACAAGCTGATAAATAACTCAAATCCCGACGAAATGTTGAAAATTTCAAAAAAAATTGCAACTTATGCCGATAATTTGAAAAGGGATATGAAAAAGCTCATAAGCACCCACCAGGGTATGCATTCTTGTTGGTCCGGTAAGCAGTACGATGATTTTTCTAAAGCTATTGAGGATGCTAATAAGGTTATTGAAAAGCAGACGGAAAAGCTGCTTGTGATTTCAAAGGACGTAGAAAACGACGCTAAGCAGTTAAAGGTTGCTTTGAGCGCAGGCACGAGGTAATTTATGTCTAAAAGCTCATTATCCGCTTTAAAGAGCGAGATAAATATGGAAATGAAAAGCGCAAACAGCGTTATATCTGATTTGAAGGGACTTGAAGGCTCTGTTTATAAGGCTATGGAAGACAGGGTCGGCCGTAGCGCAATGGAGAGCGTGTCAAGCATTCAAAGAACTCTTTCGTACGGCGTTGAGAACGGATATAAGAGTGCTAATAATGCGGTTAACGCAATGGAAAGAGGATACGGTAAAATTGACGTTCTTTCCGGTCAAGGCGACAAGCTTTTAAATGAAGCTAAAGCTATTTTAAAGGAGCTTGGAGACGTATGAATGATATTCGATTCGATTTGAATTATATGCATTCCTTACGCAGTGACTTTTTGAAAGCGGAGGGGGAAGTTAGCTCTTGCGCTTGCGGATTTAGCAAAATTGCGCAGAAAATGGAGAGTGAACTGTCGTCCTTTAGTGGAGAAGGAATGAAGTCGGTAAGAGATATACAGGTGAAAATTCACCAAATTAGGGATATGAAGGCGGAAATTGACAGAAAAGCTGCAAGCGCTTCAAGTAAGAAACAAAAGGAGCAGCCGCCTCCGCCAAGACCCTCTGTGCCGTCTAACGCTACGCCAGAGCAAAGAAATGCTATTTTGTCAAAATATTCTGAAAGCGTAAATCAGGTTGAGAAGCAGAACGCGAAAATTCGTTCTGAAAATCAGAAAATAGACGAGTATGTTTCAAAATGTAATGGAGCCAAGAGCAAGCTGGAGGATATTATCGGTAATTTGCATCAGCTTGAGGAATCTATGAAGAGCGAAATCGAGCTTTCCGTTTCTCGCGTTCATGAGTTTACGGGTAAATCGCGTAGCGTGAGCGTAGACTTCTCCAAATCAAGCTCGGCTATGGGTGATTTTAACCATGCATTCGACCAGGTGTATAGTGCGGCAGAGAAGCTTTATTTAATGGAGCCTCACCAAATTACGGGCATTTCTTATATGGATAAGCAGTTCGAAATAAAAAATACACACAGTCATTTTCTTGGCTCGAGCGGTGGCTTTTTTGTCGGACATTCCAATGAGTATGACAGAGAGCAAGCGCCGAAAAAGGAAACGCCTAAGCCGAAGGATACGGAGCTTTTGGTTAAGGAAAGGGACGTTGACTCTTTTTTTGAGAGCATAGAGGGAAATAACAAAATAAAAATGCCCAGCGCCAATTTGCACAAGCTGGGAGGAAAGAAATTTACTGCAAAAATGAACGAAGAGGGCTATACTCTTGTTATTCAAGGAGATGGAAGCTTTATTGACGGAAGCGGTATGATTCATTGGGAGAAGGATGATGATTGAAATTGACGTAAATGCCTTGGAAAGCGAAAAGCAGGCGGTAATAATGTTTTACAAAAAACAGGTTGAAGCTTTTCGCAACGTGAAAAAAGAGGCGGAAAAGGTGCAGTGGGCGGATGCAAATTACGATGCGTTTGTAAGCAGTATGAATGAAATTGGCGACGCTCTTCGTAAGATACTGGGTTCTATTACTAACGGAAATGACGTTTACGTAATAAGCGAGCTTTTGCCTCTTACCCGTGAATATTTGGAAAACGAGAGAAAGTTTCCAAAAATTTAAACATTAAAATAAGAAAACAGGAAGAAACAACGGGTGCCGAAAGACGTCACTCCAAAAATGTTTCTTCCTATTTAATTATATAATTCTATTATACGGTTATATCGGGCAGCTATCGCTTGAGCAATTTTGCTTTGTTGATTTAATCATATCTTCAAGTGCAAAAAGGGCGTCGGAAAGACCGCCTATCTTGTCAATAAGCCCGCACTCGACTGCTTCCTTCCCGTCAATTACCGAGCCTGTATCGGTGGCAATTTGCTCGGTTTCAAGCATAAGAGATTTGAACTTTTCAGCGGAAATTTTCGAGTTTTCACAGACAAAACGAATAATTCTGTTTTGCATACGTTCAAAATAGAAGTACGTTTGAGGTGTTCCTATGATTGTGCCGCTTATGCGTACGGGGTGAATTGTCATTGTGGCGGATGGAACGATAAACGATTTCTTTGCACAAACGGCAAGAGGAACGCCAATAGAATGCCCACCGCCTAAAACTATGGATACCGTTGGCTTTTTCATACTGGCAATAAGCTCTGCTATGGCAAGCCCGGCCTCTACGTCACCGCCCATAGTGTTGAGAATAATGAGTAAGCCGTCAATTTCCTCACTTCGTTCTATGGAAACGAGCAGAGGAACGATATGCTCGTATTTTGTGGCTTTCTGGTCAGAGGGGAGAACGTAGTGACCCTCAATTTGACCGATTATGCTGATACAATGTATATTATCTTCCTTAATACTGCCGAATTTTTCTATTGAATCTAACTCGTTATCTTTCCTGATTTCGGGTGTGATGTTTTGATTTTCCATAAAATGCTCCTTGATTTTTTAGTTATTTTTGCCTGAAACATAGTAAATTATTCCGCAAAAAGCCAATAAATACGGTGCTTTTCGGGTTTTTTAAAAATTTTCAAAAAAAGTTTAAAAAAGGTATTGACAAAGGGAGAATAAGGTGATATAATAGCTGAGCGTTGCGAATAGCGACGCGAAAGATCCTTGAAAATTGAACAATGAAAAAATTAAGAGAACTTAATGTACAAAGACGGAACTCTTAAATTCTTTTAAGTTTTAGATACTCGAAAACGAAGTAATTTAATTAAGTAAGAGCAAATCAATGCTCTAAGA
>JAZRIQ010000032.1:0-53345 GCA_045645405.1 Eubacteriales bacterium
GCACCTAAAACCTAACTATTTAGAGATGATTTTTGGTGCGGAGGAGGCAGGCTTATTGACCATAAGCCAACGACGACAATCCTAAAAGCGCTTTAAATAGCAGGCTTTAGGCTGGTTCGTTCCACTCCCGTAAGGCATAAAGAACAGATAAGCATTGATAACCACATCATTGGCTCATAACACAAAAAAACAGAAATTCATTCAATAATGAATTTCTGTTTTTGTTTATTCAAATCGTATGCCTACTGAGCAGGCGGTGGCGGAGGAAGCTCCTCGCCGTTTACAGGCTGATTATTCGGTGCCGGTCTGTAACCGTAGCCATAGCCATAACCGTAGCCGTAGCCGTAGCCATAACCGTACTTACCGTATCTGCCATATTTCTTGTATTTACCGTACTTGCTGTACTTTCCGTATCTTGTTTCGTGTGATACGTTAGTATATACGAAGCCTGTGATATCGGTTTTAGCAAATTCAAGATGCTTCATCGCCAATTCAAGGTCGAATCTTGTGGTTACGTCCTGCTTAACCGCAAGAAGCATACCGTCAAGATACGGAGAAATCGCAATTGAGTCCGTAACCTCATTAATAGGTGGCAAATCGACGATAATATAGTCAAACTGACCGCGAAGCTTAGATAAAAGCTGCTTCATCTTTTTAGAGCCTAAAAGCTCTGAAGGATTTTCTATTGTATGACCTGCTGAAATAATTTTCCAGTTGTCCAAATATCCGGAATCCTGAATTGCATCCTCAATTTCGCCTGAAAGCATTTCTGCCAGACCGTTACTTGATGCCAGCTTTAATCTTTTTGCAACAACAGGCTTTCTTAAGTCACCGTCAATTAAAACAACTGACTTGTTTGATTGAGCCAAAACGTAAGAAAGGTTTATCGCAATAGTACTTTTTCCGTCCTTTGGATTTGCACTCGTTATACCGATAACGGCATTGGTTTCTTTTTCCAAAACGTTAAAAAGACCTGTTCTAAGCATTTTATACGCTTCGGAAACGTGGAAAGGAAGCTTGTCACAAATAATAGCTTCACTACGCTGCCTCATAACGGGCGTCTTGTCGCCCTTTTTATTAAACAGCTTCGTAGCGTTTTTCTTTTTTGTTTTTTTGTAATGGCTGCCCGCCGCGTCGATGTCAATTTTAGGAATTGAAGCAAGCGTCTTTACAGCATAAACGTCAGAGGCATACTCCGTATCCTTAATCGTATTATCAATAAGCTCAAGAACTATAAGTAAAAGCGCACTTATAAGAGCCCCGCCAAATGCACCTAATGCAGTATATCTGGTTGTGCTTGGATAGTGGCTTGACGTTGGCAAGGTAGCTCTTTGTACAACTTGAACGGAGCTATCCTCAACAATAGTGGAAATTCTTCCGGGTAGCACCTCAACTATGGTATCGGCAATAAGCTTTGCCTCATTCGGGCTGGGTGCGGAAACGCTGATTTGGAAAATTTCCGTTTCATTAACCGCTTTTGTATCAAGCATTCCAAGAAGCCTGCTGTATCCGTATTTCAAATCACCCTGTTTAATTACCTCGTAAATGGTATCAGGTGTTTCCAATATGGCAATATAAGTATCAACAAGATCCTTTGCGGCGTTAATTTCACCGCTGGTTACGTATCCGTTATTGTTGTTTGAACGGTTGTTAACATACAGCTTCACTGTTGATTTATAAAGCGGAGTTACAAAGTTATCAACGTATATAAATGCCATCGCTCCGCATAAAATTGCCGCAAGAATGATAATCCACACTCTTTTAAGTAAGGCTTTCAGTATAACGACAATATTAATCTCGTATTCTTCTTTTTTCATAATTTCCTCTCTTCGAGTTGCAGTTTATATGTTATATATAAATTTTAGCACAACAGCAGTATTTTTTCAAGTCCTTAGCGATAAATAATAAATAAAAAAATATAGAGTAAAAAAACGAGCCGACTTTTCTTTGACATCGGCTCGTTTATTCAATTTGAACTGTTTTAAGCAAGCACGGTGCGTAAAATCAGATACGTTAAATATAAGCCATAGCACGAAAGCAATATAACACCTTGTTTTTTTCCAAGCTTGCCACCCAAGGACAAAATGAACAGTAAAAGCGTTACCGTAAGCATCACAAGCAAATCTATCACGATTTGACTGCCTGTAGTAAGGGGATTTATAGCGCCTGCTATGCCTAAAATAAAGAGGATATTAAATATATTTGAGCCAACCACGTTACCGATTGCAAGCTCGTTTTCTCCCTTTTTAGCCGCAATAACGCTGGTTACAAGCTCCGGCAAGGAGGTTCCTACCGCAACTATGGTAAGACCAACCAGCGCCTCTGTTAAATCCTTATCAAGTCCTATTGCCAAAGCGCCCTCTGTTGCAAGTCCCTTTGCGCCGAAAACAACCATTTCTCCGCCGAGAATTATGCCCGCAATACCAACTGTGCAAAGAATGACAGATTTCCATATAGGCATATCTTTAATTGCAATTTCCTCATTCTGTGTATCAGTCTTTGGAGATTTCTGCTCTTTTTTTGCACTACTTACCACGTAAACAAGATACGCAATCATAAGAATTACAAATACGACAGCTTCCCATCTCAAAATAGCGTGCTTGCCGTCTAAAGCGAAAAAACAACCGAAAATCACAAGCAGAACAGATGCGCCCAATAGAAGCGGCAATTCTCTTTTGACTATGTTTTTTTGTACTATCATCGGTGTGAACAATGCGCTTAAGCCCAAAACTACCAAAATATTGCATATATTTGAGCCAACTACGTTACCGATAGCCACATTTGCGTTGCCACCGCTTGAAAGAGTAGCAATAGAGTCGGACGCGGAAACCGCAAGCTCCGGACACGACGTTCCCATAGCAACTATGGTAAGACCGATAACAAGAGGAGATATTTTAAGCTTTTTTGCAATACTTGATGCGGAATCAACAAAAATATCGCAGAATTTCACAAGAAAAACCACGCCCAATCCAAGCAACACAACAAAGCTGATTATTTGGTACGGTAATTTCCAATTTAATATAAAGTCAAACATATTTTATTCCTTAACAGTTCATTCCAAAAAATAAGCCGCCCTCGGTATCTTAAACCAAGGGCGGCAAGATATCATAATGCTTATTATGCCTGCGAGCCGGTTGGGTTTACAACGCTGTAACCAACGTTTACAAGATGGTCGCCTACTCTTTCAAGACGTGTAATTATAGACACGTAGTAAGGACTATGTGTTGCATCGCAAACACTTGTAGAAAGACGTGAATAGTGATTTGCAAGGTATTTTTTCTTTAGCTTGTCCACCTCTGCCTCAAGCGTTGAAAGCTCTGCAAGCTTTGAAATAGACGCGTCTGCCTTTTCCGTATCAAAAATATCAACGGTCAAATCAAACATACGAATAACCTTTTGGCTCATATAGGCAATTTCACTTTTTGCATCAGCGGAGAATACAAGCTCTTTTGCTATCATTTCCTCACTGATTTCGATAAAGTTCTTTGCGTGGTCACCTATTCTTTCAAGGTCGTTAATTACGTGGAAGAATCCGCCTATATGCTTTTCATCCGCCATATTAACCTCGCTTGAAAGCTTAATTAAAAAGTCGGTTAACGCTTTATTTGTAAAGTTAATAGTTTTCTCTCTTGCGTAAATTGTGGCAGGTACGCTCTTTTCCGGAGAGCAAATATCTTTAAGTGAAGCATCAACGTTCGCTTTAGCAAGATGAGCCATGTGCTCAATTTCACGCTTAACCTGCTGATAAGCAATTGCAGGAGTAACAAGCAATCTTTCGTCAACGTATTTGAGCTGTTCCTTTTCCTCTTCGACTTTCTTATCCTTGATAACGATAGTTGAAAGCTTAACCAAATATTGAACAAACGGTAAAAGCATTGCAGTATTGAGAACGTTGAATATTACGTGGAAAAATGCTATTTGGAACTGAACGTCATTTGTAATGCTTCCTAAAAGATTTGCAAAGAAATCACCCGTTATCATAAGAACGGTAGCAAAAACAACGTTTCCTACAATTTTTACAAAGAAGTGAATAAAGGTTGTACGCTTCGCATTTGTTCCCGTGCCTATACAAGCAAGCAACGCTGTTGCACAAGTACCGATATTTGAACCGAGAACGATGTATAAAGCGCTTTCTACCGTAATAACGCCGCTTCCTGCCATAATGATAATAATACCCGTTGCGGCAGAGGACGACTGAATAATAGCAGTAAATATTACGCCCAAAACAATAAGAAGAATTGGGAAGTCAATAGCCTCAAACAAGCCCTGGAAGAACTCCGAAATAGCTTCACCGTCAAGTGCGCCACTCATAATATCAAGTCCTACAAAGATAACGCCAAGACCGCAAAGAATTGTTCCCGTCAGCTTAACTCTGTCCCTTTTAACGAACATCATCATAACGCCGATAAAGGCAAGAAGAATAGCTAAATCACTAAATGAAATTGCTCCCTTTTCTCCGGACAATGCAACGATAAGGCCTGTAACGGTTGTACCAATATTAGCACCCAAAATAATAGACGCTGCTTGAAAAAGCGTCATAACGCCTGCATTAACAAGACCGATAACCATTACAGAGGTGGCAGATGAGGATTGTATTATAGCAGTAACCGCTGTACCGATTCCAACACCCGCAATTCGATTGTTGCTTATTTTACCAAGCAGTCTTTTAAGACCGTTGCCGGCACCCTTTTCAAGGCCGTCACCCATCATATTCATACCAACGATGAATACACCAACACCTGATAAAAGAAGAATAATTGATTTCAATAATTCCATATAATTCTCCAGATAATCAAATTTTTTCACCAATATACTATCATAATCTTGGTTAAAAGTCAATAATTTTTTAGCGCGCAATTTACAATACGTATATTTACGGTTTTAAAAAACTGCAACGCCCAAATTAAAAGGCTTTGCAGTTTTTTAAGTTATTTCGTTATTTTTACGTAGTGACAGTTTTTAAGAGCAATTTTCGAAAGACCCTCGTTTATAATTCCCCTCTCATACTCGTTACCAAGCATATCTACAAACGTATATTTTCTCGCGTTATCGCACTCAACGTAGATACAGTCGTCGCCTGTTGAATTAAAAATATATTCAATATCGTCTTTAACTGTAACAGGTACGTTTTGGTACAAAACAGATACACTCTCTGTGTCCTTTTGGCTTTTTGCCATAGTATAGTTAGCGTCCATTCCCGAAACGGTAAGCTTTCCGTCAAGAAGCGTTTTGCGATGCTCTTTCCAGAATTTCAAGTAATTTTCAAGAATTTTTGTATGCTCCTTGGAAAGATTGCACAGGCGCACGGAGATTTGTGGCACGCAGAACATCGTAGCCAAAAGCTGATACATTACGCTTTCGTTTGTATCGTCGTTATTCCACATAAGCATATCGCTGTGAACCGCGGTCTTTCCCGAGGATAAACGTAAATCCAGGGAGTGAATACGGTTAAGTATTGCATCGTTTGGGCAGTCGGTTACTCTGAAAATGTTTCCGTATTTTGCAACGATAGGTCCAACGTAGGATTGACGGAATTCAATTAAAATATCGGGATTTATCTCCTTCAATTTAGTTGTAACCTCGTTAAGCAGCCTGTCAAGTGCCACCTCTACGGATTCTGTATCCATCTCTTCGTAATTAGTTGGGCTTTCCTCGGTTAATTTGAAAGAATCAATAAAGTCAAGCTTTAAACCGTCCCATCCGTATTTCTTAACGTAGTCAACGTATATGCCCACAAGAAAATCTCGTACGTCCTTAAAGCGAATATCAAGAACCGCCGCTCTTGAGTTATTTCGGTTGTAGAGATACTTCCCCTTGAATTTTTTGTAATTTTCGCTTTCAAAGCCAACAAACGGAACTGAAAACCAGAACATTATTTTCATTCCGAGAGCGTGAACGTCATCAACAAACTTCTTCATATTGGGAATTTTATTTTTGCATATTTTCCAGTCGCCGCAAAAAGCATATCCGCGGGCATTGTCATCGGTTTGCCATCCGTCGTCAACTATTACCGTTTCCATACCCATTGCTTTAGCTATTTTGCATTCCTCTAATATTTCACTTGGAATTGTGCGCTGATGAAAGCTATACCAGCAGGAATACATAGGCAGGGTGGCGTATTTTGGTACGTAGATTTCATCTCCCCACCATTTTTTCGTTTCCATTATAGCTTCACTTAAAGGTATTTTTCTTTTGTCAATGCGAATGGTAACGGAATATTCCGTCATTTTCGGACAAATTCCGTCAAAAAAGTTTATTTTGAAGCGGATTTTTCCGTTTTCTTCAACGACACCTGCCTGTAATTTAGTAGGATTTGCAGTATCTGATAGCGCAACTAATTCTCTGTTGAAATTCTGCTTGCTGTACAAAGCCATAAGAGGCATTCCCGAAGCAGTACGGCTGCTTTCGGCACGCATATCCCAATCGGGTCTTATATTTTGAACAACGCTCGCCTTTGATGACCAGAAGCCAATCATATCTATTTGATCCTCTTCCCAAAGCAACGAATATACCGTTGGACAAACCTCGTTTTCGAACTCGATTTTCAGTAAATACTCACACACCTCGCCACCTTTTACCTTGGTAAGGGACTGATTTTTTATCTTATTTTCAGTCTCTACGTCAAATTTTAAATTGTCAATTGTAAAGCTCATAATCCACCTCGTTTTTGTGATGTTACTATTATATCACATTTTTTTCCAAAATAAAAGACAATAACAAAAATCCCAACCAAATAACGTGATACTCTTAAAAAATTTCGCTTCGCGTCATACAGCGTTGACCGCGTTAGCGATATTTTTTAGCTAAAGAAAAATCTCCGCAAGGTTAATTGTGGAGATTTTACGTTATAAATGCGTTAATGTAGCCTTGCTAACTGCTGGCGGCTGGCGGCTGACCGCTGACGGCTGGCGGCTGGCGGCTGGTGGCTGGCGGCTGGTGGCTTAAGCGCCTTGTCGCTCATACAATTTTTTCAAAATCGGCGTAGCCGTGCTTACAGAGCGGGCAGATGATGCTCTCGTCAATTTCACCCTCGTGAACGTAGCCGCAGATTTTGCACACGTAGCCGACTTTTCCCTCAGTTTCGGGCTTTGGCTTAACGTTTTCGTGATAATATGCATAAGTCATTGACGGCTTATCGGACACTACTCTTGCTTCGCTTACAGAGCAGATAAATAATCCGTGAGTATCAAGGTCAACGTAGCTTTCCACGTCAAGGGACATAAATGAATTTATATATCTTGGCAAGAAAACAAGACCGTTATCGGAACGGAGCGGCTCGCAATCTGCAAACTTATCAACATTTCTGCCACTTCTGAAGCCAAATGCTTCAAACACCTTGAATGGCGCATCTGTTGTTAGGCAGTTTATGTTCATTTTGCCCGTTTGCTTAATTACGTGATGTGAATAATTCTCTTTACTTATAGCAACGGCTATTCTGTTCGGTGAATTTGTAACCTGCGTTACAGTATTTACTATTAAGCCGTTATCCTTCTTTCCATCGTTAGAGGTAACAACGTACAAGCCGTAACCGATATTGAATAACGCCGTTAAATCGTTCTTATTAGCGGTATCATCCTGCCTTGCAAGATAGTCCTTACAAAGCTCATTTGCCATATTTTCAAGCTGAAGCGCGCTTTCCTCATTAAGGGCAGACATAATTCTTACGTTGTTTTCGGTATAGGTAAGATTTTTTTGCTTCTCAAGCATATCCTTCATCACCTTATGTGCCATTGGCGCCCAGCTACCGTTTTCCATAAATGCAACCGTACGGTTTGAGAAATTTCTTTCTGTTAAGTGGTTAATAAACTCGCGCATAAACGGAAAAATTTCCGCATTATAGGTTGTGGTGGCAAGGACTAATTTATCGTAACGGAATGCATCCTCAACTGCCTCTGCCATATCGCATCTTGCAAGGTCGTGTACAACTACCTTTGGGCAACCCATAGAGCGCAGCTTTTCTTCAAGCATTATAACCGCCTTTTTAGTATTGCCGTAAACGGACGTATATGCAATTACAATGCCCTCACTCTCAGGCTGATAGGATGACCAAATATTATAAAGGTTAATATAGTAGCCAAGATTTTCAGTTAAAATCGGGCCGTGAAGTGGGCAAATAATCTGGATATCAAGTGTAGCTGCTTTTTTAAGCAACGCTTGAACCTGTGCGCCGTATTTTCCAACTATGCCGATATAATATCTTCTTGCCTCGCAAGCCCAGTCCTCTTCCACGTCAAGAGCGCCAAACTTTCCAAAGCCGTCAGCCGAAAACAGCACCTTATCGTAGGTGTCGTACGTTACAATAACCTCGGGCCAATGCACCATAGGTGCGCCTACAAACGCAAGGGTGTGCTTGCCAAGACTTAACGTATCGCCCTCTTTTACTATAATTTGCTTATCTGAAAAATCCGTGCCGAAAAATTGCTTCATCATATTAAACGCCTTTTGAGATGAAACGATTTGAGCGTTTGGATACGTTTTCATAAAGTTAGCGATATTTGCGGAGTGGTCCGGCTCCATGTGCTGAACGATTAAGTAATCGGGTGATTTCCCGCTTAATGCGTTGTCTAAATTATCAAGCCACTCGTGTGTAAATGAAGCATCAACCGTATCCATTACCGCAATTTTTTCGTCTAAAATCAAATAGGAATTATAGGACATTCCGTTAGGTACAACGTACTGTCCCTCAAACAAATCGATTTTATGATCATTTACACCGATGTATTTAATATCATTTGTAATTTTCATATTTACTCCTTTTTAAACTCCTGAATATGCAGAAAAACCGCAGTCAATAGGTAATACTACACCTGTTATAGCAGATGCTGATTTGTCATCGCACAAAAACAGCGTTGCGCCCAAAAGCTCATCTGCGTTTACGTATCTGTTCATCGGTGTTCCGTTTAATATTTTTGCGCTACGCTTCGTAGGCTCTCCGTTTTCGTTAAATAAAAGGCTGTAATTTTGAGCTGATACAAGGAAGCCGGGGGCTATCGCATTACAGCGAATGCCTGTGCCTGCAAAGTGTGTTGCAAGCCACTGTGTAAAGTTTGAAATACCTGCCTTTGCCGCTGAATATGCAGGAATTTTTGTAAGAGGCGTATATGCATTCATTGATGAAATGTTAAGAATGCAGCCCTTATTTTTTTCAACCATATCCTTGGCAAAAACCTGTGTTGGTAAAAGCGTGCCTTGGAAATTCAGCTTGAATACGAAATCAACGCCGTCAGGCTGTAAATCGAAGAATGATTTTTTGCCCTCCTCTGCTTCGTGCTGGTATTCATTATCAGTGGTTGCTCTTGGATTGTTACCGCCTGCACCGTTTACTAAAATATCACACGCACCAAGGTCGTTTTTCACCGCGTTATGCACCGCTTCAAGATTTTCAACGTCTAAAACGTTAGCCTTATAGCCATCGCAAATAAAGCCCTCTGCTTTAAGCTCATCTGCAAGCTTTTTTACTGCTTCCTCATTCAAGTCAAGAGCAGCAACCTTGGCACCTGACTGCGCAAAGGCCCTTGCCATGGCGCTGCAAATAAGACCGCCTGCGCCCGTTACAACAACAACCTTGTCCTTGTAGTCTATGTTAATTGGTAAGTTTATCATTTTTTGCTCCTTTCAGTCGCAAGCCGCCATCCGTTAGCGGTTAGCAGTTAGCGAGGTTAGATAATTGATTTCTCCAAAATAATCACGCATAGCGTGCATGTAATCAGCCGCAAGGCTGCATATTGATAAAAAGTATCAATACTTTTTATCAAGTGTGTCCCATACTCCAAGCATATACATAATTCCAAGAGCTCTATCGTATAAGCCGTAGCCCGGGCGAACAGTTCCCGGCTTTTCGTCCCACAAGTGTCTACCGTGGTCAGGACGGATATAACCGTCAAAGCCACAGTCGTGATATGCTCTTAATATATCTATTATTCCCGTATCTCCGTCACAATCACGGTGGCTTGCCTCGGAGAAATCACCGTTAGGAAAATGCTTTACGTTTCTTATGTGGGCAAAGGCAATTCTATCACAATGCTTTCTTACTATATCCGCTACGTTAGTGTTCGGATTTGCATTAAGGCTACCGGAGCAAAGGGTAAGACAGTTATATTCGTCATCAACCATTTTAAGGAAGCGGTCAATGCTCGGCTCATCAATTAAAAGTCTTGGCAAGCCGAAAATATCCCACGGTGGGTCATCCATGTGGATTGCCATTTTTATATCGCATTCACGGCAGGTTGGCATAATAGCCTCAAGGAAATACTTAAGATTTCCCCAAAGCTTTTCGTGGTCAACGCCCTCGTAAGCCTTGAAAAGCTCGTCAAGGCGCGCCATCCTTTCAGGCTCCCAACCGGGGAAGGACATACCGTATTTTTCAGTAAAATCAAGAATGTACTTTGCCATAGCGTTATAATCGCTTTGAATCATATTCTTTTCATAGAATAAAGCGGTTGAGCCGTCGCCGACCTCGTGGAAAAGATTGCTTCTCGTCCAGTCAAATATTGGCATAAAATTATAGCAAATAACCTTAACGCCGAATTTTGAAAGATTGCGGATTGTTTGCTTATAGTTTTCAATATATTTATCGCGTGTTGGTAAGCCGATTTTAATATCGTCGTGCACGTTTACCGATTCAACAACGTCCATATTAAAGCCGTACTCGTCAAGCTGCTTTTTTACCTCTGCAATTTCATTTTCATACCAAATTTCACCCGGCATTTTGTGGTGTAACGCCCATACGATGCCGTCAACGCCCGGTATTTGCTTTATGTCTGATAACTTGATACGGTCATTGCCTTCGCCGTACCATCTGAAGGTCATTTGCATATCTACCTCTCATTTTAAAAATATATCCGCACCCTCACTGCAAGGATACGGATATATTGTATCATATTTAGTAATCTTATTCAAGTAGATAATACTACCTTATGAGGTTATTTTAACTATTTTTTCATTTGCTTTAAAAACAGAATTACTGCTAAAATCAAAGATACAATCGCATAAGCTAAAACCACAAGCAGGTGTGGCAAAATTTCGTCGTAGTTGCCAACAAGCACCGCTTTGCCCATATCAACGGCATGAACAAATGGCAAGGCGTAGGCGATTTTTTTAAATGCGCCACCTACTAAATTAAGGTCAAACCATGCGCCTGAGAGCCATGCGGTAAGGTTGGTTAAAAGCGCGCCACAGATACCACCTACCTGCTTATCGTTTAAAATGCTACCGAAAAGTAAGCCAAGGGAGATAAAGAGGACTGACGTTGGTATCATTAAAAGTATGGCTAAAAATATATTTACAGACACATCAAGCCCTAAAATCACGGCAAAAAGGTAGCAAACAATACTTTGGGTAATGGCTATTGGCACAATAGGAATTGTGTAGCCTAAAATAAAATCTATGGGCTTTAATGGTGTTGTATATAATCGTTGTAAAAAGGATGTGCTTCTGTCCTTTGAAATCAATGTGGCGGTAAAAAGCGTCATAAAAGCAAGACCGAAAACGGTAATACCCGGAGTTAGACTTTGAATTTCAAAAAGTGGCACAGGCACGCTTTTTTGTATTGCGCTTAAAAGTAGCATAAGCACTAAAGGGAATGCTACGCCAAAGGAAAGATTTAGGGGATCTCTTATAATTTCTTTAAAGGTTCTTTTTCCAAATGATAACGCTCTCATTTTATATCCCCCTTTACTATTTTTATAAATGCACCTTCAAGTGTGGTTGCGTTTGCTTTTTCTTTAATCGCTGACACAGTGTCGCACTCTAAGAGCTTACCGTCCTTCATAATTGCTACACGGTCGGAAAGCTCCTCGGCTTCTTCCATATAGTGGGTAGTTAGAATGATTGTTGACTTGGTTTTAAGTGATTTTATAATATCCCATAGCTCACTCCTTGCAATTACGTCAAGACCTAAGGTTGGCTCGTCAAGGAATAAAATTTTCGGCTCGCTGACTAATGCTATTGCAATACTTAATCTTCTTTGATAGCCGCCTGAAAGCTTGCTTGCTTTTTTGTTTTCTACGGAATTAAGGCTAAGGAGTGTCAATAATTCATTGATTTTTGCATTTTTTTGCTCCTTTGTATAGCCGTAAATACCGCAAATTAAATCAAGATTTTCCTTAACCGTAAGTCCCTTTGCAACGGCGGTTTCCTGTGGGGACACGCCTATAAAGGTTTTAATTTCCCTATCCTCTGTGGTAATGGATTTACCAAGCAGGTAGGCGTTTCCGCTTGTTGGCTTGGTAAGGCAAGAAAGCATTTTAATTGTGGTGGTCTTGCCTGCTCCGTTAACACCCAAAAGCGAAAACAATTCTCCCTCGTTTATTGTTAAGGAAAGATTGTCAACGGCGGTAACGTCCTTATATTTTTTAGTTAGATTTTCAATTTTTATCGCTTCCATTTTACTCTCCTACATGGTGCTTTCTTATGCCTTGGTATGTATCGGTCATCATTTTGCTAATAAGCTCCATATCAAGCTCTAAAAATGAGGTTGCTATCATTGAAGCAATACCGTGAACAAACGTCCATATTTCAAGGTGCATAAGCGTTGCGGTTTCGCGGCTTACTCCGTTTGCTTCCATTATCATTTCAACAGATTTTTCAAAATCCTCTGTTAGGGGCAGTTCCTTGCCACGTCTATCGCACATAAAAAGCATTTTAAAAAGGTTCTTTTCTTCCTTGGCAAATCGAATGTACGCCATACCGAAAGCCTTATACTGAGGATATTTTCCGTTTTTGGCTTCTTCCTCTAAAAACGATAAATAGATTTTGTGTGCGCATAGCAAAATTTCATTTTGCAATTCTTCCATTGTAGTGAAATTTGAAAAGATTGGCTGTGTTGAACAGTTAAGGTGTGCAGCAATGCTTCGGGCATTTACAGACACCTCTCCTTCTTTTCTTATAATTTCAATTCCTACATTTATTATGTCCTCTTTTATAATTTTAACCTTTGGTGGCATATTTACTCCTTATATATCAAATGTTATATATCAAGTGTTATTTTACCATAAACCTGAGGAGTTGTCAAGGGAAAATTAAAAACCAACACCTTTTAGATGTCGGTTTGGTATTTATATTACTTGTCGCTTCTGCCTACTAAATAATCAAGGGTTACATTATAATAATCGGCAAGCTTTATGGCTGCCCATAACGGTATCTCCCGTTCCCCTCTTTCATATCTTTGGTAAACGGTTAACTGCATATTTAATAATGTAGCTATTTCTTTTTGTGTTTTGTCGCTATCCTCGCGCAAATCACGAACACGATTGTAAATCATACATTAACCTCGCATATATCAATTACAAATTTATTATATGCAATAACACCGTTTGGTATTGAAATAAAACACCGTACGGTGCTATAATAGTTATATATGTATGAAATTGAGGTGATAATATTAAGAAAATATAGTTTTTATTTTGATTATAGCTCAATTATTAACGTTATGCTCTTGCTACAAAGAGGTAAACACAAGTGATACTGTTATATACACAGATATAAAAGATACCGATATTGACAGTGAGTGTATCATCGGTTATGACACACACATTTTAAACACTAACACTAAAAAAATACACAAAATGAACTGCGGCTCAGCAAGGTTAATATTACCCAAAAACAGAAACACATACAATGACGATGTTTCAAAATTATATGAGCAAGGTTACAGCAAATGCGGCAACTGCTTTAGAAACGATAGGAATTGAGTGGCTGACCACTGACCACTGACGGCTGGCGGCTGGCGGCTGGCGGCTAAAAAAATCCCAACCTTTCGGTTGGGAATTTTTTATAGTGTTTTGTAAACCTGTTTTAGTTGTGGATAGATAGATGCGAAAATGCGGTAGTATTTTTCGTACTCCTCAACGTCCTTTGGCTGATGTGGGCTTGTAAACTTAATAAGCTTACGGCACGCTTCCTCGACGCTTGAATATACGCCTGTGCCTACGCCTGCAAGAATTGCAACGCCAAGGGCAGGACCCTCGCCTGCTTCGATTGTCTTTACAGGGAGATTAAACGTACCGCAAAGCATTTCACGCCATAGTGCGCTTGTGCCTCCTCCGCCTACTGCTACCATATCGGATAAAGGAATATCCATTTCCTTTAAAACCTCAAGGCAATCGCGGAGTGAATAGGTAACTCCCTCTAAAACTGCGCGAAGAAAATGCTTCTTCTCGTGCATTGCGCTGATACCGAAAAATACGCCTCTTGCATCAGGGTCAAGGTGTGGTGTTCTTTCGCCCATTAAATATGGTAAGTATAAAAGGCTTTCTGCACCGATTTTAACTGAGGCTGCAAGGTCGTCAATTTCCTTATAGTTAAGCTCGGGAGCAAAGTTTGTTCTAAACCATTTAAGGGATAGTCCTGCGCCTTGTGTTACGCCCATTACGTGCCATTTATTCGGTACTGCACAGCAGAACGTATGCACTCTGCCGCCCTTATCAATTACAGGCTTATCTGTATGAGCATAAACAACTCCGCTTGTGCCTATTGTTGTAAATGCTTTTCCGCCTTCAACAACGCCTGAGCCTACTGCCGCAGCCGCGTTATCTCCTGCACCGCCTACAACCGGTACACCCTCTAAAATGCCGATGCCAGTAACCTTGCCCGTTACTTCAACACTTTCATATACAGGGGCAAGTAAGCTCTTGTCTATATTTAATTTTTCAAGCACCTCATCGCTCCAACATCTGTTTGGTACGTCGAGAAGCTGCATTCCGCTTGCGTCAGAAACCTCTGTTGCAAACTCACCCGTTAATCTATAACGGATATAATCCTTAGGTAAAAGGATTTTAGCACATTTTGCGTAATTTTCAGGCTCGTTATTTCTTACCCAAAGGATTTTTGATGCGGTAAAGCCGGTAAGAGCCGGGTTAGCGGTAATTTCAATAAGTCTTTCCTTGCCAACAAGAGAGGTGATTTCCTCACATTCCTTGCCTGTACGCTGGTCACACCAAATAATTGATGGGCGAATTACCTGTCCGTTCTTATCGAGCATAACAAGGCCGTGCATTTGACCGCTTAAACCAATTCCGCAAATTCCGTCAATGCCCTCGGAAACGTCCTTAAGTGTTTCATAAACTGCATTGTACCAGTCCTCCGGGTCTTGCTCTGCCCAACCGTTTTTCGGTTGATACATTGGGTATTCTACTGTTTTTGAACGAATTTTGTTGCCGTTTTCGTCAAAAAGAACTGTTTTTGTACCTGACGTTCCAATATCAACGCCTATTAAATATCTCATAGAGCGCCACCAAACATAATTTGATTTACGATGCTTTCAAGGTATTCTTGTGCGCCTGACTTCTTTTCCTCAACTACGTTAAGCTTTAAAGCATACTCGCTAAGGCTTTCAAGAGTTGCCTTACCGCTAACAATATCAGCACCGATACCTGTATTATATGAAGCGTATCTTTCCTTTACGAACGCATCAATTCTGCCGTCCTCAATAATCTTATAAGCAATCTTAAGACCGAGAGCAAAGCTGTCCATACCTGAAATATATGCAAGGAAAATGTCCTCGTGTGTCATTGAGCCACGTCTTGGCTTAGAGTCAAAGTTAAGACCGCCGTTTGTAAAGCCGCCTGCCTTAAGAACCTCAAGCATACAGTAGGTTGCGTTATAAACGTCTGTTGGGAATTGGTCTGTATCCCAACCTAAAAGATAGTCGCCCTGGTTAGCATCGATTGAGCCGAATGCACCGTTAATTCTTGCCGTTGCAAGCTCGTGTTGGAATGTGTGACCTGCAAGTGTTGCGTGGTTAGCCTCAATATTCATCTTAAAGTCCTTGTCAAGACCGTACTTACGAAGGAATGCAAGAACTGTTGCTGTATCAAAGTCGTATTGGTGCTTTGTTGGTTCCTTTGGCTTTGGCTCAATATAGAAATCACCCTTGAAGCCCTTACCTCTTGCATATTCAACTGACATCTTCAAAAGTCTTGCAAGGTTGTCAAGCTCCAAGCCCATATCTGTGTTAAGAAGTGTTTCGTAGCCCTCACGACCACCCCAGAATACGTAGCCCTCGCCACCTAATTCGATAGTAATATCAAGAGCCTTCTTTACCTGGGCTGCAGCATACGCGTAAACGTCTGCATTTGGCGCTGTGCCTGCACCGTGAACGAATCTTGGATTGTTAAAGAGGTTAGCTGTTCCCCAAAGAAGCTTTTTGTTATACTTCTTCATATTTTCCTTAATGATAGGAACGATTACGTCAAGGTTATCTTGGAATTCCTTTAAGCTGTCTCCCTCCGGAGCGATATCCTTATCGTGGAAGCAGAAATAGTCAATGCCAAGCTTATCCATAAGCTCAAAGCCTGCCTCAACCTTCTTTTTAGCAATTTCCATTGGTGTAAGACCGCCAAAGGACTTATCAACTGTGCCGATACCGAACATATCTGTTCCGTCACCGCAAAGAGTATGCCAATAGGACATAGCAAAACGAAGCTGCTCCTTCATTGTTTTTCCACCGATTACTTCATTTGGATTGTAGTACTTGAAGGAAAGTGGATTTGTGGATTTTACTCCCTCATACTTAATTTTTTCAACGTTAAAAATGCTCATTTTTTATACCTCGTTTATTTATTATTTATTAAAAATTTTAATATCAATGTTGCCGTTTTTCTTTACATACACAGGGATTCTCTCAAGTGGAGCATCAGCTAAAATTGTTGTGCCACCCTCGTATTCATCTCCTGTATAAGCATCTATCCAAGTATCTGACAATGGGAAATATACCTGCCTTTGTCGCACATTCAGCTCCGCTATGGGACAAACAAGCAAGCTGTCGCCAAACATAAATTGGTCATCAATATCCCACGCAGTTTTATCATCAGGATAATCATAAAATATGGGGCGCATAGGCGGGGTGCCACTTTCGTGAGCAATTTCCATTATTTTTTTAATATATGGCTTCATACGTTCACGAAGGAAAATGTGATCCTTCATTATTTCAAAGCCCTTTTCACCGTAGCTCCAAATTTCGTTATCTCCACCCGAGAAGCATTGACCGCCGCCCTTGGCATTCTCCGGTGCGGGAATATACGGCTCACGGTAGCCGTGTAAGCGTAACACAGGACAGAAGGTTGCATATTCAAACCAACGAATAACCAATTCCTTGTAATCATCACTTTCGGGGTCTCCCGTATCGAAGCCACCTACGTCCGTCGTCCACCAAGGAATTCCTGCCATTGCCATATTAAGTCCTGCTCTTATCTGACACCTTAACGCCTCAAAGGTCGGCATAATATCGCCACTCCATACCAGAGCGCCGTATTTTGCGCTACCTGCCCACGCACATCTTATAAGGCTTATTATTTCCGTTTCTCCCACGGATTTTAGACCCTCGTAAAATCCCTTTGCATAATCAACGGGATAAACGTTACCTACCTCTGAGCAGTTTCCTTCATAATATCTATGGTTATCAAAATCGTAGAGAAGATATTCAGGCTCCGCTTCGTCCAGCCAGAAAAGGCGAACGCCCTTATCGTAATAATTCTGTTTAGCTTTTTCCCAAACGAATTTTCTTGCCTCGGGGTTAGTTGTATCGTAATACGTTGCAGGATGAACAAATTCGGTGTGATTGCGCGGACCTCTGTCGTTGCGAATAAGCATACCTCTTTCAAGCATCTCTTTATAGTTTTCACTCTCAAACTCAATAGTGGGCCAAACGGACACCATAAGCTCCGTTCCCATTTCCTTAAGCTCCTTGGTCATAGCCTCAGGGTCCTGCCAATAATCGTAATCAAATCGGAAGTCTCCTTGATGTGGCCAATGGAAAAAGTCACACACGATAACGGACAAGGGAATATTAAGCTCCCTATATTTACGCGCAACCGCCATTAACTCATCCTGTGTTTGATAGCGAAGCTTTGACTGCCAAAAGCCCATTGCAAGCTCAGGCATCATAGGCGGTTTTCCTACCGCCTCCATATAGGTTTCAAGTATTTCCTTAGGCGTTGGCGCTACTATAATCAAATAATCAAGCTCGTCTGTTGACTCTGCTTTGAATTTTGTAACGTTTCTGCCAAAGGTTGCCTCACCTATTGCAGGCAAATTCCAAAGAAAGCCGTATCCGCGGTCGGACACGAAAAACGGAACAGACGCCTGCGAATTTCTATGCGCCAACTCAAGTGTACAGCCCTTGATATTCAAAAATGGCTGTTGGTACTGACCCATACCGAAAACTCTTTCGTTAGGGTCACTTTCAAAGCTGGCTGTCAGTTGATATTTTCCAAGCAGATTTGCTTTGAAAAATCTTGCGGGAGTTTTTAAGGGCTGTAGCCTTAAAGCCTCCTCAAGCATAATTTTTCCTTCATTATTATATATAGTTATCTTTCCGTTTTTATCAATCTCCGCTTTTGCATTACCGTTAACTATGTAAGCGCTTTCTTCGAAAATTACAATTTCCGCTTCTTCATTATTTATATCAAGAAGAGCGCGGTTCTTTCCTGAAAATCTTCCCTCGGGAGTTGCTCTTACACGCAAAGAATTTTTGCCCCACGGCTCAATTTTTACAATTTCGGAATTAAAGGAGCGAATTAACGCATTTCCCTCTTTTCTTAATAGGCTCATATCGTACCTCTTTATACTTATACGCTAAGTTTATTTTACTATATTATAGTAAATATTGCAAGTGTTTTTCAAGAAACAAAAGCAACTAATTATTAAAATAAAAAACGCGAGGCTCCCTTACAGGAAGCCCCGCCGCTTTATTTTTTATTGCGTTTAGTCAACTACAACGTAAACAGGCTTTTCACTTACGTTCACGGAAATATAGCCTAAGCTATCAGACTTAACGTCTGTCTTTTTACCGTAAATGTTGCCGTTTTCGTTTTCAACGATTGTAGCGCTGTTTGAATTGATTAACAACTGATAATTGTTAACAACTGTACCGTCTGATGTTGGACACCATACTGCGTACGCTGTCTTACCCTCAGCAGTCTTATACTCGTAAATCATTACGTTTTCGTCATAAGCTTCTATTTGCTTATTGAAAGTATAATTACCAAGAGTATTCTTAAGTGTGTAGAGATAGTAGTAAGAATCCTTCTTGTATTCAACCATATTACCGTTTTCATCATATCTGTAACCGATAACACCCGCTGAACCGTACTTACCTACTGCTTCTGTATCTACTCCGCAGTCCTCACACATATACATAGTAGCCTTATCAATACCTGCTGCGGAAAGGAGTAAGTACGTACGTGTTAACCACATAGCCTGAACCTCTCTACCTGTGTATGATACGCCTGTTTCTTCATTTGAATATGCGTGTGATGAGGTTGATGTTGCATAGCTTTGGTTAGTGTCCCAACCGAACTCTGTAATCCAAACCTCTTTTTCCGGATAGTACTTATCTCTTATCTTAATTAACTGTGAAAGTGTGTTTACAATTCCTGCTTCTTCCGGTGAAACACCAACATAAGCTGTTCCGCCGTTTGGCAACGTGATTTGCTTTGTCATATAGCAGTGAACGTTGAATGCGTCAAGTGCCACGCTTCTGTCTTCTCTATTCGCCTTCATCCAGTAGCAAAGCGCTGTGATGTACTCGTTGCTTACTGCGGATACACCCGCCATAGCAGCCTTCATATTAGGATCTGCATTCTTAACACCAAGGTGATATCCCTTGTTGATCGCAGTTGACGTCATTGTACGGCAATGTCCGTCGTAAGCAGCAGATGTAAGAGCAGCTAACTGATATGCTGAATAGTAATTATGAATACCGTTCCATGAACCTTCAGGCTCATTACCCATTTCAATCCATTCAAGAGCGTTAAGACCAACCTTGTTTGTATCTGATGCGTGAAGAGCAAGTGTATTTAACAACTCTGTTGAGTTGTTTGTACCGTATCTTGCAGAGAATGCAAACATACTGTCAGCGTACATAAAGTACGTATGAGGATTCATCTTATCCCAGAAATCGCCCTTAACAAAGCTTCCGTTTGATTTAATAGGAAGATTATTTTCATCAACCTTATTAGATTGTGAAATATTTACCAAATCCCATTGTACGCAAGGAATTACGTTAATTCCTGCGCGCTTGTAGTCTTGGTACTGCTTATCAAAGTTACCCATCCAGCTTGAATTGAAGAATGAAGCCTTGTTTGGATAAGCTGTTAAGGAGTATGACCAACCGAAGTTGTGATATTCTCTTAATACTGTTGTGCAAACTACGGAGTCAATAGGAGTATTACCGCCGCCGCCTGCTACGAATCCGCACATACCCATCATTTCACCTATTGTAGGTAATGAGCCGATTTCTGTTGCAATTTCGTCGCCCTCTCCGTTCTGATAGCCGTATACAAGCATTTCAGCAGGAGCGCTTCCGTCCTGGAATATAATTTGAATGTATCTTGTTGTTTTGCTTACGTTAAACTCGTTCCAACCAACTACTGATTCAACAGTCTTATATCCGTCCCAAGCTGAGTTATCAGCATAAGCGTCAACCGGAGTATCGCTCCATCTTACAGTAACGTTTACTCCTGCGGTTGCAAAGTACAAGTAAGTCTTGCTTACGTAATGCATATACTCAAGGTCAACTATCGGACGAAGATCCATATTATAAAGAACAGAATCTCCCGTATCTGTGATAAGTCTTGGAAGTGTTGACGTTGGAATTATAACTCTGTTTTCGTTCTGCTCGTCAAATAACTTGGCAAAGGAGTTCAAAAGCTCACCGTGATATACGTTACCTGAATGGTAATCAATAGGAATAAGCTTATCGCCGCCAACTCTTATTGATACAACCTCACCGTAGTTTTCACCAATGTAAGGTCTTACGGCTACGTAATAGTAATTGTTAAGACGTGGGCTTAAGCTGAGGCTTGCATAGTATTCCTTATCGCCCTTTACTGCAGCATCCATTAAGGTTGCGCTTTCAAAGTTATCCTCTGTGATTTCAGAAGTGCTGTATCTGATTTCAAAGTTTCCAACCTCACCGTAAACGTTAAATCTTATAATTACGGTGTTGTTTGCAATTCTGCTAACGCGTAAATATTCAACCTTACCAAGAGGTAATGGCTCTATTCCGAGAGTGTTGGTCACATCGCAATCAACGCACTTGAATATTGCCTCACCGTTTTTAGCGCTTGTAGGCTGACTTATATACTGTACCAGCTTTGCAAAGGTGTGTCCCTTAGCTGCTAACGGTTGTTGTTGTGTTGCGGTACAGGTTGCACACTTATAGTTTTCTACGCCACCCTCTACGCAGCTGGCAACTTGTGTTGAAACAAGTTGGCTGTAATTATGGTCAATCTTTGGAATTGAAACTTCTTTTCTTGCACCGCAATAGCATTCATATTCGCTTATACCGGTTGATTGACAAGTTGGGTCGGTAGTTGTTCTTACGTATGTGTTGTAGTAATGTGTATGAGGTAATCTTGCGTCTTGATACGTACCTGTCATTTCAATTTCAGCAATCTTAAAGGTATATGGATTGTTATTCCACTTCAATTCCTCAATGGTAATCTCAATCGTATATGCCTGTAGCTTTTGACCTGCAAATAC
Organism: Eubacteriales bacterium; assembly: GCA_045645405.1. Lineage (GTDB taxonomy): Bacteria > Bacillota > Clostridia > Oscillospirales > CAG-272 > RGIG2000. The sequence continues at coordinate 21,484 of JAZRIQ010000032.1, forward strand.
GTTTACCAACTTTGTATCTGTGTTATCAGCTTTTACTCTGTCACTTCTTACAACGTCGCCCTTAGCGTTTTTAATAGTAACTCTTGCAAAGGTGTAGTTACCGAGAATGTACATATCAAATCTGGTCAACGTAACCTCTTGCTTAAGAGTGATTGTAAGCGTATCTGTTTCATAGCCGAACCAGTCGTTACCTGCACCGTACAAGCCGCCACTTACCTTGTTACCGTCAAATACGTTCCAAAGATTATCAAGTGCGGGGTTACCCTCAGGTGCTGTGATATTTGCAACAAGGTCAGCGCCTATTGCGCCTGTTGTAACCTTAGAAATTATTTCTTCTCTAATGTCACCGCATAATACGCACTTAAACGTTCCCTTACCGGTTGAAGACTCGGTAGGTGTTGTTGTCAAGGTTACAAGCTCTGCATAATTATGGAAGCCGTCCGTTGGAATTACGTTCTGCTCTTTGAGAACATAGCCACAAACGCTACAGTGAGCGCCTTCTGTTAAGCCTTCTTTTAAGCAGTCTGCCGCAACAGCCTCATCTATAACTACCTTGTGTCCTACTGATTGAGTATAACGAACCTCTCTCTTTCCGCAAAGAGTACAGGTTCTTACGTCACTTCCGTCAACGTAGCAATCTCTTTCCTGAAGCACTGTCCAATCGCCAAAGCTATGAGCGCAACCAACAGTTTCGTCTGTTCCGCCTATAACAAGGTGATAGTTGTCTGCTGTAATATTGAGTGAAATGTTATTTCTGATTGAATCAGGATCTGTTGAACCGTTTTTACCGCCGTCGTCCTTTCTGAAGGCAACTCTTACGTAAAGATTATCACAATTCAACTCTTTTCCGTTTACAAGAATATCTCCGTTCTTGAACGTGTAAGTATATCCCCAGTTTTCAACGCTTGAGGTTTCATCATTAGGGTTGCAGTCGATAATACCGTAAGGCTCATAGCTTCCGTAAGGGTCACTATAACAGTAAATGGTAAATTTATGACCGTTATTTGATGGAATTGAAATCGTATCTCCCGCATTAACCTTAATGAGCGATGATATTATGTAGCTTGAAGCATCTGTTGCTATGTATCCGCCCGTTGTATCGTTTATCTTAGCTTGTGCCCAAACGAGATAGCTTTCAAGATCTGTAAAGTTCAATCTCAAGGAAGGAACCAACGTTACGTCGCCCTTAATAATTGTACTGTCGTCATATACCTTGGAGCTGTCCCCTTCCTCATGCCAACCAAGCAATACGTAATTGCCGAAATACATTTCAGGAAGCTTTCCAAGCTTATTTCCAATGATGCATTCCTTTGTTACTACGGTATCACCGTTTTTAAAGGTTACAGTTGCATATTCGATAGGCTCTTCAACGATGTTATAAATGATATCGCTTGCGAAATCACCATAAGCGGTAGCAGAGCCATCAGCATTTACGCACTCTATTCTTACGTAAAATTCGTTGTAATCAATCTCGTTTAACTCTCCGTTTAAATTGATTACATCTTCATTACCAAAGATATGTGAGGATACCCAGCTTTCGTTAATGTATCCTGCAAACGAATAAGTATTGTTAGCCTCACGGTTGTAGCCATAAAGCTTGAATACAACGCCTGAAGATTCAGGAATAAGAATCTTATCACCGGGCTTTATCTTGATATATGTTTTAGAGAAGCTTGTATTGGTTTTTGTTACAACGAGACCGTTTTCTTCACTTATACCCTTGTTGTTATACCAAGTCATCAAGCTGTTTTGCTTTTTCGCAACAACGTCGTAGCTGATTCCGTACAAGTCACCGTACACCTCGTTTGAATAAAGGTTTGTAGGCAACTTCGGTTGGAAATAAGAGGTTTTCTTGTTTCCGTCCTTGGTTTCAGTTACAGAGCCTGCAAAAATTACGTCGTACTTATCGTACTCGTTTAAATCGCTATCCTCTGTAATATCGTAATTAACACGAACGTCAACAGCCTGATAATATTCACCTGACTCTACGATGACAATTTTATCGTTGTTGAGCTTATAGTTAATTGCACTTGCTGCTAAAAAGCCGTAAGAAATCTTGGAATTGTTAACTCTTTCGTACTCCTTAATCAATTCCACGTTTGCCAAATAGCCATAGCAAAGGCCCTTAACCGTCGTGCCATCAACGAAGCTGGAAAATCCGTTGATTTTAAACAAAGGCGCTTTCTCCTCGTTCACGGCGCAGTCAGCGCTTTGGCAGGAGCATACCGCAGTATAAACTCCCTTTTCTGTGAAGCCGTTATCATAGGTATAGGTTTCCTGCAAAATATGCTCTTGCGCACTTACCGAAATGGCAAACAAGCACATCAGCATAGCAACGGCCAGTAATAAAAACACTCGCTTTCTCATAATATCTCCTTATCTAAACTTGATTTTCACAATCGTTTGACACTTTATAAGCGCCAATTCGAACGGTCGTGAATAAAAGCAGTTTATATTTTTATACAGTCTAATTATAATACTTTCTAACCGTTATGTCAACATCATTTAGAAAAATATATAAAATATAGCAATTTGCACAAAAACTGACAAAAAGTGCCCGGATAAAAAAATCGCAAGACCGAAGTCTTGCGATTTTCGTTATTTTGCTTATTAGTCAACTACAATGTATACAGGCTTTTCTGTTACGTTTACAGACACATATCCAAGGTTATCCATTGTCAATTCTGTTTCAACGCCGTCAATATCGCCGTATTCATTTTCAACAAGAGTAGCCTTGCTTCCGTCAATTTTTATCTGATAGCCGTTTGCAACGGTTCCGTCAGAGGTCTTGCACCATACTGCATACGCTGTCTTGCCCTCAGCAGTCTTATATTCGTAAACCATTACGTTTTCGTCATAAGCCTCTATTTGCTGATTGAACGTATAGTCACCAAGAGTGTTCTTAAGGGTGTACAGATAGTAGTAGGAATCCTTTTTAAATTCAACGGTATCACCGTTTTCATCGTACATAAAGCCGATAACTCCCGCAGAGCCGTACTTACCTACCGCTTCCGTATCTACTCCGCAGTCCTCGCACATATACATAGTAGCCTTATCAATTCCGATTGCAGAAAGCAACAAATAGGTACGTGTCAGCCACATAGCCTGTACCTCTCTGCCTGTGTAGGATACGCCTGTACTCTTGTTTTCGTAAGCGTGTGCTGACGTTGAGGTAGCGTAGCTTTGGTTGGTATCCCAACCGAACTCTGTAATCCAAACCTCTTTTTCGGGATAATACTTATCTCTTATACCGATTAACTGTGCAAGTGTGTTTACAATTCCCGCTTCCTCCGGAGAAATACCAACGTAAGTTGTTCCGCCGTTAGGTAGTGTAATTTCCTTAGTCATATAGCAGTGAACGTTAAACGCGTCAAGTGCCACCTTACCGTCAGGTCTGTTTGCCTTCATCCAATAGCAAAGTGCTGTTATATATTCGTTACTTACCGCAGAAACACCCGCCATTGCCGCCTTCATATTCGGGTCGCCGTTTTTAATACCAAGGTGATAGCCCTTATCTATAACGGTAGAGGTCATTGTTCTGCAATGTCCGTCGTAAGCGGCAGACGTAAGAGCCGCCAACTGATATGCGGAATAATAATTATGAATACCGTTCCATGCGCCCTCAGGCTCATTTCCCATTTCAATCCATTTTATTGTTCCTGCTCCTGATGATGTTGCACCCATACAATGGGCAGCCAATACGCTTGAGATTGCATCGTTTGTTCCAAAGCGAGCCGCAAAGGCAAACATATTGTCAGCATACAAGAAGTAGCTATGAGGATTCATCTTACCGTAGAAATCACTCTTAATATAGCTTCCGTTTGATTTTTTAGGAAGATTGTTTTCATCAACCTCATAAGAGAGAGTATAGTTTACCAAATCCCATTGGATACAAGGAATTACGTTTATGCCGGCAGCGGTATAGCTTCTGTACTGTGACTCGAAATTACCCATCCACGTGTTAAAGTTTGACGCCTTCATCGGATAAACGTCCGCAGTATACGTCCAACCTATATTGTGGTATTCTCTTAAAACAGTTGTGCAAATTACGGAATCAATTGGGGTATTTCCACCACCTCCTGCTACGAAACCGCACATACCCATCATTTCACCCATTGTAGGTAATGAGCCTATTTCCGTTGCAATCGCGTCGCCGTCTCCGCTCTGATAACCGTAAACAAGTATTTCAGAAGGAGCCTTTCCGTCACGGAATACAACTTGAATATATCTTGCGTTTGCATTGACCTTTATTTCTTTCCAGCCTACCTTTGACGTATAGGTATAAGCTCCATCCCATGCCGCATCCGTTGCATAAGCATCAATCGGAGTATCACTCCATCTTACGGTAACAGTAGAGTTTGAGCTGTTGTTATGGATATATACGCTGCTTACGTAATGCATATATTCAAGATCAACTATTGGACGAAGGTCCATATTGAAAAGAACGTCATCGTTTGAATCGGTAATGATTCTCTTAAGAACAGAGGTAGGAGTTTTTGTTCTTTCATATTTCTGCTCATCAAACAATTCAGCAAAGGATGAAAGAAGCTCACCGTGATATACGTTGCCGGAATGATAATCAATAGGAATCAACTTATTACCGCCAACTCTTATAGATACAACGTCACCGTAGTTTTCACCAATATACGGTCTTATAGCAACGTAGTAGCCGTTATTCAAGCCCGCGCTTATACCGTTTATTGTTACCGTATATTCCTTTTCGCCTCTTACTGCTGCATCAGCCTCGCCGGCGCTTTCAAAATTCTCGCTTGTGATTTCAGAGGTGCTGTAACGAACCTCAAAATTTCCAGCCTCGCCGTAAACGTTAAACTTAAGGGTCACAGAATTGTTTCCTATTTCCGTAACTCTCAAATGCTCAACCTCACCGAGAGGAAGCGCTACAAGTGTCTTGTCTTCCGTTTCGTTACATCCGACGCACATAAAGGTAGCCTTTCCGTGCTTGGCGTTTGTCGGCATACTTATGTATTCTACCAGCTTGGCATAAATATGTCCCTTTGCCAAAATTTTCTTTTCAATACTTGATGTACAGGTTTCGCACTTATAAACGTCCTTACCGTTTTCCGTACAGGTTACAGGCTTTGAGGACGTTAAAACTGTGTAGCTGTGGTCAGCATACGGTGTTTGCTGTTCCTTAATTCTTCCGCAGTAGCACGCATATTCAGCCTTACCATGCGCTTTACACGTTGCCTTAACGGTTTCCTTTACGTATTCTCTGTACACGTGGTCGTGAGGTAATCTCGTATCAGGCTTTGCCGCCTTCATCTCTATCTCTGCAACCTTAAAGGTGTATGCGCTTTCCCATTTCAATGCGGTTATGGCAATTTCAATTGTATATGCTTCAACACTTCCGCCTTCAACAGCTATTATTTTTAGTGTTTTATTGCCGTCTGCCGTTATTTTTCCGCTCTTTACAGTTTTGCCCAAAGCATTCTTAATAGTCACAGTTGCGGTAGTGTAGTTACCATATACGTATAAATACATATCCGTTAAGACAACCTCTTGCTCCAACGTGATTAAAAGAGTATCTCCCACGTTACCAAACCAGTCAGCTCCTGCAGCGTATAAGCCCGCAGACTCCTTATTTCCGTCAACTACCTTCCATATATTGTCTATGGCAGGATTGTATTCGTCTGTGGTAATATCGTAAATATCGTCCTTACCGAGCGCAACAGACGTAAGCTTTGGCAAAATTTCCTCTTTCTTCTCTTGACAAACAGAGCATCTGAAAGTTGCCTTACCGCTTGATGTTAGAGTAGGTTCCTTGCTTACTCCCACAAGCATATCTAAATTGTGAAGCTCTTCTTTTGGAATTCTTACCTGCTCTATCAGCGTTTCATTACAAACGCTGCAATATTCACCTCTTGTATAGCCGTCCTGTTCCTTGCAGTTTCCCTGTACTGCTTCCAAAACGACCACAGAGTGTCCTTTAGGCTCCATGTATTCCAGCTTTTTAGTTCCGCAAAGACTGCAATCTCTCGTTCTCATTCCCTTTTGAGTACAATCCGCTTCTCTTACAACCACCCATTCGCTGAAGGAATGCTCACAGTTGTCATCCTCGGGAGTGTCTCCCTCCCATGAGGGTTCCGTACTTGTATCCGTACCACTTGTATCGCTTGACGTATCGTTTGACTTATCGTCCGTTCCTCCGCCACAGCCTGCCAGCAGGCATACGATAAGAAGCAGCAAGGTAAAAGCAAAAATAATTTTTTTCATTTTGTTCTCCTTTGTTCTTCTTTAGCCGTTGAATTTCATTGGGGTGTAAATAACCCCGTTTTTGTTCTTTTGTATGTCAGTTACTTCAAAGCCCAATTTTTTATATACAGGCACACCATAGGGACAGGCGTTGACCGTTATATCACCGTTATAGTTGTTTTTTATTTTTTCAAAAAGCATTTTACCGATTCCACGTCGGTGGTGCTTCTCGCTTACGTAAAAATAGCCGATATGATTATTTTCCCTCATTCCGAGAACGCCTATCAGCTCGCCGTTTTCCAAGGCTCCGTAAAAAACGATATTTTTCGTTTTTTCAGTTTCATCAAGAATTCGTTTGTATTCGATTACTCCCTCGGGCGGAAAATCCGGTACCTCGTAAATTTGGAAAACCCTCCAAATAAGCTCGCATGCCTCGCTATACCGTTCTATCGGCAGTTTAATTATTTCTATCATTCCTTATTTCCCTTTTCACAAAGTGTTTTAATGGGGCAAGTGTCGCATTTTGGCGTTTTTGCAGAGCAGTATTCTCTGCCAAAAAGCACCATTCGGTGGCAAAAATCACTTTGCTCACTTGGCTCTATCAGCTCGCTCATTATTTTTTCCGTTTTCAAAGGATCCTTTTGACCGTCCTTATACATACCAAGTCTGCCGCAAATACGCATACAATGTGTATCGGCAACTATGGCAGGCATACCGTAAAGGTCGCCTAAAATAAGATTGGCAATCTTTCTTCCGACACCGTCGAATTTCAAAAGCTCCTCCATCGTGTTTGGGATTACGCCGCCACACTCATATACAAGCCTTTGGCATTCGCTTTTTATGTTTTTCGCTTTCATTTTGTAAAGACCGCAGGATTTTATTATCCGCTCGATTTTTTCAAGCTCGCCGTCAGCAAGCGCCTTTGCGGTTGGAAACTCCTTAAAAAGCTCCTTGCAAACAATATTTACTCTTTCATCGGTACATTGTGCGCTTAATCTGCCCATTACAAGCAGCTTCCAGCCCTCACCGTCATAATTTAAAGAGCATAAAGCCTCGGGATAGAGCTTTTTCAACTCCTCTACAATCAAAGCAATTCTTTCTCTTTTTTCTTTTTTAGTCATAATAGTCTTCGTTTTCAAGTCAACAAATCAACGTCAAATTCGTCTCGCAAAATCTCACATAAACGACACAGGGGCAGACCTACAACGTTATAGAAGTCTCCTTCTATTCCCTCAACGAACGCTCCTGCCATTTCCTGAATTCCGTAAGCACCTGCCTTGTCGGTAGGATGAAAACGGTTTACGTAGGATAAAATTTCGCTCTCGTCAAGCTCTCTCATGGTAACCCTTGTAATTACGCTGTCGCTGACTACAATTTCGTCATTCCTTACAGCAATACCGCTTACTACAAAATGGGTAGTACCCGATAGCTTTTTAAGCATACGTACAGCGTCACTGTCATCACTTGGCTTTCCCATAATTTCACCGTCGGGAGAAATTACGACAGTATCGCAGCCTATTATCAGCTCGCCATCGTTAAACGATACGCTCTCGGCTTTTTTTACAGCCAACAGTTTTGGAACCTCGAAAGGATTTTCGTCCTTATCAACAGTTTCGTCCGCATCGCTTACTCTTATTTCGAACTCCTTAGTCACCATAGACAAAATTTCCTTACGTCTTGGAGATTTTGAAGCAAGTATCAGTTTGTTTTTCATCATTTGATTCGCTTAACGCTTCCCTTCGGCTCTTTTTTTCCTTTATACGCCTCAATAACGTCAAAGCATTCCTTTTTCGTTTCGTTTGTAAAAATAAAATGGTGTGAAAAGTCATTGATTTTATCAAGCCTGTCCGCCATATATATCGGCACGCTGTTGTAAATTACATTTCTGTGACCGTATATTCCTTCAACGAAAAAGCTTGTATTTTGACGGTCTTGAATATACCCCTTGCATTTTTCACATCCCACTGTATCCTTCAAAATACATTTATGAGTTGTCATTACGGGAATTTTTCCGTAAGCAATTATGCGGTTTCCTTTAAGGTCGTTTATTTGCGGCAACGTAAGCTCCGGTGATAAAATAACGCTGCTTGCACCGTTTTTGTGTAAAACGTTTACACAGGGTGCGTTAAATACGTTAAAGCGGAAATCGAAAATCATCTCAAATCCAAACTCTTTCACCCTCTCGATTTGACCTATATTGCTTACCAAAGCGTACTTTACGCCGTCCTCTTTTGCATTTTTGAGTATTTTGTATATTTCATCTGCCTCGCTGTCCAAAATTACGGGTGGCAAGCAAATTCCGTTTATGCGTTTATCCTTTACGTATCTGTCCGCATACACGAATATAATATCAAAATAACCGTGGTTTTCAGGTATCTGCTCCGCAGAAGAAAAAACCGCAGAACGAGATTTTGTCTTATCCTGTGTCGCTTTTTGCGGAATGTATGTATGCGGCAATTCCTCTCTGCCATTATACGAAAGAAGCTCAATCGCACGCCTTCTTAATGCGTTCAAGGCGGAAACTCGCACCATTATATTGTCACTTTTCTCAATTTCAACCGTATCTGCCTCATAAGGCGTATTGCCCAATTTTGTAAGACTCCTTGATATATCCTCCTTACTAATCGGTGCATTTATAGCCGACTCGACTGTTTCACCGTAAGCTGTAACGGTTTTACAGCCACAGCGCACGCTTAATTCTGCTTTTTCGCCTAAAACAAAGCGAGCAAGCATATCTATTTTTACCCTCTTTAATTCGTTTTTGTGCGTCTGTACTTCTTTTGAAGCCTCTTTATTTTCATCAGTTCGCACACCAAGCATTTTAGAGCTTACGTTGCCGGTAAAATACCCGTCCGTAAAGCCTTGGCGTGAAAAAAGCGCCTCAAGTGTTGCTTTTTCCTTTGCGCTTGCATTTCTTTTTTCGTCAATCAACCTACGCCATATAGACACAGTGCCGCCAACGTAATCGCTGCTTTTCATTCTACCCTCAATTTTAAGGGTGGCAACTCCCATATTTGTAATCTCATCTATATGGCCGTTCAAGGACATATCCTTAAGGCTTAACGGATAAGAGCTTTTCTGACAAATTTTGTAAGGTAAACGGCACGGCTGGGCACACTCGCCGCGATTTCCGCTCCGTCCACCCATAGCGTGGCTCATTAAGCATTGACCCGACACGGACATACAGTGGGCGCCATGAACGAAAATTTCCGTTCTCGCTTTGGTATTTTTAGATATATACTCGATTTCGCCCTTTGAAAGCTCTCTTGCAAGCACAACCTGCTTGTTTCCCATTTTTTCGTAAAGGAAATTCACGCCGTCAAGGTTGTGAGCGGTTGCCTGAGTGCTTCCGTGAATTTCAAAATCGGGATAAAACTCCTTAATTAAGGACATCATACCAAGGTCTGAAACAATAAGAGCGTCAACTCCCGCTTGCCACAGCTTATCCACGTAATCAAGAGCGTTTTGTATTTCCTTATCGTAAATTGCGATATTCAACGTAACAAAAACCTTAACTCCGTGAGCGTGTGCCAAAATTACCGCCTCGTCTATGTTATCAAAGGTGAAATTTTTCGCTCTGATTCTTGCATTAAACAAATCAAGGCCAAGATACACCGCATCTGCTCCGCCGGCAATAGCGCTTTTCAATGCGTCCATATCTCCGCATGGAGCTAAAATTTCCGGCAAATTATTATTTTTCATTATTCAAAAGCTTAGCTCTAAGCTCCTCGTTTTCCTTTTTTAATCTGTTTACGTTGGTTTGATAAAGGGCTATTTGAGTTTCAAGATTTTTTACCTTTTTTTCGCCCTCAATGGCTCTACTGTAATAGCTCATTGATGAAAACAAGGAAGCCTCCACAAGAGAGCAATTTTTCTGTGATTTGATCATAGCCTTTATATCATTTTCAACCCCACCGGCAATTTCCTGTACGTAGGTCGCGCCTTCCTCGGTTATAATACCTAATCTTATTCCTGCAATTTCAACATAAATCTTTTCTTTCATAATGATTTTTGGTTATTTTCCTTTCATACTACTTGAAATTTCAGTATTTTAGTTATATAATAGTACACATACATAGATATTATACAATATTTGTGCGGCATATTCAAGTTTTTTTGAGGTTTTTTTATGGATGTTATCAAAAATTGTAAAAGAATAGTTATTAAAGTAGGTACTTCTACCTTGACATATCAAAACGGCTCTCTTAACTACAGACGCATAGAAGCGTTTGTTCGCACCGTTGCAGACTTTAAAAATGCAGGTCACGAGGTCGTTATCGTAAGCTCCGGTGCAGTTTCTGCAGGATATAATAAGCTTGCGCTTAACGAATACCCGTCCACTTTAGAGGAAAAGCAGGCATGCGCTGCAGTCGGTCAGAGCCAGCTTATGAAAATGTATGAGAATTTCTTTTCCATGTACGGTCATACCGTTGCTCAAATTCTTATGACAAAGGACGTCGTTGACGACGCCCACCGGCTTGAGCTTGTAAGAAATACCTTCCACACTCTTATCAAAATGGGCTGTATTCCTATTGTAAACGAAAATGACTCCGTATCCTGTGACGGTATCAAATTTGGCGGTAACGATACACTTTCCGCCTACGTTGGTATCGCCTGCGGTGCCGACATCATCATAAATCTAAGCGACATTAACGGTCTTTACAATAAAGACCCAAGAAAGCATACAGATGCACAGCTTATTGACAGGGTTGAAGAAATTAACGACGAAATTAAATCCTACGCAGGCGGTGCAGGCACTTCAAGAGGCACAGGCGGAATGATTACAAAAATCAACGCGGCAGAAATTGCAACCTCAAACGGTATTCCTATGCTTATTATAAACGGCGAGGACCCTTTCAAGCTATACGACATTTTAGACGGTAAGCACATTGGAACGTACTTTGCACGAAAAAAATAGGAGTTTTTTATGGAACTTTACGACGTAATTTTTAACGCTTGCAAAAATGCAAGAAGCGCTTCCTTGTCTTTAGCTAACGCAAGTGGCAAGGATAGAAATAAAATTCTTAACGCTATGGCAGAAAAAATTCGCCTTTCCTTCGAGGAAATTATTGAAGCTAATAAAATTGACCTTGAAAAAGCAGCGGAAAACGGAGTCAAGGACGCTATGCTTGACCGCTTAATGCTGAACAAGGACAGAGTTTTTGCTATAAGCGATGCTATTGGTTTTGTGGCAGGTCTTGGCGACCCTATCGGAACAGGTGCGCTTTTCACCCGTCCCAACGGATTGGAAATTCAAGCCGTTCGCGTTCCTTTAGGCGTTGTTGCTATGATTTACGAGGCAAGACCTAACGTAACTCCCGATGCCGCTTCTCTCTGTATAAAAAGCGGTAACGCAGTAATTTTGCGCGGAGGCAAGGAGGCTATCAACTCAAACAAAGCTATTGTCAAGGTTATAAGAGAAGCTATTTCAGAATGCGGATACGACGAAAATTTGGTAACACTTATTGAGGATACAACTCGCCAAAGTGCAACTCTCTTGATGCAAATGCGCGGCTGCATTGACGTTTTGATTCCACGCGGAGGCAAGGGACTTATAAAAAGCGTAGTTGAAAGCTCCTCTGTTCCCGTTATAGAAACAGGTGCAGGCAATTGCCATTTATACGTAGATGAGAGTGCGCAAATTGAAATGGCGCTTTCCGTTGCAAAAAACGCAAAATGCTCTCGCCCATCAGTTTGCAACGCTATTGAAACGATTTTAGTTCACGAATCGGTAGCCGAGGAATTTTTATTACGTTTTTATGAGGAAACAAGACAGTATTCTCTTGAATTTCGCGGTTGTGACAAGTGCTGTGAAATTTTACCGAAAATCTCTAAAGCGACAGACGAAGACTACGACACGGAGTATGACGATTATATAATCAGCTGCAAGGTTGTAAGCAACGTTTATGAGGCGGTTGACCATATAAGAAAATATTCAACGGGACACAGCGAGGCGATTATTACCGAAAATTCAAGAAACGCAGATTATTTTGTAAAAAATATTGATTCCTGTGCGCTTTACGTAAACGCTTCAACAAGATTTACCGATGGCGGTGAATTCGGTCTTGGCGCAGAAATCGGAATTTCAACTCAAAAGCTTCACGTAAGAGGTCCTATGGGGCTTAGTGCTTTGACTACGGAAAAATATATCATAAAGGGTGACGGACATATAAGATGAGTACAAAAAAAGAGGTAATTTTATGTAAATACGGCGAGGTTATCTTAAAGGGAGCTAACCGCGCAGATTTTGAAGCTAAAATGCTTAAGCAGTTAAGATTAAGAGCGAAACGTATCGGTAATTACAAGATTTACTATTCCCAAAGCACAGTTTACGTTGAGCCTCTTGACGAGGAAGCTATCGAAAGAATTGACGATATGTTTTGGCAAGCGAAGCACGTTTTCGGCTTTGTGGGCGTTTCAAAGGCGCTTGCTTGCGAAAAAAACTTAGACACAATCTTAAATGCAGTTAAGGAATACGTTCCCGACAAATTAAAGGGACACAAAACCTTCAAGGTGGAATCTAAAAGGTCTGACAAGCGTTTTCCAATGACCTCTCCCGAAATTTCAAACGAGGTGGGCGGTGCTATACTCTCCTGCGTTCGCGGAATTAAGGTTGACGTTAAAAATCCCGACGTTACTGTTCGAGTTGAAATCCGTGAGCATGAAGCGTTTATTCATGCAGGACAGGAAAAGGGCGCAGGCGGTATTCCTTACGGAACAAGCGGTCACGGTTTGCTTCTGCTTTCCGGCGGAATTGACTCACCCGTTGCAGGATTTATGATGGCAAAGCGCGGTGTTTCCCTGGAATGCGTTCACTTTGAAAGCTTCCCATACACCTCTGAAAGAGCAAAGGAAAAGGTTTTGGAGCTTGCAAAAATTCTTTGTGATTACACTATGCGAGTAAGAGTTCACGTAATCTCCCTTACTGAAATTCAAGAATTGCTTCGCGACAACTGCGACGAGGATTATTTCACTCTTCTTCTTCGCCGTTATATGATGGCACTTTCATTAAAGCTTGCAAAGGAGCTTCACTGCGAGGCAATTATTACGGGTGAAAGCCTTGGTCAAGTTGCTTCACAAACAATGAAAGCAATTCACGTTGTAAACGAAATGGCAGACATTCCGATTTACCGTCCGCTCATCGGTATGGACAAGGGTGAAATTATTGAAATTTCAAGAAAAATCGGTACGTTTGATACCTCAATTTTACCTTACGAGGATTGCTGCACCGTATTTACACCAAAGCATCCTAAAACTCGTCCGGAGCTTGAAATGGTGCTTGCAGAGCAACAAAAGCTTAATTTTGACGAGCTTGTGGAAAGAGCCTACGCAACTAAACAAATTGTTGTTGTACGACAATTTGGCGAAAACAAAATCGAGCAGTAGCTTCTAAACTGCTAAGCTACTCCTTGACAAGCTCTGCTAATTATGATAAAATAAGTATGTAAACGAGGTGTACGTAATGGATAAAAATAAAAATTTTCTCACCTTTACCGAGGACGATGGCTCTCAAACCACATACGAGGTTATCGACGAATGTGTAATCGACGGCTCTACCTACGTTGCTATTGCGCCTACTGAATATTACGTTCTGAAAAAGGTTCAAAGCGGCAAAAAGGAAGACATATATCAGCCCGTTGACGGCAAGGAGCTTGAAAAGGCTTGCGAGATTTTTGATAAAAGAATAAACGTTATTGACCACGATCAAAAATAATTGAATTATTTTTAATTTTCTGCATATACTGTTTAATGTCAAGCAGATTTGATTTTCAAATCCTGCTTAGTGCGTGATAAGGCGATGTATTCGACCTACAAATTTCAAAAGGAGCTCAATATCCTGCGTTGGATAGCAGGCCTCCCGTTTTTCCTCTCTTAATGGACATTTTGTCGGACTTGGTAAGACGGACGTTGGAAGCTATGAATACGCTATGAGAGCGCCACCTTGCTTAGGGCAGGGTTCAAATAATTGCTTTACACGGCTCGGTGGGACATATAAAAAGAACGCCTTTTGTGTTTTTCTTTAACGAAAAGCACTAAACGGCGTTCTTTTTTACAAAATACACTACGTATCATCCCTTGGGAGCCTGCGCAAAAACACAATCAACATAGGCGCGGAAATAAACGCAGATAAAACGTAAGCCAACGGCCTTGCTACTTGTATGCCCAGAAGGTCAACGTATACCGGCAAAATATAGTATAAGGGAATAAGCAAAAGTCCGTTTTGCAAGCAAGATAAAATCAAGGCGGAAATACTCTTGCCTATTGATTGGAACATCATTGTAGCAACTACGGAAACAGGGAAAATCAACATACTTGCGCACATCATTTTAAGTGCGGTGCCGCCTATTCTTACCACCTCGCTGTCACTACCGAAAAGATACATAATTTCGGGAGCGAAAATATAGCAAGCAATAGAGATAGCTCCTATAAACGCGGTGCTGAAAAAGAAGGTAAAGATAGCTGATTTCTTTACTCTTGAGTATTTTTTTGCGCCGTAATTAAATCCAACCACAGGCTGGAAGCCCTGACCTATTCCAAGTCCTACGCTGAAAATAAGTCCCGAGGTTTTTGCAACGTATCCCATTGCGGCAATTGCAGTATCCCCAAATGCCTTAGCTTGAGCGTTTAAAACCACCGTTGATACGCTGTTAAGTCCCTGTCTTGCAAAGCTGGGTAATCCGTCTTTTAATATTTTACCAATGGTGCCAAAATTTCTATCAACGTATTTTACAGACAACTTGCTTTGCGTGCGCTGTGATAAAAACATATACAGCAAAATTAAAAACGAAATGTGTTGAGAAAGTGCAGTTGCCAAGCCTGCCCCACCAATACCCATATCAAGAGCAAAAATGAACACAGGGTCAAGGATAATATTCAAAATTCCACCTGTCGTAAGTCCTACCATAGCAAGAGTTGCCATTCCCTCGTATCGCAAAATGTTATTCAAAACGCAGCTTGCGCACATTGCCGGTGCGGCAATTAAAATCCAAAATCCATAAGATTTCGCATAAGGCAAAATAGTATCCGTGCTTCCTAAAAGCATCATAAGAGGCTCTAAAAAAATCAAGCCGCCTATCAAAATAAGAACCCCACACAATAGCGAATAAAAGAAGCCGGTAGATGCATATTTGCTTGCGTTTTTAGAGTCCTGACCGCCTAAAAGCCTACTGATATGGCTGCCTGCTCCGTGTCCGAACATAAAGCCAAACGCCTGTAAAATGGTCATAATACCGAACACAACGCTGGTTGCTCCTCCGGCGCTTTGAGAAATCTGGCTAACAAAAAATGAATCTGCCATATTGTATATATTTGTAATAAGCATACTTATAGTGGTGGGTATTCCAAGAGAAATTACCAACCTTGGAATTGGCATTTCTGTCATTTTTGCATATTTAACCCTTGCATTATCCATTTTTCGCCCTCCTTTTCAAAGCTTAGAAAACAATTACATTTTATCACAATTCAAAAATTTTTTCAACCTAACTATTGAAAACTTAATATTTTTATGCTATACTTATCTAACAATTTTGCAGGATTACTCAAGTGGTTGAAGAGGCGTGACTCGAAATCTCGTAGGACATGAAAGTGTTGCTTGGGTTCAAATCCCAAATCCTGCGCCAAAAAGGGACACATTTTGTGTCCCTTTATTTTTTGCGTATGATGAGGCTCGCCTTTTCTTTGATTACTGCGACGCAAAAAACGAGTGCATTTTGCACCCGCCTAGTTTTTATTTTTACACACACCTAACTGTCAAAAGTCATTTTTTGAAGTCTTTTTGCAAAAAGAAAAAGCCATATAGATTTCTCTATACAGCTTTTGCGTTATTTATCTGAACAGGTCAAATGCGTTCATTATTATGTTTCCGCTTCCGTCATCATTTTTCTCAATCTCATATTTTTTCTTAACCCTCTTCTGAGATGTGACTTCCGTCTTCTTGTGAAGGTGCACCTATGTCCTTTAATACTACTTTTTCATATTGTAAGATTGTGCCTTCAGCAGCATCAATTTTTACTGTATATTTTGTTCCGTTACAAAGATAGAAAAGATTATATACAAGTGTATCTTCTTCAACATTTAAGGTCATTTCGTATTTACTAACGTTACCGTCTATTAAACCGTCTTCGTTAAGTGCTATTTGCTTTGCCATAGCTTCACCGATAACACTGTCGGTTATACGACGGTCGTGATACTCTTGTGTGTTGCTGTATTGTAAAATTTCACCTGTTACTGCATTTACAACGTATTTTCCTGAGTAAAGTCCATCAGTAAAGTAAATATTGTATATAACTGTGCCGTCTACCCAGTCACGGTCATATTTGCAACGGATCAGTGTGCTATTTTGCATATTTGCACGCTCTAATGCTGCGTTTAATGCAGCGTTTTCACCTACAACGTCAAGTGGACGGTCAGTTTCCATAAATGATTCGTTGGCAAAATCTATTTTTTCATTTGAAATGATTTCACCTGTAACAGCATTAATGCGATAACGGTACTTATTTTCTTCTGTTTCAAATTCTACCAAGTAAAGCATCATACCCTCTCTGCATTCTAATTGAGCATTAACACTATCACTTGTCACATTTGCATCAAGGAATGCAATTTCAGTTGCTCTTGTGCTTCCTATATATGCAATTTCTTGAGGTGTACCAACCTCAAGGGTATTGTCCATATCAATATAATATGACACCTTTAATAAATTTAATTCGTGGATATTCATTACGGAAAGCTCTTCAAATGTAAGAAATTTGTTTTGATTTAAAATTTGATTGATTAGCTGAGCCTTACCCGCTGATATTCCGTATTCCTCTGATAGCTTTTCAATTTCGCTATCTTCTGATGGAATTGATTGCACTATAATAGAGCTTTCAAGATTATTCTTTTCAAAGGTTTCGGATATGCTATCCACTAACTCTGCTTTTATCTCTTGGTCTCTATCCTCGTTTAATCCCTCGATGGAAACTAAAACGGAATTTGCTTCCTCGCTAATATAACCTTGGTCAATCATAGAAGCTGTTATTTCTTTTACTGCTTCCTCGGCAGGCTTATCCTTAAGCTCTAAATCCTTAATTATCTTTTCTCCGTCATCATTAAGAGCTTCTACCGCTTTAACGACGTCATCGTTATTTACGGTTATTTCAATGCTTGGATTTACATCAATTAAAATGTAATAGTCGTCAGATTCTGGATTGTTTCCTATCAAGCCTATGCATCCAACACATATCATTAATGCAATACATAAGCAGGATATAGCCGTTTTAATAATTTTGTTACGCTGTGCTTTTCTTTGATTTTCGTTACTTGCACGCTCAAATACATTTTGAATAGTTTGTTCAATAGTCTTCATTTATAATCCCTTCCTTATTTAATTCTAATTTTAATGCTTGTCTTGCTCGACTTACAAGCATTTCAGTAGCATGGATATTTTTGTGTATAATTTGGGCAACCTCTTTATAAGAAAGCTCTTCAAAATAAATAAGCCACAAAGTTTGCCTATATTCAGGCTTTAATTTCTCTAACGCTTTATGTAAAAGCTGTTTTTTGCTGTTACGAAGATACATCTCTTCAAGAGTTTCTTCTTCATTTTCAATATTATTACAGATATCCAACGGAACAGTTGCATGCCTTGAATTACGTCGCAATGCATCTATTGCTAAATTTCGCCCTATTGTATATAACCACGTTTTGAATGAACTTTTTTGATTATCCTTTGGTTTCTTAACACAAAGTAATACAAAGGTGTCCTCTGCTATTTCTTCTGCCTGTGACAAAGAACCTACAATACTGTATAAATAAAAAATTAGCCCATCTCTATAAGTCCTTATAATTTCTTCTAATCCAGCATTGTCGCCGTTTAGAAATCGCTTATAATTTACACTACCAATATCCACAATAAACCTCCCTCCTTAAATCCTTATTCACCTATTACACGATACAAAAACGAAAACCTCACACTATTTTAAAAAATATTTAAAAAAGCTATATAGATTTCTCCATACAGCTTTTCTGTTAATTATCTAAATATGTTGAGTGCATCCATTATGATGTTTCCGCTTCCGTCATCATTTTTCTCAATCTCATATTTTTCAGAGGAAGCAGTTAAAATATCTTCTGTTTCTATAAGAGCCATTTCATATTTTGGTGCTATATATTTCATTGTGTTACCTCTTCTTTTGCAGGCACGATGTCATTATATGTTATGAAACAATATTTTTCATTTTCTGATGGTGTGCCGTATTGTATATAAGAATATTCGGTAGTTTCGCCATCTGTTACTGTTACATAAGCTCCCATAGCAAGCTTTTGGTCTTTGTATTCATCTGTAAAGCCAACTATTATAATCTCAAATGTTGTAAAGCTATAATTAGTTATTTCGGCATTGATTACACCGTCTGCCGCTGTTCCATCATTTGCAAATATATCGTTAGTTCCAAGCTTACTTTGAGCTACTGCAAATACACCGTATTTTAAGGTTTTACCTGTTATAGTTTCATATTCCTTAATAGCTTCAATGTTTACTGTATATCCTATAGCAATTCCATTTCTGCCATCCTCGGGAGCTGAATAGCCAAGACAAATAAACAAAGCACTTGCTTCATTCATTTCTTTGTACATGCAATTTTCATCGGTACAACACGTTGTCTTTGAACCCATCTTATCATAACCGTTTTCATAAACAATATTTACGCTAATATTATGATTTTTTGCTGATACAAGAACATTTTTACAAGTATTGCATATAAGCTCAGTTTCACAATTGAAATCATCTGTATAGATATGCTGATTTGTAGCATTGATTATATGAAGATCTAATGTACCGGTTTCAAAATTGTATTTAAGAACTCTGCCGTCCTCTCCACATGTTGCATCAATTTTTTCAGCTACAACCTCATATTGATACTCGCCAAGAATAAGCTTTTCCGCCATTTGAGAAACAAATACTGACATATAGTAATATCCGCTATAATTAAGGTGTAATCCGTCAAAATGTGCTAAGTTATTATAACCCACAGATATATCAGTTGTTGTTATTTTACGTGTGCCATTCAAAACACCTGATATCATATCGCTATTGTACATATCAAGGTATGGAACATCCCATTTTTCACACACTGCAATAATGGCATTGGTGTAATCATCACGATGGTCTATAAGACCGCCATATTTTTCCTCCGCATATGTTGTTTTATATGGGATAAGATATGCAATTTCAGAGTTTGGATATTCTCTTTTTGCATATTCAATGAGTTCCTCGAGAGCTCCAATAAATGTATCAATATCGTATGTTCCGTCTGTTGAAAGCTGACCTATTGGTGTTTCACATCTTGCATCATTTATGCCACCGAATAAGAAAACAACATCATATTCTGCATTTGGGTTATTTAGTCTATCCTTAATCAACTGATTGATAAGTCTGTTTTCACCTTCGCCTGTTGATACGGTAGCACTTGAAACTCCAACCTTAGTAACTGTCGCACCAGTAAAGTTGGTTATAATGTTGGTGCTGTATCCAGAAATTATAGAGTCGCCAGACATAAGAATATTTTTTTCTGCAAGAAGTCCTAATTGAAGCTCAGGAATTTCAACATCAATTTGCTTTTGACATATTACACAGTTTTTTTGAATATGACCGGAATAGTTCTTCCACTGATTTTCCGCATATCCCGACGGTCCTGTCAATGTCCATTCACTCCAACTGTGTTCACATTCTGTGGAGCATACAGAGCATATACCATCAGCCCAAACGTGTGCATTTGGATCGGCTGGAACAACCTCTGTTTTTTCATTAACGCAAATTGAGCAAAGATATGTATTAACACCATCATTTTTGCAATCGTTCGGTTTTTGAGATGATAATACATAATCATGGTTTGTGCACGCAACTTCAAAATCAATGGTTACAAAGCCGTCTGTTGCTGCTGTATACGTTGTACCGTTAAACTGCTCACCGTTGATTTTCCATTGTATGTTGCTTGCAGAGCTTACTAAATTAATTACAGCTCCAGCCTCACAATAAATAGGCTCTTGCTTTGCTTTGGAGTCAAGATATAACACGCCACCATTTAAAACCTTAACGGATGACGCGGCCCTTGTTGACGAAACTTGCTTATCTTGATTAACATCATAGTTAAATCCAACAACCTTTGAACCGTTTATAAGATGGAGTTCACCACCCGATTCAACTATGATACCACTTCCGGTAGCGATGCCATCATCTTTATCCATTAATATTGTATTGTCGAAAACAAGAATTCCACCATCTTTTATATTCCAAATTGATGTTCTCCAGTTGTTAGCACTCTCTATTTTATTGCCATTAGACTGAATAACAAAATTGCCTATAAATCCTCTTTTGTTACCGGCATCACCTGATAAATCAGTAGTCAGTGTTAAAATAAATTTGTATTCTTCCTTGTTGCTATAGGTCGCATTTGAAGATATAGAACCGATAGTCGATTCAAATGCCCATGTACTTGTGTTTGTTATCGTTGTGGTTGCAACGTTCATGTTTTCTTCTACTGCAAAGTCGAATTGGTACTGTCCAATCCCAGTTGCTGCACTTACTTGTGTTGCAAACAAAGCTATTAACATTACAAGAATTGACATAGCAGATAAAAATTTTCTCATTGTGATTCTCCTTACTGATATATTATTTGACATTACGTCAACCATATGATATACTACATATATAAATAATTCAAGAGATATTTTAACAAAAACAGGGGTACTATTTGACACGGAGGACATATGAAAAGTTTTGCACACTATTTAAAAAATGATGGATTAAGAAACCTACACGATACAGTGTTTTTTGGCAACGCCTGTTCAAATGAGCTACCGCTTTTAGTAAATTGCGCAGGGCGGACTATTGCAGGAAAAGCTCATATCAACTCAAACGATAAGGGTAGATTAGATTATTATCTTATATATGTGCTGGCAGACGAAATGCACATACTTCGCCAAGATCAGTGGCAACGACTATTACCAGGCAATGTTGTTATTGTCCCGCCAAACACACCGTATAAATGCAAATGCACATCCGCAAGTGCCAGCTTTTTGTGGGTACATTTTACAGGTAGTAATGTAAAAAACTCTCTTGAACGATATAAAATAGGACTGTTCCCTAACGTTTATAAGACAGCGGATGTTAATAATATTTCCGCAAGGTTTCAAAAGCTTTTTGAGGGCTTTGCAAGAAACGACTCATATAGAGCTTACGATTTATCTGCTCTTTTGGATAGGCTTCTTATAGAAATAGGCAGAGCTATTGAGAAAAACGAAACGGAAAGAGTAAGCCTTTCAAGGTCTGTCAGATTCATTAACGAAAATTATGCCACTCAAATCAAAATCACTAGCCTTGCACACACGGAGAACATGTGTATGACTGCGTACAATATGGCATTTAAAAAACAAATGGGTATGTCTCCCACCAAATACATAATTAAACTACGTATCAATAACGCAAAGGAACTTTTACGTACAACCAACTTAATAATTAGAGAGATTGGGATAATTTGCGGATATGACGATGTAGCTTTTTTTAGAAAAACCTTTAAAAAAGAGGTGGGAATATCCCCCTCGGAGTATAGGGAAAGTGTTTCTTTTGTTTAATATTAATTCTTACCTATGTGTCAAAGCAAAAACTAAAGCCACTACTTTTTAGGTGGCTTTGAAATGTTTTTAGTTGTTAATAAGGTAATACCTATTCGCTATGGTTATTGTCTTATTGCCATTGGTTTGTGAATCACGCAGAGCATTAGTACGTACCCTGTTTGAGTTCGAATTTGCATTTCCAGGCGTGTATGAGCTTGGTGTGGGCTTTTGATTTATTGACGATTTTGTTACCATAGGCTGAGGTGAGGAAGGCTATTAGGTCGGGTCGCCCTTGGGGAGAATGAAGTGGCTAAAGTATGTCACACCCTTGATTTTGCCAAAAATCGTGTACCGACAAGGCTTTATGCTCCATTTCTTATCTAACGGAAATTCTAACGAAACGGGTGTTTTTTTGCCATTTTTGCAAAAGTGTCAAAGGTCCAGTATTTACGGGGATTTTCGGACTTTTTTATCTTACAAGTGCTTGATATTGCTCGCTTTTTTGGGAAATATTTTCCGCTATCTTCGTATATGTTTTCTTATTTGTCGAAATCCTTCAACCGCTCGAAATCTCGTAGGACGTGAAAGCGTCGCCAGAGTTCAAATCTCTGATCCTGCGCCAAGAGAGACTCAGTTGAACACCTAAGGTTCGCTGAGTCTTTTTATTTTTATAAGCATTTAAAAACTCGGTTATTTGTGGTTTTATCCACACATAGCCGAGTTTTTTGTTTTATTAAGCCGACATTAAGTCCTCTACAACATATTCTAAATGAATTTCTTCCAAGCCTAGTTTATTACAATCATCAATTAAATTTTCGATAGCAGCTCTATCTTGTGTCAAATCATTAAAAGCCTTTAGTAGTTCATATAAATTGCTATCATCCTGTTCAACAAGTGCAATACCATAAAAATCAAGCTCTTTTTCTGTATGATATGTCGTAGTTGTGAACTAAATGGGGTTCACTTCAAATTCGACTTGCGTTTTTTAGCAAAGCTATTTGTTAATTTTATTTTTTATAAACGATGGCAAGAAGAACAGCGCCGAAACGGTTATATAAAGAATATAAACTATAAGCGTTACTATCGGCTTTGGAGTGTTGCCGAATATGCTTGGCAAGAACATTGAAGTTCCCCTAAACCACATATAATCAACCTTTAGTATATAGTCTATTGTTACCGCAGGGATTGACACTATAAGAGCAGGCACGGACGGATATATAAGCTCGCGCCAATTTTTTGCTTCGTATGAATGATATTTTTTAAGAAGCACTACAAGAGCTATAAACATCATTGTTCCGTGATAGAAAAACGTGTGGAAGCCTGCAAATGAAATCGCGGAATAGTTTGGCAATATAGTTGCAGGATAGAAAAAGTTTGCCGTTGCGCCAAGCAAGCCTAACGTGCATATATAACCATAAGCGCATTTTTTCATTATTTCATTTCCCCAAATTGCAAACGGCAACGCATACATAATTATACTGCAGGGATAAAGAGGCAGCATACCGAAAAGCTCAAAGCGCACCTCTCCGCTTGCAAAGGTTTCCCACAAAATTTTTGTAGCCTCCCAAACCAAAAGAATAATCCACAAAATGATAAACGTTTTTTTGACGGTTTTGTCGCTTCCTTTTTTCCAAAGCAATATAGCAAATCCTATTACAATGGTCAAAACAAAAGCAGAAAAGATAAAATGTAAAGGCGTAAACATAGTACCGACAAGCATACTGTCATCGGTCAAATCCTTATGAGTAAAAAAGGTTTTTAACATATAAATAAACTTTTCCATAAGCTCTCCTCCCATACCGTAATAATATTTTTTCAAATTATTCGAACTGTTTAATAGCCTTAACTACCGCCTTTGCGCAAAGGTCAATACCCTTTTCGCTTAAATGTATCATATCACATTCCTTGATATTTCCGTGAATATCCTCGGCAACGACAGAATGAAGGTCGTTGATTTTCACGCCCAATTCCTGCAAGCGCGGAACGATAATTTCATTAAAACGCTTTATTTTATCATTGTGAGTCCACTCAAATTCATCCCATACAGGCGTAGTGGTAGCAAAAATTACGTTTGGAGTAACCTTCAAAAGTAATTTTGCAATACGAACCATATTTTCAACGTACTCCTCCTCGCTTGTGAAAAGTCCGTCGTCAAAAATCTCAGTGCAATCCCAAAGCCCGTTATTCCAATGGATTACGTCTGCGCCTTTTATTCCCTCGCCCCAATCAAACAAGCCGCGCAAGGTATATTTTGCAAATCGGCAATTATCCTCGGGCTGATAAACCTCATATTCATCGCCAAGCATATCGGGAACCTTTGTGCCGTATCCCCATAAGCGAATTGAATCTCCAAGTAAAACAACCTTTTTCATAAATTCCTCCTATAATTTCTTCCATTTTAATATACTACATAAAAAGAAAAAATTCAAGCATTCGCTTGAATTTTTCTTTATTATTTCATTTCGGAAAGTAGCTTGTTTACGCTTGAAAGCTTTACACACAAAGCAAAAAGCTCTGTTGCAATAACCAAATCTGAAAGAGGTGGGTAGGACGGAGCAATTCTGATATTAGAATCGTGTGGGTCCTTTCCATAAGGATACGTAGCGCCTGCGCCTGTCATTATAACGCCCGCCTTCTTGCATTTTGCAACTATATCCTTAGCGCATCCGTCAAGAGAATCAAAGGAGATAAAATATCCGCCCTTTGGCTTTGTCCACTCACCTATACCAAGACCGCCAAGCTCTCTTTCAAGAATTTCTAAAACCGCCTCAAATTTAGGACGAAGAATATCTGCGTGCTTTCTCATGTGCTCAATCATACCGTGGATATCACCGAAGAAACGCACGTGACGAAGCTGATTTACCTTATCGTGACCGATTGTTTGAACTGATAATTGCTCCTTGATTTCCTCTAAATTGTTCTTTGAGGTTGCAAGTGCTGCAATACCTGAGCCGGGGAAGCTGATTTTTGAGGTAGATGCGAACTTGTATACAAGGTCAGGGTTTCCCGCTCTTTTACACTCGGCAAGAATTTCAACTAAGTTATCCTGCTCATCATCGTATAAATGGTGAATAGTGTATGCGTTATCCCAGAAAATTCTGAAATCCTTTGCCGCAGGCTTTAATCTTGCAAAACGACGTACGGTTAAGTCACTATATGAATATCCCTGTGGATTTGAATACTTCGGAACGCACCAAATACCCTTGATTGATTCATCCTCGCTAACGAGCTTTTCAACCATGTCCATATCAGGTCCTTCGGGAGTCATTGGAACAGAAATCATTTCTATGCCGAAATACTGTGTGATTGCAAAGTGTCTATCGTATCCGGGAGATGGGCAAAGAAACTTGACCTTGTCAAGCTTTGCCCAAGGAGTCGAGCCCATAATACCGTGGCTCATCGCTCTTGCAATTGTATCGTACATTACGTTAAGGCTTGAGTTACCGTAAATAATAATGTGGTCATGAGGAACCTCCATCATATCCGCAAGAAGCTCCTGCGCTTCCTTGATACCGTCTAAAACGCCATAGTTACGGCAATCTGTGCCGTCATCACAGGTAAGGTCGGCTTCACTTGATAAAACGTCCATCATTCCCATTGATAAGTCAAGCTGTTCAACGCAAGGCTTTCCTCTTGCCATATTCAGCTTTAAATCCTTGCTTTGATATTCTTTATATTTCGCCTTTAGCTCAGCTTGTAATGCTAAAAGCTCTTCTTTTGTAAGTTCTGTATATTTTTTCATAAAAGTTCCTCGTAGCCGCCAGCCGTTAGCCGCCAGCCATCAGCGATATTAGTTAATATTTAATTATTCTGACCACTGATCACTGACCACTGATCACTATTCTAATTTGCGGGGCAAATTAGAATTCGGCACTGCCTGTTGTTCTTGGATATGACTCAACGTCACGAATGTTAGACACGCCTGTGATATACATAATAAGTCTTTCGAAGCCAAGACCGAAGCCTGCGTGCTTTGTTCCGCCATACTTACGAAGCTCCAGATACCACCAATAGTCCTCTTCGTTCAAGTTAAACTTTTCCATAGCCTTTAATAGATAATCAAGTCTTTCCTCACGCTGTGAGCCACCGATAAGCTCTCCAACGCCCGGAACCAACATATCCATAGCTGCAACCGTCTTACCGTCGTCGTTAAGACGCATATAGAAGGCTTTAATATCAGCAGGATAGTCTGTTACGAATACAGGCTTGCCGAACACCTCCTCGGTAATATATCTTTCATGCTCGGTTTGAAGGTCGATACCCCATTTAACAGGATAATCGAACTTTTTGCCGCTTTTTTCGAGAATTTCAATAGCTTCAGTATAGGTTACGTGACCGAAATCGTTGCTGATTAAGTTATTAAGGCGGTCAAGCAAGGTAGTGTCAACGAACTTGTTGAAAAATTCAATTTCCTTCGGACATTCTTGCATTACGTATTTAACAACGTACTTTATCATATCCTCAGCTAAAGCCATATCGTCCTTAAGGTCTGCAAATGCAATTTCAGGCTCCATCATCCAGAACTCTGCTGCATGACGCGCGGTATTTGAACGCTCTGCACGGAATGTTGGACCAAAGGTATATACGTTAGAAAATGCCATAGCATAGGTTTCTGCGCTTAACTGACCTGATACGGTAAGGTTAACGCTCTTGCCGAAAAAGTCCTTTGTAAAATCAATCTTGCCGTCCTCTGTTCTTGGCAAATTATCAAGATCAAGAGTCGTTAAACGGAACATTTCGCCTGCACCCTCACAGTCACTTCCCGTAATAATCGGAGTGTGAACGTAAACGAAATTTCTTTCGTTAAAGAACTTGTGAATAGCGAATGCCGCAACAGAACGAACTCTGAATACTGCACTGAAAAGATTCGTTCTTGGACGAAGGTGAGCAATAGTTCTTAAAAACTCGTGAGAGTGTCTTTTCTTTTGAAGGGGATAATCAGGAGTTGACGCACCCTCAACCTCTATTTTAGTTGCTTTGATCTCAAAGGGCTGTTTAGCCTCGGGGGTCAAAACGAGAGTACCTGTTACTATAAGCGCTGCACCTACGTTTTGCTTTGCTATGTCCTTATAGTTGTCAAGGAATTGTTCCTCGAAAACTACCTGTATATTCGTAAAATAGCTTCCGTCATTAAGCTCAATAAAGCCAAACGCGTTGCTTGCACGGATAGTTCTTGCCCAGCCTGCAACGGTAATTTCCTTATCAGCATATAAATCAGAGCTTGCAAAAATTTCTTTTACAGTAATTCTTTCCATAATTTTTACCTCACGTGTAAAATAAAATATTTAATAGTATAGCACTAACAAAAATATTTTACAATACTTTTTTGCTATTTTTTCCAAAATTTTGTAACTGTGTCAAGTAAATCTCTTGCGTTATTCAAAAATTTTATGTGTCCCCAATACTCAGGCATAATCATTCTATACTCCGGGGTAGAAAAGCGATCGTCAACCAAAAGCACAACGCCGTATTCGTCATCTGAACGAATCACACGTCCCGCCGCCTGTAAAACCTTGTTCATTCCGGGGTATGTATAAGCGTACGCATAACCGTTTTCTCTGGTTTTGTCAAAATATTCCTTAACGATATTTAGCTCTGTGCTGATTGTAGGTAAACCTACCCCCACTATCATAGCTCCAATCAGTCTTTCTCCGCGCAAGTCGATACCCTCTGAAAAGCTACCGCCCATTACGCAAAAGCCCACCAGCGTGCCTTCCTTTTTAGCGTCAAAGCTGTCAAGAAAATCTCGTTTAGCCTTTTCTGACATACTTTTACTTTGCGCAGTTATGGGAATATTCGGATATTTTTCCGTAAATATATCCATTACCTCGGTAAGATACGAGTAGGAGGGGAAATATACGATGTAATTTCCGCTTTTACCGGCAATCATGGCTCTTATTATGTTGGCAACGTTAGACGCACTCTTTTGTCTGTCATCGTATCTTGTGCTTACGTTGTTAATGCAAATCAAGCATTGTTTTTTAGGGTCAAAGGGAGATTTTAAGGACAACGTGTTTGATTTTTCACATCCAAGCACGTCTGAAAAATATTCAAGAGGAGTAAGTGTAGCAGAAAAAAGTATTGAAGAAATACCGTTTTTCATACACGTATCAAGCAAGTGTGAGGGGTCAAGACACATAATGCGCACCTTTATCTCATCGCCCACAACCTCTATGTAGGTCGTAAAGCGTTTGTCGTAAATTTCACACACGCTTATGAGCTTTTTTAAGTTCAGATACAGCTCGTTAAGCTCGTCATCGTCTTTGTTTTTTCTGATTATGCTCTTACATTGCTCCATAAAATCAAGATATGGCAAAACAAAGTCATCGGGCAATTGAGAGTTAATGTAAAAACCGCAGGGAGTGTCGTTTATTTCCGTTTTTTCTGCCATAGCAAGCTCGTAATACACGTCGAATTCCCGTAAAATTCCTTGACAGGCAAGCGTGTATGCATCACTTTCGGGATACTTGCCTTGAAGCTTTTCAAAATCGCTTTTTAGTAGAGTTACGGAATACATTTCCCTTGCTCTATCAGGAAGGTTATGTGCCTCGTCGAAAAGGAAAATGAAGTTAGCTTCGGGCTTGATTTCAAAATACCGTCTTAAATATGCCTGTAAATCAAACAGATAATTGTAGTCGCAAACCACAAGCTCACACCATTCCGATAACTCCAAAGAAAGCTCATAAGAGCAAACCTCGTATTTTTTTGCAATTTCGTCAATAATATCCTTTGTATACGTGCGATAGTTTTCGAGCAGCTCCAGAAGGGCAATATTTATTTTTTCATAGTATGATTTTGTCCTGTGGCAATATTTCGGCTCGCATTTTCGCCTTTGCCCCGGCTTAAAGCTCACACAGCACTTATCCTTTGAGGAAATATGAATCGAACGAAGGTCGGGAATTTGGTCACGCATTATATCAATGGCATTTAATGCCACCATAGCTGTGGTGGTTTTTCCTGTAAAATAGAAAATCTTATCAGCATCTTGGCATCCCACAGATTTCAAGGACGGATACAAGGATGCAATAGTTTTTCCCGTGCCGGTAGGCGCTTGAACAACCAACCGTTTATGGTTCTTTATGGCGCGGAACGTGTCGATAATAAAGTCCTTTTGACCTTCTCTTACTCCGCTTTCGAACGGAAATTTCAAATCGGCAAGTTGCTTTGTTACCTTATTTCCCTTATCTTTGATTATTTTGGCAAAAGGGGAAAAAAGAGCAATTAAAAGCTCAAAATTATCTCTCAAATCCTGAAGCTGTAAAACCTGCTTATAGCATCTCTCCTCATCCTTTCCCTCTCGGTAAAATGAAACGTTAGCTTCAATTTCCGTAAGACCCATTCGCTGACATACAATATAACCTGTGCAAACGGCTGTCTTTAATGCGATTTCAAGCTGTCCGTTGTCAAGGACGTCAAGAGGATAATCAACCGTATAAATGTAATCAATGGAATAACCCTTATTCAGCTTATGAACGCATTCGGGGTAGGAATACACAGTAATTTGCGTTCCGTCTGATATTGTAGTAAAATAGTAGGCGTCAAGAATGTTCGGCTTTTTATTCCAAAGCTTATGTGACACAACCGTTCCGCCGTTTTTATTGCCGCGACTTTCCCTTGCCCCAATATCGCCGCCACGGGAAACGTATTCAACCAGCTCTTGAGAGCTTATATATACACAATCCGTTTCTCTATCATATAAAGCTGACATTTTTTCATTCCTTTCTTGACATTTGCTTTTGTTTGTAGTATAATACCTTAAGTATAGCATATTTGTATAGTAATTTGAATTGTTTTTTTACAAATTATGAGGTATTTTATGATTATTGAGGCAAAAAAGACAACTCTTGCATATAGGTGTCCTTCCTGCGGAGGCGTTCCAACTATTATTGCGGATTTCTTTTCTGTAAGCGGTGACGTTTTTAAATTTAAATGTGACTGCGGCGGTAGCTTCTTAACCGTAAAAAAGGAAGGCAAGGATAATTTCAGACTTACCGTTCCTTGTGTTTCTTGCCCAAGACCTCACGAATACGTTATTTCAAAAAACGTTTTTTTTAATAGCGAAAGCTTTATTATCCCCTGTTCTCTTTGCGGAATTGACATTTGCTTTTTAGGACGTAGCGACAAGGTGTCCGATGCAATAAATTTTTCAAATGAACAGATCTCAAAAATGCTGGGAGAATATACAATTCAGCAAATTAAAGCAAAGGAAAACGACGTAAATTCAGCTGACCCTCAAGCGTTGGAAATCGTTCGCTTTGCGATAAGCGACCTTTATGAAGAGGGTAAGATTTATTGTAATTGCGAAAATAACGACGGTGATATTGTAGTTGATATAATGGAGGATTTTGTATCCGTAAATTGCAAAAAATGCGGAGCCAAAAAAATAATCCCCACCGATAGCACTATCAGCGCCCACGACATTCTAAACGCCGACTCCATAACGCTGAAATAATTACGCCAAGCTCGTATTGCGAGCAAGTCCTCTTGCGACGACAGAGCTTTAGTTACAACCGGAAGCGCAGCGGACAGCTGCACTCTTACAATTCAATAATATTTATCGAGGTGTAGCGCGCATGGTTCGGGACCTAATAGCCACTCTTGCTATGGAGTTTTTTCAAAGTTCCAAAAAGCCTTGCACTGGCTGACTTTTTCGCACTTTCCCTCTTTAATATTTTTCGCAAAATTCCACTTTGACCACAGACTTGACCACTTGCAAAAAACTTAATATTTTACCAAATCGAGGTGTAGCGCAGCTGGTAGCGCGCATGGTTCGGGACCATGAGGCCCGGAGTTCGAACCTCCGCACTTCGACCAAATGTCTCTAATTCGAACTAACGGGGTCTTAATCCCAAATGGATAATTAGAGATATGAAAAAAGACTATTCAAAAATGAATAGTCTTTTTTCGTTTTTAGTCTCAAGCACAGCAATTATACATTTACGAACACCTATCATATTTGCCGCCATTCCTACACAACTTTCCTTGTGAGCCATTAAGGTTTCAAGCAAATCGTTGGCTATTGTTATATCTTCTTTTGTGGCGTCCTCAGATTTACAAGCAAGGAATATTGGATCGTGCATTAGTTCTTTTATCATAGCTTACACCTCGATAAATTGGAATTTATTTAATGCTTATATTTCCTGTTTATTGAGTATATCATCTTTTTCTGTTATTTCGCGAATAACTCGGCACGGATTTCCCACCGCTAAACTATTCTCTGGAATGTTCTTTGTAACAACCGAACCTGCGCCGATTACCGAACCGTCCCCGATTGTTACGCCACCGCAAATTACTACGTTTGCGGCAATCCAACAATTATTGCCGATGGTTATAGGTTTTGTATATTCTAAATTAGTTACATTTCCAGTAGTTGGATTATAAAACGAATTTCTTTC
Organism: Eubacteriales bacterium; assembly: GCA_045645405.1. Taxonomy (GTDB): domain Bacteria; phylum Bacillota; class Clostridia; order Oscillospirales; family CAG-272; genus RGIG2000. The sequence goes on from JAZRIQ010000032.1 coordinate 52,683, forward strand.
TTGATAACGTAAGGGGTGAATGGCTGTTAAAAGAGAAACGTTAGGACCGATAAATACGTTTTCCCCGATAGTTACTTTTCCTTCGTCTAAAACGGTAAAATTGAAATTTGCATAACTGCCTTTTCCGATAAACGTATTTACGCCAAAATCAAAATAAATCGGACCTTGCAGATATATATTTTCGCCCTTATTTGGCAACAACTCATTCAAAATCTTTTCCCGTTCTTCCACGTCTGTTTCAAACGTATCATTATAAAGTTTGCAAAGTTTGTGGGCTTTTGTTCTTTCTTCCGCCATACCTTCGGTGAAAGGGTCGTAAATCATCCAACCTTTCAACATTTTTTCGTGTTCTGTCATATCTATTCTCCTATAAATTCTTATTTTTCTATGAAATATTATACCACGAAATCCATCACTTTTCAATATCATTAGTTCAAAAAAAACACAAAAACGGGGGTACTATTTTGATAAGAGTGCAACTTGATTTTCATTTTTTTGCACTCTTGAAATCTATTTTTTTGCACTCTTAGCCTTTACAAAAATTGTGCGTTTTCGAGCAATTTTCAACATTGAAATTACATTTTTGCTCAAAATTAGCCCTCTCGCTAACATTGGATAAACCCTTATAGCACAAGGCTTTTTCGCACTTTTTCGAGGGTGGTT
>JAZRIQ010000033.1:0-1868 GCA_045645405.1 Eubacteriales bacterium
GCCATATTCTCCATTTTCAATAAGCTCAAGAGCTTCATTATACTCTACGCTGTCGCAGGAAACAAGGCAGAAGGATAGCGTGCAAATTAAGACTAGCAAACCAACAATTTTTTTCATTTCTTTTCTCCTCATAATTCAAAAGCGTTCCGAAGACGTATATGTTACAAACTGTAACATTTATAATGGTAACATTTTGTTACAATAAAGTCAAGAGGGTTTTTATAAAAAAGAGGAAAAGATATGAAAAACGAGCTTGGCTTGCTAGGACTTAAGGCGATAAGAAAACAGAAAAAACTAAATCAACTAAAGGTTGCACTTGACTTGAACATCAGCAGAGAGGCTCTTTCGCATTACGAGAACGGAAAACGAAGCCCCGACGTCCAAATGCTCCGCAGGCTTTCGGAATACTTCGGCGTATCAATAGACTATTTGGTAAACGGCAAGGAATTTGAACAAAAATAAAAGCAGCAGGATAGCCTAAATTGTTTGAGGGTAGCTCAAGTTTTGAGCTACCCTCGTTATTAAAATTTGTTTTTGCACCAGCGGCAGATATATCTTGGTGCAGAATCTTCCACTATGCATCCTACAAGAAATATCTCTCCCTTCTCCACTTTATTCATCAATTCTTTCGTCACGGCAGGCATTCCATAAACGATAGTGGAGATTTTGGTTTTCTGACATTTGGGACATCTTAAAATTTCATTATCTTTCATTTGATTTCTGCAACCGTTTTTACAATTTTCATTGTTGCCGCCCCTGTCAAAGCATAGCACGAAGCAGAGGTAAAATACTTGCCTTTTCTGCTCTTTATAAAATCTTTTTGTGTTGTTACACGGTAACCAAAAGGCTCAATAATACTTTTTGCCATTCTGCCAACCACCGTACGTGTAAAACCGTCCGTAAAATCAATTGCAGGGTTGACCATCGAATCAAAATAGTTTTCCAATTCAAAAACACATCCAGCAAGAGCAGGTTTACCTTGGTCTGCAAACTCAATCATCTTAATAATATTCTCATCACTATTAAGAAAATCAAAAACTTTTCTTGCATCTAAATTGTCTGCGTAATTTGAGCAATTAGGGTTAGCTGCGATAAAATCTTCATAAGTAGCTTTCATAATGTTTCTCCTTTTTCACGAGCGTGTATTCACGCTTCTGAAATTATTATATCATGTGCTTAGACGCTTGTCAATACTTTTTTGAAAAAAATTATTACAATTTTCTAAAAGTCGTGCATTCGTACCATCCATCTCGTCGATCTTGTTGAGAACAATAAAATACGCGCGGTCAATCACCTTTCGGACGTATTCTTCATAGTCGTCTTTCGGCGCCTCTTTCAGGAAGCTTTGTCGCGCGCAGACAAGGGGGTATTTTACTCGGTAATAGTGTTTAAGTTCGTATTCCATATAAAAACTTCCTTTCGGTTTAGTAACACCATTATACCGAAAGGAAGGGGAAAGTCCAGATAAGTTTTTGAAAATTATTTGTTATTATTCTTTGCGGTGTTGATCGAAGAAACAAGCATAGCCCTCAAGGATTTGCATTTAGATTCCAAAAAATTATATTGCTCTTCTCCGATATAGTTCGTTTTATAAAGAAGCTCCAACCAATAACCTGTTTCGTTTGCTTCTTTAAGGGCGATTTGCATTTTGGAGATAAAATCCGCAGTTCCGTGTGCATATTTAGCTTCACGCATATTTGCCCCTATTGACGTACCACTTCTGCCAATTTGATTAGAAATTATACTTTCCCTTTTTTCTTTTAATTGCTTGACCAAATTTATAATGTGAACAGCAAAATCCATTGATTGTTCAGAAAGTTTATCATTTGCCATAATACAATCACCATTAAATAATGTTCAACCTTTTT
>JAZRIQ010000034.1:0-61022 GCA_045645405.1 Eubacteriales bacterium
TTTCCAACCTAATCAACGAGAAAGAGATCGCCCATCCAAAATCGCAAACCCGCGCGATTGTAAAATCATCGTTTATCGAATCAAAAAACGGCATTGACGAAATCGGCATTAACGCATATTCTTACGATATAGCAAAGCAAACGGACTTTGTCACAATGCTGGGTGGAGACGGAAGATTGCACACCGTACACGTGCCGTGGGACGAATATCTCCCCCTGCAAACCAACCACCGCTTTTTTGTAGCCCCGACGGAAAGGGCAAAAGACCGAACCGTCCTGGCAACGCGCAACCATCTTTCTATTTTTAACCATTCTAATACATAAGGAGAAACAATTATGGCAGTTCAATTAGACGAATTAAACCCAGAAATCAGAGAAGAAGGTTTAGACACCAACGTTATCGCAAAGAAGATTCCCGCAAAAGTAGGCGTCGGCTCTACGATCTTTGAAATTTTGCTTTGGGTCTGCGGCATTTTGCCTGGCTTGATTTTCTTATTTATGAAAATCAGCGCACAAAAGCACTTTGACCAGTTGCAACAAAAGATCCAAAGAAACCCATCGCAAATCGACAACTACTTAGAACAACGCGTCATTGTGTTACAAAACTGCGCTCGTCTTTTGGATAAGGCGATTGACTTGGATAAGAGTACCTTTGAAAACATCGCGAAGTACCGTTCTGGCAACGCAGGCGACGCAGACGTTGCGCGTAATGAAATGAGTACGCAAATCGACACCGTATCCAGAAGTATCAACGTTGCGGTGGAAAACTATCCCGAATTGAAGGCGCACCGCGAAATTGCGGACGCGATGCAACAAAATATGTACTTGCAACGCGAAATCACCGCCGCAAGAGAACTTTATAACGACACGATTACGGAATGGAACAAAGACATTTTCGCTTGGCCGACCAAGATGATTGTTGCAGCAAAGAACGGCTACACCACCCGTATTCCTTTCATCGCGTCTAAGGAAATCAAGGAAAAGGCAAAGGGCGTATTCTTCTAATCCCTTTTCCCTTTCGCAAGTCAACAAAAAACGCACCCGTTCGGGGCGTTTTTTTGTTTTGGACTGATTGCGAAAATAGAAGAGAATTCGTGGGGTGGGGTCGTGTTACGGTAGCAAAACGCTTTGCCTTACGGAACTTCAAGCACAAGAAACTCTACGGCAAAGGACGACGTTGATAACGTCAAGCGGGGTACACCGCTAAAAGCGAGAGTCCTTCTTCTCTGCGCCAAAAAAAGAGCACCGTTTTGTCGTTCTTTCTATGGAGATTTTTTAGACAATATCAAAGGGTAGCAAAATCTTGCTACCCTTTTTTTGTTTTTTAAAACACACAAACTGCACTTTTATCTGTGTTATAAATTTTTATTCTTGCGAACCAACGGGGTTTACTATGCTGTAACCGATATTTACCAAATGGTCTGCAACTCTTTCCAAACCCGCTATTGCTGAAGAAAAATACGGGCTTAATTCAACATTGCATTTTCCCGTTGCCAAACGGTTAAAGTGATTTGCTTTAAGCGTACTTTTCAGGGCGTCCACGTCGTTTTCAAGTTGTGAAAGCGTTGATAACGCGCTGGCATCTAAACTCTTAAAAGCATTTTCTGCAATTTGAAACATTTCGTTTACGTTCTTTTGCATTTGGCCTATTTCTAAAATTGCGATAGAAGAGAATTTTAATCCCTTTTCTTTCATTTCCATCCCGATTTCGTGGAAATTTTCAGCGTGGTCGCCTATACGCTCGATATCGTTAAGAACGTGAAAATAACTACCTATTACACTTTCACTGCTTTCGTTTATGCTTGTTGCAGATAGTTTTATAAGGAATTTTGTAAGCGTACTATTTGTATAGTCAATAATTTCTTCGTTTTCAACAAGTTTTTTATTGTGTTCAGTAGAACCTGTTTCCATAGCAACGAAACAAATTTCGATATTTTCTTTTGCGCGCTCTAACATATAGTTGATTTCTTTTTTAACTTGCATGAGCGCGATTGAAGGCATACCTAAAAGTCTTTCGTCCACATACTTTAAAGTAAGGCTCGTTTCTTTTTCCTTTTTATCTTTAATAACGATTTGCGATAATTTGACGAGTTGCTTTACAAACGGTAACAATAAAAGGGTTGTTGTAACGTTGAATATTATGTGGAAAAAAGATACTCTCATTTGTAACGACATTGCGTCATCACCAGAGAAAACGCTTACGAGTATATCTATAACCACATTTTTAAACGCCCAAATCAGCACGGTAAATATTATCGTTCCCATAACGTTAAATATAAAGTGAACGAAGGCTACGCGCTTAGAATTTTTATTAGCGCCAATGGATGCAATTAAAGCCGTAACGCAAGTGCCTATATTTGCGCCAAGCACAATAAATAATGCATATTCCAAAGGCAAAACTCCAGAGCCTACCATTGTAATCACTACGCCTGTTGCCGCGGACGAACTTTGTATTAACGCAGTAAAGATAACGCCTATTAAAATAAGCAATAGGGGAAAATTAACTACTTGGAATATTTTTATAAAAAGATCTTCTACTAAATCGTTTTTAAAAGCTTGTTCGCTGCTCATTATATTAAGACCTACGAAAATAAGCCCTAAACCGCAAAACAAACTACCTAATATTTTTACTTTTTCAGACTTTAAAAATCCCATCATAACGCCTACAAAAGCAAGAATATACATAAACATTTCTATATAATCGTTTTTAAGCGCAACTAAGATACCCGTAACCGTAGTACCAATGTTTGCGCCCATTATAATAGGAACTGCTTGAATAAGCGTTAATACACCAGCGTTAACTAAACCTATAACCATAACCGAAGTTGCTGATGAACTTTGAATTATAGCCGTTACGCCTGCACCAATCCCTACCCCTGAAAAACGATTACCGCTTATTTTACTAAGTAGTTTTTTCATTCCGCTACCTGCAGACTTTTCTAACGCGCCACTTAAAAAGTTCATACCAACAATGAACACGCCAACGCCGGCAAGCAGTAGAATTACTGATTTTAACAGTTCCATAAATACTCCTTGAAATATATAAATTTTAATTTCCGATTAAGTAGTTTGTGTTATATAAATATATATAAAATAACCGACGTAGGAAAGAAACATTATAGCTCCGCCCCATCTGCACAGCCTTCTGCCCTTTAAGGAAAGAACAAGGAGCATTACTGCGCAGGCTAAGGAAATTACGGTGTCAATTAGAAAGCTTGGGGCAAAGTTGATTGGAATAATAAGAGCGGTTACGCCTAAAATAAAGAGAATATTAAATATGTTAGAGCCTACGATATTACCTATTGCAATATCCGAATTTTTCTTCATAGCGGCTGCAACAGACGTGAAAAGCTCAGGCAACGACGTTCCGAGAGCAACGATAGTAAGACCGATAAACGCATCGGAAAGGCCTGCCTGCTTAGCGAGGCTTGTTGCAGATGTAACAGCAAACTCACTACCGAAAATAATCATAGCCATACCGAACACTATGAAAACAAGTGATTTCCAAATTGGTAATTCCCTGAGCTCGGTTTTGTCTGTAATAGCTGTCTTTTTCTTGCTTGATACAAGAAGATAAACAGTATAAATAGCAAAGCCAACGAAAAGTGAAATGCCGCTTATAAGACAGTAAACATTGTTACAAGGCTCATAGAATTGACCGAAAACAGCAATTATAGCACCAACTAAAGCAATTGTGCAGGACAGCCAAATAGCAGTTTCCTTTATTTCTGCTTCCTCGTCCTCCTGCTTGTTCCTTTTTGCGCTGAAAAACAGGTAAGTAAGGTAGCCAATAAAGGCAAGAAGCAAAATAACTCCGCCCCACCATTCAATAACACCTGTAAGACCAAGTACAAAAAGCAAGGTGCTTGCTCCCATAATGATTGGAATTTCGATTTTTTGTGTTGATTTTTGAATTGTGAGAGGGAATACAAGAGACGAGATGCCAAGAATTATAAGAATATTTAAAATGTTGCTGCCTACAACGTTACCGATTGAAATATTAGCATTCCCATAAATTGCAGCTTGAATACTAACCGCCGCTTCGGGCATTGAAGTTCCCATAGCTACAATTGTAAGACCGATAATAAGCTGTGGGATTTTAAATCTTCTTGCAACGCTTGATGCTCCGTCAACGAAGAAATCCGCGCCCTTAGCAAGTAACGTAAAGCCAATCGCTAAGAATACAATATCAAGTAAAATTTGCATAAAAAAGAGAGCTCCTTTCAAATTTGACAGAGCTCTTAAAATCATATATATAAATGACAAGCCCTATCTGCATAATTTGCAAATAAGTCTTGCCACAAAAGTTATTTCGTCCTTTTGATATGCTACCGGATTTTACTCGTGATGACGATAACATAAACGCATAGCGCCGGCTACTCCCTTAACTTACGTATTCAATATAGCATAAAAAGTATTTTTTGTCAAGAAATTTTTTCACCATACGGTCAACAGCGAAAAAACTATTGACAAGCTGATTTTTTAATGCTATAATGAATGGGACAAAATGTCCCAAAAGGAGAAAGACAATGAAAAAAGAGAAGATAGATAAAATCAAGGAAAGCATAGAGATATTTTTTGACGATACGGATACCCCTCCGTCTATTAGGGAAATTGCGTTGATAACAGGTATTCCAAAAAGCACGGTGCAACGGTACGTGGCGCTTATGGAAATTGAAAAATTGCTCATAAAAACCGACAGAGGAATAGAAACGGAAAAAACCGCAAAAACTGAAACAAAGATGGTGCGAGTTGCAAAAATCGGAACTATTCCCTGCGGGCCTCTTTCAGAGGAGGAGGAGTACGTTGACGGATACGTTAAGCTTCCGCGCTCGTTTACGGGAAAGGGAGAATTTTATCTTCTTACAGCGTCAGGCAACTCTATGATAGAGGCAGGGATAGACGATGGTGATTTGGTGCTTATTAAGGCTCAAAATCACGCCAAATACGGTGATATAATAGTTGCCCTTGCCGATGGCAAAAGCACGCTTAAAAGATACCTTCCAGACGATGAGAAAAAGGTTATAATTCTTCATCCGGAGAATAAGGATATGGAGGATATTGTGGTGGAGGAGCTGTTCATTCAAGGCGTTGCCACAAAGGTTATAAAGGAATTATGAAATATGAAAGAATACCCTTAATGGTTGACGTTATATTCACAAAAGAGGGCAATATGATGCCGAAAACGCTTATCTTTGACGACCGACGGTTTGAAATACGCAAGGTGATAAAAAAGCGTCGCTTTTGTCCGAAGGAGGTCGCTTGTATAGCTCCGATAGAATATACTGTGATGATAGACAATATAGAAAAGAAAATTTACTTTGAGCCGGATACCTTTATGTGGTTTTCAGTAAAATCAGCTGAAAGCTGATTTTTAGCCGCCGGTCGCCAATGAATTTGATTGACAAATTGGCGCCTAACGGCTATTTTTCACCGAAGGAGAAAAATGAGACATATTTTACACAGTGATGCAAATTGCTTTTATGCTTCCGTTGAGGCTGTATTAAATCCTGAATTAAGAGATAAGGCGGTGGCTGTTTGCGGTTCCGAGGAGGAAAGGCACGGAATAGTGCTTGCCAAAAGCGAAAAGGCGAAAAAAGCGGGAGTTACTACGGGAATGGCTTGCTGGGAGGCAAGAGAAAAATGCCCGGATATTATAATAGTTAAGCCGCATTTTGAATACTATTCTAAATTTTCAAAGCTGCTTCATGAAATTTATCAGCGTTACACGGATTTGGTTGAGCCTTTCGGCCTTGACGAGTGCTGGCTTGACGTAACCGAATCCCTGAAAAAGCCTATGGAAATTGCAGAGGAAATCAGACAGGCGGTAAAGGACGAGCTTGGACTTACCGTAAGCATAGGCGTGTCATTTAATAAGGTTTTTGCCAAGCTGGGAAGCGACCTTAAAAAGCCTGACGCTATAACCGAGATTACAGAGGAGAATTTTAAAAGCAAGGTGTGGAATCTTCCTTGCTCGGATTTGCTATACTGCGGACGCAAAATGTCGGAAAAATTAAATAGAATAGGCGTTAAGACCATAGGACAGATTGCCGAGCTGACAAAGGAATATATGTATGAAAAATACGGAAAGGCAGGCTATGATTTATGGCTTTACGCAAACGGGCTTGACCAAAGCTCCGTTGCCCACAAGGACCATTATGAGCCTGCAAAGAGCATAGGCCACGGAATTACTTGCGTCAGCGATATTTTTAAGCCGGAGGACGGCTATAAGGTTATATACGCATTGTGTCAGGATATCGGTTACAAATTAAGAGCTATGAAATTAAGAGCAAAGGGTGTTAGCCTTGTTATAAAGTACAAGGACTTAACCTATCGTGCATACCAAAAAAAGCTTGAATGCGGCACACAGGATGAGGGGTTTATAGCAAAAACCGCGTGCGAAATGCTAAAATCAAAATATGATCCCCACCATATTATCCGCGCTCTTACCGTAACTGCAATAAATCTTGAGGATGAAGACGCCAGCGAGCAGATAAGTATGGTGTTTGACTATGAAAGCCGAGATAAAAGGGAAAAATTAAACAAAGCTATCGACGCTATCAAGGAGGAATACGGCAAAAACGCAATAAAGCCCGCTATAATACTTGACGAGGACAAAATGCCCGGAAAAGAACAAGGAAAGGTTCTGCCGGGAAGAAGAATATAATCTAACGAAAATTGTAGCGACCAATCATATAATAAAAGACACACCCTTGACGTTTTGACATAATCCACTTAGTGTAGTCTTGAAAACCTTTTGTTTTTTCAAGTGTCTGCTCTAAGGGAATTATATCGTTTTGGGTGTGTCTTGATTTTTTATTTACAGAAAACCTCAAGGAACAGAGGATAGTCTGATGATTTGTTTAAGAAAACGTTTAGACTTTCTTTGAATTCCTGTTCGGTGGATGCGGACATATATTTAAAGCCTGTCGACTCTATCCAGCCCTTTGCAGAGGTGTTGTGGACAGAGGTGATTGCCTTCAAATTGTGATTGCGTAAAAGTCCGGAGCCGTTATTGTTCACAAGCAAAATACGCATATTGCTGTGAAGCTCCTTATTCCAAATTGAGTTCATATCATAGAAAAACGATAGGTCTCCTACGATTAGGAAACAAAGCTTGTCCTTTGTTATTGCACATTGACCCATAAACGTTGAGGTGCAGCCGTCGATACCGTTAGTACCCATGTTACAGTAAACGTCAATGCTTGGATCAAGATTGTATCGTCTCACGAAGAAAAAACTTTGACCTACGCCTAAATGAAGGAAGGAGTTTTTCGGAACCCTTGGGAAAAATATATCCTGAACCTTTATTGCGTCAAAGGCTGGATAGGTATTAGGCTCAAATTCGTTAACAAGGCTTTTCCATGCGGAAAGGTACTTTTTGTCATTCTTTATATTGCCTGCTTTTTCGCTGAACCATTTAAAAAAGTGATTTTGCGTACATTCGATAATTGATGACAGACAGAAATAAAAGTCCTTAACCTGTCCGTCGGGAGTAACAGACCAATGGCGCACCTTCGGATTTGCTCTTACCTTGAAGGTGAGAGGGTCGTTCATAAGTCTTTTCCCGCCTACCGTTATTAAAATATCGGGGCAAAGCTCGCAATTAAACCTTTCTTGATCGATTTTGTTCAGCATTGTGAATGGATTTATGGAATATTCGGAGCTGAAATTGGAAATAGAGTCGGTTACAATAGCACAGTTGTATTTTGAAGCAAAATCATTTACGTATTTCTTTTCCGCATCTGTAAGTGGTGCGTTTTGACCGTAAACTATGAGAATGCGCGAGGTTTTTTTCAAGGAGTCAACCCATCTGAACAGTTTTTCCTCGCCGTTTTCAAAGCCTACTCTTTGTAGATGGGGATATTGGAACGGAAGAAGCTCCCAGTCCTCTCTCGGACATTTTTCGCCTACTGCGATATTCTGGATAGGAACGTTTATGTGAACAGGTCCAAACGTCTTATTCGTGGCTTCCAAAATACAGCTTTGAACGTCACGCTTTATTTGATGCTCGGCTCTGAAGCCGTTTTCCTCTCTTAAGGAAACTGACATTTTTATAACGCCGTTAAAAATGTTTTTTTGAGGAATGGTCTGATCCTCGCCTTGTCCGTGATATATTTCATATCTGTCTGCAGTAATTAAAATCAGAGGAACACCTGTAAAATATGCCTCGGTAACGGCGGGAAGATAGTTGCTGGCGGCAGTACCGCTTGTGCATACACAGGCAACAGGCTCTTTAAGTCTGGAGGCAAGTCCTAAACCGAAGTAAGCAGCACTTCTTTCATCAGTTACGCGATGCAACGTGAAGTGCTTTTCGTTATACTCAAACATTCTGATAATTGGAACGTCTCTGCCTCCCGGGGAAAGAACAATATGTTTAACGTTATAATCCTTTAAAAGTGATGCTAAAAGCTTTATTTTTACAAAATCAAAGGACTTGTTCAATTCTGGATTGCTCATAGTATAAAACCTCCGTTAAAATTTAGAGTATATAGGTATTATACAACAAAAATACTAAAAAGTAAACATAAATAACTATTTATTCCGATGAAAATAATATGCTATTGAAAACAATGCGCGGTTATGATATAATATAATAAAATTATAAACGGTTAATCTTTCGGTTTTGAATTTGTTCAGAATCTTTTGTTGATGGAAAGGAAATAAATATGAGTTTTACGCTAAAGGGATTGTTTAAGAAAAAAGAGGGAAAAAGTGCTTTTGCGCCGAAGCGCGATTTTAACATAACAAAAGAAAGACCGCCTCTTAATCACTTTGATGTGGGAGTTATAGGTTATTGGTATGCAACAAATTACGGTAGCGTGCTTACTTATTACTCGCTATACAAGGCGATAGAAAATCTCGGTTATAAGACGGTTATTTTGGATAGACCGGAAAAATGGAATGACGGAGAGCCACTTGACGTATTCCCAAGAAGATTTATGGACAGATTCGCGTACGTTAGTGAAAGCTATAAAAACAACGAGCAGGAGCTTTATAACTGCTTGTGTGATAAGTTTGTCGTAGGCTCTGACCAGGTTTGGACTAAAGACGCCATAAGATATACCGGATATAGATTTTTCCTTGATTTTGTGTCTGACGATAAGGTAAAGGTTGCCTATGCGCCATCCTTTGGACAAGATCATTTTAACGTAACTCCTGAAATTAAAAGAACCGTATCTTATTTTCTCGGCAGATTTGACGGCGTGTCAATAAGAGAAAATACAGGGGTTGAACTTTGCAAAAAGGAATTTAACGTTGATGCAGAGCAGATGATTGACCCTATATTCCTTAATGAAAAGGAGCTGTATCACGAAATAGCAAAGCATTCTGACTATGAGTGCAATAAGCCTTATGTACTGTCTTATATTCTTGACCCTGATGAGGATAAGAGAAATATGCTTCTTTACACTCAAAAGAAAAAGAATATGGAGCTTATAAATATTTTGGACGGAAGGTATAATACCTTTGAGAGAAACAATCAAAAATTGAATTTACCGGGCACACTTGAAAACGTAGATGCAGAACAATGGGTAAAGCTGTTTGCCAATTCGGAATACGTTGTAACGGACTCTCACCACGGTTTTGCAATGGCGGTTTTATTTAACAAGCCTGTTATTTGCATTATGAACAAAGAAAGGGGTGGCTCGCGCTTTACCTCACTCCTCGGTTGGTTAGGTATGCTTGATAGATTAGTTGATAAAAAAGAAGATTTGGATAAAAAGCCACATCTTTTCGATAGCTACGATTATACTCCTGTAAATAAGCGTATAGATAAAAAGAGAGAGGAGTCCTTAAAGTGGCTTGATGAAAAGCTAAAGACAAGAAAGGACCAACCGTCTACGTTATACGATTATATGAGCAGAAAAATCAAGGAGCTTGATTGGAAAATTTGGCAAGCAAGACTTGAAAATATGGAGCTTAAGAAAAAGCTTGAAGAGTTAGAAAAAGGAGAGTAAAATGGTAAAGGTTAGTATTGTTGTGCCTGTGTGCAACGTTGAAAAATATCTATCGGAATGTATAGACAGTATATTGAAACAGTCTTTAAAAGAAATAGAAATTATTTGCGTTGATGATGGCTCAACTGACAGCTCGCTTGAAATTTTAAAGCAATATGAGAAGAAGGACCAAAGAGTCAGAGTGATAACCAAGCCTAATGCAGGATATGGCAACACTATGAACGTTGGTATGGATGCGGCAACAGGCGAATATATAGGCATTGTCGAGTCGGACGACTGGGTAGAAAAGCAGATGTTCAAAGACCTTTATAACAGTGCTGTTAAATTCGACGCGGATATTGTAAAATCTGATTATTATGAATTTTCAACGGTTAAGAAGAAGGAAAGCGTTTATATCAGAACTCCTTTTAACGAAAGCTATTATAACCGTCCTATCAATGTAAATGAAATAGAGGATATATATCATTTCAGAATGAATACCTGGACAGGAATATATAAAACCTCATTTTTAAGAAAATATAACATAAGACACAATGAAACACCGGGCGCTTCTTACCAGGATAACGGCTTTTGGTTTAAGACTATAAGCCTGGCATCGAAAATTGTATTTGTAAACGGCGCTTATTATCATTACAGACAGGATAATCCGAATTCAAGCATAAACAATAAAGGCAAGGTTTTCTGTATGTGTGATGAATATGCTTATATAAGACAATTTTTAGAGGAAAACCCAAGACTTTATAAAAAGCATCTGCAAACGTTTTTGGCAAAGAAATACCATAACTATTTCTATACCTACGGAAGAATTGCAGATGAACATAAATTGATATTTCTTGAAAGATTTGCTAAAGAGTTTAACGAGTCTTTTGAAAATGAGGAGTTTGATGACACCTTATTGCCACCTCATCAAATGAGTATTTTGAAAAGAATAATGGAAGATTACGAAAAGTTTTTCTATGATGATACTGTTTGGAAGCTAAACGCGGAGCATACAAGATTAGCTAATCAAAAGGGCAGTTACGTAAGCAGATTGGAGGAAAAAAATGGAAAGAAACATTAAAATTTCCGTAGTTATACCCGTCTATAACACTGCTGACTATATAGAAGAGTGTCTGGATAGTCTTTATATTCAGGAATACAAGGATATAGAGTATATTTTGATTGATGACGGTTCAACTGATAATTCTTTGGAAGTTTGCCAAAAATATGCAGATAAGGATGAAAGATTCGTAGTAATACACAAGGAAAACGGCGGCCCGTCCAGCGCAAGAAATTTGGCTATGTCAGTTGCCAAAGGAGAATATATCACGTTTGCCGACTCTGATGATTCCTTGGTTGATAATGCATATACGATAATAGATTCGCTTTTAAGAAAGCATAATAATCCGGATATGCTGATTTTTGGAGCAAATTTATTCCCCAATAATGCTCCAAAATACCTTTGCGATTTGGTAACGACAAGAGACATTGTTTATGAACAGTTTACCCCGGAGCTTCTTTACAATGAGGTAGGTGCAAGACCGTTTCTGTGGTTGCAGGTAATAAAGAGGTCAATTATTACCGATAACAATATGACAATGGATGAGGAAATGAATTTGGGAGAGGATCAGCTGTTTCAAATTATGACCATTCCATTTGCGAAAAAAGTCGTTTTCTCTGCTCAAAAGCTGTATAATTACCGTTGGAACAGAACTAATTCATTGATGAATAACTACAATGAGCAGCTTGTGAAAAAGCTTCTTGTACACGTAAGACTGGTAGAAAAGGTTTTTGAAAATATTTTTACAGAAAGATATTCCGACAAGATGCACCAAGCAACCTTTTCCTGGTCTGTGTTCTTCATTTGGGGGGACGCAATGTCATTGTTAGAGGAAAATCAAACCTTGGTTTGCTCCAAGCTTGTGGATGTATGGGAAAAATACGACTACAAGAAATATTACGGTAATATGACGGTTTGGGGTAGGCTTCGAGTAGATCAAATTGTTCTGCTCGGTGAGCTTGATAGGACCGAAAGAATAAAAAATCTTGAGGAGGCAAATGCAAAGCTCAAGAAAGAGATTGAAGAATTAAAAATGCTTCCTGAATGTAAAAATATTTTTGTTGAAGATGAAAATAAGATAAAGAAGCACAGCAGAAAGTTTTTTGCTACTGTTAAAAACGAGGGATTTTTTGCGGCGATAAAAAAAGCAATAAAGAAGATTTTAAAAAAATTGCTCAAATAACTGTCTGGCTATCGAAGGCTAAGTAAGCAGTAAATAAGAATTTGAGGGAAATTGAGAGCATTTCACAGAAACAAAGCAAAGTAGCGGTGTGAGGTGCTTACTGATTGATAAGTATGAACAAATATGAATTAAGACCTAAAAACATCCTTGTTATAGGTGGTGGTAGCGGTATAGGCTTGGCAGTAGCGCAGGAGCTTTTAGACTCGGGGGCGAGTAACGTTATTATTGCATCGAGAAATTTGGATAAGTTGACAACATCTTTGAAAAATTTAAAATGCGGAAGAAAGCAAGGAGTATATGCTTTAGCGGTAGACGTAACGAAGGTTCGGGAAAATACCGACGCAATAAAAAAAGCGCAGGATTTATTGGGAGATAAGAATTTACTTGACGGATTGGTTATATCCTCGGGAGTGAATTTTGACGGTTCAAACTGGAAAGGCTTTAACGTAACGGAAGAGGATTGGGATAACGTGATGAATACTAACTTAAAGGGTGTATTCTTCTTTATGCGTGATTTTGCCAATTATCTTTACGAAAATCAAAGAAAAGGTAATATATGTATTGTCTCCTCCATAAGCGCACACAGAGATATGCTTTCGCCTTATCAGATAAGCAAGCACAGCATATCAAGAATTGTCAATGCCTACGGAAAGCATTTATGCGAGCGCGGCGTTGTGCTTAATTGTGTGGAGCCGGGACCTATTTATACGGAAATGATGCCACACCTTAAAAAATATACGGACGGCGTAAGAGACGGCGAGGCATGGAATGACGCATCTATAAGACGACTTGTAAGAGCTGACGAGGTTGCAAGGGTAGTTTGCTTTCTTATGTCGGAGCTGGGAGAGACTATGTCAGGTGACTGCATTGTCGTTGCCGGCGGAACTAAATCAATTTTCCCAATATAGAGGATTAAAGAAAATGAAAAAATATGATTATTTAATAGTTGGTGCGGGACTTTTTGGCTGCGTATTTGCTTATGAAGCAAAAAAACGTGGCAAGGAGTGTCTTGTAATTGATAAAAGAAACCATACGGGCGGAAACATTTACTGTGAGAAAATCGAGGATATAAACGTTCACATGTACGGAGCGCATATATTCCACACCTCTGACAGAAAAATATGGGACTACGTGTGCGGATTTGCAGATTTTAACAATTATATAAACGCTCCTGTGGCAATTTATAAAAACGAGCTTTACAATTTGCCCTTTAATATGAACACCTTCTCTAAAATGTGGGGCATACGCACTCCAAGTGAGGCAAAGGCGAAGATTGAGGAGCAAATCAAGGAGTTAAATATAACGGAGCCGAAAAATCTCGAGGAGCAGGCTTTGTCACTTGTAGGTAAGGACGTTTACGAAAAGCTTATCAAGGGCTACACTGAAAAGCAATGGGCAAGAGATTGCAAGGAGCTTCCGTCCTTTATAATAAAGCGCTTGCCATTACGCTTCACTTATGATAACAACTATTTTAACGACAGATATCAAGGCATTCCTATAGGCGGATATAACGTGATTATAGATAAAATGCTTGAGGGCGTGGACGTTAAGTTGGGCGTTGACTATTTTGATTTTATCAAGGAGAATAGCGACGTGGCTGAAAAAACGGTGTTTACAGGACAGATTGACCGCTTTTTCGATTACAAGCTGGGCGTTTTGGAATACCGTAGCGTTTGCTTTGAAACCGAGATTATTGATACGGACAACTATCAAGGTAACGCCGTTGTAAATTACACCGAAAGAGAAGTACCGTACACAAGAATTATCGAGCATAAGCACTTTGAATTCGGAAAACAACCTAAGACCGTTATTTCAAAGGAATATTCATCCGAGTGGACAACAAAGGATGAGCCTTATTATCCTATCAATAACGAAAGAAACAACTCTCTTTACGAGAAATACAAGGCCCTTGCCGACAGCACTCCCAACGTGATTTTCGGAGGCAGACTTGGTCAATATAAGTATTACGATATGGATAAGGTAATAGCCGCAGCTCTTGAGGCGGTTGACAAGGAGTTTAACTGAATAAAATCAAACACGCAGGATTTTTAGTCTTGCGTGTCCGTTTTTTATATTGATTTATTATAAAATATATGTTATTATATAAAAAGTACGATAAGAAAAGGAAAATAAGATGATAACAGTAAACAATTTAACCTTTAATTTTGGGGGACAGGTGCTTTTTAAGGACGTAAATTTAAAGTTTACGCCCGGTAACTGCTATGGCGTAATCGGAGCTAACGGAGCAGGAAAAAGTACATTTTTGCGTATTTTATGCAAGGAACTTGAGCCTACAAAGGGTGACGTTTCAATTCCCGATACTGTAAGAATGTCGGTTTTGAAGCAAAATCACTTTGCTTACGATGAATATTCCGTCCTGGACACGATTATTATGGGCAACGAAAGACTATACTCCATAATGAAAGAGAAGGACGCGCTTTATATGAAGGAGGACTTCACCGAGGAGGACGGAATTCGCGCTTCTGAATTGGAGGGAGAGTTTGCGGAGCTGAACGGCTGGGAGGCGGAAAGTGACGCTTCAAAGCTTATCCAAGGTCTTGGACTTGGTGAGGAATTGATTTATATGCAAATGAGCGAGCTTGCAGAGAGGGATAAGGTTAAGGTTCTTTTAGCGCAGGCACTTTTCGGTAATCCCGATATTATTTTGCTTGACGAGCCTACAAACGGTCTTGATATTGATGCAATTACTTGGCTTGAGGACTTTTTAAGCGATTATTTCGGTACGGTTTTGGTAGTATCCCACGACAGACACTTTCTGAACGACGTCTGCACGAATATCGTTGATATTGATTATACAGGCATTAAGATGTACGTTGGCAACTATGAGTTCTGGTATGAATCAAGCCAGCTTATTCAACGTATGATTAAGCAGCAGAACAAAAAGAATGAAGAAAAAATCAAGGAATTACAAAGCTTTATTTCGCGCTTTAGCGCAAATAAATCCAAGTCAAGACAGGCAACCTCAAGAAGGAAGCTTCTTGATAAGCTGACGGTTGAGGAGCTTCCTGCTTCAAGCCGTAGGTATCCCTTTATCGGCTTTGATATGGACAGAGAGGCGGGTAAGGATATTTTAACTGTTACAGACCTGACAAAAGAGGGCTTTTTCAAAAACGTGTCCTTTACTGCTATGAAGGGTGACAAAATTGCGCTTCTCGGAGACGAGCTTGCAATAACTAATTTTTTAAAGGTGCTTATGGAGGAGGAAGAGGCGGACAGCGGCTCGTTCAAATGGGGAGTAAGCATTTCCAAGTCCTATTTCCCAAAGGATAATATTGAGTATTTTGACGGCTGTCACGATTCTATCCTTGATTGGATGAGAAGATACTCCAAGGACCAGACGGAAACTTATCTTCGCGGCTTCCTTGGCAGAATGCTCTTTTCCGGAGACTCCATTTTTAAGGAGGTAAGCGTTCTTTCCGGAGGAGAAAAGGCAAGATGTATGTTCTCCCGTATGATGCTTTTCGGCTCAAACTTCTTACTTCTTGACCAGCCTACAAACCACCTTGACCTTGAATCAATAACTGCTGTAAATAACGGACTTCGCGATTTCAAGGGTAATATAATTTTCTATTCCCACGACTATGAAACGGTAAATACCGTTGCTAACAGAATTATTGAAATTAAGGAAGACGGAATTTACGATTTCAGCGGCACTTACGAGGAATTTATAAATTACAAAAAGGAAAAAGGCTTACTTTAATGGATTATGAGCAAAGGAAAATAGGAATTATAGGCGCAGGAGCGGCGGGAATGATGGCGGCCATATACGCTTGCCAAAACGGAGCTGAGGTAACTGTCTTTGAAAAAAATGACAGAGTGGGCAAAAAGCTTGCTATAACAGGTAAGGGCAGATGCAACGTAACTAACGATTGTGATAATAACGAGTTCTTAAAAAACGTGATTTCCAACCCGAAATTTCTGTACGCTTCAATAAACTATTTTTCCACAGAGGATACGAAAGCGTTTTTTGAAAACGCAGGAGTACCCCTTAAAACGGAGCGCGGCAGACGTGTTTTTCCCGTATCGGATAAGGCACTTGATATTGTTTTTGCATTGAAGAAAACAATGACTGATTACGGCGCAAAATTAGTAAACGAAAGAGTTATAGGAATAATAACCGAAAACGAAAGGGTTAAGGGGATAAAAACCGATAAGGGTAGCTACAATTTTGACGGAGTGATTTTAGCCACAGGCGGAGCGTCCTATCCTCAAACAGGCTCGGACGGTGACGGCTATAAATTTGCCAAAAGGTGCGGAATAGAGGTAACTCCTTTAATGCCGTCCCTCGTACCGTTGGAAACTACTGAAAATTTAGCGGAAATAATGGGTGTATCCCTAAAAAACGTAACTCTTAAAATGAGAAATAACGATACGGGCAAGATTGTTTTTGAGGAGCTTGGCGAAATGCTCTTTACTCATTTCGGACTCAGCGGGCCGCTTGTTTTATCCGCGTCCTGTCATATCAGCGATATTCGTCAAGGCAAATATACGGCGTTTATTGATTTTAAGCCCGCGCTTGATATAAAAACTCTTGATAAACGTATATTAAGTGATTTTTCAAAGCAACAAAATAAAGATTTTGCAAACGCCCTGGGCGGACTTTTACCTTCAAAAATTATTCCGTACATAATAAAAAGATGCGGTATAAATTCTACCGAAAAGGTAAATAACGTTACTAAAGAGCAAAGGGCAGACCTTGTAAACGTTTTAAAGGGGCTTTCCCTTGAGATAAAAGCGTTTCGCCCTATAAGAGAGGCGATTATCACCTCGGGCGGAATAAAGGTGAGCGAGATAAATCCCTCTACAATGGAGTCTAAAAAAATCAAAGGACTTTATTTTGCGGGCGAGATAATTGACGCCCACGCATATACGGGGGGATACAATCTTCAAATCGCATTTTCCACAGGCGCTCTTGCAGGCACGCACGCAGCGTGGGGAGAATAGCTTAAAAATACAACAAGCAATAATGAAAGCTTATAAAAGCACATAAATTTTGCGTTGGAGGAGAATATGAGAATAGCATTAGACGGACCAAGCGGTGCAGGAAAAAGCACCGTGGCAAAGGAGCTTGCAAAAAGACTTGGAATAATTTACGTGGATACCGGTGCGCTTTATCGTACCATAGGACTTTACGTAAGAAATAAGGGAGTTGAAAAGACCGAAACTGAAAATATAATAGCTTGTCTTGATGAAATTAAGCTTGGTATGAGCTTTGTTGACGGCAAGCAAATTATAACCTTGAACGGAAACGAAATCGGTGAGGAGATAAGAACCGGTGAAATTGCTATGTATGCATCAGCCGTTTCCGCAATCCCCGAGGTTCGCGCGTTTCTTTTGGAAACTCAAAGAAAGATTGCAAGGGAAAACAGCGTGGTTATGGACGGACGCGATATAGGAACGGTAATTATTCCCGACGCCGAGGTTAAAATATTTATGGTGGCTTCTCCTGAGGCGAGAGCAAAAAGAAGATTTTTGGAGCTTCAGGCAAAGGGTGAGGACTGCACCTACGAAAGCGTGCTTGCTGATATTATAAAAAGAGACACGAACGATTCCACAAGAAAAACCGCTCCTTGTGTGCCCGCTGAGGATGCAGTTCATCTTGATAATTCGGATTTGGACGTTTTTCAAACTGTGGAAAAGGTGATAGAGATAATTGAAAATGCAAGAAAATAAAGAACAAAATACAAGCTCACAAAGAGAGCAGAACAGATTTTATAGGTTTATTAAAATAACGTTTTCCGGAATTTTCAGACGCCTTTTGAGACTGAAAGTAACTAACACGGAAAACGAGCCTGTAAACGAAAATTTTATAGTTTGCTGCAACCACACCTCGCTTTTTGACGTGGTGGCAATCAGCATAGGACTTAAAAGACAGGTAAGCTATCTTACAAAAAAAGAGGTATTTAAGGTGCCTGTTTTAAGAAGCTTTGTTAAAGCTATGGGCGCAGTTGCTGTGGACAGAAAAAAAGGTGACGTGGGCGCGATTAAAAAAATGATTGAGGTTTTGCGTGACGGGGGCTGTGTGGGAATTTTCCCACAGGGAACAAGATGTCCTTATCAAAACCCAAGAGAAACCGAAGCGAAAAACGGTATTGGAATGATAGCTCGCAGAGCAGGCGTAGGCATTTTGCCCGTGGCTATTAAAACCAAAAAGGGAAAGCTGAAATTTCTAAGAAAAACAGAGCTTATAATCGGCGAGTATATACCGCCGTCAAAGCTTCAGTTTGAAGGAACAAGCACGGAGCAGTACGATAAAATTACGGCGATTGCCTTTGATGCAACCTGTCAGCTTTTGGAAACGGAGAGTAAGATAATATGATTACGGTTGCCGAAAACGCAGGCTTTTGCTTTGGCGTCAGACGCGCTACGGATACAGTTGAGGAGCTTATAAAAAGTCACGGAAATGGCTCCGTATATATTTTAGGTCAGCTTATTCACAATGAGGAATATATTAAGCATCTTGAAGAAAACGGAGTTTTGGAAATTTCCCCAAAGGATATAGACGGGCTTTACGAAAGAGCCCAAAACGGCGAAAAAATAACGGTAGTAATAAGGACTCACGGCATTGAGGAAAACATACAAAAAAAGCTACAGACGTGTGATGAGAGAGCGGAGGGCTTTAGCCTTGTCAACTGTACTTGTCCGTACGTCACTAAAATACATAAAATTGCAAATGAAAATTCGGGCGAGGAAAAAATCTTCATTCTGATAGGAAAGAAGGACCACCCCGAGGTTATGTCCATTATGAGCCACGTACAGGGCGAAGGACACGTGTTTTACGACGCAGGGGAGCTTGAAAATTTTCTCGAAATATGGAAAAACGAGGGCAAACTTGAAAAATTCTCCTTAATTATGGCTGCACAAACAACACAAAAGCTGTCAGAATGGGAAAAATGTCAAAAAATTCTTAAAAAATACTGTACAAATGCAAAAATTTTTGATACAATATGTAGTGTTACCGGAATTAGACAAAGAGAAGCTTATGAGCTTAGTCAAAAATGCGACGTTATGATTGTCGTTGGAGGCAAGGAAAGCTCAAATACGTCCAAGCTTGCCCAGGTATGTGAAAAAAATTGTGCTAAAACCTTTTGGGTGCAGACAAGCAAGGACATTCCGTTGGATAAAATCGGTTGCGCAAAAAATATTGGTATAACTGCGGGCGCATCTACGCCTGACAGTTTAATTCAGGAGGTAAAAGGAACTATGAGCGAAATCATGGAAAATCAAATCGAAAACGAAGACTTTGGCAAAATGCTCGACGAAATGGAGAGCGTAAAATTATATACAGGAGCAACGGTTACCGGAATAGTTATGGCAATTTCTGATACTGAGATTCGTCTTGACCTCGGCACAAAGGTTACGGGTATCATCACAAAAGATCAGATAACAGATTCAAACGACGACAAGCTTGAAGATTTATTCAAGATCGGCGATCAGGTTGAGGCTTCTGTTATATCTAAGAGTGATAAGGACGGCGTTGCTATTCTTTCAAAGAAGAAGGTTGACAGCGTTAAGAACTGGACAAAGATTGTTGAGTATGTAGCTTCCCAGGAAACAGTTAACGCAAAGGTTACAGAAATTACAAAGGGCGGCGTTGTTTGTGACGTTGACGGCGTAAGAGTATTTGTTCCTGCATCAATGACAGGCGTAGCAAAGGACGAGGATATGAACGCTCTTGCTAACACTGTTCAAAAGATTAAGATTGTTGAAATCAAGGAAGACAAGAAGAGAGCAATCGGCTCAATCAAGGCTGTATTAAGAGAGGAAAAGAAGGCTAAAGAGGAAGAATTCTGGAACTCACTTGAGGACGGTATGGTATTTGAGGGACCAATCAAGAGCATTGTTTCATACGGTGCATTCGTTGACCTTGGCGGTGTTGATGGCCTTGTACATATTACAGAGCTTTCTTGGAAGAGAATTAAGAATCCAAGCGAGGTTGTAAAGGTTGGCGACGTTATTAAGGTATTTGTTAAGTCCTTTGATAAGGAAGCAAAGAGAATTTCTCTTGGCTACAAGACAGACGATATGAATCCTTGGAACATCTTCAAGTCACAATACAGCGTTGGTGACGTTGCTGTTGTTAAGATTGTAGGCATTACAAGCTTCGGCGCATTTGCTGAGATCGTAGCAGGTATTGACGGTCTTATTCACATAAGCCAAATTGCTGACAGAAAGATTGATTCTGTAGCTAACGTATTAAAGGTTGGCGATTCTGTATCTGCACTTATCAAGGAAATTGACGACGAGAAGCAGAAGGTTTCTCTCTCAATGAGAGCGCTCCTTGAGGACAACGCAGACGAGGCTGAGGCTTCCGAGGGTGAAGAAGTAGCTGAATAATAATATACCCGGGAAAACATTCAAATAATATTTAACTAAAATGGGGCTGTCGCAATAAGCGACAGCCCCATTTTTTATGCTTTAAATGCAAATTTGATTTAGTTGCAGCAGCAACAAAGGATAATGGCTGCTATGATAATTACCCAAACTATCTCGTTATCAAAAAGATTACATAAGCAATTCATATTATTACCGCATTCCATAAGATGTAAATTATGAAAAAGTCCTTTTTAGATTTGAGAGTGAAAAGCTGAAATTTTCCTCTCTGTTATAATAATATGAAAAAAGTATTCTTGTGTGACAAAAACCAACAAATTATTTATAGCAAAGACAGCCGCCGAAGCATCCAAAGGTTTTATATTTATAGCAGTCTTTACATTCTTCTCTTGAATAGTTATGTACAAGGCGTGAGTCTATTTCCATAAAGAAATGATTTTTAAGGTCGGTAATGGTTTTGAAATCAGTTATATTCACCTTTAAATTACCGTAACAACCAAAACAGCGTGTTGCGGTCAGATCGGGATATAGGTCAATAACGGGAGAGCAAACGCTTCTTTTACCCATAAAAATATCTCTTTCGTAGCTGTTTGTAAAAGGAAGAGACGCTAAAAGCTCCTTTTCCTCTTCTGTGTAAACACATTCCGGGATTGCATTACAATCGTAGCACGGACAAACGCCAAGCTCCTTCAGCTCCTTATAGAGATTAAAGAGCGTAGGCTTCATCTTGTAAAAATATTTAATTCCGCCCTCGCTTTTGTTGTGAGGAATAACTACGCTTAAGCGAATTCTTTTAAAGCTGAACTTTTTTAGCAGATGCAAAAAATCGGAAAAGTCTTGGTTTTCCTTGTAAACGTTAATGCCAAGAGTTATATTTTGCTTCATTCCCCTATTTATAAGAGCTTCAACGTTGCCCTCAAGCCGCTTATAATTGTCAATACCTATATCGTTTGCAGAATTAACGTTAATTAAAATAATCAGCTTAGGATGAACAAGATTATCTAAATGCTTGTCTATGAAGATTCCGTTTGTGAAAACCGTTGCTTGCGTAAAACGAAAATCGTCCTTTACTATGTTTATAAGATTGCCAAAATCCTTATGTAAAAGCGGCTCACCGCCAATTATTCCCACCTCTCTGTCAGATGCGGAAAAATCAAGAAGGCGCATAAAGGTATCTCTGTCGATTTCGTCCCTTTCACCCTCGGTATAATTGTCTGCAAAGCAGTAGGGACATCTTAAATTACATTTATTAAGTATAGCTATATTTGACATATAAAACTCCGTTTTGGAATATAAAATCTATGCCACAGTAGGCTTTAGGCTGGTTCGTTCCACTCCCGTAAGGCATATCATATAAAGTATAGCATATAATACAGAATTTTGCAATAGCGCAATATGTCGAAAATTAACGTTTTTTCTTAAATTTCATATACTGAATATTAACCCCTTTATTATTTATATTTTGCCACAGAATTGACTACCACTGCGTGTTGGTTCTCGGCATACAGGAGTTAAAATGACAATAGTATTGCTTACAGCCTTGGGCGTAGGTGGAGCGACAATTTTCGGCGCCCTGATTGGCTTTATATTTAAAAATATTTCTCATAAATTTTCAGATGTCATATTAGCTTTCGGTGCAGGAGTGATGTTATCAGCTTCGGTAATAGGGTTAATATTGCCATCAATTGAATACAGCAGAAAATTCGGTGTTATTGTTACAGTATCGGGATTGTTTTTCGGCGCTCTTTGCATAGATTTAATAGAGAAGCTGATTCCACACGTAGATAAAATTGCCGCAAATGATAACGAAAGCTTAAAAAAGGTAATGCTTTTCGTTTTAGCAATAGCAATTCACAATCTTCCGGAAGGAATAGCGGCAGGAGTAGGATTTGGTACAGGAGACATTTCCTCGGCAATAATGATAGCTACCGGCATAGCGTTACAGAATATTCCCGAAGGAATGGTGTTAATAGCCCCAATGCTTTCCGTAGGCATTTCTCCACAGAAAACGCTTTTTTATGCTATGTTAACGGGAATAATCGAAATAGTAGGAACCTTGATAGGTTATTTTGCAATAAATTTAGCATCGTCCGTTTTACCGTTTGCACTATCTTTTGCAGGTGGAACGATGCTTTACGTAATAAGCCATGAAATGATTCCCGAAACACACTCAAACGGAAATGAAAGAGCAGCGTCTTACGCACTTTTATTAGGATTTTCAATAATGCTGCTGTTTTAAACAACAATTCTGTATATGAACATATTATCAAATGAACATATAAAACGAGAGCTGCAAAATTGATAAAAAATCCGTTTCATTCAAGAAACGGATTTTAAATTAAGAATTTATTAGTTATATGTTTGCGCAATAAGCGGCTTCAACGTGTTGACAGTATCAGTATCAGAAAGCTCATCAAGTATGCTGGCTGTATATTGATAAATATCGTCTTCTCTTAAAATGAAAACTGTGTGATCAAGAGTTAAGTACTCGTCTGCAGTAGCAAAGAAAAGAAATGTCTTGGTGTTGAATATATTTAAAAGTTCCAAAACAATAGGCGTGGTGTCAATGTTATCAAATAAAATATTATAATACGCCATTCCGCTTTTGAAAAAGGAAAATGAGCAAAAACCCTCAGCGTCGATTTGTTCAAACCTCATATAGCCCTGCATACAAATTTTCTTTTCATCAACCTTAATTTCAAAATTTAAATTATTATTTTGACAGAATTGTGTCAAAATACCTTGTACCTTTTCTAAATCCACAACAAAAGCTCCTTTGTATTATTTTTATACATTTTATCACATAAAAAACACTGTGTCAAGTTAATACTAATGAAAGCAACAATAAAACACGTAACTTATAAATGGTAAAAAACAAGCGTTACAGGAAGGCTCCTTGCGGAGCTATTTCTGTCGAGCCTTTTGCTTGCAAGCAGACAACGGCTTTTGTCAGAAATGCGAACCCAATCCAAATTTGCCGGCAAATTTGGAGATGTGTTCGATAGCGTTGCGGACACAAAAAAGACCTAAACCGAAAAATCGGTTTAGGTTTCACTTGGCACCCGCAACGGGAATCGAACCCATAACTAACCCTTAGGAGGGGTTTATTATATCCATTTAACTATGCAGGCATATCACACTTGTGAAAGTGTGAGTATTATGTAAATAATTCTTTGTTTTGTGGAGATAGCTTTTTTAGGCTACCTGTATTATGTATGATAGGATAGCAAGCAAAATCGTTAACAACAAAATGCTCAACAATAGGAATATTAAACGGCTCAAATATAGAGAGAAGCCGTCCTGTTGTTTCAATATCCTCCATTGACGGATATGCAGTTCCGTTTGGATGATTGTGCGCTATTATAATCATTGAAGCGTTTGATTTTACGATGTGATCCATTACCTTTCGTACATCTATAAGGGAAGAGTTAACAGAGCCCTCATGCACCTTTTGATACCCGATGATATCAAATCCGTTGTTGAGGAAAATTATATAAACTATCTCGTTTTTTTCGCCGTGAAAAAGACTAATTAAATATTCCTCTAAAAATTCTATGTTATCTGCTTTGTTTATATGCGATGATTTATCTTTCAAATAAGCTCGAGATATGGCAGGTATCATTTTGATTAGAGTGGCACTATTTTCAGTAATGTAATTAACTTGAGTTAAATCTTCAAAGTTTGCTTCAAAAACTGCACTTAAAGAGCCGAATTTTTCAATAAGCTCGTGAGCAATATCATTTGTATCTCTTCTGGGGATTGAATAAAAGAGAAGCAGCTCAAGAATATTATGAGGCTGAAAGCTATCAAGACCGCTTTCTAAAAATCTGTTTTTTAGCCTTTGTCTATGTCCTTCGTGTAAATTTTTTTCGTTTCCCATGGTCTCACCGTCATTATTTAAACCGTTATTTTTTTACTATGTCTTGCTTGTTTGTTTGGGCAACTATATAGTGTGGACGTCCCTTAACTTCGTTGAAAATTTTGGAAACGTATTCTCCCACAATTCCAATAGACGTAAGAACAGCACCGCCTACGATGAATATTGAAAATAACGTTACGTACCATTGCAGCTCATAGTTTGTGCTAAAACCATAACCTTGAATAAGTCGTACAATTCCCATAACGAAAGGTGGAATAGAAGCTAAAAATGATAAAATACCGCACCACGTGGCGAATTTTAAAGGGGCACCGGAAAAACTGATTATTCCGTCACAGGAGTATTTGAATAACGATTTGAAGTTCCATTTTGTTTGTCCGGCAACTCTTTCAACGTTATCATAAGACATCCAATAGGTTTTAAAGCCAATCCAACCGAAAATACCTTTAGAAAAACGGTTGCTTTCACACATTGCAACAATAGCATCTACCATATCGCGCTTCATCAGTCTAAAGTCTCTCGCTCCGCTAACCAAATCAAGCTTGGAGATTTTCCCCATAATCTTATAAAAAAGCCTTGCAAAGAAAGAACGTAGCATTGGCTCTCCTTTGCGAGTTTGTCGACGTGTAGCAACGCTATCATATTCACCGCTCTCAAGAATTTTAACCATTCCCTTCAAAAGCGACGGAGGGTCTTGCATATCTGCATCCATAACAGCGGTGTAATCACCTGTTGAATTGCAAAATCCTGCATACATAGCCGCCTCTTTTCCAAAATTTTTGGAAAAAGAAATGTACTTAACACGTTCATCCTTTTTGGCAAAATCCTTCAAAATAGACAATGTGTTGTCCTTTGAACCGTCATCAACAAAAAGCATTTCAAAGGTGTAATCAGTCATATCACCGGCTACGGAATTAAGCTCATTATAAAATGGCACAAGAGATTCTTCCTCGTTATAGCAAGGAATAATCAAAGTAATTTTCATAAAATCCTCCTGAAACCACGATAATCTTTATGGTATTTTACCACAATCAAATACTCTTGTCAACTCTATAATACTAATATATAGTAAAATTTGTTGACAACTGACAAAAAATGTGCTAAACTACTAAATAGTAAAAAAGTTAGGAGAAAAACTATGAAAAAACTGATTTTATTATTGTTGGTTTTATGTATGCTTGTTTCTATGACAGCTTGCGGTGATGATCCCGTAAATACCGATACAGAAACAAATACAGATACTACTCAAACTGACACAAATACTAACAAGGACACTGATTCCGATAAAGGTACAGACAAAGATTCCGACACAGATACTGATACTGATGAAAGGAATGACGGTGAAGATCAGAATGACATTTTAGGTCCGGGCTGGACACCACCGCAAAAAAACTGATATGTTTAAAATCAAAATGGCGGATTTCGTTATTGAAATTCGCAACAAGTATAAAAACATAGAAAAGCTGTGCAAAAACTACATAGTAAACGACGGAGAGCCTGATTTTATTCTTGAATGTACTGATGAGGATATAGAGGCGGAAATCGAAAATTATGATGATCCGTCCTATGCAAATTCCGGGTATAGCGAGAGCATTTGCATTTATCGTAAGCTTGCCTTACAATTGCCGAAGCACGATGCATTTTTAATGCACGCTGCGGTAATAGACGTTGATGGAAATGCGTATGCTTTTACTGCGCGCAGTGGCACAGGTAAATCAACACATATACGCCTGTGGAAGCTTTTGCTTGGCGAAAAGGTAAAGGTTGTTAACGGAGACAAGCCAATTCTTCGTTTTATCGACGGAACGCTTTATGTTTACGGCACACCGTGGTGCGGTAAAGAGGGCTGGAATGAGAATATGCGCTCTACGCTAAAGGGTCTTTGCTTTCTTGAAAGAGCGGAATTAAATTCAATAAGTGCCTTGGAAAAGTCTGATGCTGCAGAGCGCATTATGCATCAAATACTAATGCCAACCGACCCATTTGACGCTCTTGCAACTCTTGAGTTGATGGATAAAATGTTAACAAAAACAGACACGTGGCTTCTTGGTTGTAATATGGATATAGAAGCTGCAAAGGTTGCTTATGAAAATATGTCAGGAGAAAAAATATGAAAGTTAAAAATGGTTTTGTTTTAAGAGATGTTGCCGGCAAAACGTTTGTTGTGGCAACAGGAGAGCTTTCAAAAAGCTTTAAGGGAATGATTACGCTTAACGAAACAGGTAAATTTATTTGGAATTTGTTACAGAATGATATTGACTCGAACGCCATTGTTGACGCTATTATGGAAGCTTATGACGTTCAAGACAGAGATTTGGTTCAAAACGACGTTGATGACTTTATAGCTAAGCTTGCAGGAGATAATGTTCTTGAGTAATTTAGTTTTGGGTATGAAAGAAATATGGGATTTGGCGGAGCCGGTTGTATCAACAGGTGGAGAATTTCGTTTTTTTCACAAAGGCACAAGTATGAATCCTCTATTGCGTCAAGGAATAGATTCCGTAGTGATAACTGCCCCAACAAATATAAAAAAGAATGATATTTTACTTTACAAGCGTGAAAATAATCATTTCGTTATGCATAGAGCAATAAAAGTAAAAAAAGACGAATATGTTATGTGTGGTGACAATCAATACGAGCACGAGCGCGGCATAAAAAAAGAAAACGTTTTAGCCAAGGTTAAAGGAATTTACCGCGGAGAAGAGTATTTTGAGGTTGATAATAAAGAATACAAAAAATACGTTAGAAAGCTTCCGTTCAGACGCGCAAAAATTCGTTTTCTTTATTTTGTCGGCATAAATAAAAGAGCATAAAAAAACTACCTGTTCAGGTAGTTTTTTTATGTTTTTTATAAATTGCAAAATTTACTTCAATTGTAGTGTGTATTGTGTTGATTGCTTTTAGCTTTTCTTTATCGTGCAAGCTGGTTCTATGGTAATAAGGCGTCATAGTGAACAAATTGTAAATCGTATCGCTACCGCAAATTTCGGCTTCATACTTTAAATTTTCAACACCTAAAAGCTCAAATCCGTCATAGTAAGGAAATTTTTCCTCGTTATTGTAAACACTATCGTATAATACGCTTTTAAGTCCGTTTAGATGTTCAATTCCGGAGGAAGCTACAATTAAGTGACCCTGTGTGGATAAAACGCGTAAAAATTCGTCATTTGCAACAGGTGCAAACATATTTACAATAATATCCGCACACGAATCCTTTAAGGGCATATCAAATATACTGCTGACTGAATATAAAATGTTGCTTTTACATACACGTCTTGCAGTCTTTGCACCATGCTCACAACCGAATTTAGACATATCAAATCCAATAACACAGCTGTTTGAAAATTGCTCTGCAAGCCCTAAAGAATAGTATCCTTCACCGCATCCTGCATCAACAATCAAATCATTTTTGAATCTGTCAACAAGCTGACAGATTTTTTCTTTTATAGGCAAATAAGCACCGCATTCAAAAAAATCGCTTCTTGCGCGTATCATTTCTTTTGAATCGCCCGCTTTTGCATTATTCATTTTGCCGGGCTTTAAAAGGTTTATATATCCGCTCGATGCAATATCAAAGCAATGACCCTTTGCACATTTTAATGAATTATCTATTCTTGAAAAATCGCCTCTACAAATAGGGCATTTAAAATAGTTTTCAAATTTCATTTTTACCTCTAAACAAATTGACTTTTGGCTGTTTATATATTATAATAGAAAATAGATATAATTTCAAGTCAAAAGGAGAAAATATGGTAAATCTGAACCAAATCTACACGGTGGAAATAGAAGATACAAATATTTTTGCTAACGGCATTTGTCATATTGAATCTTTTGTTGTTTTCGTCGAAGGCGCATTAAAGGGAGAAATGTGCAAAATTCAAATTACAAAGCTTTTTCCTCGTTATGCTTATGCAAAATGTGTGGAGCTTTTAAGTCAAAGCGAAGACAGAATAACACCCCTTTGTGATAAATACGGCAAGTGTGGCGGCTGCTCTTTTTTGCATACAACGATAGAGCAGGAAAATGAAACAAAGCTCAACTTTGTGAAAACTGTATTTTCAAAAAACAGAATTGAAGCTGATTTTGCCGAAATATTTTGTCCTGTGTCCGAAAAATACAGAAATAAGGTTGTACTTTTCTACAACGGTCGTTCCTTTGGATATAATGAAAAATCAACGACGAATATAGTAGAGCATTCCTCGTGCATTTTAAACGATACTATTTTTGATAATATCGCCAAGTTTACCGCAGAAACGCTAAAAAATACGTCACTTCGTGCCTTATATTTGCGCAAAAACAGAAATAACACAGAAATTATGGTGTGTCCGATCTTTTATACTAAAACAAACGTTTTAGATTACGCAACCAAAGCTTTAAACGAGTTTCCGAATATTAAAACGGTATTAACTGCCGATTTGAAGGATAAGGATTTCGCTATTGAGAAGCTGACGTTTAAAACAGTTTACGGTGATGGCTATATTACAGATACGCTTTGCGGTCTTTCTTTTAAAATTTCACCGAAATCCTTTTATCAAGTAAATCCCGACTGCGCAGAGTTGCTTTATGAAAAGGCAATTGAGCTTTTAAGTCCACAATCAAACGAACAGATAGCAGACCTTTTCTGCGGAACGGGTACAATGGGTATAATATCCGCAACGCGTGCAAGCTGCAAGGTTTACGGTGTAGAAATTGAGCCAAGCGCCGTTAAGGACGCTAAACAAAATGCAAGGCTTAATAATGTTACCAATGTAGAATTTAGATCAGAGGATGCAAGTAAATTCCATAAACAAATAGATGCCTGCATAATTGACCCTCCACGCAAGGGATGCTCGAAATTTATGCTTGATACGTTACTGCGCATAAAGCCTCAAAGAATAGTTTACGTTTCCTGCAATCCCGATACAATGTGTAACGATTTAAAAACACTTTTAAACGAATACAAAATCGCATCACCTGTATTCACATTTAATCAATTTCCACGAACAACCCATGTTGAAGCAGTTTTAAGCTTAACACTAAAATAACGATGACTTATAATATAAGAGAAATTCAACCGAAAGACAACAAGGCGGTGGAAAATGTAATTCGCACCTGCTTAATAGAATTTGGCGCTAATCACGAAGGAACCGCATGGGCAGACCCGGATTTGTGCAGATTTTCTGAGATATACAACACCGAAGGCAATAAATATTGGGTAATAGTTGATGAAAACGAAAAAATCCTCGGTGGAGTCGGTATAGGTAATTTGGAAGGCACGGACAAAATCTGTGAGCTTCAAAAAATGTATTGCTTACCCGAAATTCGCGGCACAGGACTATCCCATAAATTGATGGGAATTGCGCTGGATTATGCAAAAAAATACTATAAAAAATGCTATCTCGAAACACTTCCAAATATGATAGCCGCACAAAAATTTTACGAGAAGCACGGCTTTGTCCGTATCTATGAGCCGGTTATCAAAACGGAGCATTTTGCCTGCGATGTTCTATATATTATGGACCTATAAGGAGTAAAAATGAAAGTCTGTGTAATCCAGCCTGAATACTCGTTTAACGAAAACGATTTAAACGAATGCTTTAATAATTTATTATCAATGCTTGACGAATGCGATGAAACGCTTGATTTAATAGTTTTACCCGAATATAGCGATGTACCCTCTGATGTTAAAGGCAAGAACGGATTTTATAATGCATATAAGAAAAATAACGGCGTTCTTCTTGAAAAAGCAAAATTTACAGCCAAACGCTGTAATTCCATAGTGTTCGTAAATGCTGGATATAAAACTGAAAAGGGTATTCGCAATACTACGTATACAATAGATAGAAATGGCGAAATTGTAGGTAAATACTTTAAAGCTCATCCCGCTCCAAGCGAGGTGAAGACAGAGAAGGACGGCGGCCACGAGCTGGACGTTGATTATAGCTATGAGACATCAAGTCCTTGCGTTATTGAAATTGAAGGAATACGCTACGGCTTTTTGACCTGCTACGATTTTTACTTTTATGAGAATTTTGCAAAAATTGCAAAGGAAAACGTAGATATAATTGTAGGTTGCTCGCTACAACGAACTGACACGCACGAGGCTTTGTCAATTATAAACAGATTTTTGTGCTATAACACAAATGCATACCTTGTAAGAGCATCTGTATCTCTTGGCGAAAATAGTGACAAATGCGGTTGCAGTTCTGTAATCACACCCAAGGGCGAGGAGTTAATAAATCTTAAAAGCAGAGTCGGTTTTGGTATTTGTGAAATAAATCCTAAAGATAAATATTATAAACCCGCAGGACATTTAGGTGTAGAAAAGCCGCACTATCAATACATTGAAGAGGGTAGAAGACCTTGGTTATACAGAAACGGCGGTGCATCTGTTGTTCAGTTTGAGGATGTAATGAAATATCCTCGTATTTGCGCTCACCGAGGCTTTAATACTGTAGCTCCCGAAAATAGTATGATAGCATTTGGTGCCGCTGTTGCTTTAGGTGCTGAAGAAATAGAATTTGATATATGGTCAACTAAAGACGGTATTTTAGTTTCCTCTCATGATAGTACACTTGACAGGGTAAGCAACGGAAGCGGAAAAATATATGACCGTACCTATAAAGAGCTTTTGGAGCTTGACTTTGGTGTTAAATACGGTGAAAAATTTAAGGGATTGAAAATAGCTACCTTTGAGGAAATTTTGAAAAAATTTGCCACAAGAGTAATAATGAATATTCACGTTAAAATTTGGGACGAAAAGCATTCAAATCCAATGATAGAAGAAATCGTTTCACTTGTTCGTAAATATGATTGTGAGAAGCATATTTATTTTATGACTACCAATGACGAAATTATTGAAAAGGTTATGAAATATGCTCCGGATTTAAAGGTATGTGTAGGCTGGGACGGAAACTGTGACACTATGTCAATGGTTAATCGTGCAATAAAATTGGGGGCTGGAAAAATACAGCTTTTTAAACCTTACTTTAATGAAGAAACCGTTAAAAAAGCTCACGAAAACGGAATTGTTTGTAATGTTTTTTATGCTGATGACCCCGAAGAAGCAAGAAATTATATTAAAATGGGCATAGATACTATTTTAACAAACGACTATTTAACAATATATAATTCGGTAAAGGATTTGTTATGAAGGCAACAGAGTTAATTGAAGAATTAAAAAACGGTGGGTTTACACCTCACGATAGAACGTGTGATACCGTTAAAGCGGGAAATATTGAAAAAGAACTTAAAAAGGTTGCTGTAACAATGTTTGCAACCGTTGATACCTTTAAAAAAGTAAAGGATTGGGGCGCTGATATGCTCATAGTTCACGAGCCTACGTATTACGATCATTATGAAGAGATGCTGTCAAATCCCGTAACGGAAGCGAAGAAAAAACTAATCGAAGAAAGTGGAATAGTAGTTTTTCGTTTTCACGATTATATGCACCACAGAGAAATTGACCAAATTCCAGAGGGAGAGCTTCATTATTTAGGTCTTAAAGGCACACTTGAAAATACACCTTATTTTGCTTCATATACTTATCGTTTAGACGAGCCTATAACTGCATTGGAGCTTGGTAAGCTTATAGAAAGCAAGCTAAATATCAAACATGTAAAAATCGCCGGTGAACGAAACAAAAAATCCACCAAGCTGGCGCTATGCTTTGGCACACCGGGAGGAGTTTATGATTTACTTCGCGATGAAAACATAGAGATTGTATTAACAGGCGAAACCTGTGAATGGATGCTTTGCGAATATGCTCGAGATGCAGCAGCCCTTGGCATCAATAAATCAATTATCGTAATGGGACATATTGGCTCAGAAAGAGACGGAATGAGGCTTCTTGCTGAAAAACTGTCAAAAAAATACACCTCATTTGAAACAAAATATTTTGAATGCGGTGAGGTATATACCTATACGGAGGAATAAAAATGAACAAAAAAAGCTTACAAAGATTATCTTTAATCACGCTTATTATAGGTTTAATAGTTTTAGCTATCGCTTATTACTTTTTCCATTTTGTAACTGATAGCGGTTTTACTCTAACCTTCCACGAGGAGGCAGGGAAGCCGTTTGTAACAGATTTGATTGGTATTTTTGGGGTGTTATTTATATGGAGTAGCGCAATAAGCTTCATATTTTCTTTAGTATTTTTCAGTGAAGAAAAAAATGATTTTGAACATCAATGCCGCACGTATTTTTCTGTAAAGGGTGAATTTGATGTGGAGAGTTTTTTACAAAAAACCGAGTTGAAAGCAGATAAAATAGTAAAAAAAGGTGAAATCAACGAAAAATCAAGACTTTTAGCGGAATGTGACGAAATAAAAATCGGTTTTAACAACAGTTATGACGTTAATATCAACGTAATGATTAGAAAAACCATTAAGGACTTGCTTCCAAAATCGGATATATTAGCCCAATTTAAGAAAGAAAACAATCTTGAGTATTATCTTGTTTTAGTTCCTGAAATCGCTACAATAAGTGACGAGCCAAAACAGCTCCTTTCTCTTGAAAGTGATATAATAGATTTTTTACATAAAACCGAAACCGCCGTAGATTTGGATTATTACGTGTACTAAAATGAGCAATTGTAAATACGCAAAAAAATGTAGCGGTTGTCAGCTGCAAAACCTAACTTATAAAGAACAACTGCAAATGAAGCAGGTAAAGGTTATCCGCTTGCTTGGTAAATTTTGCCACGTTGATGAAATAATAGGAATGGAAGATCCTTATAATTACCGTAACAAGGTACAATCCGCTTTTGCTTCAAAAAACGGTAAAATCACATCGGGTATTTATCAATCAACAACAGGTAAAATTGTTTCTGTTGATAACTGCTTGTTAGAGGATAAAAATGCACAAGAGATAGTAGCCACAATTAAGAAATTATGTCCAAATTTCAAAATTAAGCCTTATGATTTAAATACAGGTAGCGGTTTTTTAAGACACGTACTGATAAGAAAAGGCTTTACAAGTGGCGAAATTATGGTGGTATTAGTTACCGCAAAGGGTGATTTCAAATCTAAAAATTCATTTGTAAACGAGCTTCTTCGCAGACATAGCGAAATCACTACTGTGGTTTGGAACGTAAACTCATCAACAACACCGCTTATGCTGGGAAATCAAAGTGAGATCTTATTTGGTAAAGGCTATATTACAGATACTCTTTGCGATTTATCCTTTAGAATCAGCCCACGTTCCTTTTATCAAATCAATCCAAAACAAACCGAAAGGCTGTATTCTATTGCAAAAGAATATGCCTCTTTAACAGGCAAGGAAAGAGTAATTGACGCATATTGCGGTACAGGAACAATAGGGCTTACAATGGCAAATGACGCAAAGGAAATAATCGGCGTTGAGGTAAATAGCGACGCAATAAAGGACGCGAAGGAAAATGCCAAGCTGAATAGAGTAACCAATGCAAAATTCTTTAATGCAGACGCAGGCGAATTTATGTGCGAAATGGCAAATAAAGACGAAAAAGTCGACGTTGTAATTACCGATCCACCGCGCGCAGGCTGCAGCTTGAAATTTTTAAAAAGTCTTTTGAAACTATCGCCAAAACGCATTGTTTATATATCTTGTAATCCCGAAACACAAGCCAGGGATTTGATAACTCTTACCAAAAACGGCTACAAGGTAACTAAAATTCAACCCGTTGATATGTTCCCACACACAAACCACGTTGAGTCCGTCGTTTGTCTTACAAAATTTTAAAAACACACAAAAGCCATTGGCTCTGTTGGAGAATATATGAAAAACATTTTTAAAAAATCTAATCTTCCTCTTATCAACCACGTCCTTCACCAAGGGCGCGGCAGAGATAATTGGAATCTTGCAAGAACAATGCAGGATAAAAACGGCTTACAGCATCAATTATCTGCCGAAATTGCGCTTTTTGGCAGAGGAGCATATCAAGGCGATGCTTGGTCGATGTGTGAGCTGGCGCGTACATATTTTAATTACTGTGGTGATCTTTTTTTACCGCAAGCGTTGGGGCTTTGGAAGCAGGCTGCTTTACAAAATGATAGCGGGGCAACGTACGATATAAATAATATGCCAATTTATGACCGAATTCTATCATATCAATCATTTGACAGAGATGAATACAACGCCATTGAAATGAAATGCGCACTTTTAACCGAGTTATATCTTACAAAATTCGGTCTTTTTCCTTGGAATGCTGCTTCTGTGGAAGAAAAAATAAGACGATGCGAAAATCTCGTTGTGATTGCCTGTTATATAATGAAAATTCCTCAAACAAAAATAGAATTTGTACAGGGCTTGATGTTTAACGAAATGATGGTTGATGGTTTAGCTCATTGGGAGGGCAAAATTTCCATAAGAGCAGAGCTGCTAAATGACTATGAACGGTTAATTCAAGTGCTTTTTCACGAATTAGGACATATTGTAGCGTTTGAAATAATGAGAAACACAGAAAAAAGCACTATGCTCAAACAAACGTACGGTATTACCGATGAGCGTATAGAATCTTGGAAAAGACAGGACATGGGCTACGAGGTACCCACATCGGAAGAAGATCCGGACACGTTATCTTATGGCGTATATACGTTGTGGGCTACGTTTTTTCTGTAACCTCAAAACTAATTCGAAATAAATTATGCTATATTGTTTAGCGATTTTATGTAAAGTTGAGTAAAATATGCCTTTTTATAAATCTGAATATAACTACAAGGAGAATTAAATGATTTATACACCTCTTACCAAAAAAGCGTTGAAGCTTTGCTTTGAAGCTCATAAAAATCAAGTTGATAAAACGAATATGCCTTATGTTTTTCATCCGTTTCATTTGGCAGAGCAAATGACGGACGAATATTCAACTGTTTGTGCCTTGCTTCATGATGTGGTTGAAGACACAGATTATACGTTTGAGGACTTGCAAAATATGGACTTCCCAAACGAGGTAATAGAAGCGCTAAAGCTACTTACTCATTTAGAAGATGTACCGTATATGGATTATGTTCGAGATTTAAAGGATAATCCTATTGCTAAATCTGTCAAAATTGCAGATTTAACTCACAATAGCGACACTACCAGATTGGACGAGGTCGATGAGTGGGCAATAAAACGAGAAGAAAAATATAAAAAAGCCCTCGATTTTTTGAAAAATAATTGAGGGGGAATTGCAATGCAAATATCTAAAATTGTTATAACAGGCGGACCTTGTGGTGGTAAATCAACCGCTTTGAGCAAAATACAACGTGAATTTGAACAAATTGGCTATACGGTATTGTTTGTTTCCGAAACAGCAACCGAACTTATAACGGGAGGCGTTGCGCCTTGGACCTGCGGGACGAATTTAGATTATCAAAAATGTCAATTGAAAATGCAGCTCGAAAAAGAAAATTTATTTGAAATAGCTGCCGCAACAATGAATAAGGAAAAAATCCTTATAGTTTGCGACCGAGGTGCGCTTGATAATAAGGCTTATATGTCGATAAACGATTTTGATGAAGCCTTGAAATTCATAAATACAAATGAAATTGAATTAAGAGATAATTACGATGCGGTTTTTCACCTTGTAACTGCCGCTGATGGTGCAGAAGAAGCATATACGCTTTCGAACAATTACGCACGAACAGAAACTATTGAAGAGGCAAGAGATATTGACAAAAAAATTATTTCTGCCTGGACAGGACATCCTCACTTGCGCGTAATTGATAATTCAACTGATTTTAATCAGAAAATTAACCGTCTGATTGCAGAAATTGCCTCGTTTTTAGGTGAACCGGAACCACTTGAAATAGAGCGTAAATTTTTGATTGAATATCCGGATACAGATTGGCTTGAAAGCATTCCTAACTGTAAACGTGTGGAAATTATTCAAACGTACCTAAAAGCCCCAAACGGAGATGAAACGCGTATCCGACAAAGAGGATTGAACGGAAATTTTGTTTATTTTCAAACGACAAAACGTAAAATTAGTGACACAAAACGTATTGAAATTGAGAAAAGGTTAAGTAAGGATGAGTATTTAAAGCTGCTTTTGGATGCTGATACCTCTAAACGTCAAATTCGAAAAACAAGGTACCTGTTACTTTCCGATAATCAATATTTTGAAATTGACGTTTATCCTTTTTGGAATGATAAAGCAATTATGGAGCTGGAATTGCGCGACGAAAATCAAGAAATACGAATGCCAAAGGAAATAAAGGTGATTAAAGAGGTTACCGACGATGATGATTATAAAAACGCCTCTCTTGCCAAAAACCTTTGATAAATGTGCAATATGAACAACAAAAGTATTGACTAAAGCAAATATATATGTTAAAATACATACATAGAATATACAAAATAAAGGGGATTATATGAAAAAACTGATTTCAATTCTTATGATACTTGTTTTGTCTTTATCTGTTTTACTATGTTCTTGCGGTCAAGGCCAAACTGATACCAATACAGATACAAACACGGATACAAGCACAAATTCAAGTATAGGTTCAAACACTGACAAGGATACTGATACGGATAAAGGCTCTGATAAAGGTTCTGACAAGGGATCTGATACCGGTAAGGATTCTGACAAGGACACAAGCTCAGGAGGCGGCTCAAATAACCAAAATAAGCCGGCAGAGCCTGAAGCACCAAGCTACGATACGCCTATTGATCATACTCTTAAGGTTGAAGATAGTGTAAAGCTTGATGTTTTTGAAAGCGAAAATGAATTTGGCAACGAAGGAAGCACTAACGATTTTACTGACGTAACTATGGTTGATGTTTCAAAGGTTGCGAACAATAAGCCTTATGCTATTTCAAAGGGCGGCGTTTATAAGATTTACGGTAAGACCGATAACGGACAAATTCTTATCAACTTAAAAGAAGCAGTTAACAGAAAGGTTGTTCTGATTCTTGAAAATCTTGAGATGACATATACAGGTACCAAATCTGTTATTTACGCTGAAAAATGTGAAGATGTTAAGATTGTAATCCCTGCTAACACAACAACAGTCTTAACTGATACTACAAACAACCAGGAAAAGGGTGTTATTCACGTTCGTTCCTCAAATCTTACGTTAGACGGTAACGGAACACTTGTTATAAATGCTAACTCTGAAAAGTCCAGAGCAATATTCAATACAAAAACCTTGACAATTAACGGTGGTATATACAATGTTAAATCTGTTTCCAGTCATGGAATTCAAGGTGAAGAAGGACTTGTAATCAATGGTGGTACGTTAAATATCACATCTGCAAAAAGCGGTCTTAAGGTAGGCGACTACGATACGGATAAGCCTACTGAAGCTGTTGTTGGAAAAATGGAAATAAACGGCGGAAGCATAGTAATAAATAGCACAACGAACGGTATTTCCGCATACGGTACAGTAGCAGTAAACAATGGTAGAATTGTTATAAATTCAGAGTCAGACGGCGTTGACGTTAGTCAAAAAGTAGCGTTTAATGGCGGTATCACAATAATCAATGCAAAAAATGACGGCATAAAAACCGATAAAAATCCAAACAAAGAGACTTCTGAAGAAGTAGGCGATAACTATATCGTTGTAATTTCCGGCACTGCAAACGTTAAGATTTTATCGGGAAATGACGGTATAGATACAGAATATGCTTGCATATCCACAAGCGGTGTTGTTTACATTAAGACAAATATTGATAATGATGCTTTTGTTGAAAGCGAAGACGGTACTTATATTTGGAAGAATAACAGATATCAAGAGGTTGATCCTACTAAATATCCTAATGAAACTAAATATATATTAGAAAGCTGCAAAGGCATTAAGGCAGAAAATATAATTGTAATTGAAGACGGTACGTTGGGTATTGATTCATATCAAGACGCAATTGACTGTAAAGATCTCGGAATTAACGGCGGTAGAGTAGTAATTGCTTCAAGTGATGACGGTATTGATATTTCGGGAAAAGTTGTTATAGATGGAACTCTTGAAATTATGTATTCAAATAAAGGTATTAAGTCATCTAGCCTAACAGTTACAGAAAACGGTGTAATTACAGTTATAAGCACGTCAGACGCTGTTGAAAGTCCTTTTGTAACCGTAAAGAACGGTAAAGTATTCCTTCTTGAGAAAATGGAATTAACAAATGGTGTAGCTGTTGAAGAGGGCGGAATTGAAGGTAAGCTGGTTGTTGAAGGTGGAACTGTTATTGTAATATCCTCTACTAAAAAGGCAGTTGAAGCGGAAACCGCATTTAAGAATGCTTCAATTTCAGGCTACTCATATACCGTGAACGCAGTTTACGGAAATTGGTTAAGAATAACTGATGGTGAGAGCAGCATCGTTTTAAGATTGCCAAAGAGCTACCAAGGAAAAATGAGCGTTACTTGCATTTCAGATAGCATTACAGAAGGCGAATATTCTGTTGAGGTAGGAAGCTATCAAATAGGTGAGAAAATCAATAGCTTTGTTTATAAAAACGGAGAATTTGAAGCAACTGACTCTATAAAGGTAGAAGTAGAATGATAAAAAATAGCTAAACGAAATTTCGTTTAGCTATTTTTTTATGATTTTTCGATGGCAATTAAAATAATTGAATAATATATAGACGGATAAAGGCTTATTATATGAACGTCAAAAAGGCTCGTTATAAGCAGAGCGCATAAGCAAAGATAAAGAAATAAATTGCTAAAGCTTCGCTTCTTTATTGCCAAAACAACCGTCTGATAGCGGTGAAATAAATATCCTACTAAGCCCACAGCACCACAGGAAGCCAACATTTGAACAATTGTGTTGTGATAGCCAAAAGGCAATCCGGTTTCCATGGTATAATAAGCATTATAAAATCCGCCTCCAAACACAGGATTTTCTAAAAACCTTTTTAAGCCAAATCTGTAAATATCAAATCTGCCGTTATCGTCAAGACCTCTTCTTAAATAATCTCCGAAAATATTGGCAATTTTGTTCCAAAAAACAACTATTCCAACAACTCCTAAAACTCCAAGAATAAGCGTGATTATGCGGTTGATTTTTTTATTTTTCTTTGAAAAGCAAGACGCAATTATTGAAATTCCAATAACAAAGGTTCCGGCAAGCAGAGAAGAACGACTGAGGGAAAGAACTATTGCAAAATAAGAAATAAGTCCCGTTAAGTAGAAAATAAATCCATATTTTTTGGTATGAGATGCGAAATAAAAATGCACAGGCAAAAGCATAGACAAATAACATCCCATTGTATTCCATATACCCCAACCGGTTACAATACTTTCTTTTACGATTTCTCCGTTTTCAAATTGAATTTGTCCGATCAAAAACAAAGAATAAAATTCTAAAGTGAGAAGAATTGATGCTATTAACAAAATATACATAAGGTATTTTTTGAAATTATCGTTGAATTCAATTCCTATATACCAAATATAGAAAACAACTATATAAGAGCAGATTAACGCAATGGAAAATGCTGTGTTTTTTAAAGACATACTGTCTTTGCCAAACAGTCCGTTTAGAGCGATTCCACCGCAAAAAGCCGCAAATCCGAAAAACAACGGAGATTTTATAGGAGATTTAAAATCTGTTTCTTTCTTGAAAATAATAAAGTGAGCAATAATCGCTATGACGAATATGCTTGCTACGAAGGAAACAGTAATTATAGAGCCGGTTGTAAAGAATTTTCCGCTCATATTGTACGCGCTTTTTTTTGAAAGACAAAAGAAAACGGTCAGAGCGGGGGCAAGAACAAATTTTAAATCCTTGCATATAAGCAAGCCGTAGGAGGCGGAAAGTCCGGCTACAACTATACTGAAAAGCTCTAAACTAAAGGTGTGTCCTATTAAAACCGAAAAAGCTATGACTAAGGGATAATAAATACCGTTAAAAAAGCTTACACTTGTATTTTTTAATTTTTTCATAAAGCTCCTTATATCAAAAAATCTCGGTTAAAACCGAGATTTTTGAAGTTAAATTAAAACTATGGTCAAATCACGGATTATTTCTTTTTCTTTCCGTAAAGCTTTTGATTTGCAGTTTTTTTGTTTTTCTTAACAGTTTCTGTGGTACTTACAGCTTCATTTGCAGTTACAATGCTTTCAACAGCTGTATTTGTTATGTCAGTTGTTGAAACTTCTATGTTGTCATCATCATATCCGGTACCGTAGCCGCCGTAACGACCGTAATTTCCGTATTTTCCATACTTGCCGTAGCCGTATTTACCGTAGCCGTATTTGCTGTATCTGCTGTATTTGCCATAGCCGTATCTCTTATATTTTCCGTAATATCTCTTATAATAACGAGTATAGTACGAGCCGCTTTTTGTCGGAACACGGTTGAGAACAGCACCGAGAACTCTACAACCGCTTTTTTGCAACTGTTCCTTAACGTCAGATGCAAAGCGTTGACCAATGTAGTTGGCAGTTATAACGAGAATACCGCCATCACATACTGTTGAAATAACAGAAGCGTCAATAACTGCACCAAGAGGAGCTGCGTCAACGATTATATAATCATATTCGTTTCTTGCTCTTTGCATAAGGTCAGCGAATTTTTGAGAGCCTAAAAGTTCAACAGGATTTGGTGGAACTGCACCGGCAAAAATTAAGTGTAAATTTTCATTTTGTGTGCCAAATAAAACATCATCATATTCAGCCTGTCCCGAAAGATATTCGCTAAGACCTAAAATATTACCGTCGTTGGTGGTATATTTAGTAGCAAACATAGATTTTCTAAGGTCTGCGTCGATTAAAAGTACTTTCTTCTCTGAAAGAGCAAGAGATTTGGAAAGCTCAATGGAAACGGTACTTTTACCTTCGTTCTTTACACAGCTTGTAATAAGAACGGCTTTGTTTTCTGAACCGCAAAACAGAAAGTTTGTACGAAGAGCCTTGAATGATTCGCGGATAGAGTAATTTTGCTTCTTGATTTCATTTATGGTTATAAATCTCATTCTTAGTCACCTCAAGCTTCTTCTTCGATTTCAGGAATTTCACCTAAAACGCTAAGACCAAGATGCTTTTCAATATCATCTGGAGTTTTAATCTTATCATC
This sequence comes from Eubacteriales bacterium, assembly GCA_045645405.1. GTDB lineage: Bacteria > Bacillota > Clostridia > Oscillospirales > CAG-272 > RGIG2000. The sequence continues at coordinate 41,368 of JAZRIQ010000034.1, forward strand.
AAATACGTAAAAGGATAACAAAATAGCACAAACTAATGCAGCGCCAATGATTGCACCGGCAAGCATATTTTTTGCATAGTGTATATTTGAAGGAGAGGTAGGAATCTTACCGTAGTCAACTTGTCCGACGATAATAGATTCAACCTTGAAGTTTTCATTAATATGTTCCTGCATACATTCGTAGGCAGCGGTAGCAATCAAAGCGGAGAGCCTTGGGTCTTGAGTAGTAGCGGAAAGCGTTACCGCGCAGGTGCTTTCATTTGATTTGATTTTTATGCTTGATTTAACGTCGGAGAAGTGAATGTTATCACCGTAATAATCCTTAAACACGAAAGGAATTTCATGGTTTTCATCCTTGTATCCTAAAATGTTGGTGAACTTACCGTCATCTGTATTCAACATTTCTGCAACACGAACAGCAAAAGAGTCACTGGTAAAGATTTCAGAGCTCATTATAGTAAGCTGAATAGCGATACTTAAGTCGGACGCGTTAAGCTTTTCGGAGGTGCTGCCCTCAAGCTGTTCGTTTTTGTTTATAAGCAAAGCTTTGTTAGTTGATGTGTACAACTCGGTCGTAAAGCTGGTAATCAAAAATGCAGTTATTATTGAGAGAGCAACAACAAGAGAAATAATCCATATTTTGCTAAAAAGATAGCCAACTACGTCTCTTATGTCAATTTCTTTAACATTTTTTAGGTTTTTTACGTTATTTTTAGAGTCCATTGTATTCTCCTTAGTGAATTTTTTCGTTTTTTAAAACGAGCATTGGATTTTTTGAAAAAATCTTTTCCGCATAATTTTCACCGTGATGCTTTGAAACGTAAAGCATAGATCTTTTTAAGTTGGGTGAAAAATTAGTACTGTCGTGTGCATCTGTTGCTACAAAATCTACTTGCCGTCTCTTTAATAAATTGTTTAAAAATCTGGCAATCTTACCAAATTTAAACTTCAAAATACTTTGAGCGTTAATTTGCATAAGTGCTCCCATATAGCGAAGTTCTTCTACCAATTCCGGCTTTTTTATAAGAGCGGGATAGCGTTCAATATGAGCAATAATAGGTGTAAATCCCTTCCTCAAAATTCTCAAAACAACGTTTTCAAAGTCGTATGAGGAAACTGAAGGATGGAATTCAATTAAGAGGTATGAGCTGTCATTTAAGCTTTTACAAAAGCCACGAGATAGAGATTCGAAAATTTCGTTGTGATACATTATTTCGTTGCCAAGAAAAAGCTCCATATCCGGATATTTGTTGCATACATACTCGCGCGCAGAATCAAAACTGATTTTTATCGAATTGTTGTAAGAAATAATCTCTTCTTCATCTGCAAATTCAAAGGTTTTAAAATGAGGAGTAAAGCAAATTGCTCTTGTGCCATTTTCATAGGCTATATCAAGCATTGCTTTCATTGTGTCTTCATTACTCGCACCATCATCAACGTTTGATAAAGCGTGGCAATGTATATCAACTAAACCAAACAATACAGTTTATCTCCTTAATTAAATTATCCAACGCATACGATTTTACCATAATAGTCGCATTTTGTCAATATTATAATAAGAAAAATAAAAAAATATTAAATACAAAGCCATTGACATATAAGCTTAATTTTGTTAAAATGCGATTGAGGTGAGAATGTGAAAGTAATAATTTGTGCAATAAACAGCAAATATATACACTCCTCCTTGTCGCCATGGTGCTTGGCAGGAGGACTTAATAAATACGCTCCAAATGTTGAATACGAGATAATTGAAGCCACAATAAATGAAAAAATAACGGATATTTTTCAAAGATTACCATTAGAGGGAAGTGACTTGATTGGCTTTTGTACGTATATTTGGAATAAGAACACAGTTTTGGAATTGTGTAACCTGATTAAGAATAAATATAATTATAATGTAAAAATTGTTTTGGGAGGGCCCGAGGTAAGCTATAATGCCGAAGAGATTCTAAAAGACAAAAACATCGATTACGTAATATCCGGAGAAGGAGAGCTGCCTTTTGCAGATTTATGTCTTGGAAGAAAAGAGGAAGAGATAAAAGGTCTTTGTTATCGCAAGGAAAATAATATAGTTGTGAGTGAACCGTATATCTCTTGCGACGAGCCACCCCCACCGTACGTTGACGAGTATTTTAAGTGTCTTAACGGAAGAATTGCATACATTGAAACCAGCAGAGGATGCCCATACAGATGCGCATTTTGTTTGTCGGGACAATGTCAAGGAGTGCGTTTTTTTGATTTAGAGGAATCAAAAAAACGGATAGAAAAGCTTGCAAACAGCGGAACGAAAACCGTAAAATTTATAGATAGAACCTTCAATGCTGACAAAAAAAGAGCAAAGGAAATTTTTAAGTACATAATTGATAACTATTATCAAAAACTCGGGGGGAGTGTTTGTTTTCATTTCGAAATTGAAGGTGAGCTTATTGATGATGAAACCATAGAAATCTTAAGAAAAGCACCTGCCGGAGCGATTCAATTTGAAATCGGTATTCAAAGCTTTAATGAGAAAACTCTGGAAAGCATAAACAGAAAGACAAATCTTGAAAAGCTTTCAAAGAATGTGCAAGCCTTAGTATCTTTGGGAAATATTCATATTCATATTGATTTGATAGCCGGATTACCTTACGAGGATTTGAAAAGCTTCGAGGAAAGCTTCAATAAAGCTTACGCGCTTGATGCACAAATGCTTCAGTTCGGTTTTTTGAAAATGCTTCACGGCTCAGAACTTAGGAAAAGAGCAGAGGAGTATATGTGTGAATACAATTGTAATCCACCGTATCAAATTGCTTCAACAGCGTGGCTTTCAAAGGAAGATATATCAATTATGCACACTTGTGAGGACGTTTTTGATAAAATGTACAATTCACAGCGTTTCAAAAGAACGTGCCGGTATATTGCCTCAGTTCTTTCCAATCCCTTTAAAATGTATATGGATTTCGGTGTGTATTTGAAAGATAAAAAGACCAACTCTTTAGACGAGCTTACGTATGAAATTTACAAGTATTTCTCAAGCAAGAAAGAAATTTCGCAGGAAATATTAAGAGACTGTCTTGTTATCGACAGATTAGCTACCAACAGAATAGGAACAATACCTGAATTTTTAAAAATTCACTCTCCTTTAACAAAACAGATTTTAAATGAACTGGAAAAGAATGAAAATACCAAAAGATCAAAAAATGTGAAAAGAGCAATAAGCTTACTTTCATCAATGAAAGAATATGTGTATGTTGATTATGCTGAAATGAATCCTGTGACGAAAGAATATAGGATAAATCGAAGGAGCGTATAGCGCGGTGCAAAATTATATTTTATTTTTTATAAAAAGACTTGAAAATTAAACTTTTGTGTAGTATAATCTATAAGGTTAAAATATATTAAGGAAGGAAATTGAAATGGCAGAAGAATGTACTCATGATTGTTCTACCTGCTCGGCAAATTGCTCGTCCAAGCCTCAGGGAATACCTAAGGAAGAACTAAATGCATTAAGTTCGGTTAAACGTGTTATTGCAGTAGTGAGCGGTAAGGGTGGAGTAGGAAAATCTATCGTAACGTCAATGCTTGCGGTTTTAATGCAAAGAAAAGGCTATAAAACAGCAATCCTTGATGCTGACATCACAGGTCCCTCTATTCCAACCAATTTCGGAATTAAGGACAACGCTCTTTCTAACGGAGAATATCTCTTGCCTGTATCATCAAAAACAGGAATCGATATTATGTCCGTTAACGTATTATTAGAGGACAAAACTCGCCCTGTTGTATGGCGCGGTCCTGTAATTGCAGGAACAGTAAAGCAATTTTGGACTGACGTAGTATGGGATGAGGTTGATTATATGTTCGTTGATATGCCTCCGGGAACAGGCGACGTGCCACTTACGGTATTCCAATCCTTGCCTGTTGACGGTATTATTGTCGTAACAACACCGCAGGATCTTGTATCTATGATTGTTCAAAAAGCGGCAAATATGGCTAAAATGATGAATGTTCCTGTATTAGGTTTAGTTGAAAATATGAGCTATGCTGTTTGCCCTGATTGCGGCAAGAAAATGGAAATTTTCGGAGAAAGCAAAACTCATAAGATTGCAGATAAGTTCGGATATGAGCTTATTGGCAAGCTTCCTATAGATGCAAAGCTTACGTCTCTTTGCGACAAAGGTATTATAGAGCTTATGGAAAACGATTACTTGGATGATGCATCTAACGTGATTGAAAAGAAGCTCGCTATCAATTAAGTTTATAAAAATTTATATAAGGAGTTTTTTGTATGAAAAAGAAACTTACAACCGTAGCTTTCAATGGCACAGAAGAGCAATTTAAGCAGCTCGATGCGCTTATTGCAGAGCACAAAGGTCAGCAGGGCGCTCTTATGCCTGTTCTTCAAGGCGCGCAAGGTATCTTTGGATATCTTCCAATTGAGGTTCAAAAGCACATCGCGCTCTCAATGGATGTTCCACTATCTGAGGTTTATGGTGTAGCATCATTTTATTCACAATTCATTCTCAATCCAAAGGGTGACTATGCTGTTGCAGTTTGCCTTGGTACAGCTTGCTACGTAAAGGGCGCAGGTCTTCTTATGGACAAGCTTGAGTCAATTCTCGGTATCAAGAACGGCGAAATTACAGACGACAGAAAGTTCAGCCTTGATGCTACCCGTTGCATCGGTGCTTGCGGTCTTGCTCCCGTACTTACAGTTAATGAAGAGGTTTACGGCAGACTTACACCTGATATGATTCCGGGTATCATTGAAAAGTACAATAAATAAGAAAGGCGGAAAAACGAAATGATTAAAAATGTAAACGATCTAATTAAAATTAGAGATGAATATGCAGGAAAAATCGCTTTCCGTCAAGGCAATGCAACCTCTGATGGTAACGTAAAGAAGCATGTGCTTATTTGTGGTGGTACAGGTTGTACTTCTTCAAAGAGCGTTCAAATCAAAGAGAAAATGGAAGAGGCTATCAAGGCGGCAGGTATCGAGAACGAGGTTCAAGTTGTTTTAACTGGATGCTTCGGTCTTTGCGCATTAGGTCCAATTGTTATCGTATATCCTGAAGGAACATTCTATTCAAGAATAGAAATCAAGGATGCTGAAACAATTGTTAAGGAGCATTTGGTAGGCGGTACACCTGTTAAGAACCTTCTTTATTCCGAAACCCTTAAAGGTGAGGAAATTCTTTCACTTAACGAAACAGCATTCTACAAAAAGCAAAAGAGAGTTGCTCTTCGTAACTGCGGTTTAATTGACCCACTTTGCATAAACGAATACATAGGAACAAACGGCTATCTTGCTCTTGCAAAGGTAGTTACAGAAATGTCCTCACAGGATGTTATTGATACAATATTAGCATCAGGTCTCCGTGGTAGAGGAGGTGGAGGATTCCCAACAGGTAGAAAGTGGGCATTCGCATTAGCTCAACCTAAGGGTCAAAAGTACGTTGTATGTAACGGTGACGAAGGTGACCCGGGTGCATTTATGGACCGTTCTATCCTTGAAGGTGATCCACACGCGCTTATCGAGGCTATGGCAATTGCCGGTTTTGCAATTGGTGCTAATGAGGGATACGTATATGTTCGTGCTGAATACCCAATTGCTGTTAACAGACTTCAAGCTGCTATCAACGAGGCAAGAAAGCACGGCCTCTTAGGTAAGAACATTTTTGGAACAGACTTTGAGTTTGATATGTATATCAGACTTGGTGCAGGTGCTTTCGTATGTGGTGAGGAAACAGCTCTTCTTACATCTATCGAGGGTAACCGCGGTGAGCCAAGACCACGTCCACCATTCCCGGCAGTTAAGGGACTTTGGGGCAAGCCAACTATTATCAACAACGTTGAAACTTATGCTAATATTCCACAAATCATTTTAAAGGGTGCTGATTGGTTTACATCAATGGGAACTGAAAAATCCAAGGGAACAAAGGTATTTGCTCTTGGTGGAAAGATTACAAATACAGGTCTTGTTGAAATTCCAATGGGAACAACCTTAAGAGAAGTAGTTGAGGAAATCGGTGGCGGTATTCCTAATGGAAAGAAGTTTAAGGCTGCTCAAACAGGCGGTCCTTCAGGCGGATGTATCCCTGCTTCTAAGTTCGACGTAGCTATTGACTATGATAATCTTATTGCTGAAGGCTCAATGATGGGTTCAGGCGGTCTTATCGTTATGGACGAGGATACCTGTATGGTTGACCTTGCTAAATTCTTCCTTGAGTTTACCGTTGATGAATCCTGCGGTAAATGCGCACCTTGCCGTATCGGTACAGTAAGACTTCTTGAAATCCTTAATAAGATTACAGAAGGTAACGGTGAAATGGAAGACCTTGATAAGCTTGAAGAGCTTGCTAACTATATCAAGAGCGCTTCACTTTGCGGTCTTGGTCAAACAGCTCCAAACCCTGTTCTTTCAACTCTTGCAAACTTCCGCGACGAGTATGTAGCTCATATCGTTGACAAAAAGTGTCCTGCAGGCGTATGTAAGAACCTCTTCACATACAAGATTGATTTGGACAAGTGTATCGGTTGCGGACTTTGCGCTAAGCAGTGTCCTGCTGACGCTATTACAAGAACAACTTACGTTGCAGAGGGTCATAAGCTCGCTTCAATGGAAATTGATGCTTCTAAGTGCGTTAAGTGCGGTGCTTGTCTCCCAACATGTAAGAGAGTAAATGCTATTTATAAGGGCTAATAGGAGGGAATAAGTAATGGAAAATATGGTAAATATTAAAATAAATAACAGAGAATATTCCGTTCCTGCAAATTCAACAATTCTTGAAGCTGCAAGATATGCAGGTATTGAAATTCCAACACTTTGCTATCTTAAAGACATTAACGAAATCGGTGCTTGCCGTCTCTGTCTTGTAGAAGTAAAGGGCGCAAGAGGCTTAGCTGCTGCTTGTGTATATCCTGTAAACGAGGGTATGGAGGTATTAACAAATACTCCAAAGATTAGACAAACAAGAAAGACAAACCTTGAGCTTGTACTTTCTGCTCATAAGAAAAAGTGCTTAACTTGTATCCGTTCAACCTCTTGCGAGCTTCAAAAGCTTTGCTTAGAGTACGGTGTTGACGAAGACCATTTTGTTGGTAACAACAACGAGTATCCAATTGATGCTTCAACAGCATCTGTTATCAGAGATAACGAAAAATGTATTCTTTGCCGTCGTTGCATAGCTGCTTGTAAGAACATGCAACAAATCGGCGTTATCGGTGCTAATGACCGTGGCTTTGATACACACGTTGCTTCTGCATTTGAGAAAAAGCTCGGCGAAACATCATGTATCGGATGCGGTCAATGTATCGTTGCTTGTCCTGTAGGCGCTATTTACGAAAGAGACGATACACAAAAGATTCTTGATGCAATCGCTGACCCAACAAAGCACGTTGCAATTTGTGCAGCCCCATCAATCAGAGCAACACTTGGTGAGTGCTTTGACTATGCCCCTGGCACAGACGTTGAGGGCAAGATGGTTGCCGCTATGAAGGCTCTTGGCTTTGACGGCGTTTACGATATGAACTTGACAGCTGACCTTACAATTATGGAAGAAGCAACTGAGTTCCTTGGCAGATTCAAGGAAGGAAAGAATCTCCCACTTATCACATCTTGTTCACCTGGATGGGTAAAATATTGTGAGCATTATTTCCCTGAATTTACTGATAACCTTTCATCATGCAAATCTCCACAACAAATGTTCGGCGCTATGTATAAGACATACTATGCTGAAAAGGTTGGCCTTGATCCAAAGGATATCGTTTTCGTATCAGCTATTCCTTGTACAGCAAAGAAATTCGAAGTTAAGAGAAACTTCCAAAATGCTGCTGGTGTTCCTGATGTTGACGTTGCTATCACAACAAGAGAGCTTGCAAGAATGATCAAGCAAGCAGGCATCAATTTCTGTGACCTTAAGGATGAAAAGTTTGATAATCCATTTGATATCGGTTCCGGCGCAGGTGCTATTTTCGGTGCAACCGGTGGTGTAATGGAGGCTGCTCTCCGTACTGCTGCTGAGGTTCTTGAAAATAAGAAGCTCGAAAAGCTCGAATTCGAAGACGTTCGTGGAACAGAAGGCATCAAGAGAGCTACTTATACTCTTGGCGGTGCTGAAATCAAGGTTGCAGTTGTAAGCGGAACAGCTAATGCTAAGAAGCTTCTTAACGCGATTAAGGCTGGTGAAGAAAAGGTAGACTTCATCGAAATTATGGCATGTCCTGGTGGATGTGTAAACGGTGGTGGTCAGCCAACACAGCCTGCTGTTGTTCGTAATAACGTTGACCTTAAGGCACTTCGTGCAAGCGTTCTTTATACAGCTGATAAGAATCTCGACGTAAGAAAATCACACGAGAATTCAGCAGTAAAGAAGCTTTATGATGAATATTTCGGTGAGCCTGCTAGCCACAAGGCACATGAAATTCTTCATACAAAGTACGTTAAACGCGGTCTTTAATTAAATACAAATCCCTTTGCCAATCGGCAAAGGGATTTTTATATAAAATAAAAAAGTCATCAAGAAATTAACTCTTTGATGACTTTTGTGTTAACAGTTAAATTAAATCTTTTGAACAGATAAGGTGACCTTTTCACCGTTAATATCCCAATCCTTGGAATTAGCGCCGTTTTCACAGTAAAGTACCTTGTCAGCAAGAACAATGTTGGAAATTTCAGCTTCGTTAGCTTTAACGTAATCAATAATTTTATCGTTTCCGTTTACAAAAACAGTGATATGGTCTGTAACGTCAAAGCCGGAATCCTTACGCATTGTTTGTAGCTTGCTTATAATTTCATTTACGTATCCCTCTTCTATAAGCTCGGCTGTAAGATTGCAATCAAGAGCAACTGTGCCGTATTTATCTGAAACAGAGAAGTAGCCTTCCTTTTGCTTAATATCAATGAGTAAATCTTCTTCGGAAAGAACAATTTCGTTTCCGTCAACATCGAATTTTATAGCTCCGTTTGTATCAAGCTCTGCTTTAGCCTTATTTCCGTCAAGCTCTGAAAGAATTGTTCTGATTTGACCAAGAAATTTACCGTATTTAGGACCGACAGTTTTTAATTGTGGCTTAAATGAATACGAGGAGAATGCAGACATATCTTCAACAAATGAAACGCTCTTGATATTTAACTCATCCTCAATGATTTCAGTACAATATTCAGGTAAAAGCTTTTTAGCCTTTACGTACATTGTAGCAAGAGGCTGGCGGTTCTTGAGTGAAGCACCGTTACGAGCAGCACGACCCATAACTACAATATTAAGAAGCTCATCCATGTTTTCTTCAAGTTCTGTATCGATAGCACTGCTGTCAACCTCAGGGAAAGAACAGAGATGAACGCTTTCAGGCTCATTCTTATAAATGTTGCATACTAAATTTCTGTAAATATCCTCAGCCATGAAAGGAATCATCGGCGCGCTTGCCTTAGCAACAGTTACAAGAGCAGTATAAAGAGTCATATAAGCGCTTATTTTATCATCGGTTAAGCCTTGTACCCAATATCTTTCTCTGCCACGTCTTACGTACCAATTTGAAAGCTCATCAACGAAATTGTCAAGAGCCTTTGCAGCTTCTGGAATTTTATAATTTTCTAAACAAGCGTCAACCTCTTTAACCATGGAATTCATTCTTGAAAGAAGCCATTTATCCATTACGGAAAGCTTACAATCCTTAAGTGAATAGTTGCTTGGATTGAACTTGTCAATGTTAGCATAAAGAACGTAGAAAGCATAAGTGTTCCAAAGAGTACCCATAAATTTTCTTTGTCCCTCAATTACAGCCTTACCGTGGAAACGGTTAGGTAACCAAGGAGCAGAATTGGTGTAAAAATACCATCTTATTGCATCTGCACCATAAGATTCAAGAGCCTCAAACGGATCAACCGCATTCCCTTTTGATTTGGACATTTTTTGTCCGTTTTCGTCTTGAACGTGCCCAAGAACGATTACGTTTTTATAAGGAGCCTTGTCAAAAATAAGAGTGGAAATTGCAAGAAGTGAATAGAACCAGCCTCTTGTTTGGTCAACTGCTTCCGAAATAAAGTCAGCAGGGAATTGGCTGTCAAATAAATCCTTGTTTTCAAAAGGATAGTGATGCTGGGCAAAAGGCATAGCACCGGAGTCAAACCAACAGTCAATAACCTCAGGAACACGTTTCATCTGTCCACCGCACTTTTCACATTTGATAGTTACGTTATCAACGAAAGGTCTGTGAAGCTCAATGTTTTCAGGACAGTTATCTGACATTTCCTTTAATTCAGCAATAGAGCCGATAGAATGTCTGTGTCCACACTCACATTCCCAAATGTTCAAAGGAGTACCCCAATATCTGTTACGGCTAAGTCCCCAGTCTTGAACGTTTTCAATCCAAGCACCAAAACGGCCTTTACCGATAGATTCAGGAATCCAATTGATAGTATTATTATTTTTAATTAAGTTTTCGCGAACCGCACTCATCTTTATAAACCATGATTCTCTTGCATAGTAAATAAGAGGAGAGTCGCATCTCCAACAGAACGGATAATCGTGTTCGAATTTTGGAGCATCAAATAACTTACCCTCGTTAGCTAAATCCTTGAGAATTTCAGGGTCAGCTTTTTTAACAAACATATCCGCATAAGGAGTTTCTTTAGTCATTTCGCCCTTTGCGTTAACAAACTGTACAAATGGAAGATCGTAATTTCTACCAACACGAGAGTCGTCCTCACCAAATGCAGGCGCTATATGAACAATACCTGTTCCATCCTCCATTGTTACGTAGCTGTCGCAGGTAACAAAATGAGCTTTTTTGTTTTGCTTTTTAGCACTTTCACCGGCACAAGCGAACAATGGCTCGTATTCCTTGAACTCAAGCTCTTTACCCTTGTAGCTTTCAAGAATTTCATAAGCCTTTTGTCCCTCTTCCTTAACTAAAGGTGAGAGTACCTTGTCAAGTAATGCTTTTGCCATATAGTAAGTGCATCCGTCAGCTGCATTTACCTTGCAATAATCCTCGTTTGGATTTACACAAAGAGCAACGTTTGAAGGTAAAGTCCAAGGAGTTGTCGTCCATACAAGAAAATAAGCATTCTCGCCCATAACCTTGAATTTTGCAACAGCAGAACGTTCCTTTACGGTCTTATATCCCTGTGCAACCTCGTGAGATGATAGCGGAGTTCCGCAACGAGGACAGTAGGGGACTATTTTAAAGCCCTTATAAAGAAGCCCTTTATCCCAAATTTGTTTTAAAGCCCACCATTCAGACTCAATAAAATTATTGCTGTAGGTTACGTAAGGATTATCCATATCTGCCCAGAAACCAACAGTAGAAGAGAAGTCCTCCCACATACCCTTGTATTTCCATACGCTTTCCTTACATTTTGCAATAAATGGCTCAAGTCCGTATTCTTCAATTTGCTCCTTGCCATCAAGACCGAGTAATTTTTCAACCTCAAGCTCAACAGGAAGACCGTGCGTATCCCAGCCTGCTTTTCTTGGAACTGTGTATCCCTTCATAGTTCTGTATCTTGGAATCATATCCTTGATAACACGAGTCAAAACGTGACCTATATGAGGCTTTCCATTAGCAGTTGGAGGACCGTCGTAAAATGTGTATGAAGGACAATTTTCACGCATTTTTATGCTTTTTTCAAAAATTTCATGATCCTTCCAAAACTTTTCGGTAGCTTTTTCTCTCTCAACAAAGTTTAGATTAGTAGAAACCTTATCGTACATTTTAAATCCTTTCTTATACCGTTTTTGGTATATAAAAAATGAAAAATCCCTTCCTGTATGTACAAGAAGGGATAAATTTAGCTTATCACTTTTCAACATACGTTACAATATGCGTCTCATATAACGGTGAGAAACCGTCAACGGTTACTGAATTCGCCGCGAGGCTCTGGAGTGATATTCACTATTGACTACTCGTATCGGTCTTACACCGTCACCGACTCGCTTGAACTTTTATCAATAGCTACTGTCTCCTTCGTAGCTTTTAAATTTTACTAAATAGATTTTAACACTAACTTAATTGTTTGTCAACATTAAAATCTTAATTTTTCTTCAATGTAGCTCTTCAACTCACCGATTGGAAGTCTTACTTGCTCCATTGTATCTCTGTCACGAACAGTTACGCAACCGTCTGCTTCTGATTCAAAATCATAAGTAATGCAGAAAGGAGTACCGATTTCGTCTTGACGTCTGTATCTCTTACCGATAGAGCCGGTCTCATCAAAGTCAACGTTGAAATACTTTGAAAGATTTTCGTGGATTTCGGATGCCTTTTCTGAAAGCTTTTTAGAAAGAGGAAGAATAGCTGCTTTTACAGGAGCTAAAGCAGGATGGAAATGAAGTACGGTACGAACGTCATTTTCACCAACAAGCTCTTCATCGTAAGCCTCTACCAAGAAAGCAAGAGTAACTCTGTCAGCGCCAAGTGATGGCTCGATTACGTAAGGTACGTATTTCTCGTTTGTTTCAGCATCAAAGTATTCCATATTTTCCCCTGAAAGATTGCCGTGCTGCGTTAAGTCGTAGTCCGTACGGTCAGCAATTCCCCAAAGCTCGCCCCAACCAAATGGGAATAAGTATTCAAAGTCAGTAGTAGCCTTTGAATAGAAGCAAAGCTCTTCGGGATCATGGTCACGAAGTCTTAGGTTTTCTTTCTTCATTCCAAGATTGTAAAGGAAATTAGCACAATAATCCTTCCAATAAGCAAACCACTCAAGATCAGTACCGGGCTTGCAGAAAAATTCAAGCTCCATCTGTTCAAATTCACGAATACGGAAAATGAAGTTGCCGGGAGTAATTTCGTTTCTGAAAGACTTGCCTATTTGACCAACACCGAAAGGAAGCTTCTTTCTTGTTGTTCTGGCAATATTCTTGAAGTTTACAAAAATACCCTGCGCAGTTTCAGGACGAAGATATAATTCCGATGAAGAATCCTCAGTTACACCTTGGAATGTTTTATACATAAGATTGAATTTTCTTATATCGGTAAAATCACCGCTACCGCAAGAAGGACAAACGATTTTCTTTTCCTTGATAAAGTTAAACATTTCCTCGTTAGACATAGTAGCAGGATTTGTGCTATCGTTATTTTCTGCAGCCCAGTCCTCGATAAGCTTGTCTGCGCGGTGTCTTGTTTTACATTGCTTACAGTCCATAAGTGGGTCAGAGAAGCCACCAACGTGACCGGAAGCCACCCAAACCTGAGGATTCATAAGAATAGCGCTGTCAAGACCAACGTTGTATTTTGATTCTCTTACGAATTTATCCCACCAAGCTTTCTTTATGTTGTTTTTGAATTCAACGCCCAGAGGACCAAAGTCCCAAGAATTAGCAAGACCACCGTAAATTTCAGAGCCGGGATAAACGAAGCCTCTTGTCTTGCAAAGGGCAACAACCTTTTCCATTGTCTTTTCTGTGTTTTTCATATTAAGTCCTTTCGCAAAAAGAAAATTAACAAAAAATTATTTTGATATATTATATATTAAAATTATTGCAATTTCAAGAGAATTTGTGAAAAAACTTCTTCAATATGCGTTTTTTATATGTAATGGCTAAAATTTAATATAAAAATTTTCAAAAAGGTATTGCAAAGTGCAAAAAATTATGTTAAAATAGCTTGCACACGCCGGTGTGATGGAATTGGCAGACGTGTCGGACTCAAAATCCGATGGTAGCGATACCGTATCGGTTCGACCCCGATCACCGGCACCAATAAAAACGCACGCTTTAAACAAGGGTGCGTTTTTAAATTTATAGAGTAAATGGAGGCAATATGGCGGATTTTTCTTTGACAAGCGCTCAAGCTCTTGCTTATCTTGGGGATTCTGTCCTTGAAGGTCTTATTCGAGAAAGACTTATTTTAAAGGGCTATGAAAAATCAGGAAAATTAAATGCAGAGGCTTTAAAGTATGTAACTGCTGTAAATCAAGCAAAGGCTTACGAAAATATAGAAACGTTTCTTACAGAAAAAGAAAGTGAGATTTTTCGTCGCGGCAAGAATTCCTCCCATTTGAATATACCTAAAAGTGCATCTCCAAAAGAATATAAAATAGCCACTGGCTTCGAGGCAATTTTCGGATATCTTCGTCTATGCAAAAATGAAGAAAGAATAGTAGAGCTTTTTAATCAAGCATATCCCGAACTGTAATATCAAACTGCAACAAAAAAATGTTGCAGTTTTTGTTTTAAATATTTACTTTTTGTATCAATTATGATATACTAAAAAAGATAATAACAGAAATGGAAATTTATAATGACAGAACAACAAATATTAAGAATACAAAAAGCAAAAAGAGCGCTTTTTGATAAATATTATTCCTTTTTAAATAGCGAGCAAAGAAAAGCAGTATATACGGTAAACGGTCCTGTTTTGATACTTGCAGGCGCAGGAAGCGGAAAAACCACGGTGCTTGTAAACAGAATAGCTCATATTATCAAATACGGAGACGCATATTACGCAGAATCTATTCCGGATTTTATAACAGAGGATACCGTCGATGATCTGGAAGTTGCAATGAGTCTACCTAAAGAATACGTAGAAAAGTATTTGGAGCTTTTTTCAATAAATAGCTGTAAGCCGTGGGACGTTTTAGCAATCACGTTTACCAACAAGGCGGCCAATGAAATTAAGGAGCGTCTTGTGAAAGCGGTAGGTGAGGATGCCGGAGGAATATGGGCGGGTACTTTTCATTCCGTATGTATGAAAATTCTTCGCGCTCACGGTGAGCTTGTAGGCTATCGTCAAGGCTTCAGCGTGTGTGATACTGATGACGCAAAAAAAGTAATTTCAAAATGCTTAAAAGATTTAAACATCGACGAAAAAAAGCTGCCTATAAAAACGGTTATGAGTGAAATCAGCAGAGCCAAGGATAATCTTATGACTCCGATTCAATATGCAAACGAGGCAGGAAATGACGTTAAATATAAGCAAATAGCACAGGTGTATGAGCTATACCAAAAACGTCTTATGGATTCGAATATTCTTGATTTTGATGACATAATTATGAAAACTGTTCAGCTTTTCTTGCAACAAAACGATGTTTTGGCATACTATCAAAACAAATTCAAGTATGTTTGCGTTGATGAATATCAAGATACCAATAAAGCACAGTTTGTTTTAGTTTCACTTATTTCGGATTTTTACAAGAATATAATGGTGGTTGGTGACGATGACCAAAGTATTTATAAATTCCGCGGAGCTACAATAGAAAATATTTTAAGCTTTGATGAAAAATACCCTAATGCTACCGTTGTAAAGCTTGAACAAAACTACCGTTCTACCTCAAATATTTTAAATGCCGCAAACAGTGTCATTAAAAACAATGTTCATAAACATATAAAAGAATTATGGTGTGATAATGAGGCAGGAGACAAAATAATAGTTAAGGAAACGCCTACTCAAAACGATGAGTCAAGATACATAATTGATAAAATTGTATCACTGCATAAAGAGCGAAATCTTACTTACCGTGATTTTGCAATTTTATATAGAATGAACGCTCAGTCAATGAATCTTGAAACTATGTTTGCAAAAAGCGGTATCCCTTACAGAATGTTGGGCGCGCTTCGATTCTATGACAGAAAAGAAGTAAAGGACATTATAGCATACTTGTCCGTAATCAATAATCCAAGTGATAACGTTCGTCTTACAAGAATAGTGAATGAGCCGAAAAGAGGAATAGGTGACGCTTCTTTTGATACAGCGTCAAAATTAGCAGAGGAACTAAATGTTTCCACAATGACGGTTCTTAAAGATGCTCATAGCTATAACGCCATTCCAATGCGTGCAGCTAATTCTATGGTTGCATTTGCAAAAATTATTTTTGATTTGATAGAAGACAAGGAAAGGCTTCCTCTTAGTGAGCTTGTGAAGCAGGTGATAAAACGCTCCGGGTACGAGGCTGACCTTATATCTAAAGGTCAGGTCGAGGCAGAGAGGCTTGAAAACTTGGACGCTCTTTGTTCTGCTGTAAAAGAATATGAGGACGCAAACGAGGAGCCGACACTATCAGGATTTTTAGAGGAAGTAGCTCTTATTTCCGATATTGATAGATACGATGAAAATGCTGATGCCGTAACTCTTATGACTATACATTCATCAAAAGGACTTGAATTTCCGATAGTATTCTTACCCGGAATGGAAGAAAACGTTTTCCCGGGCTCTCAATCAATTGCAACACCGGGCGAAATTGATGAGGAAAGACGCCTTGCTTACGTTGCTATAACAAGAGCTAAAAAAACACTCATAATTACGCACGCAAGGGAAAGAATGCTGTACGGTATGACGCAGAGAAATCTGTTGTCAAGATTTGTTCGTGAGATAGACCCGAAATATCTTGATATACAAAAGGAAAAATCTTTTGGTGGGGCATTTGTGCCAAGACAGGATGATTCAAAGCAAATAAGCTTTGCAAATAGCTTCAAAAAGCCTGAAAAAACTAAAATTATACCTTTTGCAATCGGAGATAGAATTAACCACTTTACTTTTGGAGAGGGTGTTGTTTTAAACGTGATTCCAATGAGCTCTGACTTTATGTATGAAATTGCATTTGACAGAGTTGGTACAAAAAAACTTATGGCGACTTATGTTGCAAAACTTATGAAAAAAATATAATTATTTAAGGAGATATAACTATGTACATTCCAAGACCCGAGCATCCCAATCCCCAATTTGAAAGAGAAAATTGGACAAACCTCAATGGAGAATGGGAATTTGAATTTGATTTTGGCGTAAGCGGCAGAGACAGAAAATTCTATGAGAGAACCTCGCTTAATTCAAAAATTATAGTTCCATTCTGCCCAGAAAGCGTTCTTTCAGGTATAGGAAATACTGACTTTTTGAATTGTGTTTGGTATTTGAAAAAGGTAAAAATCAAAAAAACAAACAAGAGAGTGATTTTACACTTTGGAGCTGTTGATTACGAAAGCTACATATATGTAAACGGTAAAGAAGCTTACCATAACATCGGTGGATATATCGGCTTTGATATTGACATCACCAACTTTGTAAAAATGGGTGAGGAAAACATAATCACCGTTTGTGCAATAGATACACATCCAAGAGGCAAGGCATCTGGAAAACAGTCGAAGAACTATTATTCGATGGGTTGCGATTATACCAGAACAACCGGAATTTGGCAGACTGTATGGCTTGAATACGTTGAAACAAACTACATAAAGAGTGTAAGATATTATACGTCAATTGAGCAAAAGAACGTTCAAATTGAGGTTGAAGCGGTAGGAAATGCAAAATTTACAGCAAAAGCAACCTATAAAGGCAAGGAAATGGGCGAAATCTCTGTAAAGCTGTCTGAAGGCATCAGCCGCGTAACCTTGCCACTTAATGAGCTTCATTTGTGGGAAGCGGGTCATGGCAGACTTTATGATTTAGAGCTTACTTATGGTAAAGATAAGGTTAAAAGCTATTTTGGAATAAGAAGCACTCGCTTTGACAATAAATACTATTTGTTAAACAATAAGCCTTTGTATTTGCGTACTGTATTAGACCAAGGCTTCTATAAGAAAGGTATTTATACTGCCGAGACTGAAGAGGAGCTTGTAAAGGATATTTATTTATCCTTGGATGCAGGCTTTAACGGCGCAAGACTTCACCAAAAGGTGTTTGAAAAGAGATTTTTATATCATTGTGATAAGCTTGGTTATTTGGTATTTGGAGAAACAGGTAACTGGGGACTTGATTTATCCAATATGGAGCAGCTCACACCGTTCCTTTTAGAGTGGCAAAGAGAAATTGCAAGAGATTTCAACCACCCGTCAATTATAGGCTGGTGCCCTCTTAATGAAACATGGGATTGTGATTGCAGACATCAAAACGATGATTTTGTAAGAGCGCTTTATTATGCAACTAAAAATATGGACTCTACACGTCCTTGTGTAGGCACGAGTGGAAACTATCAGGTTGTGTCTGATATCTACGATTTGCACGACTATATTCAAGAAAAGGATAAGTTTGAGGAAATCTATTTTGCACCAACCTATGAGGAATTCGCACAAAATTATGACAAAGAACACGATTGGGTATCAAAATATCAAAAATCTGCCAACTATAAGGATATGGCATTATACCTTAGCGAATACGGTGGAATTCAATGGGATACCGACGGCGTTGGCGGTTGGGGCTACGGTAACGGTCCAAAAACGTTAGAGGAGTTTTATGAAAGATACGAGTATCTTACTAAAACACTTGTCGAAAGCCCATATATATGCGGCTTTTGTTATACTCAGCTTTATGACGTAGAGCAAGAGGTGAACGGAATTTATACGTATGAGCGTAAAGCAAAGTTTGATATGGACAGAATCAAGAAGATTACACAATACGAGAAAAAGGATAAATAAACGAGGTGTATTATTATGAAAATTTTATTTCAAGGTGATTCTATAACGGATGCAGGCAGAGATTGGAATAATGATAGCCAGCTTGGAAGAGGATACGCTCATTTAGTTGAAGCAGCATTGGGCTTTTCCGAACCAAATCAACACGAATTTGTTAATAAAGGAATTAGCGGTAACAGAATAGTTGACCTTTATGCACGAATTAAAAGAGATATAATCAATTACAAACCCGATGTTATGAGTATTTTAATCGGTGTAAATGACGTATGGCACGAGCTTGGAGATAGTCCAAACGGAGTTGATGCGGATAAATTCTTTAAAATCTATTCAATGCTTATTGAGGAAATAAAGGAAGCTCTTCCGAATATTAAAATAATGATTTTGGAGCCATTCGTATTAGAGGCTGGCGCAACGGAGAATAATTGGGAATTTTTCAAAACCGAGACTCTGAAGCGTGCAGAAATGGCAAAGAAAATTGCGGAAAAGTTTAATCTTCCATTTATTCCGCTTCAAGCAGGTTTTGATGAACTTGCTAAAAAGGCTCCAAATAACTACTGGCTTGGCGATGGCGTTCATCCAACAGCAAAAGGACATGAATTTATTAAAAATGAGTGGCTTAAGGCTTATTACAATTTATAAAAGCAAAAAATATGCTCGAAAGAGCATATTTTTTTATAATAGGAAAAGATAAAATTACCATTTATATTTTTGTATCAAGTCTCCATAATAATATCAGAGCGTGCGAAAAAAATCGCTTGCTCAATAATATAGATATTTCAAGAATAGGAGTCTATTATGTCTAAGAATAACATCTCAGTACCGGAAGCTAAGGCAGCTCTTGAACAGTTCAAGATGCAGGCTGCAAGCGAGGTGGGTGTAAATCTTAACCAAAATGGTTATAACGGCGATTTAACAGCTAAGCAGGCTGGTTCTATCGGTGGCCAAATGGTTAAGAAGATGATTGAGTCTTACGAAAACTCTCTTAAGAATTCTAAATAATTTAATCAATAGTTAAATTATTTAGTTTGAATTCAAAAAACAAGCTATCGTTTTGTGCGATAGCTTGTTTTTATTCTATATATAAATAGGTAGGAAATTGTAAAAATCAGTTCAAACGTTATGGATATTTGGCGTAAATTCAATGATTTTTTCGAAAAATAAATTTTTTTGAAAATATTTAAAAAAATTTTAAAAAAAGGTATTGACAAAGGGAGAATAAGGTGATATAATAGCTGAGCGTTGCGGATAGCGGCGCGAAAGATCCTTGAAAATTGAACAATGAAAAAATTAAGAGAACTTAATGTACAAAGACGGAACTCTTAAATTCTTTTA
>JAZRIQ010000035.1:0-58785 GCA_045645405.1 Eubacteriales bacterium
TTGCGACGCAGTTGTATTAACATACTACAAGGAGCAAGCTTGACAAAATTACTAAAGGCTTGACGGATATTAACGAAAATACCTTTATAATACCGTAAATACACGGCTTAAGGCTGGTTCGTTTCACTCCTGTCAGGCATACCTATAAACATCATCCCACCCCAAGGCTCTTTCTTTATGCCAAAGCGAAACAAATTGAAATTTACTTTTCCCCCAAATCAATATGCTTCGTTCTCTTGTATAGCATAAATAAGCAAAACGCCAATATTAAAGCAACAACCGCAAAAATAATCAAAGCCACAATGCTTGCATCATAATCAAAGCGCACCGCAAAAGCATTAGCAAAAATCGCTCTAACTATGTAATATATCGCAAGTATTATATAAGAAACAAATCCTATAAAGGTTACAATTTTTCTTCTTTTTAAAAATTTAGTTGACTCAACAGGGGCAAAAGAAGTATTACCGTCACGGACTATATTTGTCGCCTTGTATTCATCTCCTAAAAACGCATAACCAATTCCAAAATTTATTATAGCGCCGCCACCTAACAATGACATTATAAGTAGCATACTTGCAATATCGGAAAACGTTGAAACCCAAAATGATACCCCAATAAAACCAAGCCCTGCCAAAACACAAAAAACTCCCACTGGAATTTTAATAACCATCATTAACGATTTAGTATACTTATCCATAAATATCCCCCTCTTTAATCTAATCTAATTATACCACACAAGTTTTTTAATTTCAACAAAAAATCACGGCTCAATGAACCGTGATTTTCATAACTAAATATTCATAAGTATCGGTAGCACAACAGGCTTTTTCTTTGTCTTGTTGAAAATATACTTTGAAATAGACGCTTTAAGTATATTTTTAAGCTCTGTCCATTCAGTAATACCATCATCGAGCGCATCAATAAGCGCTCTTGTAGCCACATCCTTAGCTCCGTTTATAAGCTCCTCATTTTCCCTTACGTAAACAAAACCACGGGAAATAATTTCAGGACCCGACATCAAAATTCCCTCTTGTTGAGAAATAGTAGCAACCGCAATAATTAAGCCACCCTCTGCAAGATTTTTTCTGTCGCGAAGCACAATATTACCAATGTCACCAATTCCGCTACCGTCAATAAGCACCTTGCCCGCTTGCACAGTTTCACCAAATCGCGCACCTTTTTCGTCAATTTCAACAATTTTGCCAATATCGGAAACGAAAATATTACTTGCGCTCATTCCCATTCCCTCAGCAAGCTCCTTGTGATGAATTAAATGTCTGTATTCGCCATGCACAGGCATAAAATACTTAGGCTTTGTAAGAGCATGCATTAGCTTTAGCTCCTCTTGACACGCGTGTCCCGAAACGTGTACCTCAACGCTTGTATCGTGATATACGTTAACACCACGGCGATACATCTCGTTTACAATCTTACCAACTAACTTTTCATTACCGGGAATAGCGCTTGAAGAAAGTACCACCAAATCCTTATCGGTTAATTGCACCTTATCGTGGTCGGAAAACGCCATTCTATAAAGAGCCGACATAGGCTCTCCTTGGCTACCTGTTGTAACAATAGTAATCTTTTCAGGCGGATACTTTTTAATATCATCAATATCAATAAGCACCCCATTTGGCACGTTCATATAACCAAGCTTAACCGCCGCATTTACAACGTTTATCATACTGCGACCGGTAACCGCCACGCGTCTACCATGGTGTACACTTGCATTTATAATCTGCTGAACTCTATGCACGTTTGAAGCAAATGTGGCGATTATAATTCTTTTGTCTTGGTATGAGGATAGAATTTTCTCAAGTGAGAAGCCAACCTTTCTTTCCGATGGAGTATATCCGGGACGCTCCGCATTAGTTGACTCACAAAGAAGCATTAAAACTCCCTCGTTACCAAGCTGACCAAGTCTTGTAATATCCATCATTTCGCTTTCAATCGGCGTAATATCTAATTTAAAGTCACCTGTGTGAAGCACCACACCCCAAGGTGTAGTAATAGCCAAAGCGCAAGCATCTGCAATAGAGTGATTTACTCTTATAAATTCAACCTTAAAGCAACCAACACTAACCTTATCTCCTGCATTAACCGTGTTTAATTTAACAGTATTAAGCAGCTTATGCTCAACGAGCTTGTTTTCCAAAATACCAAGGGTTAATTTCGTACCGTAAACAGGCACGTTGCAGTTTCTTAAAAAATAGGGAAGAGAGCCGATATGGTCCTCGTGACCGTGAGTTAAAAATACGCCTCTTACCTTATGAATGTTGTTTTGAATATAAGTGAAATCGGGAATTACAAGGTCAACACCAAGCATATCGTCATCAGGAAAGCCAATTCCGCAGTCCACAATAATAATATCCTCTCCGCACTCTAAAACCGTCATATTCTTGCCAATCTCATTAAGACCGCCAAGGGCAAAAATTTTTAATTTATGCGGATATACCTTTTTCGTAATTTTTTTATTTCTTTGTGATTTTTGAGAGCTTGATTTTTTCGAAGCCTTTTTTGGCGAAGCCTGGGCAGTAGCTACTGAATTATTTTGCGTTTGTTTGTCGCTTTTGTCATTAGCCTTAACGCTCTTGGTTTTGCTGGCTCGGACGTTTGCTTTTTTTGAAGCTTTGCTCCAATTACCTTTCTTTTTTGTCTGCTTTTCTGTTTTTTCTGTCATAAAAAATCCTTTCTTAAGCTTCGTGCAAAATTGCACGCAAAAGCACCGTCATCTGTGCTAAAAGCGCGTGACGGAGTATAAATGGCGTAGCATTATGCGTATAAACGGCCCCGCATAACGTATCTGCCAAAAAATAACGAACTGTTTATTACTTATATTGTATCATACTATTTAAATTTAGTCAAGTATTACCAAAGCAGAAAAAAGCATCCAAGGGAAACAGACGTACCTAAAAGCATTCCCAAAGCGAAAAATATAGGTGCCAAAGTGGCTCTTTTTTGAACTTTTCTGTTACCGTTCTCACTTATGCCGCTCGCAATTCTTGTGGCTTCAAGCAATATGTCGTCTTTTTCCATTCCATAACAGTCAGGCTTAATAACGAAATACGCTTCCTCAAAGAAATCTGACCCCGTATCCTTTAAAAAAATTATTTTCTTTTGACAGCCCTTTAGCATTTTTACCTCTTACGCAAATTTTTAATTAGTATGCTCAAAAAAGACCGTTATTATTCAAAAAACATTCTTGCAAGAAAACATGATATAAATACACTAAAAAGAGAAACGAAAAGAGCGACAGGCAAAAAATATCTGGTTTTTTTAATTTCAGATGAAGAAAAATAAACGCAAGAAACATAAAATACAGTGTCCGTTGAGGCAATAATTATGGAAGCACATATTGTGGGAAAGGAATTAACGCCACAGCGGTCAATAATATCTGAAAATGATGCTAAAGACGCCCCATAAGAAAGAGGACGTGTCAAAATAAGAGAAAAAAGCTCACCGGGAATCCCTAACTTTTCAAGAGTAGGTGCAAAAAAAGATGTAATTTTTTCAGTAGCACCGGATGCAACAAGCATATTAACTCCAACTATAAGAGCGCATAAGGATGGAAGCAAGCCAAATGATGATTTTATGCCGCTTTTTGCGCCCATCAAAAAGCAAGAAAAATAGTCCTTTTTAGACAGTAAAATTATAAAGGCAACAAAAACAACGACACAGGGAAGCACAAAATACGGTAATTTTCTAACAATCTCCATAAATTTTACCTAAAATTCGACAAAGAATTATGCCAACAGTCATGCAAATAAAAGAGCATATCCACACGGGAAATATAATTTCATAACTAAATTGTGCGCCTTTTCCATCAAGCAAAGCGATAATCGTTGTAGGGATAACGTTGAAGCAAGCGCAGCCAAGCATACATAACATAATCATATCGTTTGTCGCATACTCTTTTTTAACCCCACGCTCCATTTTTGAAATTGCCTCTATTGCAAGGGGAGTGACTGCATTTGAAACTCCTAAAAGACCGGCACTTAGGCAAACGGTGATTTCTTCGATGGCATATCCGTTTTTAAACGAGCGCGGGAAAATCAATTTTAAAATTGGAGCAAGTAATTTGGAAAACGCCCGTATTACGCCGCTTTCCTTTAAAATTTCCATAATGCCGTTCCACAGCATCATAGCTCCTATAAGTGAAAAGCAAAGAGTAACGCTTTTTTCGCAGCCTGCAAGAATGCTTTTGCTAACCTCTGCTGTTTTTCCGTTTATCAAAGCAAATACAAACGATGTAATACATAAAATAGAAAAGCACTTACCAATCATAAAAACCTTTAAATATACAAAAATTGACGAAATAAGTTGACGCTTGTCACAAATTGTGGTACAATAACATAGGTGCAAGGCACTAAATGTTCGGGAGAGGAAAAAGAAATGAAATCAACAGGAATTATCAGAAAAATAGATGAGCTTGGACGTGTTGTGCTTCCTATGGAAATTCGCAACTTACTTGATATAAACCCCAAGGATCCAATAGAAATATTTGTAGAAAACGGTCAGATTGTTTTGAAAAAATATGAACCGTGTTGCATTTTTTGCGAAAGCACAAGCGATAACGTTCTTCTTAACGATAAAAGAGTTTGCAAAGCTTGTATTGAAAAGCTTAACGCAACAAAATAGTATCTTTGAGCCAATATTTTCTAATATTGGCTTACTTTATAACTATATTAAATATGTAAAATTTTAGAACGGAGAAATTATGGAAAATATACTGAAATATTCAAAACCCGCTTCATACTTCGAGGAGGCGCTTCCTCTCGGTAACGGACAATTAGGAGCTATGGTTTACGGAAAAACTCAGCTCGAAAGAATATCCTTGAATCATGATACGTTATGGTCAGGCAAGCCGGGTGACACCTTTGTGGAGGGCGCATACGAGTCTAACGAAAGAGCAAAAAAGCTGGTAAATGATGGCAAACGCTACGAGGCGCAAAGAGAAATTGAGGAAAACTTCACAGGCAAGTGGTTAAATTCCTATATGCTGCTTGGTAATATGTACATCGAAAGATTGGGCGCATCCGGCAAGTACGAAAGCTACGTTCGTACCCTTGACCTTGAAAATTCAATAATTAAGATTAGCTATACCGAGGACGGAATAGATTTTACAAGAGAATATTTTGTATCATATCCCGATAACTGTATGATGATAAAAATTTCATCAAGCAAAGGTGTGAGCTATTTGTTATCAGCCGATTGCGTAGGAAAAAGCGCAGTTACAAGATGTAAGGATAGCCTTTATTTAACAGGAGAATGTCCAACAACCTTGGCACCCAGCTATCACAAGGACGCTTGCCCAATTACATACGACGGTGACGGTGTAAAGGTAAGTGCTATTTTGAAAGCGGTAACCGACGGAGAAATCGAAAAGGAAACCAATCAAGCAGTAGTGGAAAGCACCCTTAAAATCGAAAACGCAACAGAGCTTACACTCTATTTCTGTGCTGAAACAAGCTTTGTTTCCTTCGATAAACTTCCAACCAAGGAAACCTTCTATGCTTGTGTCAATAGAATGGAAATGCTTTCACAAAAGAGTTATGACGATATAAAAAATGACCATACAAGTGATGTAAACGAACTTTACAATCGCGTATCAACAAACTTTGGCGGTCAGATAAGTGACCTTGACACAGACGAGAGATTAAAAAGCGAAAACAAGGACCTTGGTCTTTGCGAGCTTCTTTATAATTTTGGAAGATACCTCGTTATTTCAGCTTCAAGAGAAGGCTCTCGCGCCACCAACCTTCAAGGTATCTGGAACGATAGCTTCTATGCACCGTGGTCGTCAAACTATACGTTAAATATCAATGCGGAAATGAACTATTGGCCCGTGCTTATGAATAATCTTGTAAGCTGTAATCTTCCGATTATCGAACAAACCAAGAATATAAGCATAAACGGAAAAGAAACGGCAAAACGCCTATACCATGCAGAGGGCTTCGTATCCCACCATAACAGCGATATATGGGCACATACGACTCCTGTTGGAAATAAGGTTGTAAATTCTACGCAATATGCATATTGGAATATGTCGGGCGGATGGCTTTGCCGTCATCTTTACGAGCATTATGAATATACTCTCGATAAGAATTTCTTAAAGGAAACTGCATATCCTATAATGAAGGAATGTGCAAAATTCTATTTATCCGTTATGGAAAAATATAATGGAAAGTGGATTATCACACCGTCAACCTCTCCCGAAAACAGCTACAATGCCGACGGTCATTGGATTTATCTTGCGAAATATACAGTAATGACACAGTCCATAGCCGAGGACTTGTTCAAAAACTTATCCAAAGCCGCAAAAATTCTCGAAATAGACGATGACTTTATTAAAATAATCAACGAAAGAAAAGATTATATCGGTATTTACGAGAAGGGAAGCGAAGGACAGCTTCTTGAATACGACGGCGAATATGAGGAAACGGATATTTACCACCGTCACGTTTCACACCTGTATGCATTCTATCCTGCTGATATAATTACTACCGAAAATAACCCTGAGGTATCCGCTATGGTAAAGCGTACTCTCGAAAGGAGAGGTGATGAGGGAACCGGTTGGAGTATGGGCTGGAAGGTTTGCTTATGGGCAAAATTAAAGGATGGCAATCACGCACTTAAACTAGTTAAAAATCAATTAAGATATATGCCGGCAAAGCCCGATAAGGGACACGATATGTGGCACGCAGGCGGCACTTACTCGAATATGTTTGACGCACACCCACCGTTCCAAATAGACGGAAACTATGGTGTGTGTGCAGGTATAACTCAAATGTTCCTTCAATGTGAGGATGGCAAGGTGAAAATCTTACCTGCACTTCCAACAGAAATGAAAGAGGGAAGCATTAAGGGACTTTTAGCAAAGGGTAATATTACAGTAGATATCGAATGGCAAAGCAATAAAGCAACAAGCGTAAAATTAGTAACACCTTTTGAACAAACAGCTATAATAAATATAGAGGGCAAGGATATTTCTGTTTCCTTAAAGCCTAATGAAATTTATACGGTTGTTTAATTAAGGGGTAATTCCTCTTAATTTATTGGGAGGTATATATGAAAAGCTTGGGATATTATAACGGTACAGTATGTGAGCTTGAAAATCTGACGGTTTCAGCAAACGACAGGGCATTCTATTTCGGCGACGGAGTATATGATGCTGTAATGTGCCGTAATAATATCCCTTATCTTTTAGATTTACATATTGACCGCCTTTATAAAAATTGCGCGATTCTTGACATTAACCCACCAACCGACAAAATAGAGTTAAAAAATCTTATTTGCGACCTTGTCAAAAAGGTGGATTGCAAAGAGAAATTTGTCTATTTTCATATTTCCCGTGGCACAATGCTACGTGACCACGCCTACGGATCACTTGTGGGAAATCTTTTCGTTTCGGTAACCGAAAGAACTACCGCCGATTATAAAGAAAAAATGAGATGCGTTCTTGCCAAGGACGTGCGCTATGAGCTGTGTAATATAAAAACATTAAATCTTTTACCCAGCGTACTAACCGCTCAGCTATCAAAAAATAGTGGCGCTGAGGAAGCCGTAATGTACAGAAACGAGGATTTCGTAACTGAAGGCTCCCACAGTAACGTATCAATTTTAAAAAACGGCACGCTTATCACCGCACCAAACAGCAAATATATTCTTCCCGGAGTAACAAGAGCCCACCTTATCGAAATTGCCCACCAACACAACGTTATGGTGGAAGAACGCCGATATTCTGTAGCCGAGCTTTTAGAGGCAGACGAAATAATAATAAGCAGCTCCTCAAAAATGGTTCGCGGAGTGTCTGAAATTGATGGAAAAAAAGTAGGCGGAAGAGATGAAAATTTGTTATCCTTATTCCGCGATGAAATTTATAGTGATTACGTAAAGAGTACAAATTAAAAAACGAGAGAAAATTCTCTCGTTTTTTGTTGTTATTTATAAAACACGTGATTACCTATTTTATCAAAATAAGGTCTGTTTTTTGAAGCCCAACTATTAGGAGCATACACAGGATTTACAAAGTAAAGAATTTCTGTGCTTATAGAATACCCCTCAAGACAAATTTTTGCTGCGATAATACTGTCGCCGTTAGGCGTATTATAAATAGTACCGTTAGCAACAGGACTGAACTGCACACCGTTCTTTCTGTCAAATATAACACCGTAAATAGTGTTAGGAAACTGACTTGACCTTGTTCTGTTTAAAATAACGTTACCAACAGCCACCTTGCCGATAAAAATTTCACCGCCTGCTTCAGCATTGATTATTTTTGATAACCAATAAACCTCGTCCTCGCGGTAATATTTATCTCCGGATAAAATACCGCCGCTTCCTCTCGTTATATTAAAGGAAGAGGTAGCGTTTACCCAGCTGATTTTAGCATCAAAGGCCTTTGCCATAAGTAAAACAGGAGCATACATTCTTCCGTTTTTCATAAAAACAGGAGAGCTTGTAAACAAATATCTGCCATTCGCTACTATGTAGTTAGCTCCGTCCTTTGCAGTTAATGTAAGCTTGTCAGATTTTACTGTAATGGTTCTTGTTGCGTAATTATAGCTTACCTTAGCATTGCTGTCCATTGCGGTTGAGAACTTTCTTATTCCTACAAAGGTGGTGTTGTCCTTAACGCTAATCTCACCGTAAAAAGCACTTCCGTTAATATTTATACCCGGCGTGTATCCGCTTGCCGATGAAAAAGACATCATCGAAAAGCAAGAAAAAACCATAATGAATATAAATGCAAACGATATTATTCTTTTTCTCAAATAACCATCCTTTCTTGTGTCAAATTTCGTAATCTTGCAAGAATTACATTATTATTCTAACATTACCGCTTATACAAATCAAGGAACAATATTTACCAAAAACAGACACGTCTTGTGTAAAAAAGAAATAAGCAACCCGTTCAGATTGCTTATTTATGAGAATATACAGCAGAAAATAAATAATAGAGGCAACTGTAATTTCGATAATCGCGGTAGCCTTTCCGCCGCTCGCAATAAAATGAAACAAGCACCTTGATATAAAAGTGGATGAAACAATGCAAATTAAAGGTGCTCCTATCCACTTAAGAATAGGTGTTTTTATTTTCGTTACGTTAATAAGTCTTAAAATACTGAACGAGGCGTTTATAAGCTCTGTCACAAAAATTGCCACAACGTATCCGTAAATACCGTAAAAGGGAAGCAAAATTACTATTAAAATAATACTTAAAAAGGAATCTAAAATATTTACTCTCATTGAGTAAATTTGCTCGCCAAGCCCCTTTAGCATGGCATCAACGCTTCCGTCAAGATACATCAAAGGAATAAGAGGTGCAAGCAGTCTTATATACTCTCCTGCTTCGTTGCTTTTATATAGAAACATACCTATTTCGTAAGAAAAACAAATAAAAATTCCACTAACACCTATCGAGAAAAGAAGAGAAAGACTAAACACCTTGGAAACAATTTTTCTGATTTCTTCATTATCTCCTCGCGCCTTACTTGATGATAATTCAGGTACTAACAAAGAAGAAAAGGCATGAATTACACAGGACGGAAAAAGCAAAAGAGGAATAACCGTTCCTTGCAGAATTCCGTAAGAGGTAAGAGAAAGAGAGGAGTCAAGTCCATATTTTTTTAGTCCCCAAGGAATTGCAAGATGTTCAACGGTTGAGAGAGCGCTTCTTACGTATGCACTTACGCCGATAGGTAAAGCAATCGGTGCGACCCTGGCTTTTTCGTCGTTTATTGACATTTTATCTGTAAAAGCATACTGATTTTTCGACACGTAAAGCATGTTTTCTTCGTTTTTTCTATAATGTAGCTTTCTGTCAAAAAAATATAGAACAGATGAAACTAAAAGACCTCCGATTTCACTAATCACACCTCCAAGCACAATTGCAATACATCCGTATTCAATTCCTTCCTTTACAAATGCAACAAGCAATAAAGATACTATTCCTATTTTAATTCCTTGCTCGCAAAATTGTGAAATGGCATTTTTATAAACTCTTCGGACGGCTAAAAAATAACCGTTTAACGCGCTGGAAATTGAAATTGGCACAAGACTAAAGGACATAAGCTTAAGTGATGATACAGTTCTTTCGTCGCCCAGCAAATATTTGCTAATGCTTTCTGCACTTAAAAACAGAACAATAGAGGCACAGACGCTGAAGGCAAGACAGTAGCAAAGAGCATTTCGCATTATTTTTCGTACGTGTAAAAACGATTCTGTGTCATATAAATCACAGTTACAAGGCAGAGAAGCAGAAACGCGACTGACCACCGCCGTGTTTATTCCCGAGGTTGCAAAGGTAATGGCAAAGCCGTAAATTCCTCCTGTGAGAGTGAGAAGCCCCATTCCCTCACCCCCAAGCTTTCCCACTATAAACAAATTGAAGCTAACGCCAAGACCTCTTAAAATAATCGACACACAGGACAGCAAAATTCCATTAAGCAGGTATCGTTTTACTCTGTTCATTTTCTCACCACACAATCAATTAAATATATGATTACGTAACAAAAAAATATGCACCGAAAATTCGGTGCATAAATTTTATTTTGCTATAAGAGTAATAATTTCAAAAGGCTTGTAATCAATAACAACGGAGTTGTTTTTTACGGTAAGCTTCTTTTCAGTCTTTTCTGAAAGATTTGCAACGTATACCTCGTTTACGTCAAACCCAAAGGATACAGTAGCCTTGCCTCGGGTATTTTTCGTTTCATACATACGAATAACTGTTTCGTTGCCGTATTCTGCTTCTTTTACAGTTTCAATTACAAGATTATCAGTGCTTACGCTAACTAACGAATATTCACAAGGTAAATTACCGTTGCCCTCGCTCTTTACAGCGGTCATAGGTAAATTAAGGTCATAAGCATACTTAACAACGTCACAGGAAGCAACGTCTCCCTTATGCGGATAAATCGAATATGTAAATTCGTGCATACCCATATCGTTAAAGTCACCCATATTACCCGGATTCCAAGCGCACTTAACAAGAGTTAAACGCATATCTGAGTTATGAATATCGTGACCGTACTTACAATCATTAAGAAGAGAAACACCGTAGTTGCCCTCTGATAAATCAGCGTATTTCTGACCGCAAACCTCGTATTTAGCGTGATCCCATGAGGTGTTATAGTGTGTGGGACGCTTAGTAGTGCCAAATTGAATTTCATAAGTTGCAGCATCGGTATTGATATCAACAGGGAAGGACACCTTAAGGATTTGACGTTCATTCTGCCAATTTACCTTTGTTGCAAAGTCAATCTTAGGCATATTCTCATAGAACCAAACGGTTTGCTCAATTTCACTGTCCATATGTGATTTTTTGTAGCAAATACCTGTTCTTGTACCGTCAACAACCACCTTAACATCATAAGCGGAAGATAAATCATATTCCTTATCACTTGCAGAACGTTGAAGCTCCCAGGCATCATATCTGTGCGGATAATCCTCAAGAGCAAAAAATCTGTTCGCCTTTTCGCCCTTCTTTATTACTTCACGGTGGTTTTTCTTATCATAAATAGAAACAATGTTATAATCCTTGTCAAACTTAACAGTAAAGAACTTAGTAAATACAGTGCGGTCCTTAACCTCAATTGTGTTCTTATAGTCAAGCGTATCAACTACCTTATATCCCTTTGCAGGCACGTCCTTTACAAAATGGGATTTACCGTCAATCATAACAGTTGATGAGTTTACAAATGAATGTGGGTTAAAAACAACGTAACCGCTTTTATTAACGTTACTTGCAACGTAATTGAATGCGTTATCTCTGTATTTCTTGGTTAAAGCACGGATTTGAGCGTAATCCTTGTCGCTTCTGTCGTAAACCTCTTTAATTGAAGAGCCTGGGATAATATCGTGGAATTGATTTGTCAAAAGTGTTTCCCACGCATTGTGTAGTTCTTGTTTAGGGAATTTTTCTCCCTTGATTTTATCAAGCATTACACAAAGAGCCTCTGTGTCAAGCATCAAAAACTCACAATTCCTGTTATTTTTCTTGTTTTTGCCAACAGACGTATATGTACCTCTATGGAATTCAAGATATAATTCTCCGTTCCAAGTAGGAAGTAAGTGAGGATTTTTCTTAATGTCCTGCTCCTTGTGCTTTAAGAACTCAGTAGCAGTTCCCATATATGATTGAGCAAGACTTGGAATACCGTGCTTTGAACGGCGAAGCATTTCAAGCATATGCTCAGTAGGTCCGCCACCACCATCACCCCAACCGTAGGTTAAGATAGCCTCTTTAGAAAGTGATTTTTGTTGATATCTGTTCCATGCACCGTCAACAAAGGCAACGGTAGCATCAGGAATGTACATACACTCTCTTTCGGGAACGCGTCCTTTCTTTTCCTCTTGAGCGGTAATAAACTGTGTGTTTATTCCCGTACCGTCAATACCGTACCACTTGAACGTATCATAAGGCATAGTGTTAATGTCGTTCCAACCGATTTTAGAGGTTACAAACCATTCAACGTCGCTCTTTCTTAAAATTTGAGGAAGTGCTGCGGCATATCCAAATACGTCAGGTAACCATAAAACCTTAGATTCAACACCGAATTCATCACGGAAGAAGTTTTTACCGTACTGTACTTGTCTTACAAGACTTTCGCCGCTTGAAAGGTTGCAGTCTGCCTCAACCCACATAGCACCCTCAACTTCCCATCTGCCCGCCTTAATCATAGCTTTAATATCCTCATAAAGCTCAGGGCATTCCTCTTTAACCATCTTATAAAGAACAGCCTGTGATGACATAAACGTATATTCTGGATATCTCTTCATAAGCTCAATTACAGTAGCAAATGAACGCTGCGCCTTTTCAGCCGTCTGATCAATTGTCCATAGCCAAGCTATATCTATATGTGTGTGACCTACACACAGAGTTTTTATATCTTGATCCTTACAGAATTTCCCGTAGAATTCCTTTTGTAAAAATTCATTAGCCTTTTTTATTGAAGCTGTAAATTCCTCTGACGGAATTTTTAACATATTTACAAGCTGTGCGCCCTGTTCAAGAATGTTTATAAGACTTTGATATTCGTAAGTATTTTCAGGCAAAAACTCAATAGCGTCAAACGGCACTTTTACATTGTAGTAAAAATCCTTAACGTCCTTGTTTTCAATAACAATCTCTGCAATAAGCTTAAGCTCAGGTCTATATGAATTCATTCCTGAATAACCGTAAAGCATAACGTCATAGGAATCCTTGCTTCCGTCAAGCATTATGTAGGTGTGGTTTGTGTCAAGACCTTGCTTTATTCTTCCGTCAACGTAAGCAATAAACTGCGGATTAACCGCATCCCAATCGTATATTTGTGTTTTTAACACAACCTTAATTTCCTGTCCCTTGTACTTTTCAGGCACGTTTACAGTAAAGTGGAACCATACGTGGCTATCCCTTTCAACTCCCCAACTCATATCAGGTGTAAATGACTTGAAATCGCTTGTATCAGGCAAGTTAGAACCGCTTTTATATTCGCATTCCTTGTATGTAATTCCCTCTATTGGAAATTTTTCGATTTCAATGCTTCTTTCAATGTGCCAAAGAATAGCTTTTAAATTTCTTATTGATTCATCAATTAGCTTCATACTAATCCCCCAAAAATTTATTCCTTTAAATTTTATCATATTTTATTTAAAATTGCAATAATATTTGATTTTTTTACCAAAATATGATAATATGAAAAGTAAGATGTAAATGGAGTGATAAAATGGAGATTTTTTCAAGAACAGAAATGCTTTTAGGCAAGGAAAGCGTTGAAAAGCTTAAAAATAAAAAAGTAATAGTATTCGGTATCGGCGGTGTAGGTGGATATGTCTGCGAAGCGCTTGTAAGAACAGGCATCGGCAAAATAGATTTAGTAGATAACGATACCGTGTCAGAAAGCAACATAAACCGCCAAATCATAGCGCTACATTCAACCGTAGGCAGATATAAAACCGAGGTTATGAAGGAACGCTTATTAGATATTAACCCAAATATTGAGGTTAATATCCATAATTGCTTCTACACTCCCGAAACGTCAAATGAATTCGATTTTTCAAAATATGACTATATAGTAGATGCAATAGATACCGTGTCGGGTAAAATTGAGCTTGTTTTACAAGCAGAGAAGTGCGGTACACCAATTATTGCTTCTATGGGAACAGGTAACAAGCTTAACCCCTGTGGCTTTAAGGTGGCTGATATTTATAAGACCTCTGTTTGCCCTCTTGCGAGAGTAATGCGTACCGAGCTAAAAAAAAGAGGCATAAAAAAATTAAAGGTAGTCTATTCTGAGGAAACTCCCATATCGGCATTTACTGAAACTGCAGAAAACGGCAAGCGCATCCCCGCATCCTGTGCGTTCACTCCATCTGTTGCAGGACTTATAATCGCCTCTGAGGTAATAAAAGACCTAATTAAATAAAGGAAAGCAACCGATTTTCGGTTGCTTTTGTGCTATTTATTATATTTATCCAAATGATTTTTTATTGCTTCAAACGACGTGTCGCTTAAGCAATGCTCGATTTTGCAAGCATCCTCGGAGGCTATTTCAGCATCAACTCCAAGCATCTTAAGAAAATCCGTAATCAATTTATGCCTATCATAAATCTTTTTTGCAATTTCAAGACCGCTTTGAGTTAATTCAATATATCCGCCCTTATCAACGGTAATATATCCGTTATTTTTCAAAATTCCGACAGCTCTTGAAACACTTGGCTTTGAGTAATTCATATATTCAACTATGTCAATGGACCTAACCGCGCCCCTTTGAGATAGAACCAGTATGGTTTCAAGATACATTTCTCCGGATTCCTGTATACTCACTTAAGTCACTCCCTTGCATTTTTTATTTATTTTAACACATAGCAGTATATTTTTCAAGTGCAAATTTAAAGCATAAAAATACTTGGAAATTTTTTCAAAAAGTTATCAAAACCTCTTGACAAACATAAAATGTTTGTGTATAATGTACACGGTTAGCAGATGCTAACTAATTACTTTAGAAATGAGTTAGCGTATGCTAACTAAAGGAGAGCCAAGTGAAAACACTTAAGGATTTAAAGGTAGGGCAGAGCGCCAAGGTGGTAAGACTACACGGACAAGGCGCAGTAAGACGCAGAATTATGGATATGGGCATAACACGCGGAACTACCGTAAAGGTGCGCAAGGTTGCGCCTCTTGGTGATCCATTTGAACTAACGGTGCGAGGATATGAGCTATCCTTACGCAAGGCAGACGCACAAATGATTGAAATTGAATAAATTTGAAATTTAATTTTAAGACATCAAATGTTGAACAAGGAGAGCTTTATGATAAAAATCGCATTAGCGGGCAACCCTAATAGTGGTAAAACAACACTGTTTAATGCTTTAACTGGCTCAAATCAGTTTGTTGGTAACTGGCCGGGCGTTACCGTTGAAAAAAAAGAGGGCAAGCTCAAAAAGCAAGAGGGAGTAATAGTAACAGACCTTCCGGGTATCTATTCATTGTCCCCCTATACACTTGAAGAGGTAGTAGCAAGAAATTATCTCTTAGATGAAAAGCCCGACGTTATTTTAAACATCGTAGATGCAACGAATATTGAAAGAAACCTATATCTTACAACTCAGCTATCCGAGCTTGGCATACCAATGGTAATTGCTCTTAATATGATGGACGTTGTTAGAAAAATGGGCGACAAAATCAATAAAGAGGAGCTTTCAAGACAGCTTAACTGTCCCGTTGTTGAAATTTCCGCATTAAAGGAAGAGGGCATTGATGAGGTTGCTGAAATCGCAATCCAAGCTGCAAAAACAGGCAATTTAGTACCAAAGCACTTCTTTAGCGGCATCGTAGAGCACGCTCTTGCTCACATTGAGGAAGCAGTTGTACACGAGCTTAACGATGAAAGAAAGCAACGCTGGTACGCTATCAAAATGTTTGAGCGTGATGAAAAGGTGCTTTCACAGTTGGGCATTCCAAAGGAAAAGCTTGAGCATATCGAAAACGATATAAAATCAGTAGAGAAGGACTTGGACGACGACTCCGAATCCATTATCACAAACGAAAGATACAACTACGTATCAGAAATTCTTAAAACCTGCTATAAAAAGAAAAGCTCCACAAGAATTTCAGTAACTGACAAAATTGACAGAATTGTAACTCATAGAATTTTAGCATTACCAATCTTTGCTTTAATAATGTTCTTAGTTTACTTTGTGTCAGTAACAACAATAGGCACTTGGTTAACCGACTGGACAAACGATTGTTTATTTGGCGAAGGCTTTAATTTATTCGGCACACATATAGACGGTATTCCTACACTTATCGAAAATGGACTTATAGCTATAAATTGTTGGGAGTGGCTTACAGACCTTATTGTAAACGGAATAGTTGCAGGAGTAGGCGCTGTTTTAGGCTTTGTACCACAAATTTTAGTTTTATTCCTATTCTTATCATTCCTTGAAGCATGTGGCTATATGTCAAGAATAGCATTCGTGCTTGATAGAATTTTCCGCCACTTCGGGTTATCAGGCAAATCCTTTATTCCAATGCTTGTTGGAGTAGGATGTAGTGTCCCCGGTATTATGGCATCAAGAACAATTGAGAACGAAAGTGACAGAAAAATCACAATTATAACAACCTCATTCATCCCTTGCGGAGCAAAGCTCCCATTTATCGCACTTATTGCAGGCGCAATCTTTGGCGGAAAATGGTGGGTTGCCCCCGTTGCTTACTTTATCGGTATGGCATCTGTACTTATTTCCGGTATAATTTTAAAGCAAACAAAAATCCTAAAAAGCGAAGCAACACCATTTGTGCTTGAATTACCTCTTTACCATATGCCAACACTTAAAAATCTTTTAAGAAATACATGGGATAGAGGCTGGTCATTTATTAAAAAAGCAGGAACAGTAATTCTCCTTTCATCAGCGGTAATTTGGTTTATGTCAAGCTATGGAATTTCAAACGGCAAATTTGGATATGTTGAAATGAATGATAGCCTCCTTGCATACCTTGGCAAAGGCTTTGCTTGGATATTTGCCCCAATCGGCTTTGGTAACTGGCAAAGTGCCGTTGCGTGCGTAACAGGACTTGTAGCCAAGGAAAATATCGTAGCAACGCTTGCAAGCTTATTTAATAAGGAAGGACTTAATACATACCAATCCTTAGCATTAGCATTTACAAAGCCATCTGGCTTTAGCTTCCTTGTGTTTAATCTTCTTTGCGCACCGTGCTTTGCTGCTATGGGAGCAATAAAAAGAGAAATGAACGATGGCAAATGGACAGCGTTTGCTATTACGTATCAATGCATATATGCATACCTGGTATCATTTGTTTGCTATCATTTCGGCAATCTTTTTACAGGCGCTATCTGGGACGGTACAGTAAATCAAGCGCGGGGAATAATATGTCTTATTCTTTCGGTTATGATAATAGCATTTTTTGTTCTTGCTATTATTCGCCCCGACAAAAAGCATAAGAAAGGAGCATAATATGAACTGGTTAATAGAAAATATCGGCTCAATAATAGTCGTATGCGCTCTTGTTGCAATAGTAGCTCTTATAATAGTAAGCAACGTAAAAAATAAGAAGAAGGGGAAATCAAACTGCGGATGCGGCTGTTCAAACTGCTCCTTAAACGGATTATGTCATAAAACAAACGAAGAATAAAACAAAAACGCTATCCTTGCGGATAGCGTTTTAAATTTAAATTGTTTATTTCTTGTCAGCGAAAGCCTTGCCGCAAGCAGGGCAGATAAGCTCTTCAGGATCAAGCTCATTGTCAAAGCAGATTGTTTCAGAGCAATGTGGGCACATAGCCTCCATATACTCGCAATTCTCGCAATCTTCACAATCACAAAAATCTTCGTCGTCACAGCAGTCGCAAACCTCACCGTCGCGACAACCGCAGTCACAGTCGTCATCGCATCCGCAACCGCAATCACAGCCGCACTCATCCTCATCCTCACAGTCGTAGAGGTATTCTTCAACGTCGCCAAGGTCGTGGTCAAGCTCCTCAACGTAATCGCCAAGAGTAGCAACCTCCTCGTCAATGTCTGCAATAGCTTCAACAACGTCGCCAAGTAAATCAATAATAGCGTTAAGAACCTTACCCTCAGCCTTTGATGAATCAAGATTTAAGCCTTCAGCCAAGCCCTTAATGTAAGCGCATTTTTCAAGAATGTCCATTTCCTTCATTCTAATAATCTCCTTTTAGTAAAATATATTTAAAGGACCGCACGTAAGACGGTCCTTAAATAGCAAAATTATTTGTTTACTCTTTCAAGGTATTCGCCTGTTCTTGTATCAATTCTGATAACTTCACCCTCGTTGATAAAGATTGGAACTCTAACAACAGCGCCTGTTTCAAGAGTAGCAGCCTTTGTAACGTTAGTAGCTGTATCACCACGAACACCCGGCTCTGTTTCTGTAACTACAAGCTCAACAAATGTTGGAGGATCTACTGCAAATACTTCACCCTTGATAGAAGAAATCTTGCACATTTCATTTTCCTTAACAAACTTGAAGTTGTCGCCAAGATTTTTAGCGTCAACAGGAATTTGCTCATAGGATTCCATGTCCATAAAGTAGTAAAGCTCGCCGTCAGCGTATAAATACTGAAGCTCTCTACGTTCAACCTGAACTGTTTCAAACTTAGCTGTTGGGTTAAATGAAGCCTCACGAATAGCGCCTGTAACAACGTCTCTGTACTTTGTTCTTACGAAAGCAGCACCCTTACCTGGCTTAACGTGTTGGAATTCAATTACTGTGTAAACCTTACCTTCCATTTCAAATGTTACACCGTTTCTGAAATCGCCTGCTGTAATCATAAATGTTTCTCTTTCTTGGCGTTAAGTATTTTTTCGATGTGACCCGCCACAGTCAAATGCATAGCATTAAATATACACAAGTATTTTACAATAAATCTACCAATATTTCAATAGTTAAATGAAATTTTTTGAAAAAATCTTCAAAAAAATTATAATTCTATTAACTCTTTGGTGGATTTTGTGAGATTTTCAATGCCATTTTCTGTTATAACTACTAAATCTTCAATTCTGCAACCGTATTTTCCTGCCATATAAATGCCCGGTTCAACAGTAACAACGTTGTTAGGAACGAGAATTTTGTCAACCGTCGGCGCAAGGCAGGGAACCTCGTGAATTTCAAGTCCTACGCTATGTCCTAAAGAATGACCGAAAAGACCGTTATAATTCTTGTTAATTATATCCCTTGCAACCTTGTCAGCATCCTTGCATACTACACCCGCCTTCAAATATTCAAGAGACGCAAGCTGAGCCTTTAAAACGGTATTGTACAGCTTTTTCATATCGTTATCGGCTTTACCTATGCAAATTGTTCGCGTCATATCTGCGTGATATCCGTCAACAGTTGCACCAAAGTCCATTGTGAAAAATCCCTTTTTGATTTTAACGTTTTCCGGAACTCCGTGAGGCAGAGAGGTTTTTTCTGCGCTTATAGAAATTGTCTCGAAGCTTTTGTCCTCAGCACCGTGCTTTCTCATAAAATACTCAAGCTCGGCAGCCACGTCAGTTTCCGTCATTTCCGTGGAAATAATCCCCAAAATATGGCTAAACGCCATATCGGTAATTTCTTGAGCCTTTCGTATTTTGTCAATTTCCCATTCGTCCTTAACCTGACGAAGCAGACTTACAGTAGCGCCAATGTTTTTGAATTCAATATTGGGTAAATCATTTTTTAGCATAGAAAAAGCGTTTAAGCTCAATGAATAATCCTCAATACCAAGCTTTTTTATACCCTCGGATTTTATCACCGTGCCAAGCCAATCGCTTCTTTTTCCTTTTAACTGTATAACTGTATAAACGCCACTTAAAAGCTTATTTGCAATTTCCGTGTATCTGAAATCCTCAAACGCATAAGCATTTTTTCTTGTAATCAGCAAGCAACCGTCACCGTTGTCGAATTTTGTAAAATATCTATGGCTTGTTTGTGACGTAAGAAATATAGCATCAACCTCCAGGTTATCGAAGCTTTCTCTTAATTTGTTAATTCTTTTTATCATAAAATCACCTCTTGTGGCAATATTATATCATACAAACCTCAGTCAATCAATATATAACTTGACAAAAAAGAAAAAATGTGATAATATGTTCGAAGAGTAAGGGAGGGATGTTTATCAAAAGACTAGTTTCTTTATTTATGCTAATGCTTATTTTAGTTACTGTGCTTTCTTGCGGCAGCGCACAAAACGGCGATTCTGATACGAATAAGGAAGAAAACGGTAAATCAGATATCGACACAGACGTTAACGCGGATACTAATGCAGACACAAATACAGACACAGATACAGGTGCCAATAGCGATACAGAAGATAATACCGATTCTGATACCGACACCGACACAAATACAGACATAGATACCGATATGGATACAGAAACAGATACAGATGTTGGAATCGATACTGATGAGAATGTTAAATTAGAAGAGTTTGGCAATTTTTCTACCGTTCAAAAAACTGTTCTTTCTTATGACAGATTAAAACAAATGAGATTGTCTGAGCAGGATTACAATACAGGCTCATCATATACTGAGGAACAGCTAAGTAATACGAAGCTTCAAGCTAAAGCCATAACATTTCTTACGTTTATGTATCCTAACGCTGCTAAAGCCATGAAGCACTTTTTAGGCGGAACAGGCGAGAATTTTACTGTCGATGTTGACAAGCTTCTTAAGAATGAAATTGCAAAGCAAAATATGATTAACGATATGAATAATGCTTTGCGTGCAGCCGAGAACTTGGCGGTTAAGAACGAGAAAGTTACAATATATCAGGTTGAGGAAAGTATTCATCACAACTTGACGGAAGACTGGAAATATACTTTAGGCTCTTATTTTACAAGCATAGAGCTTTATGACGTGGAAGAAAAAAGCCTTTTAGGAGTTCCGTATTACACCGCAAAGGTAAAGTATATCGTTCAGGACTTTTATAACTGGGACAAGAACGATTATAATAACGTTTCCATACTTAAGGTTTCCCCGGCTGATCTTCATCAGCTTCACGTAAACGGAGAAGCACAGGAGTTTTTGTCTTACGGTGAGATTGAGTACGAAATAAAATGGGCAAAAGGTATTGACGCTTCTGAAATTGAAATTCTGTCAAAATAACGAAAAAGACTTGATTTTTCAAGTCTTTTTTTGTTAAATATCTTGCAACCTGTGGAAATATATGTTAGAATATAAAAAACAAAATGCGAGGTATAAACTATGAAGCTTGGAACAATGGTACATCTTGGCGAAAACGTAGCCGAAAAAATAAGAGATGTCAAAAAATACGGTCTTGAATCCTGTCAGCTTTGCTGCTGGGATATGAACAAATTAAATGAGGAGTATGCTAAAATCGTTCTTGATGCCGTTAAGGAAACAGGTATTGAGATAAGCGCTGTTTGGTGCGGCTGGGAAGGCGAAGCGGCTTGGGATTTTATAAGAGGTCCGATTACTCTCGGTATCGTTCCTACATTTTATAGAGCAAAGAGAATTGAGAATCTTAAAAAAGGCTCTGACTTTGCTAAAATGCTTGGCGTAACAGACGTGATAACGCACATGGGCTTTATTCCTGAAAATCCTATTACCGATGATTTCAAGGGCGTATGTGAGGCTGTTAAGGAAATTGCAGAATATTGCAAGGCTAACGACCAATATCTCCTCTTTGAAACAGGACAAGAAACACCAATTACGTTAAAGAGAACAATCGTTGAGGTTGGTACAGGCAATTTAGGTATCAATCTTGACCCTGCAAATCTTATTTTGTACGGTAAGGCTAACCCTTGCGACGCGGTTGATATTTTTGGCGATTACGTAAGGGGTGTACACGCAAAGGATGGCGAATATCCTACTGACCCAAAATGGTTAGGCGTTGAAAAGAGAATCGGTGACGGACGCGTTAATTTCCCGGTGCTTATTAAAAAGTTAATGGAGCACGGCTATGACCGTTCAATAACCATCGAAAGAGAAATTGACGGTGAAAAACAAATAGAGGACATCATTTATGCTAAAAAATTCTTGGAGGATATTATAAATGGCTAAGGTAAGAGTTGGACTTGTAGGTGTAGGCGGAATGGGCGGATGCCACTTCTATAACTATGAGAAAATTGAAAATGCAGAATTGGTTGCGGTTTGTGACGTAAGAAAGGACGTTGCCGAAAATAAAGTAGGTAGCAGAAATATCAATATTTACACAAGCCTTGACAAAATGCTCAAAAACGAACAGCTTGATATGATTGATATTTGCACACCAAGCTTTTTACACAAGGATATGGCAATAAAGCTCTTAAAGGCAGGCTACCACGTTCTTTGCGAAAAGCCAATGACACTTAATGCAAAGGATGCTAAAAAGGTTGTTGAGGCTGCAAAGGCAACGGACAAAAAGTTTATGGTTGCTCACGTTGTAAGATTTATGGCGCCTTATATGTATCTTAAGAAGACCATCGAAAGCGGCGAGCTTGGTAAGCTTTTAAGACTTGATATGAAGAGAATTTCCTCCATCCCTACTTGGAGTTGGGAGGATTGGATGAGAGATGAAAAGCGTAGCGGAGGCGTTGCTACCGATCTCTCAATTCACGATATCGACTTCGTTCAAAGCGTTTTAGGTATGCCTGACAAAATTTCCTCATATACAACAGGAATTAAGGGCAACAACGATTTCGTTGTAACAAATATGCAATACGGCGACACACTTGTTACCTGTGAGGGAACTTGGTATAATGCTAAAATTCCTTTCCACGCAACGTATCTTGCAGTATTCCAGGATGGATACGTAGAGCTTTCCGATAAGCTTTATAAAAACGGCAAAGAGGTTGTTTTTGAGGCTCAGAATAAGGCTGAGGACGTTGACCTTGGTATTAACGTAGGTAATGACGACGGTTATCTAAAGGAAATGACGTACTTTGTTGACTGTGTCGTAAATAACAAGTCAACCTATTATGTAACACCTGAAAGCTCCGCAAAGAGCGTTGAGCTTGTTGACCTTATCAAGAAAAAAGCAACAAGACTTTAATAAAAAGTTTAAATAAAACAAAAAGCAGAGGCTTCTTTTTGAACCTGAAAGTGAAAACTTATAGGTTTATATGAAGCTTCTGCTTTTGTTATTTAATTATCCCTTAGGCTTGCTGCTGAAAATGAGCGAAGCGATAACGCCAAGTCCAAGAGCAGCCGTAATTCCTCCGGACGTAGCTGTAAGCCCACCGGTTAAAGCGCCAAGTAGCCCCTGCTCATCAACTGCGCGTTTAACCCCCTCTGCTATTGCATATCCAAAGCCGGTTAACGGTATAGTAGCGCCGCATTTAGCAAAATCAACAATAGGCTTGTATAAACCAATGGCGGTTAGTAAAACGCCGGAGCATACGTAACAAACAAGAATACGTGCCGGAGTTAGCTTGGTTTTATCAATAAGCACTTGAGCAATGGCGCAAAGCGTACCGCCAATTAAAAACGCCCATAAAAAGTCAAGCATTATATCCCCCCTCGATTCTTATTAAATGGGAAATACCGGGAATGGAAAGCCCTTGAAAAAGCGTCATAGGACTCATTAAAGCCCCCGTTCCTATAAACAAGATGTTTTTTAGCTTTTGAGCATTAAGAAGCTTTAAAATATATCCCGCCAAAACAGAAGCAGAGCAACCGCATCCGGAGCCTCCGGCGTGAACGTCTTGTATTCCTCTGTCAAAAATCAAAAGACCGCAATCATTGTGATTTTTGCGTATATCAATGCCGTCTTTTAAAAGAAGGTCCTTTAAAATCTCGCTTCCCTCATATCCTAAATCTCCGGTAAGAATTAAATCGAAATCATCAGGTGAATGAGAACTTAATTTAAAATAACGAAGGAGTGTGT
Source organism: Eubacteriales bacterium (assembly GCA_045645405.1). Taxonomy (GTDB): domain Bacteria; phylum Bacillota; class Clostridia; order Oscillospirales; family CAG-272; genus RGIG2000. The sequence goes on from JAZRIQ010000035.1 coordinate 23,841, forward strand.
CATAACAGGAGGGTGCCATTGCCGCACCCATATTGTTGATGTCACTTATTCCCATATCAACGCTTTTTCCTAAAAGAACCTCTGTAATTCTCGTTTTTCCTTCGTTGCCGAGAATAAATCCTCCGGAACCTGTTACCGTCCATTGTGAGGTGGGCGTTCTTTGCCCACCGTATTCTAACGGAAATCGAAATTGTCTTTCACTTGCGCAAAAGTGAGATGAGGTAACAGTGCCGCACACGTTAAACGTACCGCCTGAATATAGAAGAGAAGCTAAAGCAAGCCCCTCTGCACAGGTGGAGCAAGCGCCGTAAAGTCCAACATAAGGAATGTCAAAATCTATCAAACCGTAATTTGAGCCAACACATTGATTTAAAAGGTCACCGGAAAATAAAATATCTACGTCAGCGTCCTTTAAACCACACTTTTTCATAGCGCCTGCAAAGACTCTGCGCTGCATTTCTCCCTCTGCTTGCTCCCATGTTTTCATACCGAATTTGTTATCATCACTATGCTCGTCAAAATATACACCCAAAGGGCCCTGCTTTTCCTTGCTTCCCACCACACAGTAGGACGAAATAATAGCAGGAGGTCGTTTAAGCTTAATAATTTCTCTTTGCATATTACCTCCACAAGCTGTAAAGATAGTAAATCAGTCCGTAAACTGTTCCACTTAATATTCCGTATAAAATTACAGGACCGGCTATTGTGAAAATTTTTGCGCCAACGCCCAATATATACCCCTCGCTTTTTGAATCAATAGCCTGTGAGGATATAGAGTTAGCAAAACCGCTTATAGGCACACTTACTCCCGCTCCCGCAAGCTTTGCAATATTATCAAAAACTCCAAGCCCTGTGAGTAAAATTGCAATAAAAACAATAGAAATCGAGGCTAAAGTAGATGCGTTTTTTTCGTAAACACCGAGTCGCAGATATAAATTCATAAAGCATTGACCGATAACGCAAACTAATCCTCCTATAACGAATGCAAAAACAACGTCTTTAATAATCGGTGATTTTTTCGCTCTTTTTTCAACGAATTTTTTATATTCTTCTTTGTTCATAATTCCTCTCGAATAAAAAATTTCCTAAACCAAGTATGCGTAAATCTATGTTATTTATGCAAAAATATTGACAAAGCATTAAAATTATTGTATCATATAATCAGAATAAAACGGAGGTGTAGTTTATGTCAGAGATGTTCGATAAAATTTCAAAAAAAGTATATTCAGCCGCAGACAACGCAGCGACCGTAGCAAAAGATTTTTTTGATATTGCAAAATTAAAATTCGAGTTAAGAAAAAAAGAAAACGGATTAAACGACTTATACGAAAGACTTGGCAGAACCTATTATACTCAAATCACTAAAGAAGTTGACTGTAACGAAGCTACAAAGACGGTAATTGAAAAAATCCAAGCTTTGTTATGTGAAATCGTTTCCTTGAAAAAGAAAATTGCGGATTTACAAAAGCAAAGCGTCTGCTCAAATTGCGCCGCACCTTTAAAGGCGGATATGCAGTATTGTTCAAATTGCGGTCAGGCAGTTGTTTTTGATATGAAGAGCGATGATGCATCAGCAGAAGAAAACGCTACTGAAAAATCTGAAGAAAACGAAAATTTAGAAGAAAATATTAACGAAAATGACAAGAACGCTTCCTATGCGGAAATTTGATAGAGAAGCTTTAAAAACGAAGGAGTGTTAAAATGTGGGAGAGTATTAAAAGCTTTTTTACCAACGAAGCTATGGTTGGATTTATAATTAGAGTGTTGGTTGCTCTTATATTTTCTATAGTTGGTACCAAAATAGCAAAGGTAATAGCAAAGAAAATAACGAAATCAAGAGGTATGATGCGTCTTACCAAAACGATAAGAACATTCCTTGGCCATTTAATTGCAATTTCCTTATATATCGTAGTAGCTATTATTACAATTATGATTTTGGGTCTTGAGCTGTCAGCTTTTTCTGCGGCTCTTGCATCAGTAGGATTGGCAATCGGTCTTGCATTACAAGGCGGACTTTCAAACATAGCCGGCGGTGTTATGGTAGTTGCTTTTAAGCCCTTTGAGGTTGGCGATTATGTTGAAACCTCCGGTGTTGGCGGAACAGTAACCGACATTGGTATTTTCTATACAACACTTACCACTCCCGACAATAAAAAGGTGGTAATACCGAACGGAACTGTATCAAATGCTGTTGTTACTAATTACTCAGCGCACGACACCAGAAGATTGGATTTTGATTTCAGTATAGCCTATACTGCTGATATAGACGTAGCAAAAAAGGTTCTTTACGCTTGCGCTCAAGCGGATGAAAGAATACTTACAGATCCTAACGCAAAGGTTATGATTACGTCGCACAACGAAAGCTCAATAGGTATCAGATTAAGAGTTTGGACAAGAAGCGAGGACTACTGGGATGTTAATTTTGCAATAATTGAGCAGGTAAAGCGTTCATTTGATCAGTTTGGCGTTGAAATTCCGTTCCCACAGCTTGACGTTCATCTTTCAAAATAAGAATTATGAACATTTTCAAAATAAAATAATATATTGAAGAGAACCTGCATAATTTTGCAGGTTCTTTTTACTTTTGCATGCTTTTGTAATGAGATAAGCGCCGTTGGTAATCTTCGTTGAATTTGTTGTTTAGAAAAGAGGCGTCGCAATTTGCGACGCCCTGTAATTATTTTTTTGTAAAAACTATGTTTTCATCAAAAGAAATGGTAACGGTATCTCCTTTCTTTATATCTCCGTTTAACATTTTGTCAGATAATTCATTAACAATTTTATTTGTAATAAGACGGCGCAGAGGTCTTGCCCCATATTGCTTATCATAACCGTGTTCTGCAAAATGCTCGTATATGCTATCATCTATATCAAGTGATATTTCTATACCGTAGGCAAGAGCTTTAACCTCATCAAGCAGAATTTTGCAAATTTCCTTAATATCAGTCTTTTTCAACCTGTTAAAGATAATTATTTCGTCAAGCCTGTTTAAGAATTCAGGGTTAAATTCACGCTTTAAAGCATCGTTTATTCTTCCCTTCATTTTCTCGTTTTCATTGTTCAAGTTATTACCAAAGCCTATATGGTTGGGCTCGGTAATGTCTTTAGCACCAACGTTAGACGTCATTATAATGATAGTGTTTTTAAAATCAATTTTGCGCCCCTGCCCGTCAGTTAAGCAGCCCTCGTCCATTATTTGTAAAAGAATATTGTAAATATCCTTGTGCGCCTTTTCAAGCTCATCAAAAAGTACAAGAGAATACGGTTTCCTTTTGACAGCCTCACTTAACTGTCCACCCTCATCATATCCAACGTAGCCCGGAGGAGAACCGATAAGCCTTGATACAGAATGCTTTTCCATATATTCTGACATATCAAGTCTTATTATACTATCGCAAGAGCCGAAAACCGTTTCAGCAATAGCTCTTGAAAGCTCTGTTTTTCCGACACCCGTTGGACCTAAAAATAAAAATGCACCAATAGGCCTTTTGGGATTTTTTAGACCGATTCTTCCTCTCTTTATAGCGTTAGCAACGCTTTTTGTAGCCTCAGCTTGACCTATAATGCGCTTGTTTAACAGTTCTTCCAAATTTTGCAGCCTTTTTTCCTCGTCTCCGTCTAATTCGTTTACGGGAACAGATGTCCATTTTGTTACTATTTCCCGTATATTCTTTGCGGTTACGGTGGGTAGGTGATCTTTGTTGTTGATTTTGCGACGTTCGCTTTCTCTGTTGTACTCAAGACGGCATAAAACTTCCTCGTCTCTGTATTTTGCCGCAAGCTCAAAGTCCTCGTTTAAAATTGCATCTTCCTTCTTTTTAAAAAGCTCTCTCATTTTACTATCAAGAGCCTTTAACTCGTCTGAAGCTTGCGAACTTTTTAAACGTACGTAAGATGACGCCTCGTCAATCAAGTCAATTGCCTTGTCGGGTAAAAATCTGTCGTTTATATATCTTACCGATAATTCAATTGCACAACGCATAGCCTCATTTTCTATTTTTACTTGATGATGCTCCTCGTATCTATCCTTAAGCCCAATAAGAATTTCGTAAGTCTCATCCTTTGTAGGCTCATTTACCGTAACGGGCTGAAAGCGCCTTTCGAGGGCGCTGTCCTTCTCAATGTGCTTTCTGTATTCCTTGGTGGTCGTTGCTCCTATTACCTGTATCTGACCTCTCGCAAGAGAAGGTTTTATTATGTTTGCAGCATCTAAAGCTCCCTCAGCGCTTCCGGCTCCTACAATCGTATGAATTTCATCAATAAATAAAATTAAATTTTCACTTTCCTTAAGCTCCTTTAAAATCAGCTTCATTCTTTCTTCAAATTCGCCTCTGTATTTTGCTCCCGCTACCATAGACGGCAAATCAAGTGCTATCACGGTTTTATCCAAAAGAGAAGAGGGTACGTTTTTGTCAACGATTCTTTTTGCCAAGCCCTCAACGATAGAGGTTTTTCCAACTCCCGGCTCTCCGATAAGACAAGGATTGTTTTTTGTTCGTCTTGACAGTATTTGAATAACTCTTAAAACCTCGTCGTCACGGCAAATTACAGGATCGAGCTTGTTTTCTTTGGCGAGAAAGTTTAAATTTTTTCCGTATAACGATAAGGTAGGGCAGGACGGGATTTCGTAGTTGTCTTTTTTTACGGTGCTTGTAGCACTATCTAAAAAGCAGGCAAGCTCGTTTTTGAAAACCTGTAAATTCAAGCCAAATGACGAAAGTATTTTAAATGCAAGGGATTCCGAATCCTCACAGATGGCAAAAAGAAAATGCTCGCTGCCTATAAACTTGCTTTTGAATCTTTTTGCGCAAGCAGAGGAAAGCTCAATGATTCTTTTGCATTTTGGTGTCAGCTCCGAGCCGGAAAGATTTGAAAAGCTTCCGGAGCCGGAAATTTCAACAATACTGTCATAAGTATCTTTGTATGTTATTTTTTTATCTTCCAGGAGCTTTCCACCTACACAGTCAGTAGTCAAAATGCCTAAAAGCAAATGCTCCGAGCCTATGTAGGTATGCCCAAGTCTTTCAGCACATTTTTTCGCGCTTTGTAAAACGTTTTGTGCTTTAGGAGTAAATCGGTTTACCATTTTATTATTCCTCCAAAACCTATTTTCAGAAATTATTGCCAAAAATCAGCAGTAAAATCATTGATTTTGAGAATTTACACTTTCATAAGCATCTGCCAAGCGGTTAAAGGTAATCGCATCAATTATACCCGTGTCATCAAGTAAATTCTTCCTTTGAAATTTTTTTATTGCATTTTGCGTTTTTAAGTCGTAAATTCCATTTAATTCGATGTCCTCAAAATCATCGTAATCCGTGGAAATCACTTCGAGCATCTGTTGAATAATGTATAAGACGTTATCCTTGGCAAAGGGCATAATTTTATATCCCTCAAATCTCGGTAAAATGTAAACGGCACGAGCCAACGCTTCGTTCTCAGCCCGTAGCTCCCACACCGTGTGCAAAAGCGTCCAGGTTTCGCTATCTACAATTCCTGTAGGCTCAAGCCCGTATTTGTTTTGAAATTGACGCACCGCATCTTTTGTTCCTTCGTCATAAATTCCGTCAATGCCGACTCTGCCGTTTTTGGTTTGATAAAAATTTAAATCTCGAAGAATTCTTTGTATCTGAACTATAAAGTTTTTTTCGCCAAGTGAGTTAAATAAAGCCATAAAATCTCCTTAAATCTCTGTTATCCAATATCAAACCCCGGGCTTTGACCCTGTGAGGCAAGCTGACCGTCGTATAAATCTCTGTAAACAGAGGTAATTTCTTCCCAAGTGCTTGCGGAAACAATCGGTGTAGGATTCAAATCGAAAATTTCTTTAAATACAGTTACGGCGGTCTGTGTTTGACCTCCAAAAACTCCGTCAGCCTCTACTTTAGGTATCCTTGTATATGTATTGCTGATAAAGTTTAAATATTCCTGCAATGCAAGAACGTCATCTCCCTCAACGCCTAACCTTAAAACTCTTCCTTGATAAGGAAGAGTAGTGCTTCCAAAGTACCCTTCCGGTAATGAAGTTAAAATACCGATATATTCTCTATATAACCTATCCCAGGTATCAATATCGGTTTCACCCGTTACGTTTAAGCCGTAAACCCGTTGAAATGATTCCAAAGCATTTTTTGTTCCCGGACCAAATCTTCCGTCAACAGAAAGAGGGGGTATTTCGTTGTTGAATTCCGATATCAGGGCTAAAAGATATTGAAGCTCATAAACCTCGCTTCCTGTATCGCCCTCACTTAAAAATGAGTTGAAAAGATTGGTAGTTTCCTGTAAAGTGATACCCTCAGACGCCAAATCATTAAGTCTCTTTACAGCGCTGTATATTCTTTGTATGCTATACCAGGTGCTTTTACCCACCAAGCCGTCATCCTCTAAGTTAAATGCACGTTGAAATGCTCTTACAGCATTATAGGTCGGCTCATCAAAAATACCGTTAACTAACGGAATTTTAGGTATTCCCGAATAATTTTTTGAAATTCTGTTTAACCGTAGCTGTATTTGCTGTACGGAGTTTCCTATATCTCCTATTCCTAAAGTACGGCCGTCCCAGGTTTCGCGGCGTTCTCCAACGGGAGCATTTGTTACAATGTTTATTTCATCGCCGTAAAAACGCTGTAATATTTCGTATGGCGTCAAGCCCTGTTCAGCAAAAGTGACAGTGCCCCATTGTTCAAGTCCGTTGCACCGTAATTCGCGCCCGTCGCAATATGCCGCAAAATAAGGCTCAACGTTATTTCCGACGGTTATATAATCATTAAAAAGCTCATCGACTATTCTTGATACGTTTTCGAAAATGTCGCGACCGTTGACGTAGGATTGGTCGTTGGCAATAGAATTGGTAATGTCAAAATCGTAGCCTCTTGACCTATAATAATCTGTATAAATTCTGTTCAATGTGTAAGAAACCTGAGCGTAAACGTTGGCTCTTATGGCGTTTTCCGGCCAGGTGGGATATATTTCGCTTGAAGCAACGTTTTTTATGTAATCTGTAAAGGGAACTGTAACGTTTGGAGCATCAGCATCAGGTGCGCCTAAATGAACGGTAATATATTGTGGCACGTAAGGTTCGTTAGTTGGCATGTTTTCTCCTTAATGATTTATAAATCGTTGTCGGGAATTTCCACAAATCTGCTATCGGAAGAGGGAATGTCATCGTTAGGATTTGCAAACTCCGAAAGAGGAATGAGATTTATCGGCTGTACTGAGGTTATGCCTTGAAAGATAGGCATATTTATAACGTCGCTGTCGAAATATCCTTCCTTAGAAGCAAAAACGTTGTAGCTCATAAAGGGATGGATATTACCCGGAGATAGAGATAAATTTGCGTTTTTGGTCGGCAATGCAACCTTTTCAGTCTGTCCGGAATTATTGGTTCTCATTGAATATATAAGATGTCCGTTTGCATTGGTAGTATCCTTGTTTCCATTTTTTATTTCCAGGTTTTTATAAATGTTTACCAAAGCCCCCTCAATTGGTATTGCTCCGTTTGCAGTTCTTACGTTCACCGTAAGAAATCCGATTGCATCATCAAAATTTTCCATAATCATACCTCCGTTATAATCAGTTTATGCTTTGAAAAATCTATTGACAAACAATATTTGAAATTGTATAATACAACATAGTGAGTTCGAAACCATCCTCACTTAAAACAAAACTACGGAGAATTTAAAATGAAAAGTCAAAAAATTAAAAGCATAACAAGAGCAGCGTTGATTGCCGCCTTGTACGTAGCACTGACACATCTGTGTAATCTTATGGGCTTGGCAAGCGGAGCTGTACAGATTCGCTTTAGCGAAGCACTTTGTGTTTTACCCTTTTTTGTTCCATCTGCGGTACCCGGACTGTTTATTGGTTGCATGATTGCAAATCTTACCACAGGCGCAGTAATATGGGACGTGCTTTTCGGTTCTTTAGCAACGCTTATCGGTGCGTATTTTGCCTCAAAGCTGAAAAACAAGTATCTGATTCCGATTCCAACGGTAATTGCCAATACGGTGATAGTGCCAATAGTAATTCTGTTTTGCTATACTGACAAAGATGCGTGGACTTTTGTTAACTATTTAATTACTGTTGTCGGCGTTTTTGCAGGAGAGGTTATATCCGCATATATATTTGGAATCGCGCTTTTCACATCTCTCAGCAAACGCAGAAATATTTTCAATTAAACGGACTAAAGTCCGTTTTTTTAGTTGATTTTATAATAACGGTATGATAAAATATAATTAGCGATCTAAGGAGGTATGATATGTCAAAGAGAAAAAAACGTAAAAATAAAAAGATAATAAAAGCAATACTAACGGTTATTGCTATGATTATGGTGTTTTTTCTTTATCAACGATTGGAACCAAGTCAAGAAGCAAACTATGATATACCTGAAGGAACGGCAGAATTCCATTTTATCGACGTAGGACAGGGAGATGCCACACTTATAATGGTTGATGGAAAATCTATTCTTATTGATACCGGGGACAGGGGCAGCGAGGATAGAAAAAAGCTTACGGATTATCTTGCGAAGATGAACGTAACCGAGCTTGAATATTTTGTAGCAACACATCCCGACTCCGACCATATAGGCTCCGCCGCGTATGTGATAGAAAATTACAATGTTAAAAACGTTATTCTTTCTCCAAAGGAGCATACCAGCAAAACCTATGAGAATTTTATTGCCGCCATTGAGGAAAGAGAGCAAATTAACGTTATAAATCCCCAGGATATGTTGGGAGAAAGCATTATGGTAGGGGAGCTTGAAATGAAAATTTTAGGCCCTATCGGTGATCCTGATAAAATGGATAATAACGAAGCCAGTGTGGTAATTATGGCTCGCTGGGGCAAAACCAAGGTTCTTTTAACAGGCGATGCAGAAAAGGAATCGGAGGAAAAGCTGGAGCAGGCGTACAAAAACGAGCTTGATTGCGACGTTTTAAAGGTAGGTCACCACGGCTCAAGCACCTCGTCTCAAAACAGCTTTATTGCGTATGTTAAGCCGGAGTACGCCGTTATATCCTGCGGTGTAGATAACGACTACGGCCACCCTCATAAGGAAGCTCTTGATGTGCTGAACGGTATTGAAGCTGAAATTTACCGCACCGATCTTCAAGGCTCGATTGTAGCCTCAACCGACGGCGAACGTGTAACCTTTAAAACTGAAAAGTAAAAAAACCGTATGCGTTTCTTTAACGCATACGGTTTTTATTATAGAAGACTTCACTTGTACGTTAAGTTTTAGATGCCCCCATAAGCCAGGAATGAGGCGTAATTTTTGCAAGAATTCTATAAAACTTGTAAAAGGCATGAGGAGTATATACGCATCTGCCTTTTTTTGCTGCCCTTATCCCGCCCTTTGCTGTTTTTGAAACGTCACATTTCGGAAGCTTGTCAAAGGCTCTTGATACACCGTCTTCAATACCGGCAACTGCTAAAAATTCAGTTTTCATAGGTCCGGGACAAATTGCGGTTACGTTGATTTTTCTCTTTTTCAATTCATATCTTAAGGAACGCGTGTAGCTCATAACGAAAGCCTTTGTGGCAGAATAAACGCTCATTCTTGCATTCGGCACAAAGGAAGCAATAGAGCAGGTGTTGATAATACAAGCGCCTTTATCCATATACTTCAAAACAATCGTTGTGATTTCACATAAGGATTTGTCGTTAAGAGTAACCATGCTACCTTGCTGCTCATAGTTGGCGTCTTCAACGTTTCCTATAATTCCGAAGCCTGCATTGTTGAAAAGAAACTTTACGCTATATTCGTCATCCTTCAGCATATTTTTTAAAGCAATCATACTTTCGCTCAAGGTAATATCCATTCGGATAACTCTTGTGTCAATTTTACCAAAATCCTCTTTGATTTTGTCAAGTCTGTCCTTGCGCCTTGCAATAATCCAAATTTGGTCAAGCTCTTCCTTTTGGATTTCCTTGTAAAGCTCAACTCCAAGACCGCTTGAAGCACCCGTGATAATAGCAATTTTTTTCATAAATTAAAATCCCAGATTGTTTAAGAAAATTATGCAACTTTCAGTCCATTTTGAAATATCGTTTCTGCCTGTTGCAAGACCAAGACCGTGACAGCCGTCGGGGTAAATATGCATTTCAAAATACACCTTATTTCTTGAAAGGCTGGCGGCAAGCTCAAGTGCGTTTCTTACAGGAACAACCTGGTCGTTTGCTGTATGCCAGATAAAACAAGGAGGAGTTTCGGGGGTTACGTTTTTTTCGCAGGAGAAAGCGGTAGCAAGCTCGTCATTTTCCCACTCGTCTAAAAATAAATTCTGTCTTGAGCCAAAGTGAGAGTATTCTTCTACCATAGATACAACGGGATAGCAAGGAACGAAAGCGTCAGGACGGGCAGAAAAGCTATCTATCTCATCTGAAAGCTCGTACGCCTTAAAATCATACATTGTTCCTGCAGTACACGTTAAGTGACCGCCTGCGGAAAATCCTAAAATTCCAACCTTTTCATATCCCATAGAGCGCAAAACTCTTATCGCTCTTTGTGCGTCGCTTAACGGTGCAAATTTATGGCAGGGTCTTACGTTATAATCAAGCGTGTATGCGTTTATACCACCTGCATTGAGCATTTTTGCAATAGGCTCGTTTTCGTGACCGGCTTTGCCGCCGTATCCGCCACCGGGACAAACGATAACCGCGGTTTTTTTGTCGTTTACCTTGTATTCTGTGATAGAACCCTCAAAGCCATTATCCGTAAACTTTACGTAAGGAGCCTTTTTCCATAGCATAATTTTTTTGTTTTCCATAATAGTTACCTCTTTCTGAATAATTTTACATTTAAATTCTAACACGCGATAAAATTTTAGTCAATAGATATGTGGGAAAATAACAAAAAATAATTTTTTCTTGATTTTGAAAAATACTATTGACAAAAGGTGTTTTGTGTGATATTATGTATAAGCACAAAAAACAAGCAACTGTTTTATGCCCTTGTAGCTCAGAAGGTAGAGCACTTGACTTTTAATCAAGGTGTCCGGAGTTCGAATCTCCGCAAGAGCACCATAACCGCAGAAAAATTTTTCTGCGGTTTATTTTTTTGCCAATTAAGGCTTTGTTAAATTTTAATAAATTTTAAATTATAAATATTTCTTTATTATATAACTTGACAAAAGCGAGCATATATGGTATATTATGTAATAAGGAATATGATAAGCAAATATTCACTTGCTTTAATTCAAGGAGGAAAAGATGAAAAAAATCATTGCAATGTTGCTTCTCGTTTTAGTATTACTTACTTCGTCAGCTTTAATCGGCTGTGATGGCTGTAGTGGATGTAACGGAAATACTGATACGGATAGCTCAGATCAACAGGACCCTAATCATAAGCATAACCTTCCGGCTTCGCCGTCTGGTGATGATATCACTTCCGATTATGAGATGAAATGATAAGAAGTCGAAAAGTGATTGATAATTAAGTAATAAATGGTAATTTTCATTAAAATGAAGAAGAAAGGTAATAATATGAAAAGAACGATTTCAATGTTTCTTGCAGTGCTGATGCTTTTACCTTTGATTGCATCAATGGCATTCGCAGTATCACCTGATGATGTTGTGATTACAGATGAGCCAACAAATGTAGCACACGTAGGTGAATTTTCAATAACAAGTGGTTTCCGTTGGTCGGAAATGAATTTGGACGCACTTGTTGATGGCGATAAGGAGTATGGAACAGCTTCTCCAAAGGGTAGCGAATCAGCGATTAAGCTTGATTTTGGTACTGAGTTTTTTATAACAGAGGTTACTCTAACCGTTAACGGTAAAGGTACGATAGGTGGCAAAACCTATGACCAAGTAGTTTATGATACTGCTGCAGTTAAGGTAAACGGTTATGACAAAAAGAATCAGCTTGTAACCAAAAACGATACTGCACAGGATACTCTTGGCTTAGAAGAGATAACAATTACAATTGACGAAAATGTTCAATATATCGAGGTTGTTATTTTCCCTGAAGATGGAAGCGAATACTGTACGCTTTGGGAAATGGAAGCGTACGCAACCACAGCTCCTATCAGATGTAAAGCAGAGCAAGAGAATATAGCTTCAACAGCTCTTCTTGATTCTACAGTTTACGATTCTAAAACAAATACAAATGTTCACGCTGACTGGTGGGCTATGGACCTTACAAGAATGATTGACGGTAATATTCATACCGGTACTCATACTGTAAAGTCCGGCGCGTTCTCACTTTGGCTCTATTTCGGTCAGGAAAGACAGTTATCTGAGGTAATTGTACATACTAACGGTTACGGTACAATGAAATCAGGTACCGGTGATAGCGAAAATACCGCTAATTTCAAGGATGAGTTAGGACAGCCTTTAGGTGAAGGTGTTAACTTCTTTAACTCTTATGAAGTTACGATAGTTTTATATGACTTTAACGATGATGTAGTATACGAGTCTGAAAAGGTTGACGTTACTACCTTAACTGAATACGTTGCTCAAGCAGGCGTTAGTGCTGCAACTGTGGAAATTAAAATTTCCAACGCAGGAAGCGCAGGCCAAGGTGGTTCTATTTATATTTGGGACGTTGAGGTTATGGAAGAAAAGGGCGAGCATATTTACGAGCAAGTTTCTCAAGAATCTCCTCAATGCGGCGTTCCTGGATATAGACAGTACAAGTGTATTGATGAAAATTGTCAGATGACTAAGATTGAGAGCATTCCTGAAACCGGATTCCATACTTGGGATGAGGGTAAAATCTACAAGGATGCAACATCAGAAGCGAACGGTATTAAACGTTTAATGTGTACAATCTGTGGACAAACAGTGGACAGAGATGTTCCTGCATTAAGACATACTTGGGATGAAGGTACTGTAACAGAACCTTACTGTGATGAAGGATATACGACCTATAAATGTATAGCTGATCACGACGGTAACAAATGTAATTTAACTTATACAAGCGATTATACAATCGGTATCGGTCATAAGTTTGATGACGGTGTGCTTAAAGAGAAAGCAACAACTCAAAGCACAGGTGAAATGATATTCACTTGCCAAAGACCGGGCTGCGGCTATGAGCACAAGAAGGTTTTAAGAAAAGCAAAATACATTGACAACACATTCAAGGTTGATGGTAGCATCGTAAAGAGATACGAAAGCTATCAAACAGTTGACACCACAGTTGCTTCCGATGCTTATGCAGTTCTCGGTAAATATGTTTTTGACGGTGTTACAAACGAAGGTGTAAACGGAACCAGCGGAGGCGACTATTGGTTCGCTCCGGGATCGGTAACGGGAGACGTAAGAAATTCAGGCTTCTTATATATTTATCTTGATAAAGAATACTACTTTACAAGAGGAACATTGTATGCTGCCGCAAGCTATCGCCATTTAGAGGTTCACTTCCAATATCAAAACGAAAGCGGTGAGTGGATTACCTCTGCATCTTATGTAAATGATAGACATAATACAATGACAGTAGCTGCTCTTGATATGACAGGTTCACTCAATCAAGGTGCAAGAGCAAGCAGAATTGCTATCGAATCTGTAAACGGTGACTGTGGTATCGGTTATGTTTCCGTACCTCAAGGCTCACCAAATTCTGGTGGAAGACTTCAGATTCACGAAATCGAGCTTGAAGCTCACAAGTGCGAATTAACACCTGAGGATTACGAGCCTGAGGCAAATTGGAAGCCGGCAACATGCACTCCTGATGGCTTCTCGCATGCAGGTAGCTGTAAAGCAACTTGTGCAGTTTGTGGCATTGAGGCAACCGTTGAGCTTGATCCGTTAATTTACGCACATAAAGACCGCGGACCAACAAACGTAATAACTGAGCCAACTTGCTTACTCCCTGGCTTAGGTCAAGAAACCTGCAATGTTTGTGACCTTACAATCGATGTGGAAATTGAACCAACAGGTGAACACGATTATTCAGGCGAGTATGAATTTATTGCACCTGAATGTAGCAAGTCGGGTCTCGGACAGAAGGTATGTACGATTTGTAATGACGTAAATTATCAATATCCAATCGCTCCAACAGGCGAACATAAGTATTCATATATCACAAAGTCCCAAGCTAACTATACAGCAGTTGGTATTGAGAGATACGCTTGTGAATACTGTAAGCTCCAGGGCGATAAGGAAGACGTTATAACAGAAAAGCTTCCTGTTCCTGAGAATTTTGTAACCTTCCTTGGATATAGCATAAGAATGACTGATTATGTAGGTCTTCGTGCAAGCTTTAAGTTTGATCGTGAGATTCTTAATACACTTGAAGAAACCTGTGACGTAACTATTACTATTTACGCTAAAGATGTTTCTTCCGGTAAAGTTGTTTCAGCTCAAGCTTATGGTAGAGACGTTTATTATTCCGGAACTGAAAAGTTTAACGAAAACTGTGAATTTTCAGCAGTTGCTAAGGTAAGTGGTTGTAAGACTGAATACGAGTTTAGCTATGAAATCACACTTTCTAACTTCAGAGGTACAGAATCTAAAACAGTTAATGTTCCTGGTTATGCAGAAGGAAAGACAACAACAAGCGTTAGTGAAATCGCAAACGTTATGTTGAATGATGATTCATTAGCAGCAGACGTTAAGAAATTCCTCAAAGAGGTTAAAAACGAAAAATAATAAAATTGCCAACACGAAAGTGTTGGCAATTTTTTCTTGATTTTTTGTTTTTTCTTCATTATTTATATATATAGGTTTAACAACAATAGAATGAACCAAATCGGTTCGATTTTAACTTACTGCGCAGTATGCTTGTCAGCTTCCGCTTGAGCCATAATATCGCATCTTTCGTTATAAGGATGCCCTGCATGTCCCTTGACCCAATTGTATGTGATATTGTGCTTTTCGACCTCGTTAAGAAGAATTTCCCATAAGTCGGGATTTAGAGCGGGGGATTTGTCAGCTTTTTTCCAGCCTTTTTCACGCCAAGAATAAGCCCAACCCTTGCTTAAACCGTCTATAACGTATTTTGAATCAGAGGTAAGCGTTATATCGCAAGGGCATTCTTTAAGCGCCTGTAATGCTTTTATTACCGCGAGAAGCTCCATTCTGTTGTTCGTTGTATCAAACTCTCCTCCGCAAAGCTCCTTTTCAATTCCCTTGTAAACGAGAATAGCGCCCCAACCTCCCGGACCGGGATTACATTTACAGGAGCCGTCGGTATATATTTCAATATGCTTCATAATCAACCTCATAAAAATAATCTTTGAAATATTCTACCATATTATTATATATATTTCAAGAATTTTAAGTTTTTTTCAAAAAAATGTTGACATCTGATAAATAGTATGATACAATATCGCCGAACAAATGCGTCATGCATTTGCTTCCTGCCGTTTAAAATTTTTATTAGACGGCCTAAAGTCCATAGGGAGGTGTAAAAAAGATGGAAAAAGTTATGAACTCTTATGAAACCTTGTTCGTAGTTGATTGCTCACTTGGTGAAGAAGCAGTAAAGGAACTTGTTGGTAAGTTCACAGCTCTTATCGAGAGTAACGGTACTATCGACAGCGTTGATGAGTGGGGCAAGCGTAGATTAGCATACCCAATCAACGATATGAACGATGGTTACTACGTTCTTGTAAACTTCAAGAGCGAAGGTAGCTTTACAGCAGAGCTCGAGCGTGTATTCGGTATTACTGAAGGCATTCTCCGTTCTATTGTAATCCGCCACATCGAAGATAAGAAGACAAAGAAAGAAGCGTAAGCTACAAGGAGGAGCAAAATGGCAAACTTTAACTTTAATAAAGTAATTTTGGGCGGCAGAATGACAGCTGATCCAGAGCTTAAGCAAACTCCACAAGGCGTATCCGTAACTACCTTTTCTATTGCAGTAAACCGCAGAGGAAAAGAAGCTCAAACGGATTTTATTAACTGTCAGGCTTGGAGACAGACTGCGGAATTTATCTGCAAGTTTTTCAAGAAGGGAAGCTCAATTTGTATTTCCGGTTCAATTCAGACAAGAAGCTGGACTGACCAGCAGAACAACAAAAGATACTCAACTGAGGTTGTAGCTGACGAAGCGTTTTTTGTTGATGCAAAGGCTGAGGGTGTTCCTACAGGCGCTTATGGCGATACTGCATCATTCCAGCAGTCATCTGATGCTCCTGCGTTCCAAACACAGGCGGCGCCAAAATTCGAGGAAATCACAGGCGATGACGATTTACCGTTCTAATTAAATGGAACGATTGACTAAAATAACATAGGAGGAAAATAAAGATGGATAACAACGTTGTTGAAAAAGAACAGGTTGCTCAGCGTCCTGCAAGACAGATGATGCGCAAAAAGAAGAAGGTTTGTGCATTCTGCGCTGATAAAATCGGTCATATTGATTATAAAGATACAGCTCGTTTAAGAAAGTACGTAACAGAGCGTGCAAAGATTCTTCCAAGAAGAATTACAGGCACTTGCGCACATCACCAGGGTGAGCTTACAAAGGCTATCAAGAGAGCAAGATTTATGGCTCTTATGCCTTACATTGATGACTAATTATGTCAAATAAAAACTCGAAGCGAAAGCTTCGAGTTTTTTGTTACTATACCCACTGCGGGATTGTATAAATAAAAACGAGCTATGCGGGTTAAACATAGCTCATTATATATTAGCGATTACGCCATTTTGTTATACATAAGAGTGAATTGGCTCTTCTTGTGAGCTGCGTTATTCTTATGAAGAATACCTTGAGCTACAGCCTTGTCAACTCTCTTTACAGCAGCTACATAAGCAACTTGTGCAGCTTCCTTATCACCACTCTCAACAGCAGCCTTAAACTTCTTGATAACTGTGTTAAGCTGAGATTTGAGCATCTTGTTGCGAAGTGTCTTGGTTTCGATAACCTTTACACGCTTCTTTGCAGATTTGATATTAGGCATTGTAAAATCCTCCTTTAATAATAACTAATCCGACAGATGCGCAATCCGTTGCCTGAGAGGGTGCTACGAATATGGCCTGTTCGTACAGTTACATATTATAACACATATATTTAAAAAATCAATACCTTTTTACAAAAAAAATCAAAAATTTTGAGTATAATTTTACTACCCACACTTAAAAATTATAAAACAAGCGCTCGATTGTTCATATAAAATTTACATATTAAATAATTGTAAACTTTCAAGAAACTATTTGTAAATTATTTTAAAAAATGAAATTTTTTTTAAAAACTTTAAAAAATTCGCTTGACATATTTGGTAATTAGTGCTATAATCTGTCCTTGCACAAATATTTTATTATAATTACTTTTTATTATATAATAAAAAGAGAATTGGAGTGATAAGTCTATGGTCAAAGAACAAAAGCTTGGCAAAAACACAAGAATGAGCTTCGCTAAAATTAACGAGCTATGTGAAATGCCGAACCTCATTGACGTACAGAAGGAATCCTTTGAGTGGTTCTTGAAAAAAGGAATTACCGAGGTTCTTCACGATGTATCTCCTATCACAGACCACTCAGGCGACGTTCAAATCGATTTCGTATCATTTACTCTCGATGTAAACAAGCCTAAGTATCCTGTTGAGGAATGCAAAATCAGAGATGTTAACTATGCTGCACCGTTCAGAGTTAACGTTCGCCTTTCTAACAGATTAACCGGCGAGGTTAAGGAACACGAGGTGTTCATGGGAGATTTCCCACTAATGACAGATAACGGAACCTTTGTAATCAACGGCGCAGAGAGAGTTGTTGTATCACAAATTGTTCGTTCTCCGGGAATGTACTATGATTTTTCCATAGACAAGACAGGTATGCATAACTATACCGCGCAGGTTATCCCTTACCGTGGTGCTTGGCTTGAATATGAAACGGATGCTCAAAATATGTTCTATGTTCATATTGACAAGAACAGAAAGCTTCCTGTAACCGTTCTTATCCGTGCTCTTGGCGTTGAAACCGAAGAGGACATTAAGGATATGTTCGGTGAAAAATTTATGACACCTACTCTTGAAAAGGACGATAGCGAAAAGCTCGCAATGGAGGAAGGTACCTCTATAAGAGAAGAAGCTCTTAAAGAAATTTATAAGAGACACCGTCCGGGCGAACCTGCGATTGTTGAAAGTGCAGAGCAGCTTATTCACAATTTCTTCTTTGATGGCAAAAGATATGACCTATATCCTGTTGGACGTTACAAGTTTAACGAAAAGCTTTCAATTTCAAGACGTATTTTAGGTCTCACCCTTTCAAGAAATGTAGTTAGCCTTACAACAGGAGAAATTATTTGCGAAATGGGTAAGGTTATTACAAAAGAGGATGTTGCACTTATCGAAGAAAACTGCGTAAATGAAATTTATGCAACAGTTACAGATAAAGACACGGGTAATCCTGTAGAAATTAAGGTATTCGGTAACGGAACAGTAGATCCTAAATATCTCCTTGGTGAAAACTGGAGAGACGGTCTTGAGGACTTCGGCGTAAGCGAAAAGCTTCATTATGAAACTCTTGTTGGAATTATCTCCGAATGTGCAGGTGATATGGACGCTATAAGGGAAGAATTAAAGCGTAACACAGAAACTCTTTGTCCTAAGCATATAACAAGAGAAGATATTTTAGCTTCAATTTCGTACCTTATCTGCCTTGATTACGGCATTGGTAAGAAGGACGATATTGACCACCTTGGCAATCGTCGTCTCCGTTGCGTAGGTGAGCTTTTACAAAATCAGCTCCGTATCGGTATGTCCCGTATGGAAAAGAGTGTAAGAGAAAGACTTAACACTCAAGATGTTGAAGAGCTTACACCAAAAACGTTGCTCAACATAAGACCAATAGCAACAGCAATAAGAGAATTTTTCGGTTCATCACCACTTTCACAGTTTATGGACCAAAACAACCCTCTTGCAGAATTAACACACAAGCGCCGTATTTCAGCACTTGGTCCCGGCGGTCTCTCAAGAGACAGAGCTGCATTTGAAGTGCGTGACGTTCACTATACACACTACGGTAGAATGTGTCCTGTTGAAACACCTGAAGGACCAAACATCGGTCTTATTTCATATCTTTCAACCTACGCTAAAATTGACAAGTATGGCTTTATTGAGGCTCCTTACAGAAAAATTGTTGATGGCGTAGTTACAGATGAGGTTGTTTATATGACAGCCGATGAGGAAGATAATCACGTAGTAGCTCAAGCTTATGAAGAACTTGATGAAAATAGCCGCTTCGTTAAGAAGAAGATTATTGTTCGTGATAAGAACGAAATTATTGAAACTGATGCAGATAGAGCCGACTATATGGACGTTTCTCCTAAGATGGTTGTATCCGTTGCGACAGCAATGATTCCGTTTATTGAAAACGACGACAACGCCCGTGCGCTCATGGGTTCAAACATGCAGAAGCAGGCAGTTCCGCTCCTTACAACCGACTCACCTATCGTTGGTACAGGTATGGAATATAAGGCAGCTGTTGACTCCGGTGTAGTTGTTGTTGCTAAAAACGAAGGTGTTGTTGAAGAAGTTGACGCAACGCATATCGTTATAAGAAATGATAACGGCTTGAAAGATAGATACGATTTTATTAAATTCAAGCGCTCTAACCAAAGCACCTGCGTAAATCAAAAGCCAATAGTTGTTTGCGGCGAAAGAGTAGAAAAGGGACAGGTAATCGCTGATGGACCTGCAACCTCAAACGGTGAAATTTCACTTGGTAAAAATGCTCTTATCGGCTTTATGACTTGGGAAGGCTATAACTATGAGGACGCGGTTCTTCTTAATGAGAAATTAGTTAGAGACGATGTATATACATCAATTCACATTGAAGAATTTTCACACGAAGCAAGAGATACCAAGCTCGGTCCTGAAGAT
The DNA here is from genome assembly GCA_045645405.1 of Eubacteriales bacterium. GTDB lineage: Bacteria > Bacillota > Clostridia > Oscillospirales > CAG-272 > RGIG2000. The sequence continues at coordinate 43,607 of JAZRIQ010000035.1, forward strand.
ATTACAAGAGAAATTCCTAACGTAGGTGAGGATGCTCTTAAGAACCTCGACGAAAATGGTATTATAAAGATCGGAACAGAGGTAAAGGCTTACGATATTATCGTAGGTAAGGTTACTCCAAAGGGAGAAACCGAGTTAACAGCAGAGGAAAGACTCCTTCGTGCAATTTTCGGTGAAAAATCAAGAGACGTAAGAGATACGTCAAGAAGACTTAAAAACGGCGAAAACGGTATCGTAGTTGACGTAAAGGTATTCTCTCGCGAAAATGGCGATGAGTTAGCTCCCGGTGTAAATAAGGTAGTTAAGGTTTACGTTGCACAAAAGAGAAAGATTTCTGTCGGAGATAAGATGGCGGGTCGTCACGGTAACAAGGGTGTAGTTTCAAGAATACTTCCACCTGAGGATATGCCATTCTTAAAGGACGGCACACCTCTTGATATCGTGCTTAATCCGCTCGGCGTTCCTTCACGTATGAATATCGGTCAGGTTCTTGAGGTACATTTGGGTATCGCTGCAAGAAAGCTTGGTTGGAAGATTATGACACCTGTATTTGACGGCGCTAAAGAAAAGGATATTTTCGAGTGCTTAAAGATGGCAGGACTTTGGAGAGACGTTTTACCAAACGAAAACACAGACGGCAAGGAGCTTCTTGAAGAGGTTGTAAGAGAAGACGGCAAGAAGGATGTTCAAAGACTTGACGAAGCAACTAAAAACGACCCTGAAGCACTTAAGAAGCTTCGTGAAGAGGGTAAGCTTAAGATTTGCGACGGAAAGACAATCCTTTATGACGGACGCACAGGCGAACCGTTCGATAATCCTGTAACAGTAGGTATTATGTACTACTTAAAGCTCCACCACCTTGTTGACGATAAGATTCACGCGCGTTCCACAGGTCCTTACTCACTTGTAACACAACAGCCTCTTGGCGGTAAAGCACAGTTCGGCGGACAGCGTTTCGGTGAAATGGAAGTTTGGGCTCTTGAAGCTTATGGCGCAGCATATACGCTACAAGAAATTCTTACAGTTAAGAGTGACGACGTAATTGGTAGAACAAAAGCATTCGAGGCAATCGTTAAGGGACAGAACATTCCTACTCCGGGTGTTCCTGAATCCTTCAGAGTTCTTGTTAAGGAATTACAGGCTCTTGCACTTGATATAAAGGTGCTTGATGCTGATGGCAATGAAATTGAGCTTGCATCTCTCGGTGAGGATGATATAGAGCCAATGAACATTGTAGCTCCTGCGGCAGATGATATGACCGAGGAAAGCAGTTCCGTGGACGAGGATTACCTTGAAGAGGAATACGTAGAAGAGGAGTTTGGCGATGAGGAAGGCGATTTCCCATATCCGGACGAAAATAATTTTGACGATTTTGACGACTGATACTAATCTAAAAAAATTAAAAGAAGGAAAATGCTGATGGAACATACATTTGATTCTATTAAAATAGGTTTAGCCTCCCCTGAAAAGATTCTTAGCTGGTCTTCAGGTGAGGTAACAAAGCCGGAAACCATCAACTACCGTACACAAAAGCCCGAAAAAGACGGTCTTTTCTGTGAAAAAATCTTTGGTCCAACAAAGGACTGGGAATGCTCCTGCGGCAAGTACAAGCGTGCGCGCCATAAGGGACACAGATGTGAAAAGTGCGGCGTTGAGGTTACGACTAAAAAGGTAAGACGTGTAAGAATGGGTCATATCGAGCTTGCTTGTCCTGTATCACATATTTGGTACTTCAAGGCAATCCCATCAAGAATGGGTCTCATTCTTGATATTTCCCCAAAAGCACTTGAAAACGTACTTTACTTTGTACAAAGAATAGTAGTTGATCCGGGCGATACTCCTTTAATGAAGTATCAGCTTCTTACAGAAAACGAATTCAACACCTACTATGAAAAATACGGCGACAGATTCAAGGCTGAAATGGGCGCCGAGGCTATTAAAAAGCTTCTTTCCGAGATTGACGTTGAGGCTCTTTCAAAGGAACTTAAGGATGAGCTTTTAAAGGCAACAGGTCAAAAGAAGGTTCGTATTATTAAGAGATTGGAAATCGTTGAAGCATTCAGAAAGAGTGGAAATAGACCTGAATGGATGATTTTAGACGTTCTTCCTGTTATCCCACCGGACATTCGTCCTATGGTTCCACTTGACGGTGGCAGATACGCAGCTTCTGACTTAAACGACCTCTACCGTAGAGTAATTAACAGAAACAACCGTCTCAAGAAGCTTATTGAGCTTCACACACCTGAGATGATTATCAAAAACGAGAAGAGAATGCTCCAGGACGCAGTAGACGCTCTTATCGACAACGGTAAGCACGGCAAGCCTGTAACAGGTCCAAGCACAAGACCTCTTAAGTCACTTTCAGAGATGTTGAGAGGTAAGCAGGGACGCTTTAGACAAAACCTTCTCGGTAAGCGTGTTGACTATTCAGGACGTAGCGTTATCGTAGTTGGACCTAACTTGAAGATTTATCAATGCGGTCTTCCAAGAGAAATGGCTCTTGAGTTATTCAAGCCATTTGTTATGAAGCGTCTTGTTGAAACAGGAAAGGCTTCAAATATAAAGGAAGCTAAGAGAAACGTAGAGCATAACAACGACGAGGTTTGGGACGCTCTCGAAAACGTAATCAAGGAGCATCCGGTTCTTTTAAACCGTGCGCCTACACTTCACCGTCTTTCAATTCAGGCATTCGAGCCTGTGCTTGTTGACGGTAGAGCAATAAGACTTCACCCTCTTGTATGTAAAGCCTTCAACGCTGATTTTGACGGTGACCAGATGCCTGTTCACGTTCCGCTTTCAAGCGAAGCTCAAGCAGAAGCAAGATTTTTAATGCTTTCAGCAAACAACCTCTTAAAGCCTGTTGACGGTAAGGCGATTGCAGTACCTTCACAGGATATGGTCCTTGGTTCGTTCTATTTGACACTTGATAAAGCAGGTGAAAAGGGCGAGGGCAACGTGTACCGTAACTTTGATGAGGCTATGATGGCTTATGAAAATAAGGAGCTTGAAATTCACGCTCCTATCAAGGTAAGAGTACAAAAAGAAATCAACGGCGAGATTAAGACAAAGATTATTGATGCAACTCTCGGTAGACTTATATTCAATAATTCAATTCCTCAGGATCTTGGCTATGTAGACAGAGATGAAGATCCATTCGGACTTGAAATCGACTTCGTTGCAGGAAGCAAACAGCTTTCTCAAATTGTTGACCGTACGATTAAGATTCACGGCTTTACAAAGGCAGCTGAGGTTCTTGACCATATTAAGGAAATGGGCTACAAGTACTCTACAAGAGCATCACTTTCTATTTCAGTTGCCGATATGACAATTCCTGAAAAGAAGTACTCCATAGTTAAGGATGCAGAAGCAAGAGTAGAGGAAATATTCCAACACTTTAGAGACGGTGAGCTTTCCGAAGAAGAAAGATATAATTGTGTAATTGATATTTGGAACACAGCCACAGACGACGTTGTCGAGGAAATCAAGGGTAGCTTCAATAGATATAACCCAATTAAGATGATGTCTGACTCAGGTGCTCGTGGTAGTATGACACAGATGCGTCAGCTTGCAGGTATGCGTGGTCTTATGTTCTCTGCAACAGGTAAGACAATGGAAATTCCAATTAAGTCTAACTTCCGTGAAGGACTTACAATTCTTGAGTATTTCGTGGCTGCTCGTTCAGCTCGTAAATCACTTTCAGATACAGCTCTTAAGACAGCTGACTCAGGTTACCTTACAAGACGTCTTGTTGACGTATCTCACGAGGTTATTGTTCGTGAACATGACTGTGGCACACGTGACTACATGGTAATGAGTGATATTATCGACAGCGGTGAAATTGTTGAGCCACTAAAGGACAGAATTCTTGGCAGGTATACTGTTGAGGATGTAGTAAATCCTGTAACAGGCGAGATAATCGTTAAGGAAAACAATATGATTCTTGCAAAGGACGTTGATAAAATCGTTAAGGCAGGAATTAAAGAGGTTAAGGTTCGTTCAGTTCTTCGTTGTAAAACAAAGGGCGGCGTATGCGCTCATTGTTACGGTATGGACCTTGCAAGCTCTAAGGCTGTTAATATCGGTGAGGCTGTTGGTGTTATTGCCGCTCAGTCTATCGGTGAGCCTGGTACACAGCTTACAATGAGAACGTTCCACACCGGTGGTGTTGCTTCCGCAAACATTACTCAAGGTCTTCCAAGAGTTGAGGAATTGTTCGAGGCAAGACGTCCAAAGAGCCCTGCAATTGCTTGTGAAGCAACGGGTGAAGCTACAATTAAGCTTGAAGGACGTATTAACAAGATTTATGTTACCGACGAGGAAACAGGCGCAGAATTCAGCTATGAGGTTCCATTCGGTAAAACAATGGTTATCCACGATGGCGACCGCGTAGTTAAAGGTCAAGCTCTTACAGAGGGCTATATGGCTCCTATGGATATTCTTAAGATTAACGGTATTGAGGCAGTTTACGACTATATCGTACGCGAGGTACAAAAGGTTTACCGTTCACAAAACGTTGACGTTGATGATAAGCACGTTGAGGTTATCACACGTCAAATGACCAGAAAGGTAAAAATTAAGGATCCGGGAGATACTGAGCTTATTGAAGGTATGACCATAGATATAACTGAGCTTATTGAGGAAAATGAAAAGGTACAAGCAAGAATTGACGCTGGCGATGTTGCCCTTCGTCTTGCAACCTTTGATCCAATTCTTCTCGGTATTACCAAGGCGGCTTCTTCAACAGAATCCTTCTTATCTGCAGCTTCCTTCCAGGAGACTACAAAGGCTCTTACAGAGGCAGCAATTCGCGGTAAGGTTGACCACTTGCTCGGTCTTAAGGAAAACGTTATTATCGGTAAGCTTATCCCTGCGGGAACAGGTCTTAGCGAATATAACAAGGTCGGCGTAAAAAAGGTTAATAAAGACGCATAATAAACCAAATCACCCTTGCATCGCAAGGGTGATTTTTCAATATACAAAAAGCCGACTTGTAAACCAAGCCGGCTTTAATATTCTATTACTTACTTTGAAAGCAACCAATCAGCTTTAAAATAATTTCTTTTTCTTCAGTAGATAAATTACTGATATCTATAAGCATTTTTTCGGAGGCTGAAACTAAATAATCAAGACTAACCTTAAAGATGTTTGACATTTCAATTAAATTTGATAATGATGGAGAGCTAAGTGACATTTCCCAAGAATTAACCGCACTTCGTGAAATACCTAATTTATTTGCTAAATCCGTTTGAGTAAGACCGGATTTATCTCTTAAATATCTTATTCTGTCTGCAATGTTATATATCATTTTGAATCTCCTACTAACATAATACCACTATATTTTAACCTAAAATCAAGAATTTGTATTTATCACTAATGATAAACTGCACTTGACAAAACAATAGTATAGCATTATAATTAAATTGGGAATAAATTTTAATTATAAAAGGAGAGAAAAATGAAACGTTTATTTAAAATAACAGTAGTGTTGGCTCTTGCCATAATGAGCTTGTGCTTTATTGCGTGTCAAGGACCGAATACCAATCAAGCAAAGAAGCTTGAAGCGCCGATAGTTACATTGTCAGACAATGTTGCATCATGGGAGGGCAATCAAAATGCAGACAGATATGAAATCAGCATTGATGGAGCATTGTCCTATTTAGAAAATACCGTAACAAGCAAAGCGTTGACAAGCGGGCAAAGCTTTAAGATTCGCGCTATTGGTGACGGTGTAAATTACACAAACAGTGATTGGAGCAATGTAGTAAAGTACACAGATTCTACCGTTGATACCGATACAGATACCCTGCCACCGCTTGATACGGATTCAAACGTTCAAGAACCACCGCAAGACAGCGATACCGATTCTGATATAAGCTCAGATACAAGCTCGGATACAGGCTCCGACACACAAAAACCGGATGACCAACAACCGGTTACCCCAAAGCCTGATACTCCAAATCCCGATAACCCTAACCCGCCTGCGACCGATGCACCTGTATATCTCGGCATCATAGGCTCCAAGGAACAACCAAGCGAGGACGATGACGTACCACAATCAATCAAACCGATAGCAAAAGCACTTTCATTTGTAAGAAACATCTCTCAATACCGCTCCTATGAGGAAGCGCTTGAGGAGTATTTTGCAAACGAGGAAAACTATTTAGGTACATATCCAACCGAGTCAAGCTATGACCTGTACGCCGTACCAAACGAAACAGTTTATATTCAAATTTGGTTAAATAATCCATCACAATACACAATTTTATCGCTTAAATTAAATGGCGTAAAATATCAAGTAGGCGGCGGACTTTCTTCATTCTTTGTTGAAGATGGCGGAGTACACTATAACTGTGTATATGTAACCGTATCAATCCCTAAAAATGACCGCACAGAAAAGAATTATGTAGTAACCGATATTGAATATATTTCAAACACCTTCATAAATCAAGATGGCACAGACGAGTTTATGAACGAAAATGACACAATTTCAATCGGCTTACCATATACGTTAAATAATCCAACTGCAAACGATTTTGACACAACCGAGATAAAAACAAACGGAGCAACAATATCGTTTGATTTAACCGACACCGACAATTTAGCTGTTCAAAGCGGGAGCTGGCTCGGCGTAACAGTATACGACGGATATAACGTTTTACTTAATCAAAAAGCACAAGCAGGAAACAACCAAATCACAATAGATGGTTTAGCCGAAAATACATCATATACGGTATATGCGTACCTTTTCGGCGATATTCACGACGGTAACGGCATAATTGTTCACACAATCAATGAATTCTATTTTAGAACAGAAAGCGCTATTGAGGAATTTAAAGTTGAAGCAGGCTACTATTCCCACGCCGACTATACAGAATGGGGTGGAGAGGAAGCCGATAGCGGTCTTTCAATCAGTATTGACCTATTCTTAAAATCTCCAAGCGCTATCTACGATAGAGTTGAAATTTATAAGGGCGACGAATTAGTTTTAACAGATACTAACTTTAATTGCTATAAAACCTACGAAGACTTTTTAGCACAAACAACCTATAAGGTAGTAGTATACTATTCCGATAACGAATATACCGAGCACTATGTAGAGGAATACGTAACCACAGGCAAAATGGAAGCACCTAAAATGGAACTTCAAGAGGTGAATTCCTTTGTAAAATCAGTAGCATTTGTTTTTGAATATCCGGGAAGCGGATTTTTACGCGTAGCAAACTATAAAAATCTTCGTGTTAGAATTACTCAATCAAACTACGAAGAGGTTGAATATCAAGACTACATTTTAGACCTTTGCGATGATCCAACCTTGTACGATACACTCAAAAAAGAATACGAGGATGCTATTGACCGTGGAGATTGGGGATATGCAAACGTTTTCTACCACGAAAAATGGTATTTCTATGAAAGAGCAAACGAGTTAATGAAATATGGCGATTTTGCCGATTTTGGAACTGATAAATCAAAGTGGAGTGAATTCTTTAGTAATTATTCAAAGACATTCTCATTAGGCGATGATGATTTCTTTGCTAACGATTTTAGTACATATCTCATTTTCAAGGATTATTTCCTTATGTTTAGCGATGATGAACGTTGCAATATTGAGGTTGTTGCCGACGTTGATATGAAGGATGGCAATGGCTACGTTAAAAAGACTCTTAACGAAGAACAGGAATATCCAAAGCCTATCAACCATGAATACAACCAAGTAAACTTTGACATCAATATTGATGGCTACAAGGTAACGGTAAATCCAACCTGCCGTTTTGACGGAGACGATTACGATTTAGCCATTATCTCATACACAGTAAATATTTATAAGAATTACGGAAACGTTCTAGAAACAATTTACACCTCTAAAGAAATCAATCTAAAAGACTACGATGAGGACGCTTGGATAAACGCATACACTATGGCAATGAAAGGCGAAGCAATTTTACCAAGTGAAGACGCAATTATTGAATACTTTGATTGGAGAGCAATCTTTGAAATCCTTTTAAATGTTGACTTCCCAGAGGAAGACGACTTTGACGGAAAGGGCAACGGCTCAACTGCAGAGGATGTAATCGTAGGCGTTGATGGCTCAATCGTTCAAGGCGGTGGTACAGGCAGAGGAAACAAAGTAATTGCCAACCTAAGAGAAAGAGAGCTATTAAAAGCACTTTCACAATACGATTACAATGAGGACTATGAGTACCGCATAAAATCACAAATGATAAACGACTTCCAATGTGATGAATTCTATTACGACTTAATACGTGGTCTTGAAAACGAGGACGAAATTCTTAACGCACTTATTGACGGCGCACTCAATAGTTCAATTATAAGAGTTCTTAATAGTGCAATAGGTGGTATTCAACACTATATGACATGGTTTGGCAGTAGTGAAGATGAAATATTTATCGGCTTTAAATCTCTTATGGAAGAATACATTGAAGAACAAAATCTAACACCTGAAGTTAACTGGGCAGAATCCTACCGCCGTGTTATGATGTTTGAGGACTTCTATTACTTCTATCCATACGGAGAATTTGAAACTGTTAAACTTGAAATTGATAAGGATAAATACCCGGCTGGCGAATATCATATCGGCGTTACTTACCGTTATGACAGTTATGAAGAAGATTACTACGCAACACATTACGCAAATGACTCTTTATATATCACATCAAATCTTCCTATCCCATCAGTTAAATTAACCAATGACGGTTATATTGAAAACATAGAAGTAAATACGGAAAATTTCTGGTCATATCACTTTGAGGTGGAAATCCAAAACGCAAATGGCGAAATAATATTCAGTGGCTCACGTGATGACCTTACAGAAGGCAACAACCAATTATTAAAAGGTTATAAAGTAAAAGCCCGTACCGTATTTAATGATGGAGCATCAAGCAACCTCTATACTGATAACAGCGAATGGACGGAATGGTACATCTATAACGGACCAAAGCTTGACGCACCATACCTTGACTACAACTACGGCGAATGTGGAGTTTTGTGGTATTCAGAAATTGGTGGAAACATAAGTCACTACGTATATACCGTAAATGGCGGCAATGAAATTAAAGTTACTACACACGGCGAACAATTAATTCCATTAAGAGACAACGATATTTTAAAAATTAAAGCAGTACCAAGTAACGAAGGTATCGCTAACGGCTATAACGAAAGTGACTGGGTAGAATTTATTTGTGATGATGATAGAGAGCAACTATCAGCCCCAAATGATGTTAGAATTCAAGATAATAAACTTATATGGACAGAGGTTGAAGGAGCAGAATGTTACGTTGTAGAAATTACCAAAGGAACAGAAAGAAGTACAGTACAAGTAGATAATAGCGAGTATCATAACATCAAACCGGGCGAAACCTATCGTGTAAGATCAAAAACTTATGATTCAGAGTTAAAATCAAGCTTGTATTCTGAAAGTTGTACCTATTCAGTAAAACTTGATAACCCAGAAATGTTAAAGGCAAGTACGTCAAGAGTTATGTGGTCAACTGTTCCATATGCAGAAGGTTACTACTATAAAATAGGAGTAAACGGTGAAATTAAGAGTACCAATAGCGGTTTATTAATTCCCGAAAAAGAAGGACTTAAAGAAGGCGACCAAATCTACGTTCAAGCATATGCAGACGGTTGCATTAGCAGCGACTGGGTACTAATTTGGACTTATACAAATAACGGCAAATAAAGAATAAAAAAACAGCGATAGGCATAATCAAATAAATTTGCCTATCGCTAATTTAAAATACGGAGAGAAATATGAATAGAGCAAAACATATTACAATGCTTGTATTCAAAATATTATTTATAATCTTATGCTTTGCTATTGCATCTGTATTTACAGTATTGCAAAGCATTCCACTTAATAGATTTGACAATTTAAAAAACAAAATAGGACTTGATGCGTGTGAAATTTTAGTTATGAATGATAACGGAGCATCACTTTCCTATGAAGTAGTTGACGGTAAAATAATTTTTGATATTAAGCAAGACGGTGATAATTACGATGATTTAACCGTACTTATTACGTTTCCAAAGATTACCTACGACAGTAGCGAAATGAGAGACTATCTGTATGAAACAATAGGAGACCGTGCAGAAAAAGAAGAGGAATATTTAAAAGCAATGGAAGAAGGTCCTTGGAAAACTAATCTTTCTTTTAAACTAACAGGCAATACCGAGGGAGTTAATTCTAAAAATACTATTTACACTATAACCGACCCTGATCTTAACGAAAATACAGATTTCGTAAAAACTGATAATGATGAAAGTTCAATAATGAGAGAAGTGTACACAGAAAATAATGAAGAATTAACGTTTATGCTTACATTCGGTGCAAAAAGTTTAGGAGCATTAAAAAGCGGAAAATATACTTTTTCAGCAGAACTTTCTATGGCAGGATTATACGATAATAATGCACGTCTTTCGTTCTTAACAACAATGGACGTTATAACATCGGTTTGTGGCGAAGCAATTAGAGATAAAGGACTTAATATCTTTAAAGTAGAGAATTGGCTCACATTCTACGGTGTAATGGTAGTAATAGGAATGTTTATTTACCTATGGCGTGACCTCCGTGCAATGATAAAGATTTTCTCTGCCATTACCGACTCTATGGGAGAGGGAGTAAGAGTCATTGTTCATACCTACATAAACGGAGCATATGCCGGTTCACGTGAAGAAATTCAAGGCGGACCGTCTATATTCGCCGCACTTATAATTTCTATTTTGTGCTTTATGGCATTTGTTTTAACAATTCCAATACGAATTATAATTTTCATCATAAGAGATATCGTTTTCCTGTTTATTGAGGACTACGACCTTGACGAATTTTCATATATTGGCAATATTTTAGGTAGTGTAGGCATTTATGTATTAATATTCGGTTTAGTAGGACTTTTAAGTGCAAGCGTTTTGTTAGGTGGCATATGCACAGTAGTCGGTATTATTATGTGTATCGTTGCATCAATCCTATGCAAACGCAAAGAGGAATATTAAAATGACAAATGAACAAGAAATAAATCAACTTGAAAGCATACTTTCTTATTTAATTAAACCAAATATGACACTTGATGAAAAAATAAAATCACTTTCAAATTCCTATTGGCGTTCCCACAATTCCGGTTACGGAGAAGCAGTTGCAAACAAGCAAATGTCAGGCATAATCGACGGTCAAACAGAACAGTATGATTTAGATTGCAAATATCAATACGAGGTTAACCGCCTTATTGAACTTTTAAAAGAAAGCAAGAAAGAAGGCTGCTAATATGAAATGGTATTCTTACATACCCGACAACACGGAAAATTGTAGTATTATTTATAATAGAAAATGTCCCCCAAATAACAGCGTATATGAAGAATGGCTAACGGTAGGACTTGAAAATGACGGAGCACAAATAACTTTTATAGAATACGACTTTTACGACAAAGATCCCGATGGAGTGCGTGAAGCATTCGACTGCGTGTACGATTCCATATATAACGTAACCGTAGATACAAGCAAGGCGGATAAGCAAAAACTATTTGCTTACACAGTTACTAAAGAGAACAACGTAATAACCGGTTTTGATATTGATATATCTAAAACAAAAGTAGTATATATTTTTACCGAACCTCAAAATTTCGATAACAACCTATTAATAACCGTAAGTAAGGAAATAGAAAGCGATAGTCAAAACGCAAAAGAAACAATTGAACAAAATCTTCTTGCAAACAACAAAAATTCTTCTTGCCTTGTTATATTAAACGATAGAATGTAAAAAAAGACAACGCCTTGGCATCAGCCAAGGCGTTGTCTTTGTAACAAAAATAAAATGCGTTTAATTATTTACAATTTGTTGACAACAATGTTAGTTTATGTTAAAATAAAGTTGCTACACAAACTGCATACTATTCTCATCAATGGGGAAATACTTTGATAAAAAGTGTTTTCTCTCTTTTCTCATACCATTGATGGGAGTTTGTGTAGCAACAATCGAGGGATGCATTTTTTGGTGCGTCCTTCGTGGGCGCACTTTTTATTTCGAAACTAAAAAATGAAAGGAGAAAAAATGAAGAAAAAGAATAAAAAGAAAGACGAAAATAAGTTGTCGTTTAAAATGGTCATTAAAGATTGTACTTACGCTATGAAAACGGTGGTCGGTACAGCTCCAATTGCATTTTTGCTCCGATTTTTACTTGAAATTATAAATACTGTATCAACCTTTATAGTGGGTACTTATGTAGTAAGGTACATAATCAATTCATTTGAAACAGGGCTTGATTTTAAAACAGTAGCATTGAGTGCCGTTGTTATGATAGCTGTTCCGTTAGGACTTCAGCTTATAATAAATCCCCTTATAACAATGGTAGAGGACGTAGCATTTGTAAAGATTGACAAAAGGGTTTTGGGTAAGCTTTATGATAAATGCACGGATGTAGAACTTGCGTGCTTTGAAAATCCGGAATTTTACGATAAATACGTTAAAGCAACAAATGAAATTACATGGCGTATGTGGAATTTGACTTGGACTGTTGCTAATCTGTTTAGTGCAATTCTTGGAATGTTCCTATATGGCTCACTTTTGTTCACAATGGATTTTGCATTTGTAATTTTTGCGATTTTGCCTTTGTTTGGAACTTTTATTAAAAGAAAAGCAAATGTTTTGTGGCATAAGCACTCAACAGAGGATAGGGAATTCCATCGTCGAGCTAAATATGCTCAAAGAGTATTTTATTCCGGAGAATATGCAAAGGAGCTTCGTTTGAGCAATGCAAGAGAATTCTTGCTTGACCGATACGAGCAGGCATCTGACGGAAGAGTTGAGGTTGTTCAAAAATATGGTAAGAAGGAAATGTTTTTAGAGCTTGCTCACACAGGACTTCAAACGATTATTACAAACCCACTTGCCATAGGATATGCAATTTTTCGCACACTTGTTTCCGGCACTCTTGGTATAGGAGATTGTGCGGTAGTTATTAACTCTGTATCAAATCTAACGGGAACATTTACACAAATAACGGATAGATATTTTAAAGCTCACGAGCACGCTTTGTTCTTTGAGGATTTCCGTGGATTTATGGAATATGAGCCAAAAATGAAGGATAAGGAAAACGCCGTTTCTCCTAATATTGGAACGATTAAGCTTGAAAACGTGTCTTTCAAGTATGATGGAAGCGAAAGCCTTGTTTTGAAAAATATATCTATGGAAATTGGCAAAAATGAAAAGATTGCCCTTGTAGGACACAACGGTGCTGGCAAAAGCACACTTATTAAATTGCTTTTGCGCCTGTATGACCCAACAGAGGGAAAAATATCTCTTGACGGCGTGCCTCTTGATGACTTGAAATTGGAAGCATACCGTGCTTTATTTAGCGTTGTTTTCCAAGATTTCAAAACTATATCCTTGCCTGTGGCTGAAAACGTTCTTATGCGACCAAGAGAAGAGGGCGATGAAGAAAAAATCATTCAAGCACTTAAGGATAGCGGAGCTTATGAGCGTATAATGGAGCTGCCAAACGGAATAGAAACTATGCTTACCAAGGAATTTGATAAGGACGGAGCGGTTTTATCTGTTGGACAGGCTCAAAAGGTGGCGATTGCTCATGCTTTTGTGAAAAATGCACCGTATATAATTCTTGATGAGCCATCAAGTGCCCTTGACCCTGTTGCAGAAAACGAAATGTATAACAATATGATGCGTGCAGGCGAAGGAAAATCAATGATTTTTATATCTCACCGTTTGTCAAGTGCAGTATCGGCTGACAAAATTTATATGCTTGAAGATGGCGAAATCGTAGAAAGCGGTACACACAGCGAGCTTATGAAGCAGAACGGCAAATATGCGGATATGTTCAAAAAGCAAGCCCAAAACTATGTCGATTTAGAGGACGGAGAGGAGGGCGACAATGAGTAATCAAAAAGATAAAGTAACATTTAAGCAATCGCTTAAAAACAACAAATTTATTTTCAAAACCGCATTCAAATCCGCTCCCGGACTTTGTATAATGCGTCTTGTTATGGGCTTTATAACGGGTCTTAACCACGGTATCACAGTTCTTTTAACAAGTGAAATTCTCAACGCTCTTGACAGACGAGAGAGCTTTGAACAAATCCTTTGGAAAATTGCTATAATGGCAATTTACTTCGCAGTATATCAACTGTTTTACTCTTGGCATTGGAAACAATATAATCCAAAGCACAAGCTCCGTTTTATAAGAGATTTACATAAGAAATTTTTTATAAAAGCATCGGAAATTGATTTATCATCGTACGATAGCCCTGAGTTCTACAACGACTACGTTTATTCAATGCAAACCTGCGATAAAAGCATTATGAATTCTGTTGATACACTTGCGGAAATTATAAGATGCTTGGTTGCATCAGTTTCTGTTTTCAGCGTTGTAGTAAACACAGACTGGATTGTGGCAGTTGTAATTCTTGGCTTTTCAATTCTTTCAATGGTTATACACATAATCGAAAACGGTATTTGGTATAAATATGAGAAAGCATTTTCCAAGGTTTGGGGAAAAGATTGGTATATCAGTAGATTTTTCTCTCTTGCAGACTATGCAAAAGAGGTTCGTTTAACAAGAATAAGTGAAAATATGAAGGATGAACTTCAAAAAAACAAGACCGAAGAGCGTGCACTTATAATTAAACGCCAAAGGGAGTTTTTGATACTTAATATCATAGGCTCTATTCTTAATGTTGCGGAAAACCTATTCATTATACTGTTTATGTCGTATCATTTAATTGTTACGAGGGAGATCCTTATCGGTGGATTTGCCATTGCAATAATATCGGCGGATAAAATGCGTGGAATGTTCTCGCAGCTTCAATGGCAACTGGTACAAATTAATAAGCAATCGGTTTTTGCTGATAAGGTGAGAAAATTCCTCGAAACTGAAAGCAAAATTATATCAGGTGAGCGCGAATTAACCACATTCGAGTCCATAGAATTTAAAAATGTAACATTTGCATATCAAGTTCAAGAAAGTTCTGAAGAGAACGAAGCAAAAACGGTGTATGCTCTTGATAATGTAAGCTTTAAGATAAATAAGGGAGATAGAATAGCTCTCGTTGGTTATAATGGAGCAGGAAAAACTACCATAACAAAGCTTATGATGCGACTTTATGATGTAACAAGCGGAGAAATTTTAATAAACGGTGTAAATATCAAGGAATA
>JAZRIQ010000036.1:0-23849 GCA_045645405.1 Eubacteriales bacterium
GCACCTAAAACCTAACTATTTAGAGATGATTTTTGGTGCGGAGGAGGCAGGCTTATTGACCATAAGCCAACGACGACAATCCTAAAAGCGCTTTAAATAGCAGGCTTTAGGCTGGTTCGTTCCACTCCCGTAAGGCATAAATCGCTGAGCCTTTGCCTGACTTTGTTTTGAATATTTTTTCATACAATTTCGTTTGCGTTTTAATATAAGCATCAAAACTTGCTCGACCCTGTGTCGCTAATTTAATTTTCAGAAAATTCACAAAACGTATAAATATACATATAATATGTATATTTATACATTCTGCGATTTTTGCTTTTTACCCGACCCTGTGTCGCTGAAATAGCACTTGTTATCAAAAAAATGCCTTTTTCTGGTTTTTTGCCTTGATTTTAACGAATTTTTATTCATCTTTATATAATTTATTTCATTTTCAATCATTTTTCTGTAATTTCAGCCGGATTGAAGTTGTTTTTGACCAATATGCGCTTACAAATCACAGACTTTTTATAAAAAGCGACCCTTTGCGACGATTTCGGGCGATTTCAAAGCTTGCTGGCTGTTTTAAATGATTTTTCAAGCGTTTCCTCCGCAATTATTACAAATTGCAGTGTATTAGCCTATAACAAGCCTGTATTTAATATAATAAACAAAAATAAGCCTACTGTGGCATGCCTTACGGGAGTGGAACAAACCAGCCTAAAGCCTACTATTTAAAGCGCTTTTAGGATTGTCGTCGTTGGCTTATGGTCAATAAGCCTGCCTCCTCCGCACCAAAAATCATCTCTAAATAGTTAGGTTTTAGGTGCAAGGCTTTTTAGAACGAGCCAAAAAGCTCGTGTTTAAGGCAAAATTTTGCCGAGATATAAAAATATTTCAAAAATTTTTAACGCCAAAGACGGGATTTTTGTCCGTTCCAAAACTGGTTCGTTCCACTCCCGTAAGGCATACTCTAATGAAAGGAGTTTTATATGGCTGAAAAAAGCATTAAAGTTATTGCACAAAACAAAAAAGCACATCACGACTATTTTATCATAGAAAAATATGAAGCCGGAATTGAGCTGTTCGGTACTGAAATAAAATCCTTGCGTAACGGACAGGTTAATTTGAAAGACTCCTTTTGTAAGGTTTATGACGGTGAGCTTTATGCTCTTGGCGTTCATATTTCCCCTTATGAAAAGGGAAATATTTTTAACAAAGATCCGTTAAGAGAAAAAAAGCTGCTTATGCACAAAAAAGAAATTATGAAGCTAAACGGTTTGGTAGGACGCGACGGTTATTCTCTTATTCCCTTATCATTCTATTTCAAGGGTGCAAGAGTAAAGGTTGAGGTTGGAGTCTGCAAAGGTAAAAAGCTTTATGATAAAAGAGAAAGCGATGCAAAGCGTGATGCACAAAGGACAATCGAAAGGGTTACAAAGGGTGAAATCTAATGAAAAATTACATTAACAATTTTATGATTGATGGCGAATATCTTGATTCTGACAGAGAGTTTTTACTTGATGCTTATGACAAGATTATGGAAAATGAAAGCACCAAGGCAGAATGGGAAAGAATTTTAAAGGTTTATGATGAAAACATAAACTGTGATTACTATCACGGAATACTTGTTCCAGCACAAAATGCAGGCAAGGTTGTTGGCGTTCATCCATATACATCGGGACTGCTTATTTTTATGTGTATGTCAAAGCGTTTGAAGGAGCTTTACGTTGAAAGAGGCATTTCTCTTGACATTTTCAAGAAATCAATGCTTGATTTAAAGTATAAGCTTGATGAATGCAAAACCGTTCGCGGTGTTATAGGCTCATTTGTTGCTTGGTGGTTCCCCGGATTTTTCGACCTTACAAGATTTGCTCTTGGCAGATTACAGTTTGAGGTAACAAAGCTTGGACACGATTATGAAAAGAATGGACATAAGCTCAATAAAGAAAGCAAGGTTATCAATATTCATATTCCAAGAGATGGCACTCCTTTCGATGAGGAAAGCTGCATTGCGGCTTACAAGATGGCAAAGGAATTCTTCACAGAGATTGAGGGCGATGAAAAGCCGTTCATTTGCCACTCATGGCTTCTCTATCCAAAGCATGAGGAAATGTTAAATCACAATAGCAATACATATAAATTTTTCTCTCGCTTTGATGTATTTGAATACGCCGATACTGAGGGTGACGACCTTTGGAGATTATTTGACACAGAGGACAGAAATCCTGACAGATTGCCTACAAACACATCATTCAGACGCAACTACGTTGAGCATCTTAAAAAAGGTGGCTTAGTTGGTTGGGGTCTTGGTATTTTCTTTTTTTAATAACAAATCAACCTACAAGTCGAGGCTTGTAGGTTTTTGTGTTTTTATTTAGAAATATTATTGTTGACAAAACGGACACAATGATATATAATTCTAATACACCGTATGGGGCTGTAACGGTTTCGACGGGGATTATGAGATATGATAAGCGTAGCGGGCCGGCTAATCCCGTATAATGGCCAACTTAAATAATAAACGACAACAATAAAGTTGCTATGGCTGCCTAATTGATTCTCCCTCAGGAGTTTCAATTAGCGGTGCTGTGGTCATAAGTACCACCCGTTCCTCCTTGGAGTACCTCGACCAAGGACTGAGCGTAATGTGAGAGGTGAACTTGAATTGAGAGTTTTGTCTGTATCAATCAAGCATTAAGACAATACCCGAATGAAAGCCTGTCAAGCGGCGTTTTGTAGGGGAATTTTAGTAGATTGACTGCCTACGGAGAAGGTTATATTAAGTGATTTTCGGACATGGGTTCGACTCCCATCAGTTCCACCAAAAACAAAAGGACAGGTTTAACCCTGTCCTTTTGTTTTTGGTGTTTTTGCCAGTCACGCTTGCCTTTCTGGCTTTGCCACAAAACGAGTGCGTATGCGTGACTTAGGCGTGGAAGCTTGCTTACTAAGCCGTGGCTAAGCACATTGAGTAGCAATGCCTCTCGCTTTTTACGAATACCAGACCTTTACTTAATTGACAAATTCTTTTTAATGTGTTAAAATACATTTATGAACTACGAAATTATTTATTCAAAAAGAAGGACGCTTTGCTTGCAAATTAGGCGAGATGGGGGCGTTATAATCAGGTGTCCTTATGGGACGAGTGACAAGCGGGTGCGGGAGTTTTACGAGGCGCACGCTGAGTGGGTGAAAAAGAAGCTTGAAATTAACGAAAACAGAATATCTTCTATTGATACATTAAGTGACGCGGAAATTGCGGAGCTTAAGAGAAAGGCGTGGGAGTATATACCAAAAAGGGTTGAGTATTTTGCTAACATTATTGGTGTTGTGCCCTCTAACGTGTCGATAAATCAGGCAAAAACGAGGTTTGGGAGCTGTAATTCAAAGAAAAGATTGAACTTTTCCTGTAACGTTATGCGATACCCGCAAGATGCTATTGATTACGTTATTGTGCATGAGCTTGCGCACATTAAGGAGTTAAATCACTCCAAGAGATTTTGGGCTATTGTTGAGAGTGTTTTGCCCGATTACAAGGAAAGGCAGAAGATATTAAAACGAGGTGAGATTATGAACATCGTTATACTTGATTATATTACTCTTGGCGAGGACCTGGATTTAAGTCCTGCGTCAAGGTTTGGTAACGTTATAAAGTATCCTACTTCTACGCAGGATGAAGCAAAGGAACGAGTTAAGGAAGCGGACATTATTATTGTAAACAAGGTGAAAATGGTTGAGGACGTGCTTGTAAACGCGCCGAATTTGAAGCTTATTTGCGAAACTGCTACCGGATATGACAATATTGATTTGGAATATTGCAAAAAGCGTGGTATTACAGTTTGCAATACGCCCGCCTACTCTACTTATTGCGTTGCGCAGGTTACGGTTGCTATGGCCTCATATTTAATGACAAATTTAGGTGAATACCGTGAATTTGTGCATAGCGGAGATTATTCAAGAAGCGCAAGCGCGAACATGCTAAAGCCTGTATATCACGAGTTTTACGGACGCACCTGGGGCATTATCGGATTTGGTAATATCGGCAAGGCGGTTTATGACGTAGCAAAATCGCTTGGATGCAACGTGATAGTAAATAAACGCACGCCTGTTGATGGATTTGAATGTGTTTCCCTTGAGGAGCTACTAAAGAGGTCGGATATAATTTCTATCCACTGCCCTCTTACCGATGCTACACGCGGTATGATTGGCGAAAAAGAAATTAAGCTTATGAAAAGCGATGCTATCATTATTAACGTTGCCCGTGGCGCAATTTGGGACGAAAATGCTATTGCAGATGCAATATTAAATAATAAAATCGGCGGTCTTGGCTGTGACGTATACGCAAGCGAGCCCTTTAGAGGTGAGCATCCGTTCAGTAAGATTTTAGATAAGAAAAACGTTTGTTTAACTCCACACATGGCTTGGGGCGCGTTTGAAACAAGGACACGTTGCTTTAATACAGTTGTTTCAAATATTGAGGCTTACTTAAACGGTTGTCCAAAAAACGTAGTTTGTTAAAATAAAAAGTGACTGTTGAACTTTGCGACAGTCACTTTTCATTTAAAACCATAGCAGCTTCGTAACATCAACGCCTTGGGGTCTTATTTTACTAAACATTGTTTTAATATCTTTTTCCAACGGGTATCTATCGACACTTGTGGAGCTTTTTGCAAATTGACGGTTCACCAAATCTATATACATTGTGGCTTCTCCGTCATCGCCCATATAGATTTTTTCGTACTCATCGTTTGGAATTATACTTTTAACATCAAGTTGTTCAAGCGCCAGATTGTCAAAGGATATACAATCGAATTTATCAACGAGAGACGGCAAGAGGTCTTTCGTTTTTTGCATTTCCTTTTCAATGGCTTCACTATAATAATCCTTGCCCTTGCCAAATCTTTTATAGCCTAAAATAAGGATTTTTAGGCCTTGATTGGATATTTTATCATAATCGGTAAAGATACCGTTTATTACGTGTAACACGGTGTTGTTATAGCTTTTTGCAAATTCTACCGAGTAATGATTATAAGCTTTTATTGACACTCCCAAGCCGTAAATTAACTTTTGCGATATTAAATCCTCAATCAATGCTTGATATTTTAGAAGGTGCGCTTCATTTACAGTAAGGTTGCAAATTCCCCCCTGCTCCTTCATTCTTATTAAAAACGGAACAAGGTCAGGGTGGGACAATGGATTGCCGCCGCCTATTGCCAATTCCGTGCCTTTTTTCAAGGTGGTGAGAAATTCCTCGTTTAAGTTGCCGTGTTTGCCGTTTACACTTGATTTCTCGTGGCACATTGGACAATTCATATCGCAATAATCGGTAATTTTCAAATCCATACTGTCAGGAAACATTGCAATAAATTCTTTGGCGCGGGTACGCTTGACTTTAGTGCCGTCACTATACAAAATAACGGTATAATTTCCGTTATGATAGTGGGATAAAATCTTTTTTCTCATCAATAGATTTCTCCTGTTTTCATTGGGGTGGAGTATCCGTAGGTTTCTTTTGCTACAAGTTTGAATTCCTTTGATAAATATCTTCTCACCTTTTTGCGTAATGTTGCTTCATCATCAGCATATCCTATTTCTAATTCACTTAAAATATCGTAATACGTTTCAAAGCCGCAGTTACAGTCATCCAAGCATCCCTCACAAAAATATCTATGGCAGCAATACGTACGTCCCGGCTCGTTTTTAAACTCCAAATAATTTTCGTAAAGATACTTTTTTGAAAACTCCATAACGTCGCAAGAGGTGCATTTTTCATACGCGCTTCTAAATCTGTAATCCCTTTGCATTAGCTTTTCTACTTTTTCTTTAGCGTTTTTTTCGTCTGCCAAGGCATCCTTAAGCTCCACATAGGAGAAGGCTTCAAAGTCTATTTCTTCTCTGGCATCCTCAATAGATTTATTGGTGATTTTTGCGTACTCTTCGAATATAAGCTCCTTAACTTTTAGCGCAGTCAGTTTTTCTTTTAAATCGTCATAAAAATAATAATCAAAAGCTAACTTTTTATCAATATATTCATCAAAATCTTCAAAATCCGATGCAACGTAGAAGCTGTCCAAATCATCAAGCTCCATCAATATATCAAGTATGTCAGCAGAGGAAATTCCTTCTAATTCAACGTTTTCAAGCAAGCTTGGATTGATTTTCCTTATTCTGTCTATCGTATCTTTTTTTACGTCCTCTACTTTGTCATTATATTCATCCCTTATGTGATAAGGGCGATAGAAGCAATCGTCAGCATTGTCAATTAAACCAAGCATCGTTACTGCTTTTGCAAGGGGCGAACGAATTTCAAAGGACGCATCACTGTCAATCTCATTGTTTTTTGTGCCTCTTACAGGTCTTAGTGATAACGAATGAGTTGATGAGCTGTTCGTTTCAAAAACGCCTCTTCTTATTACCGTTTTCATATTTTAGTATATTTCTCCCGTTTTTTCGAATATCAAGCCGCAATAATGTTCCTCTGCGGTGATTTTAACACTGTCGCTCAAATATTTTTCTGCTTCTCTTTGAATTTGTTCATCATTATACGCATCCAAGTTAAAGCTGTCCACTATTGATGAATAGCATTCAAAGCCACAGTCGCACTCAATCAGGCACCCATGCCCAAAATATTTGTCACAGTGAAACTTCCCCTCACAAAGTCTTTTGAATTCCAAATAGTCATTTTGGAAGAATTGCTTTGCAAACTCCACAAGGCTCTTATTGTTGCTATTTTTATATGCAATCTTGAAATCACTGTTCTTTTCTAAATATTCCTGAAGTTTTTCATTGGCGGTTTGCTCATTTTTCAAAATACCTCTTAAGGTTGTATCAGCAAATTCGGCATAGTCAATTTCCAAAAGAGCTTCTTCTTTTGTAAATCCGGTAAGTCTGCTGTATTCGTTCACAATTACTTCCTTGAACTTTAATACTGTTTTTTTATCAAGAGCTTCCTGTAAAAACAGCATTGACACCTCGTATTCAACATCACTGAAAAAATCAGAATCAAAGACTGAGCTGTCATTCATTTTTAAAATTAGCTTTGAAAGCTCGTATAACGTGATTTCGTTTAAATCTATGCCGTCCAAAAGCTCATTCTGCGTGTTTTTTATCTCATTTAATATTTTGTTCTTAAGCCTGAATACGCTATCATCTTCATCCAAATAGTAAAATTTAGAGGAATACTCCGCTTCTGCATTTTCAGCAAGACCAAAAAGCAACGCTATTTTAGCTTCCATAGAGCGAATTTCGAAGGAAACCTCCTCATTTTCATCATTTGAGTTGGTGTTTTTTAATGATAACGAATGTGTTGAAGAGCTATTTGTTTCAAACACACTTTTTCTTATTACTGTTTTCATAAATTACTCCTTTATCATGCGCTTGACTAAATTTTATCACAGGTTGGGTCGATAGTCAATAACAATAATCAATAATGTTTACAAAACAAAAAGCCCCAAGGGTAAACCCTTGGGACTGGTGCGGGTGACAGGGGTCGAACCTGCATGCTTTTGGCACTAGATCCTAAGTCTAGCGCGTCTGCCAATTCCGCCACACCCGCATATTGCCGTTGTTTTGCAACGGCGATATTATAACATAAAAGCTATTCCTTGTCAAGCCCTATCTTACAGAAAAAATCGGGGTAACTATTATAGCAAATGAACTCCGTTTTTTGAGCATTCGTCAAGCGTTTCCTTACTCCAGTGAGCTGACTGAACCTCTCCGATATGAGCTTTTCTCAAGAAATACATACACATTCTTGACTGACCGATACCGCCTCCGATTGTATAAGGCAATTCTCCGTTCAAAAGTGCTTTATGATATTCAAGCTCCTTTCTGTCCTCGCAATTTCTTATTTTCAACTGCTTTTCAAGAGCGTTCTCGTCAACTCTTATACCCATTGAGGAAAGCTCTAATGCTATATCAAGAACAGGATAATAAACTATAATGTCACCGTTTAACGACCAATCGTCATAGTCCGGCGCTCTGCCGTCGTGAATTTTGCCTGATTTTAAGGCTCCGCCAATCTGCATTATAAACACGGCACCGTGTTTTTTTGCAATTTCATATTCCCTTTCCTTGCCTGTTAGGTTAGGGTACATATCCTCAAGCTCCTGCGTTGTTACAAAGGTTATATTTTCCGGCAGCATATTTCCGATAAATTCATATTCGTAAGCAATATAATTTTCAGTGTGCTTTAACGAATTGTATATGATTTTGACAGTTTTCTTTAAAATTTCAACTGTTCTCTGTTCCTTGGAGATAATCTTTTCCCAGTCCCATTGGTCAACGTACATTGAATGAATATTATCCGTTTCTTCATCACGACGAATAGCGATCATATCGGTATAAAGACCTTCACCCACTTTAAAGCCGTAATTTTTAAGGGCAACTCTTTTCCACTTTGCAAGAGAGTGAACGATTTCAAGCTCCTCTCCACCGTGAATATCAAAGGAAACAGGTCTTTCCGTACCGTTAAGATTATCGTTAAGTCCGCTTTCCGGGGACACAAATAACGGAGCTGAAACTCTGGTTAAATTAAGACCTATTGCCAAATCCCTTTCAAAAAAGTCCTTTACCTTTTTAATTGCTACTTCTGTTTGACGAATATCAAGCAGCGATTTATAGTTTTCCGGTATAACATACAACATAACTGTTTCCTCACTTTGGGTTAATAAAGTAAATATGAATGTAGATAGTATAGCACAGAGGCGTTGAATTTTCAAGTATTATTGCTTCTTTTTTAACATTTATTATTATATATTTAACACACATATATATTGACAATTGCTATAATTTGTGATAAAATACCATTGTAAAATGTAGAAAATAACGAAAGGAGCTTATATGAAAAGAATTTTATACATTTTTGCATTTGTTTTCGTCTTAACTGTACTTATGAGTGTGTCAGCTTTGGCGGCAACAGATTCCACTTATACTTATTCTGAAAGCAATTTTACTGAAGAAGTTACTTTCACCGATGAAAACGGAGTAATTTGGAAAGCTAAACTTGATATTGACGGCAAAAAAGCAATGATTGCCCCCGGTATCGTTATGGCTAAAATTGAAGACAAAGACGGAAAAACCGTTGATATTCGTACCGAAAACGTTAATATACCGTCTGTTATTCCGTACAACGGTGAAGATTATCCCGTAACTCAAATTGGCGAAAAGGCTTTCCAAGGAAAGACATTGCTCTTTGGCAAGCTTACTCTTCCGGAAACTCTTGAAGCTATTGGAGACTATGCATTCCAAGGCACAAACATTTACGGCGAGGTAATTTTACATGATAGCATACGCTATATAGGTGCATATTCATTCTCCGGCTGTATGGGTATTTTCAAGGTTAAGATTCCTTCTGACTTAAAGATCATACCTGTTGGTGCTTTCAAGGAATGTTTATCTCTTACTGAGGTGTATAGCGATAGTAACACCGTTATCGAAAGATTTGAAAATTTCTGTTTTGAGCTATGTCCTGCTCTAAACAAGGTTAATATCGGTCCGGGAACTACATACGTTGGTGTAAAATCGTTCCATACAGGTCGTGGTCTTGACGGCATTTTAGACCTTACTACGGTAACTCACTTGGATGCCGAGGCTTTTGTAGGCTGCTTCAATATTATCGGCGTCAAGCTTCCCGACAAGCTTGATAAGACACTTGATCTTACTGTATTTAAGGGCTGTAACAAAATTGCAAGCTACGAGGTTTCTAATAACAACGAGTCATATACTACCGTTGACGGCGTCTTATATAACAAGCAGCTTACAATTTTGTATCGTTATCCTATTGAGAAAACAGATTTGGAATTCACCATTATTGATTCTGTTGAACAAATTTACAAAGATGCCTTTTCAGGTGCGTACCATCTTGGTAAAATAAATTTCAATAAAAAAATCAAGAAAATCGGCGACAGTGCATTCAAAGATACAGGTATTGAATTCATGTTCATTCCTGACACGGTTGATTATCTCGGTGCAGAGGTATTGGCTGATTGTTCATATCTTGAAATGGTAGTTATCAGTAATCAAATTGACGTTGCAGTTAACATCGTTAAGGATTCTCCAAACGTAACCTCTGTAATTGGAAGGCACGTATCCTTTGACATATCAAAAACAGGAAATCCTTCCATAAGTAAGTGTGCTGCTGACTTTACTTGTACAAGTCATATTTATGGCTATCTTGATGACACAGCTACCTGTACCGAAAGCGGAGTTAGCACTTGTATCATTTGTGACCGCAAGAGCTACGTTAAGCCTACGGGTCACCAAGGCGCTATCGTTAGCAAACACGAGCTTACCTGTACAACGGATTCATACATAGTGGTTGATTGTACAAAGTGCGGAGATCCGTATGCTAAAACAATTTATGAAAAGGCTCCGGGCCACGTTTCCTCTCCTAAAACTGTAAAAGTTAACGACGCTCTGAAATTTACTATTGAAAGCTGCTCTGTTTGTAATGAAACGATTATTTCAAACTATATTGCTTCTTTCTATTTGATAGGTGACATTAATAACGACGGTTTAATTAATAATGACGATACTGCTCTTCTTGCAGAGTACATTGGTGGAAAAACTATCAACGTTAATAAGCTTTCCTGTGATATTAACGGAGATTATGAGATTGATATATACGATTTAATTCTTTTAAAACGCTTTGTTGCTAAAATTGACCAAGAAATAAACACAACAAGTGAAGGTTGTACAAAGCATCTTCGCGTAAGATCTTATGTTGCTTCTGAAATCAGCTGCACTACAGATGGAATTAAATTCTATTACTGTTTAGACTGCGGAAACCCTGTTTATACAGAAACAGAGAAAAAGCCCGGTCATACATGGGAATATTCAACAACCATAAAAGCAACCTGTAAGGGCACAGGATTTAGTAGCGTAACTTGTTCCGTTTGTAAAGTAAATTCAGTTTTATATTACGATAAGCTCCCCCACACTCAAAGTTGGTGGACTATGCCTGATAACAAGGGCTATGAATACAGTATATGCGACGTTTGCGGCGTTTTTGAGCATAGAGCTGTTGATTACAGTGAATTTGACGCTTTAATTGCTCAATTACCTCAATATTACGAGGTTTATTTCAGTCAAGCAACCTTAACTGTTTTAAATCCTATTATAAAAAACCATAGCCAAACATTAACTCAAGAACAGGTTAACGATAACGTTGCAAAATTCAAGGAATGTATGTCTCGCATTGAATACGACGTAAAGGACGTACCAGTAATATACATCAACTCTATCGGTGATTTTAAGCTTCAGTCCAGCATTCAAGGTAACACGCCTACCGTTAATGCTGAAATAATTGTTGCCTACCGTGATGAAAACGGTGTTTACAATGACTATGTAGAAACAAATGGAGAGGCTAAAGTAAGAGGTAACTCTACTGCCAACCCGGGCAAAAAGCCATATAACATTAAATTCAGCACAAACGTTGATTTATTCGGTATGGGCGAAGATAACAAATATTGCTTGCTTGCTAATGCTTATGAGCCTACTCTTATGAGAAATGCTCTCGTTAGATATTTCAACGATATTTGCGGTCTTGATTTTGCTTGTAAATTTGAATTCGTTTACGTTTACGTTGACGGCGTGGAGCGCGGAAGTTATCTTCTCTGCACGCCTATTGACGTTGAAGAGACAAGAGTTAATATTGACAAAGAGACAGATGCAGTTTTAGAGATTGAGGAATCCTTCGGTGAGGGAGACTTCTACTTTAACGGCGGAGAAAATTCAATTGCTAATACTCCTTTCTTTAATATCAGATTCCAAGTGGCTGATGGAAACGACTTAAGCGGTGAGGGTTACTCAATATTACTTTCTACCATATATCAGCTTGAGTATGCTATAATGAGCGGAAACTGGGAAGAGGTTCAAAACTATGCCGATATTGATTCGCTGTTAAGATACTATATTCTCGTTGATTATTTCAAAGATACTGACTTTAACTGGGACTCAACAAGATTCTACATTCAAGACGGAAAGCTTCACGGCGGTCCAGCTTGGGACTATGACCGTGCCCTCGGTCACGTAAACAGATCCACGGGTAGAGGTAACTATACCAATATGTCCGACTTTACCGTAGGTGTTTACGGAGATTCAACAACAGGCGAATGGGCTAACTCACAGTTCCTTGGCTATCCTGATGATTTGTGGAAATATACATTTTCTGACAGCAACTGGGTTCAAAATCCAAGCTCAATGGGAAGTCATCCAAATCACACTTGGCTTACCTATTTGTATGATTTGTATCCAGAATTCGGAGATGAGCTTTCAGAATACATTATAGATTTATCTGACGAAATGGCTGTGATGTATAGAGACGTTGTTGATACTCTTGGCAAAAAGACTATGAACGTTATAGACCAAATATTTACAGATGATAATATTTACAAATCCTTTGCAAGAGATGAAGCTACACACAAAAAGATACTTTACGACAGTGGTGAAGTTAGCGTTGGCGAAGGTTCTCCTTACGAGGTAAGAAACGGACTATCAATTATCTATACGACACGTAATGAAGCTATTGAAGATTTAAGGAGTTGGCTAAAACAGCGTCATCAATGGATAGTAAATCACTATGCCGGTGAAGAAATGGCTCAATACTGCGCTGAATTAGCTGATAAAACACTGAAATTAAGCTACGGTGAAGAAATTTCCACTTTACTCACATCAGTTGACGGTGAAAATATCTTTACAGTCAACGTTCCTATCGCCTCGGAAAAACCGATTGGAACATTAGAAAAGGTTATATTTAACGAAGTAAACAGAATATTTACTGAAAATCTTTCTTATGCAACTATCATAGTTAACTTGACTATGAATGGCGAAATCGTTTCAAACGGTACTTATTCAACTCAAAACGTTCTTGAAGAAACCATGAGTACTGTTGAGAGTAAGCTTAAAGATCCTCAAAACAACGCTCATGCAGATAAAACCTCTGTTGAATTCACAGAAGTAAACGGAATTTTTACTGTAAGAGTTTTCATTGACAATGCATCTATTGCCGCAGACCGTTATCACGAGCATCAAAAGAGTCTTTATGATATTATCAAAAAGGAATTTGAAAAAGCTAACGTTTACGTTTCTGTTGACATAATTTACCGCACTAATACGGAAATTAAGCGTCGTTATATTAACAACTTATTTACAGATAGCAAGGATTTGGGCTAATATTTAATTATTACACTTTCTGCTAACAAAACAGGCGTGATACCAATGGTATCACGCCTGTTTTTATTATAAGTTTTTTACGTTTATTTGAGTATAAAACGGTCGTTCGTTAGGTGTATCGTTAGGATAATGATACGTAAAGCAATAGTTGCCGACAAGGTCTTTGAAAATCATTCCGTGTCCACCGTTTTTTTCATAAAGAAGCTTATTGTCTATTGACCACTTCCCTTTTATGCTTCCGTTGTTACTGCGAGAGATTGCCTCAACATATTCTGAATTCGAGAAGGACGACCAAATACACAAAAGCTCACCATTTTCCTTTTTTAAAAGGAACGGTCCATCCGTAACGTAAGAGCCGTTTCCACGTATATCATCAGCCCAAGAAGCATCACCTGCTAACCATAGGGTAAATGGCTCACCAACTGCACATTTTAGGTCTTTTGAGAGCTCTAAAGCGCATACTGCACCATTTTTGACTTGTGTCCATTCATGACAGAACACAATATAAGGTGTATCATTCTCAACGTATAAAGTACCGTCAAGACACTCCCAATCTTTTGGTGTTACTGCACCGGCGGAATGCTCTTTGAATACTCCGTCAGGGGTTTCACACACGAAAATCGCAGTACCTCTATGATAGCCATCAGCAGTAAATGATGCAAGCATATAAAATTTTTCATTATATTTATGTACCTCCGGCGCCCAGAATTGAGTTTGTCCCCAAAATCCGTCGTAATATTCAAAAACAGGCTTCGGTTCACTCCAATTTTCAAGGTCATCACTTACGTACACGTCAAAGCCTTGAGTATATATCGGAACTTTGTCCCACGTGTTTTCAGCTCTGGTGCCGTACATATAATATTTGCCGTTATGTGTAAGAATGAAGGGATCTCTTATATTGATTTCGCTTCTTTTCACTTTAAGAACACCTCGATAACAGGTACAACTGTGTTAGGCTTTACAATTGGAATTTTAAAGGCTACAAGATCTGCACATTGTGTTCTTGCCTCACTAAAGTGATCAATAGAACCGATTGTGTATAATACCTCGCTTCCATCGTGAAGGAATTGCGCATAATCAATTTTGTCCGCAAGACCTCTGAATTCAAGAAATTCATAAGGATACTCAACAAGGTGAATGTATAGACGCTTTCCGTCAATGCTTTGGGTTAAGCGAGTACCTCTTGGTGCTGTAAATTCAGGTTCAGCCATCGTACAGCCGTAAATTGAACGACCATTATATTTCATCCAATCTGCATATACACCAAGTGCTTTTTCGGCTCTGTAATCAAGATATCCACGAGCTGTTGGGCCTACGTTCATAAGAAGATTTCCACCTATACAAACGGTGTTTATAAGCATATTTATAAGCATTTCAGGAGATTTCCACGTTGATTCATCGCGGTGATACCCCCATGAGCCGGAAAAGGTTTGGCACGCTTCCCAGGTTACAAGCTCTCCGGTTTCAGCATGTTTTACCCATTCGAGTGGCTGATACTGTTCAGGAGTCCATATATCTTGCTCTAATTCAGTTCTATTATCAATAATGATACCCGGCTGAAGCTTTCTTGCAAGCGCGATAAGCTCCTCTGCCTCCCAATCGTCCTTGCCCTTTCCCTTCAAGTTAGGATATTGAGGATTTGGTGCGGAATATGAGAAATCAAACCAAAGAATATCTATTTTGCCATAGTTGGTTAAAAGCTCTTCCACTTGGTCACGCATATATTTTGCGTATTTTTTCATATCTCTGCCTTCGTTAAGAGCTTCGGCATTTTTATCGTTTCTTCTTGGGTGGATTGGGTCAACCGTAAAATCAGGATGATGCCAGTCAATGAGTGAATAGTAGAAGCCTATTCTTATACCTTCTGCTCTGAAAGCGTCAACGTATTCTCTTACAAGGTCTCTGCCAGCAGGGGTATTAGTACATTTATAGTCGGTATATTTTGTGTCGAACATACAAAAGCCCTCGTGATGCTTTGTTGTCAACACCGCATATTTCATACCTGCTTCCTTTGCCATTTTCGCCCAAGATTTTGGGTCGTACATATCAGGATTGAAATATTTAAAATACTTGTCGTAAATTTCGTCTGTTTGACACTCAATATGCTTAATCCATTCGTTGCGAGCAGGCATCGCATAAAGTCCCCAGTGAATAAACATACCAAATCGGTCATGCTCAAACCATTCGGTATCTCCCATTGTTTTTTTAGTTACATAGCTTGACATAATTTTGTCTCCTTAAATATATTTTGTATTAAGAACAGTATATCATTTTCGCAATTTTTTTGCAATATAATATGCCAATTTTTATCACTTTTTAGAACGGATTTTTTACGCTGAAAAAATTTTTATTTTTTTTACAAAAAGGTGTTGACAAGCAGTCTTTCTTATGCTATAATAGTCAAGCGTTGAGCGAGTAAATGGCGGAATAGCTCAGAGGCTAGAGCATCCGGTTCATACCCGGCAGGTCATAGGTTCAAATCCCATTTCCGCCACCATTTATCCGGCCCGTTGGTCAAGCGGTTAAGACACGGCCCTTTCACGGCTGTAACATGGGTTCGATTCCCGTACGGGTCACCAACACAAACCTAAATCGAACACTTTCGGGTGTTCGATTTTTGTTTGTGAATGAAGCACACCTGCGGTGCATTAAGACACTTTGTTTATGAAGTCGGCTTCGCCTAATGAAGTCGCTTCGCTAATTTTTCGTGTGCTTCGCTTCATACGAACGGAGTGAGTGCTTCATAGTTGCGTAGCAACTACTTCATGTGAGCGTAGCGAATGCTTCATTAAAAGGAGTGAATTATGAAAGACGATAAATTATCAACACAGTCTATGGATTTCGCCGTTTCAATTATCGAGTTTGTGAAATCCTTGAAGGAAAAACGAGAGTCTATAATTTCAAACCAAATCGGCAGAAGTGGTACAAGCATTGGCGCAAACATTCGAGAGGCTCACTACGCACACGGAAAGGCAGATTTTATAGCAAAGCTTCAAATTGCTCTTAAAGAAGCTAACGAAACAGGCTATTGGCTCGAACTACTTTTCAGAACAAATTATATTGATGAAAGTACGTATAAATCATTAAATAATGCTTGCACAAGCATTAGAGTAATGTTAATTTCCTCTATAAATACATCAAAGCAAGGCTGAAAATTCAACCTTGCTTTTTCGTTATTTTACAAGCACACGCCACAGTGCCATTTCATAGAAAATTCATATTTTTATATTTTTACATAGAAAATTTATTCAGAAATCCCTCTATACTTTTCATCAACTAATGGCATTTTGGACACTTTATCGCAAATATCACACAAGCACTCATCCAAATTATCCCATTCTGCTTGAATTTTGTCGTCCCCTCTTTCAAAAGCATATACTCTGTGAGAAACAGTATCTATCATTATTTCAGTTGTTGAATTCCAATCATCACATCGTCTATATATTCCAATTTTTAAGTATGTATCAGGTATATTATCGTGTTTTCTCAAATCCTCAATTCTTATATCAAAGCATTCTTCTTCATCGCGTGGTCTTTCATATGGAGGTCTGCAAGGAAGTCCAAACAAGGTTAGCCCGTGACCTGCAAACTCCATTGGCTTTTTGGTCTTTTTATCAATAGCATCTAACACTACTATCTTATGGTTATATAAAGATAGTCCGTTATATTTTTTCAAAAGCTTTATGTATTCCTTTGGAAATTCATTTTTATAATCACCTATAAGTATTTCCTTAACGGCTCTGTCGCCAATAGGCTTAAATATCATATGTCTTGATTTCGGAATTCCTAATGGCTCAATTAAAAGTGTTTCATTTTTTCTAACAATTGTGTTATCCTTATTTTCTTTTATAATTTTATCAACAATCTTGAAAAATTTCATATTTTCTCCTTAGATATTAACATGGTAAAAATATTATACCACACCATAGAAATAAATTCAATACTTTTCGATTTACATTGAACTTGGCTCACCAGCAAAGCGAAAAGGACACTCACAAGAGTGTCCTTTTTGTTTTGCTGATTATCCTTACGGATAATGCGCGCCCACTCGAAATTCGCTTGCGAATTTTGTTTGGGGACGCATTGTATGCCCTGTCGTTCCGTGTCGGAACCTTGTAAGACAGGTCATCTTCCCGTACGAATTTTCGTTAGCTCCTTGCTTAACGAAAATTCGCTTGTTCGCACTATCTTGATTGAGAGACCGAGTTCGCAACAAATGCTCGCTTGCGAGCCTTTCCGCTTGCTCTCACTTTTGGAGGTGCATATCAAAAGCAGGTCGCTTATTTTATATTTTTTTAAATACAATAGCAGTTCGACACGGAATATAAGTATAAAAGCCGATTCCGTAGGTCGTTTGTTCCGTGTGGTAAATATAATTCTTATCTACTCTGTTCTGACCGCTAAATTCAGAATCATCTGAAGAAAACCGGACTTGATACGCACCGTTTCCTGTCTTTTGGCAACTGATAAATACGTTTTCCTGTGACCACGTTGGATGGAGATTGAATACAAAAATCATGTCTGCTCTTTCAAAAATCATCAGATTTTTTTCTTCGTCAAGCCATATTGAATGCGGTTGACTTTTCGTATGAAACTTTGATTTTTTTGCAAGAGTGATAATTTCCTTGTCAAAATTATAAAGCTGTTCGTATTTATAGTCAGGGTTATGGACAAGCGACCATTGGCGTCTTGCGTAGTGATGACTCCAACCGTTTCCCTCTCTTGGAAAGTCAATCCACTCGGGGTGACCAAACTCGTTGCCCATAAAATTAAGATAACCGTTTTTGGCAAGAGAAAGTGTAAGAAAGCGAATGAGCTTATGCATATCTATTACGGCATCCATAGACGGTGTATGGTAGTTTTTCATCATACCTGTATACATTTCTGCGTCTGCAAGACGGAAAATTATAGTCTTGTCTCCAACCATCGCTTGATCGTGAGACTCACAATAGGATATTGTCTTTTCCATTGGTCTTGCACAGGTTAGCTCATACCACAACCGTCCAACTTCCCAATTTTCAAAGGCTTGTTCCTTAATAAGCTTTATCCACAAATCGGGAATACCCATAGATAATCTATAATCAAAGCCAATACCTGCTTTATTAATAGGTAAGCACATTCCCGGCATTCCGCTCATATCCTCAGCAATTGTTATAGCGTATTTGTTATTTGAGTGAATAAGCTCATTGGCAAGCATAAGATAAACTTTGGCATCTACGTTTGTATTTATGGAATAGTATTGAGAATAATCATTAAATTCCACACCTAAACCGTGATTTTCAAAAAGCATAGAGGTTACACCGTCAAATCTAAAGCCATCAAAATGATATTCGTCCTGCCAATATTTAAGATTTGATAAAAGAAAGTGCAATACGTCGTCTCTGCCATAATCAAAGCATCTTGTTCCCCAAGCAGAATGGTAGCCGCGCTGTCCCGTATGAAAATACTGTCCCTCTGTTCCGTCCTGCCAATTAAGACCCTCTTCATCATTTGAGCATGCGTGACTGTGAACTACGTCAAGAATTACGCTTATATTCATGCTGTGTGCCTTGTTTATAAGATATTTTAAATCCTCGGGCGTTCCGTACCTATATGACGGGGCAAAGAAATTAGTCACCTGATAACCGAAAGATGCATAATACGGATGCTCTTGAATAGCCATTAGCTGTATAGTATTATAGCCTGTTTGCTTTATCCAGGGAAGTACATTTTCAGCAAACTCGAGATAAGTGCCTACCTTTCCTTCCTCCTGTGCCATGCCTACGTGTGCTTCATAAATAAGCGGTGTTGCATTTCTTTTTTTAGAATAAAAATCACTATCCGTCCATTGAAATTTGCTCTCCCAAATCTGACCGCAAAGCTTATAGTTACTTTCATCCATATCTGTTTTTGTAATATAAGCCGGAATACGCTTAAAGCGTTTTCCATCCTTTTCTACAATGAGTTTTACATATTGACCGTGCTTTAACGCATCTATACCTTCAAGTTGAATTTCCCAAACACCGTTACCTATATTGGTTAAAGGGGTTGCATTTTCATTCCAATTATTAAAGTCTCCAAACAGGTAAACCTTATCAGCACCCGGAAGCCATTCACGAAATACCCAACCATTGTTTGTTCTGTGAAATCCGAAATAGAGATGTCCGTTTATAGCGTCCTTTAAGCTATTTTTCCCCGAAAGTCTCTTATGATATAAATTAAAGCGTTCAAGATGCATTTTAATATCATCGCTGTAGCTTTGCAGCTGATTATCTATTTTAAAAAGCTCTCTTAATGCGTGTTTTACATTTATCATACGGAGCCAAGTACCTCCTTTTATGCCACAGTAGACTGTGTAAATATTATACTACTTTTTACTTATGGTGTCAACAATTCACACTTATGATATGCAATTTATGTGCAAAAAACAAGGAGATGAAAAAATCTCCTTGTTTTCAACTAATTCATTTTTCGGCTTGTTGTGCGGAAACGCATTGTGTAGGATTGATAGCGTAGGCGATTGGATAAATAGTTATCCTCGAAGGAATCGGAGTGTTGCCATGTTCCCTTAAAGTCGCTATCTCGAACCTCCGGCATACAGTCAAGGCAAGGAAGTTGATTTTTTGGCTTTATTGTAACCTCACTCGCTCCCATAAGAACCTCCAAAGCGCCGTATAGCCAGTCTGTTGGCCCTATATACGTATTGCCAACCTTGATTTTTTCAGGTAAAAATTCGCCATCTTTAATTTGCTCGCAAGCGGAAATGATATCATTTTTTGAAACCGTTATAGCACAAGAAATTTCATAAGGTTCGGAAAGGAAACCAAAAACGTCTGAGCATACGTGTTCATCCTTACCTAAAAGGAAATCACGGCAGGATAGCATTATATCCGCAAGTGAAAGGGACATTGGCGATTGAACAGGGAAGAAATTTTTTGTAAGAGCAGCGTATATATCGCTTACGTGTTCTTTTTTTACTATTCTCGTTCCTTCTTCGTTAAGCTCCTTTGCAAGCTCCGAATACGTTGTTATTCTGAATCTCGGGTCATTTTTAACCATACGCACAAGAGTACGCATATTTTTCAGCACGGTATCTGTAATTTCCTTTGGTAAATCCTTGATTTGCTTCCATTCACCAAACGGAACTAAATTTTCTTTATGATAGTTTACGGCATCCCAAAAATCTTCTTTGATAATCATATTAGGATGCGTATAAATTACTGCTCTTTCGCGCTTGGCAAGCTCGTCAAGAGCTTTTTTTATACCCTCTTCTCCGTTGTCTCTTAAAAACCATTCTATGCCGAAGGTGTAGTTTACGTGGAAGATGTTGCAATAATATGAGCCTGTACCGTATTCTGTATCGCAGAAGGTGTCCGCATAAATCGGAATTCCCATTTTATGATATGCGTACATAGCAACGTAAGATTTTTGGTTTCCGGGAGGACAAGCAGCATAAACGCGGTCAACCCCAAAGGTATCCTTTATGTAGTCAATTGCAAGCGATTCCTGTCTTATAGCTTCGTCCTGCGCCTTGTAAAAATCTTCAATATCAGTATATTCGTTTATCATTGGATGAAGAGTGTGTCCATAAGTGTGAGTACCTAACTCATGATGAGATAATGCCTCAATAACGTCAGTTCTTCCCCATTCCTTAAGGTGCTTGGCAAGTAAACCAACTACGCAAAAGCAACCTTTAACGCCCTCTTCTCTAAAAAGATTTGCTTCATATAAAATACCGTCAGCGGCTCTACTTGAGGTAAAGTCCTCTGTATCAAATGAAAAAATTATATCTGTCATAGTAATCTCCTTAAATTTTATACAAAAAAAATTTTACCATTTTTTCTTTACAATGTCAATGTTTTTGAATTTTTTTGTTGATTAAATTATATTGTAATGATATAATTATTTTAATGAATTACACAAACGAGGTTTTTATGGATAGATATCTACATTCATATACTATAATGATACCTGACTTGAATCATATTGAAGAAATTTGTCAGGACATAAAAATGCAATACGAAAGCGGCGTTTGCTCCTGCGCGTTATTTGAAATGACACTTGTTCCCGAAGGAAATCCTCCCAGCGATAAGGTTGGACATCTTTGCGAAAAATATTCTAAATTCAAGGAAAAGCTTGATAAAATGGGGATTCCAAACGGTGTTTTGGTTCAAGCTTCAGTTGGTCACGGTTGGGTACTTGGAGAAATGTTTCCTTATCAGACACACGTGAATTTTAATGATGGTAAAGCTACCCGCGTTGTTTGTCCCTGTGACGACGGCTTCAAGGAATACATTTATAACGTGCTTGCAACAATTACCTCTTATAATCCTGACCATATTATGATTGACGACGATTTCAGAACTATATGGTACAAGGGCGAGGGCTGTGCTTGTCCTTTGCATATAGAACGATTTAACAAAAAGGCAGGAACCTCTCTTTCCGGTCGCGAGCTTTGGGAAATAGTTCACGAAAAGAGTGAGCGGGCAAAAAGATATACCGATATTTTCATTGAAGAACAAAAAGCGTCATTGGTTGAAACTGCCAAGGTAATGAGAGCAGGAATTGATAGCGTCAACCCCTCTATGCCTGCCTCATATTGCTGTTGTGGAAACAATGCTGAGTTTGCTTATGAGATTGCTTCTGTTCTTGCAGGAAAAAACAATCCTGTTGTAGTAAGAATAAACAACGGAAATTATACTCCTGCAGGGGCTAGGAATTTCAGCCGCGTATTTCAAAGAGCGGCAACACAGATTGCCAAGCTAAAGGGAAAAGTGGACGTATTTTTAGCAGAGACAGATACCTGTCCTCAAAACAGATACAGTACGGGCGCTATGTCTCTTCATACCCACTACACAGGCTCAATTTTAGAGGGAACTAACGGTGCGAAGCATTGGATTACGCGTTTGATTTCCTACGAGCCTGAAAGCGGTAAGGCATACAGACGTGTGTTAAGCAAAAACTTTGGTTTCTATGAAAAATTAGCTGAAATTCAGCCCCAATTAAAATGGAGAGGATGCAGAATTTTTGTTCCTTCCACACCTGATTTCACATACGGTAGAGTTAAAGAGGAATGGGACGGTTGGAGCTTATGTGTTCTTGAAAGACTGGGCATTCCTATGTACTTTTCCAGTGAAAACGGCGGTGTTGTTTGTCTTGAAGGCGACGTGGACAGCCGTTTAAGCGACGATGAAATTTTAGAAATTTTAAAGGGTAAGGTTATGCTTGCGTCTGATACTGCATTAAATCTTATCAACCGAGGCTTTGGTAAATATTTAGGCGTTGATATAAGAGAGTGGAACGGTAAAATTCCTGTAAACGAGCTTATTTTAAAGACTAACTGTCGAGTTAGTATGCAACAAAAGGTAAAGGAAATTGTTCCTCTTAACAATGACGTTGTAATAAGCTCTTACATAAGTAACACTACCGATTACGAGCATTATGAAAACCTATTTCCCGGCTCCACTATTTACAAAAACGAGCTTGGCGGCACTGCTTTTGTTTTTTGCGGTACGCCTGTTGCCGAATATTATATTGCTACTGCTTTTTCATTCCTTAACTATTCCAGAAAGGAACAGCTTATCGAAATGATTAAGCTTGCTAATGAGTTGCCTATATACTATCCAAACGACGAGGAAATTTATTTAAAGGCGGCTGATATGGAAAATGGCGACCTATTCTGCGCTGTATTTAATATTGGCTTGGACTCCATTGAAAAATTAGAGCTTGTATGTGATTTCGAAGCAAAATCATTTAAAAAGCTTATGCCAAACGGTGACAGTATGGAAATCGGCTTTAAACACGAAAATAACAGATATATTCTTGACACTCCTTGTAATATTTTAGACCCGGTAATCTTATTTATAGAAAAGAAATAAAGAAATTTTAATTTAAATAACAAAATGCTGACCTTAATACGGAATACTTAAATCACAGTATCCTTTAAGGTCAGCATTTTTTATTAAAATACTCTTGTGGCTGATATAACACAGTGTACAAAGGTCCGGCTTTTATTGGTCTAACTTTTGATACGTTTTTGCAACGAACTTTTCACTAAACACGATAAATCTTTCGTGTTTTCCTTCGCCAATAATTCCTTTTTCGTCATAAGCCTTAACGGAAAACACAACTCTTCTGCCATCGACCTCAATGATTTCGCTTTCAGCATAAGCTTTCATTCCCACAGGAGTTGCGGCAAGATGCTTAACGTCTAAATAAGTACCAACGCTTGACTGTCCGTTTTCTAAATATTTTTCAATGCATTTGTATGCGCTTTCTTCCATTAGCGCTATCATACGAGGAGTAGCTAAAACCGCCAGCGTTCCGCTTCCTAAAGCCATAGCAGTATCCTTTTCTTCAACTGTAATTTCTACCTTGAATTTTCCCCCGATTTCCATATTTAATCTCCCTTTACATCCTTATTCATTTTATAAGTCAAAATATAATTATTCTAATATGCAAATAACATTAACGCGCGGTAATATGTCGATGATTTGCGTTTTATTTTTTTAGTATTATACTATATTCTTGAAACAAAATCAAGGCTTTTTTAGCTTTCTTCAATTTGTTCAATAATGCCACAGTAGGCTCGAACCAACAAGCATTGGTAGCCAAATCAGTGGCTATTTTAATAGTTTAATCATTGCCTTACGGCAAGTAAGCCTGCTTCTTAACCTATCAAACTATCTCACCGATTTGGCTCCGAATGTGCTTCG
>JAZRIQ010000037.1:0-61961 GCA_045645405.1 Eubacteriales bacterium
AATGGAACGAATCAGTTTTGGAACGGACAAAAGACCTGTCTTCAGCGTTAAAATTTTTTGAAATATTTTTATATATCGGCAAAATTTTGCCTTGAACACAAGCCTTTTGGCTCGTTCGAAAATGCAAGGCACCTTAAGCCGGTGTATTTTTAGAAAATTTTGGTAAGATTGCGACGCAGTTGTATTAACATACTACAAGGAGCAAGCTTGACAAAATTACTAAAGGCTTGACGGATATTAACGAAAATACCTTTATAATACCGTAAATACACGGCTTAAGGCTGGTTCGTTTCACTCCTGTCAGGCATGCCACAGTAGGCTTGAATTTAGATGCGGCTTTCCAAATATCCGCAAACGTCGCCAACCGTTTCGAATTTTACAAATTCGGTAAAGCGAAAATCAAATGCGTCCTCAATTTCCATTGACAGCATCATCATGGCCAGGGAATCAAATCCTAAATCCTCCATAAGCCTTGTATCGTTCGTTACGGCTGATACGTCCATATCGGGCAATACCTTTGTAATTATAGATTTTAATTTTTCAAGCATTTTTAGTCTCCTGTTTGCGTTTAGATTTTTTTAACGTAAGCGCGACGGCGCTTGTGCTGTCTTGCGTTGAAATATTTCCATTGTGACATTACCTGCACGTTTGTTTCAAGGTTTAGATTAGTTTCAAGCTTTTCGATTTTACTGTTTGTAAGTATCTCCATAAGACAGTTGAGAATGACTGCATTTATGCCCTTGCTTTGATATTCGGGCAAGACTGCCACCAAGCCCAAATCAAGAGCTTTTGGATTATCTATTGCATCTAAAAGCTTAAGAATTGTGGGCAGAGTCATTCTACCTCCGCTTTTTTTAAGAGCGTCACCAAAGGCGGGAAAAGCGATTCCGAAGGCAATTATCTTTTCGTTTTCATCACATATAAAAATTATGTAGTCCGTATTTAAGACAAGAATAAAGTCGTCAACTATTTTCTTTCGTTGCTCCGGGGTTATTGGCATTGTGCCGTAGAGCTTACTGTAGCTTTCGTCCAAGCAATCAAAAAAGCTATCATAGTACTTGTTTATAAACTGTTTTTTTGGCATGCTTTTGCTATCAACGATATGAAGCTTATTAAGCTCAAGAGCGCGCTTGGCAACTCGCGCAAGCATTTCGTTTACCTTGTCGGGCGCCTTTAATTCAAACTCCAGCCAGTCAATTTCCTTTTCGTAGCCACATTCCTCGATAAGAGAACCGTAATATTCGTAATTATACTGCTCCTCGTAGGTGCTGTTTTCATTAAAGCCCTCAACAAGAAGCCCCTCTCTGTCCAGGTCGTTATAGCCAAGAGGACCGCAAACGGTATCCATTCCCTTTTCCTTTGCCCAATTTTCAACGGCGTCAAAAAGAGCATTTGCAACCTCTGCATCGTTTACCGTATCAAATCTTGTAAAGCGCACGCGCTTTTCATTTTTTAATTCATTATACTGTCTATGTAAAATCCCCTGTATTCTGCCAACGACCT
Organism: Eubacteriales bacterium; assembly: GCA_045645405.1. Taxonomy (GTDB): domain Bacteria; phylum Bacillota; class Clostridia; order Oscillospirales; family CAG-272; genus RGIG2000. Next base: position 1,504 of record JAZRIQ010000037.1, read on the forward strand.
TTTTGTCCTGCTTGGCAAGATAGAAAACGGAATCGGCAACCTCTTTTTTACCGCCGTTTTTAATAAGAGCAATTTCGTCTGAATAAATCAGCGGAACAAAGCTTTCACAGCCCTTATAAAGCTTTAACGGAAGCTTTACGAAATCCTTAATATCCTTTTTTGTTTTTACCTCAACGATTTCCAACATAAACTAAAGAGCCTCGTCCTCTCTGCGTATTTTGTATAAGCCGTAGCCTGCAAGCCAAGGACCGTTGTGACAGCCGCTTACAGGGGACAAAATAACGTCCTCGTGATTTGTTTTAATTTCGTATTTTTCTTCAATGTCATAGAGCTTTTCAAGCAGAGAAGGACCTGTATATATATGGAAAAGAATATAGTCCTTGGGATCTCTTTGACCAATCAGCTCCTTTAAAAGCTCGCAGGAGCGCATAAGGGCTTTCTTTGCGGTTCTTACGCTTTCTACTGCTGCTATTTCTCCATCCTTATTGAATTGAAGCAGAGGGCAAATTTTAAGCATCTGTCCCATAAACGCCTTTGCACCCTTTAGTCTGCCGTTGTATATAAGGTAATCGAGCTTTTCATCAACGCCGATAAATTCCTGGTTGGCAATAGCCCATTCGGTTTCCTTTAAAACCTGCTCCACGGTATAACCGTCGTTTAGCATCTGTTGTGCGCGAATAGCGTGAAGCCCCTCGCAAAATCCCGCAACTTTAGTATCAATTACGTGAATTTTTATCTTATCCTCGTATTCTCTTGCATGGTTGCAGATGGCGTTATAGGTTCCACCCATTTTTGACGAGATTGTAAATATGATAATTTCATCATAGCCCTCGTTTATAGCCTTATCAAACACAGCGTAGATTGATGCCGGTGACGGAAGCGCTGTGGTTGGTAAATTATCTTTTGGATTTTCAAGGGTTTCAAGCTCCTCGTAAAACTTAACGGGATCAAGCTCAGGCCCCTCGTTATATTCCACGCCCTTAAAGGTCATACGTATTCTTAAAAAATCAATTCCTAATTCCTTGTATCTTTCAGGACCGTACTCGATACAGCCTGTTGATGTGCATATTACCTTTACCTTTGACATAATTTATTCCTTTCTTAAATTACCGATTTTTTAATTAACCTAACGGCTTAACGTTTTTTGCCATGTTAAGAAGCATTTTGGTTGTGCTTACAATAGCCTTTTCGTCGCAAGCACCGTGAGCTTTGATTACGGGCTTTTCAATTCCCAAAACAACACCGCCGCCCAGAGAGGCAATATCGTACGTTGCCATTAAATGACCGACTATTTCCATAAACTGCATATTGTTAGTGGCTTTTGCGTACTTAACAATATCCGTGATTATGCGCCTTGCTGTGCCCTCGGTCACCTTTAAAACCTGATTGCCCACGAAGCCGTCGCATACCAAAACGTCGCATTTTCCGGAAAGGGCGTTATTTCCCTCTAAATTTCCAACGAAATTTATCGTTTCGTCATTTTCAAGAATTGCGTAGGCTTCCTTTACTATCGCATTTCCCTTGGTTCTTTCCGCACCGTTTGATAAAAGACCTACCGTAGGATTTTCCATAGCGTACATTCGCTTCATAAAATCCGTGCCTATTTTAGCAAAATGGTGTAAAATTGACGCGGAGCAGTCAATGGTTGCGCCCGTATCCACAAGGCATACAAGTCCTCCCGCTTCACTTGGAAGAAGAGCGGCAAGGGCAGGGCGTATTCTGTTTTTGCCCGACAAAAACCTCATTGAGCCTGCAAGGAGCGCGCCTGTGCTGCCTGCGTTTAAAAGTCCGCAAATATCATCTCTTTTGCTGGTCTCGTAAAGAGCCTTAACAAGGGAGGACTGGGGCTTTGCAAATATAGCCTCAGCGGGATTATCGTAATTTGTAATTATATCGGGAGCGTCTAAAATTTCAATTCGGCTCATATCTGCAAAAAGAGCAGTACATTCCTTTAAAATTTCCGCTTCGTCTCCTACTAAAAGAAGCTCAAGCTCCTCGTTTTCCGAAAGAGCAGTACAAGCACCCTTGATTACTGTTGCCGCACCTTTATCACAGCCCTTTGTGTCTATTGCAATTTTGTATCTTTTCATATTTATTCAACCGCGACTAAATAGTCGTAAACCTCCTGTCCGCTTTCGTAAACAATTACCTCGCAGTCGGGATAAAGCTCCTCAAGCTCCTCTGTAAGCGCAGTTCTTTCATCATCGCTTACGGTCTTTCCGACAAATAGAGTGATTATTTCATAGTCGTCCATACAAACTGTGTCAAGAGTATCCTTTACCGCTTGATTTGCACTTTCGGATACGGTGGCAATTTCACCGTTGGATATGGAAATATAGTCGTCCTTTTTGATTGACTTACCGTTTAGAGTTACGTCACGAACGGCTTTTGTGATTTCTGCTCCGAAAACGCTTTTTGTAGCACTCTCAATGCTCTTTAAAAGAACGTTTATGTCGGTAATTCCCGGAGTTATAACAGAAAGAGCGCTGTATCCCTGCATAAGATTTTTCGCAGGAGCAACGTGTACGGTAGCCTTATCGTAAATTTGCGCAGCTTGGGTTGCGGCAAGGAATACGTTTTTATTGTTTGGAAAAACGATTATATGCTCGCTGTGGCATTTTTCAAAGGCTTTTATAAATTCTTCAATAGATGGGTTGCTGCTTTGTCCGCCGCATACGATTTCGTCGCTTCCCAAATCCTTGAACAAGGCGCACATTCCTTCGCCTGTGGCAACGGAAATAACGGAAAAAAGCTTCTTTGGCTTTTCTTCCTTTTTGCCTGAATGCTCAAGGGACATATTTTCAATTTTAACCGTTAAAAATTCCCCGTACTGTTGAGCGGCTGTTAATATGCTGCCGGGATTAAAGGTGTGCACGTGTACCTTTAGTATATCATTTTCCTTATAGGCGACAATGCTTTCACCCTTTAATCTTTCAAGCTCTTTTAAAATTGCTTCCACAGAAAAGCTATCGGGGTCCACCTTGTTTTCCGTAAGTCTTAATAAAAATTCAGTACAGTAGCCGAACTCAAGAACGGAGCTTCTTGTAAAGCTGTCAATGTTAATAGTTTTAACCTCTGTAAGCTTACGAAGCTCTCCTTGCATTTTGCCCGTCAGAACCTCGTACATACCTATGGCAATATATAAGTATCCCGCACCGCCCGAGTCAACTACGTCCGCCTCTGCAAGAACGGGTAAAAGCTCCTTGGTTTTTATAAGGCTTTGGCGAGCCTTTTCGATATGAAGCTTGAAAAAGTCCTCTATGGAAGAGTTTTTAGTTATGTTTTCGCAAGCGTATTCGGTTGCTTCTCTGAATACGGTTAATATTGTACCCTCGGTTGGGTTTTGCACCGCTGAATATGCTTTTGAAATTCCGTTTTTGTAAGCGACAGATAAGACACTTGCATCGACCGTGTCGTATTTTGATAGTTTTTCGCATATTCCCGAGAAAATTTGAGACAAAATAACTCCGGAATTACCTCTTGCGCCCAGCAAAACTCCTTGAGCAAAGCTTTTGGCAATAGCGCCTATGCTTTGCGTTTCGCCATCGGAAAGAACGGAAATACCACCTTCGATAGTCTTGTACATATTAGTTCCCGTATCTCCGTCAGGAACGGGAAATACATTTAAATCGTTAACTTCCTCTAAATGCTCTGAAAGCAGGGTAGCTCCGCCAAGAAGCATTTTGGCGTATTGTGTGCCGTTGATTTTTACAGTATCCATAATAGTCCCTCTGAAAAAAGATATATTACGTATTACGCGACATTTTTCGCGCAATTTTAACAAAATTATATAAAAGAAATATAAACTTAAGATAAACAAAAAACAGCAACAGCTCCTTGCGAGCTGTCGCTGTTTGTTGATTTATTTTATTATTTGTAGCTTTCAACAAGCTTAAAGTCGTCAAAATAGAATGGTTTGTCGATATATTTTATATTTGCGTAAACCGCACCGTAGAAATAAACTCCGGTTATAAGAGAATCACTTGTTAGCACGTTTGAATTTTCCATAAAATATTCAACAGGGAATGCAAAATATCCCTTTTTGCCGTTCATTGCTTGAGTTCCTTCTCCGCTTGAGCCGAAGCAACCGTCATCATTGTGGGAAAGCTCCTGCCACTCCGTTTCTCCGTCAGCAAGATAATAGAAAGGAGATTTACAATTGGAGTTTCCGGTTCTGTATGGACCCGCCGCACTCTTTTCGGTTGTTAAGCCGAAGCAAGCTGCGCTGAATTCGATTTGTGAAAAGTCAGCCCAAACAACCAAATATTTATTGTTACCCAGCTTGCCTTTATCAGTTAATTGGAACGTAATATCGAAAAGATTCTCGTTGCTTCTTACTATCTTTATAGCGTCGCTACCGTTAGCACCGCCGCTTTCTGTTACGGAAACCTTTACTATGCCGCTGGCATTTCCACCGTTGGTGTTAGTAACGATAGGATTTTCAATGTTTTCCTTGGAAATCTCTATTGAAATATTTGTATCAAGAGTATCGAAGTCGTCGGGGTTTAATCTTTCTATGAGATAAGTTACGTAAGTGGGAATACTTGTGCCTACGGTTTTTGCGTTCAAGTCAATAACGCGTGAGCCTTGAACGTAGCGGTTACCGTACGTTAAGTCGCTTATATTAGGAGAGTTTGCAAGCTTTATTCCCATATAGTTGTACATATAGTCGTTTACATGGTCGTGTCCTGTTACTATCGCTTTAATATCTCCACGCTCTAAAATTGTTTCGAAGAACGTGGTATCAAGGTCAGCACTGCAAATGTCCTCATTTTTCTGTCCGTCCCACTCATATACGATTTCCTTGTTGTTTCTGTTTTCGTAGGCAAGTCTGTTCTCGTATAAAGGAATGTGGAATGCCATCATACCGTTAACTACTTTTCCGCCGTTATATGCCTGCAAAAGCTCGGAGGTTTGCTTGTACCAATCAATCTGGTCGTTTTGAACAAAGCCGAAGCCGTATGCCGAATACGCACCGGAATAAAGCATATAAATTGCAGAGCCTATCGTTCCGTCAGCGTTATAAACTGCGTGAACGTAGTTACCTGTGCCTGTAATGCCGCCTACGTCTTTTGAAATGCAGTATTCATAGCTTTCATAGATAGCTTGCTGTTCTGCGAGTGAAAGCGCTTCTTCATGATCATGGTTACCGTAAACGTGGCACCAAGGAATTTTCTTTTCCTCAAGGTAGCCTGCAATAACGTCTATATTTGCTCTTAATTTCTCCTCTGTTGCTGACTTGATTGTGTTATCACCTGTGTAGATAACTAAATTCGGATTTACTCTGTCAACTAAGGTTTTAACTCTTTCCTTTACAGCGGTTACTGCTGACCAATTTCCGTTAGCATCCATGTGAAGGTCGGCAAAAATAAGAACTCTGAAGGAGCCGTCCTCATTGTAGGTAAGCTTGTGTTTGCTTGCTAAAAGCTCATCAACCTTAGCCTGAACCTCGGGGTCAACAACCGGCTTTTCAGGCTCGTCGGGAGTCAAGGTGTCGTCGGTTGATGCGTCGCTTTCCGTGCTTGTGTCGCTCGAAGAGCTTGTATCGCTTGTTGTATCACTTGATGCTTTGTCGGAGCTTGTGTCAGTGTCAGTATTGCCGCCACAGGAAGCTACGAAAAGTGATAATAAAACAAAAGATAGTAGGGTTACTAAAATTAAAAACTTTTTCATTGTTTTCTCCTTTGAAATAATGCTTTGTAATAGTATTATAACATTTTTTCTATTATGTGTCAATGTCTTTGCGGGTGTTTTTTGTTTCTTCCGAAACTAATATGATTTAATGAAAGTAAAAAAGTGGAATTATCATAATAAATTCCGCTTTTTTTCATTGAAATGTAATTTTAGTTGTGATATACTTTAGTTAATGAAAATTTTTTATAAAAAAGCGTAGAGAAAAAAGGATATGATAGAGAAAGAGCTACTGAGAAGAAACGTTCCCGATTTTCTTGCCGACGTTGATACGGAGGAAGCGTGGGAGAGAAAAAAAGCCGAAATAAAAGACACGTTTTTAAGAGAGGAATACGGCTTCTTACCGAAAAAGCTTCAACCGACAGTAAGGGTTGAAAGGCAGGGTATTAACTTTGCGGCAAAGGCTGATTGGGACAGCGTGTTTTTTACCTTTGAAAACGGCGGTAAGGAGCATACTGTAAGGTGTGAGCTTGTGCTACCTAAAGAGAAAAAGGACGTGCCTGTGTTTCTTTTGATTGATTTTGAAAGCAAGGTGCCGAGCAAATATAATCCTACCGAGGAGATTATCGACGGCGGATTTGGCGTAATGGCGTTTTGTTATAAAGACGTAACTACCGATGACGGAGATTTTACAAATGGGCTCTGCGGTCTTTTTTGTGATGAAAACGGAAAATGCTCCTTTGGAAAAATTTCTTTATGGGCATATATGGCTTCAGTGTGCGCGGATTATCTTGAAAATCTTGAAAATGTTGGCAAGATAGCGATAATTGGTCATTCCAGACTTGGAAAAACAGCCCTCTTGGCCTCGGCGATGGACGAGAGATTTTTCCTTACCTGTGTAAACGAAAGCGGTTGTAGCGGAGCAGCATTGTCAAGAGGTAAAATAGAGGAAAATGAGAGTATAAGAAACATAACCGACGTTTTCCCGTTTTGGTTTTGCGAAAATTATATGAAATATCGCGATAACGAGGATAAGTTGCCCTTTGACCAACATTTACTTATCGCGCAAATTGCTCCAAGAAGCGTTGTGGTGGGCGGAGCGTTGCTTGACGTATGGGCGGATAACGAGGGACAGTTTTTGTCCTGCTATCTTGCATCGGACGTATGGAAGCTATACGGAAAACAGGGCATAATATGCGAAAATAAATTACCTTGCGTAAACGACGAATATTTGGACGCAGAGGTTTCCTTTTATTTAAGGAGCGGGGCGCATTTTTTGTCAAGGTATGACTGGAATATGTATATGAAAAAATTCAGCAGACTGCTTAACGAAGCAGACTGACAGAAATAAAACGTTTTATGGCAAAGAAAGGATTATTTTATGAAACTGTGTGCATTTGCAGATGAAGCTTCAATTCAGCTTAAAGGGCAGATTGATGCTTTAAGAAGAAATAATATCGGATTACTTGAAATCCGTGGAGTTGACGGACAGAACATTAAGGAAATAAGCTGTCAAAAAATAAAGGAAATCAAAAAGGAGCTTGACGGAAACGGAATAGGAGTTTGGTCTATCGGCTCACCTGTCGGAAAATATAATGTGGACGATAATTTTCAAGGGCAGCTGGATGAGTTTAAAAGACTTTGCGAATACGGTGAGATTTTAGGAGCAAATCACATAAGAATGTTCAGCTTCTTTTCAAAGGACCAAGACAAGGTGTTTGAAAATTTGAGAAAATTCGTTGAAGCATGTCCGAAAAATATGATAATGTGTCACGAAAACGAAAAGGGAATTTTCGGCGATGATATAGAGGGCTGTCTTAAAATACACAAGGAATTCGAAAGAATAAGAATGGTGTTTGACCCTGCTAACTTTATTCAATGCGGAGTAGATACCCTGGAGGCTTGGGAAAAGCTTCATACTTACGTTGAATATATGCATATTAAGGACGCTCTTAAGGATAAGCACGTAGTAAGAGCGGGCTACGGTATCGGCAATATTGAAAAGCTGGTCGGTATGTATAAGGAAATGGGCAAGGAGGTACTTACCTTGGAGCCTCATTTGATGGAGTTTAGCGGACTTAAGGATTTGGAAAACGGCGAGAGCATTCACAAGGATATTACAATATATCCTGACAATGATACCGCGTTTGATGCTGGTGCTGACGCTTTGAAAGCAATTTTGAATAAGCTTAATATTGATTATTAAAGAGGTATAATATGAAAATCGGAGCACAATTTTACACGATAAGAGATTTTTGTCAAACCCTTGAGGACTTTGAAAACAGTCTTAAGAAGGTAAAGGAAATCGGATACGACTACGTTCAAATATCAGGAGTTTGTCAGTACGAGCCGGAGTGGCTGGCTGAAAAATTAAAGGAAAACGGTCTTAAGTGCGCTCTTACCCATTGGAACGTTGAAGAGGTAAAGAACAACACCTTGGAGGTTTTGGAGAAGCACAGAGTTTTTGGCTGTAACTACGTAGGTATTGGCTGTATGCCGGGATGGGCAACAGAGGAGGTAACCTATAAGTTTATCGAGGAATATAAAGAGCCTGCCAAAATTCTAAGCCAAAACGGAAGCAAGCTTTTTTATCATAATCATCATTGTGAATTTAAAAGATGCTCTGACGGAGAAATGATTTTTGACAAGCTGATAAACGCGTTTGAGCCAAACGAAATGTCCTTTACCCTTGATACATATTGGGTACAGTACGGTGGCGGTGACGTTTGCTCCTATCTTGAAAAGCTCAAGGGCAGATGCGAATGTATCCATTTAAAGGACCTTGCAATAGTTAACGATGAGCAGAGAATGGCTTCTATCGGCAGCGGCAGTATGGATTTTGTAAAAATCCTTAAAACGGCAAAGGCAGTTGGCGTAGAATACGCTCTTGTAGAGCAGGATAACTGCTACGGTGAGGACCCGTTTGAATGTCTTAAGAGAAGCTATGAGTATATAACCAAGGTAATGAAGGACAATAACCTATAATTAAAGCTGACAAGGAGATTATTATGAAAATTAAGTTAGGCATTATCGGAATAGGAAATATGGGCTCTGTTCATTCAAAAAATATTTTGGAGGGAAAATGCCCCGATATTGAGTTGAGTGCAGTATGTGACTTGAAGGACGAAAAGGTAGAATGGATTAAAAATGAATATCCAAGCGTTTCTATATTCAAGGATGCTGAAGAAATGATGGATAGCGGAAAAATCGACTCCGTTTTGATATGCGTTCCTCACTATGACCACCCGAAATATGCTATTATGGCTATGAAAAAAGGACTCCACACCTTAATTGAAAAGCCTGCGGGCGTTTATACAAAGCAGGTTATCGAAATGAATAAGGTAGCGGACGAAAGTAACGTTGTTTTCGGTATTATGATGAACCAAAGAACAAACTGTCTGTACCGCAAAATGCGTGAGCTTGTAAAGAGCGGAGAATTCGGACAGATTAAGCGCGTTAGCTGGATAATCACAGACTGGTATCGCCCTCAATTCTATTATGACAGCGGAGATTGGCGCGCTACGTGGAGCGGAGAAGGCGGCGGAGTTCTTCTCAATCAATGTCCTCACAATCTTGACCTATATCAATGGATTTGCGGTATGCCAACAAAGGTACACGCAAAGATGGAATTCGGTAAGTGGCACGATATCGAGGTCGAGGACGACGTTACCGCTTATTGGGAGTTCGAAAACGGAGCAACAGGAACGTTTGTAACCTCCACAGGTGACGTTCCGGGTACTAACCGTCTTGAAATTCTTATGGAGGGCGCAAAGCTTCTCTGTGAGGAGGGCAAGCTTAAGCTCTGGAAGCTTGAAATGTTTGAAAGCGAGTTTTCAAAGACCAATACGGTTGCATTTGCCGCACCTAAAATGGAATACACAGAGGTTGAAACCGATGGCAAAAACGAACAGCACGTAGGTGTTTTGAACGCTTTTGCAGGTGCGATTTTAAGAGGAGAGCCTCTTGTAGCTGACGGCAGAGAGGGTATAAACGGTCTTACAATTTCAAATGCAATGCACCTTTCGGGATTTTTAGGCAAGGAAATAGAGCTTGCTGACTTCGATAACGATAAGTTCTACGAGGAATTAAGCAAGCGTATAGCTACATCAAAGAGAAAAACCACGGTAAAGGAAAGTGTGGCAAGTGATATGGGAGCTTCATTTAGATGAGTGTCAGAATTGGCGTTGTGGGCGTTGGCGTAATCGGTACAGCCCACGCAGGGACGCTTTTCGAGGGTAAGGTGGAAGGGGCTACGTTATGCGCCTTGTGCGATAATGATAAAAGCCGTCTTGCTTCTCTTGAAAAGGAGTTTTCGTCCGTACCGTTATTTGAACGGTATGAGGATATGATAAAAAGCGGTCTTATAGATGCTGTCATAATCTCAACGCCTCACTATTTTCACCCGATAATAGCCGCCTACGCATTTAAAAAAGGGCTTCACGTGTTATCGGAAAAGCCTCTTGGAGTATATACTCTATCCTTAAAGAAAGCGTTTAAGGCACAGAAAAAAAGCGGAAAATTATACGCTACAATGCTGAACCAGCGCACCAATAAGCTGTTTAAAATAGCAAAGGAGCTTATAGATAACGGTGAAATAGGGGAGCTTGTGAGCAATAGCTACGCTATTACCAATTGGTACAGAACGCAGGAATATTACGATAGCAGCGCTTGGCGCGGAACCTGGCGCGGAGAGGGCGGAGGCGTTCTTATGAACCAGGCTCCTCACAATCTTGATATGTGGCAATATCTTTGTGGAATGCCCTGCGCTTTGGGCGCGAACTGTGATGAGGGTCTGTATCACGACATTGAGGTTGAGGACTCGGCTGTCATACACGTGCGTTACGAAAATGGCGCAATAGGAACGTTTGTTGCTTCTACCGGAGTTGACGGCGGAGTGAATAAGCTTGAAATTGTTGGTAAAGAGGGAAAAATAGACATTCTTTGCGGAAGACTTATTTTGAATAAAAACGGAACGATTACAGCCTATGAGGACGAGGAATATAACGGACACCTTAATATCCTGAAGAATTTTGCAAATGCAATTTTGTACGGTGAAAAGCTGATTGCTCCTGCGAGCGAAGCTATAAATCAGGTGATTTTAACGAACTGCGCATACCTTTCCTCTTGGAAAAAACAATGGGTAGACGTGCCGTCGTTTAATGAGAAGGAATATTTTAAGCTTTTGAAAAAGAAAATTGCTTCAAGCAAAATAAAAAACGTAGAAAAAAGCGAAAATTTATTTGAAAAATCTTATAAAAGGAAATGGACTACTAATTGGTGATAATATGAGAAATTTTATTTTGGGAACTGACTGGGGAGAGGATTCCGACGATTGTGTTGCGGTAAGAATTTTAGCAAGAGCGCACAAAAAAGGCGAAATTAACCTTTTGGGAATAGGAATTAACACCCTTACAGAGTTTTCTGCACCTTCTTTGTACAGATTTTTAGAAAAAGAGGGAACAATGTGTCAAATCGGCGTTGATAAGGACCTTGAGCATAAAATTGAGTACGTTACGTATCAGAAGCGTTTGGCAAGGGAAACGGATAAAACCAACGGCGATTTTGAAAATGCAGTACGCTTATACCGTAAGCTTATAGCTGAATGCGACGGGCAGGTGGAAATTCTGGAAATCGGATTTTTACAGGTAATTTGCGGCGCGCTTATGAGTCAGGGTGATGATATTTCACCAAAAAGCGGTATTGAGCTGTTTAAGGAAAAGGTAAAGAAAATTTGGATAATGGGCGGAAAATGGGATCAGCAGGCAGGACTTGAGTACAACCTTTGCAAATATCAGTTTTCAAGAGATGCTTCTCATACGTTTGTGACAAATTGCCCTTGCCCCATTACGTTTTTGGGCTGGGAGATAGGCACACAGCTTATAACAGGTGATAAGCTGAAAGACGACGACTTCTTACATTTAGCCCTTGCAGACCACGGTTCAGGCTCAGGACGTGAAAGCTGGGATCCTATGCTGGCGGTATTGGCTCTTACCAATGATAATGAAAAGGCAGGCTATAAAACTGTTACAGGCTTTGCTACCGTTGATGAAAACGGCGCTAACTATTTTGAAGAAAACAAAAACGGACCTCACGAGTACGTAATAAGAGCGCACGAGAAGAGCTTTTATAGCGACATAATAAACGAGCTTATTAAGTAGAAAACATAATAAAAATCCAACGCGAGTAAGTGTAATTGCGTTGGATTTTTGTTTTCTTATCTTTCTATCAGCTTGTATTTTGGGTGTCGAATTAAAACTCCCTCCGAGGTTGCGACTATTTCCAAAGGACCGTCAAATTTAAATAAGTCTCTCCATTCTTTTGGTATTGTCACCCTTCCTAAGTTGTCTAATTCTCTTACTATTCCTACATCGTATGATACTTTAAGATTCTCCATAGTGTCACTCCTTTTATATACTTATATAAGTATATACTTAATTAAGAGAATTGTCAAGTAAATGTATATTGTTTAAAATATATATCAAAGGAGAGTGATAATGTGATTAAGCTGACCTTGGATAAGTATATAGGTAAAAATAATATTTCAAGATATTCCTTGTCTCAAAAGACAGGCATACGCTATCAAATAATAGACAATTACTATAAGAATAAGGTTGTTAGATACGATAGCGACATTTTAAACAAAATATGCGTTGCGCTAAATTGTGACGTTAGTGATATTTTGGAATATACAAAGGATGACGAATAAAATCCAACGCGATTAAGTGTAATTGCGTTGGATTTTTGCTGAATTTATGTCTAAAAAATTAAGGGTTGATATATTATATATTTTATGGTATAATATATTTGATTTTTGTTAATTTGAACTTTTGAAAGTGATATATTATGAGAAAAAGTAGAAGAAACAAGCTTCTTATTTTGCTTGGTGTATTTGTGCTTTTCGTGCTTTTGGCAGTATTTCTTCTTTCCGGTGATAATTTGGACTTGTTAAAGAGTATATTTGCCGAGGATTTCGAATCAAACGAGGAGCTTCAAGATAAACTGAATGATTTTGGAATCAAGGGCTACGTGACAATAGCTATACTTGCTATGCTTCAGGTTGTGCTTCCGTTTTTGCCTGCAGAGCCTGTACAGGTAATGGCGGGAATTGCATTCGGTTTCCCTGTAGGCTTGCTTTGCTGTACTGCGGGAGTTATCGTAGGCAGTTTGTTTATTTACATTATGTATAAGATATACGGCGACAAGATACAGGCGTATTTTGCAAAGAATATACATCTTGATTTTGATAAGGCGTCAAGCTCGAAAAGAATAGCGATAATTATTTTCGTCCTTTATTTCTTGCCTGCAATTCCTTATGGAATGATATGCTTCTTTGCGGCAAGCGTTAAAATGAAGCCGCCAAGATATTTTTTAATAACGATTTTAGGTGCATTACCGTCTATTTGTATAGGCGTTGGGCTTGGACATATTGCTATTGCGGTAAGCTGGGCTATTTCTATTGCGGTATGCTTAATTCTTGTGTCGCTTCTTACGGTTCTCCTTTTAAAGAGAGATACTATTTTCGGTAAAATCAACGCTTTTTTGGATACGAAATATACTTCAAAGACGGTGGTGCAAAAATGCTCTCCTTTCGTAATTGATACGGCATATCTCGTTTCAAGAATTATTTTGTTTTTTAAGGGCGTTAAGGTTAAATATACGAATAAGGTGGGCAAGGAGATTGATAATCCTTCTATAGTTCTTTCAAATCACGGCTCGTTTTTGGACTTTGTATTTGCGGGAACTCTTATCCGTAAAAAAAGACCGAACTTTATTGTTGCAAGACTTTATTTCTATAAAAAGCTTTATGCAAGAATTATGCGTAAGGGCGGCTGTTTCCCTAAAAGTATGTTTACATCTGACCTTGATAGCGCAAAGAACTGCTTAAGGGTACTTAAAAACGGTGACGTTCTTGCTATGATGCCGGAGGCAAGACTCTCAACCGTCGGTCGATTCGAGGACATTCAGGAGGGAACTTATTCCTTTTTGAAAAAGGCGGGAGTGCCGATTTATACAATTAAAATAAACGGTGACTATTTTGCTATGCCAAAATGGGGAAACGGTATAAGGCGTAATTCAAAAATCGAGGCAGAAATCGATATTTTATATACTAAAGAGGAAGTAGAGACTCTTAGTGTTGAAGAAATCAAGCAGGGCGTTGAAGAGCGTTTATACTATAATGATTTTGAATGGCTTGAAACAAAGCCTAATTTGAAATACAAGTCAAGAACCCTGGCACAGGGACTTGAAAATATACTTGTAAGATGTCCAAAATGCGGTGGAGTTCATACCATCGTAACCAAGGGTAGACGAGTTAGTTGTGAAAAATGTAACCTTCTTTTGGAGCTTGACGATAGATACGCGTTTAAGGAAAACGAGTATTTTGAAAACTTTGCTGAATGGTATGATTGGCAAACTAAGTTAATTGACGATGAAATTGCGAAAAATGTCGATTATAAGCTTGAAAGTAAGGTGAAATTGAAGTTGCCGTCCCTTGACGGAAGTAAACTTCTTCGCTACGGAGGCGAGGGCGTCTGCATTCTTGACAAGAATGGACTCACATATAAGGGAACAAAGGATGGAATAGAATTTGAAATTCAGTTCCCCCTTAACAAGGTTTACAGGCTGCTGTTTGGTTCAGGTGAGGATTTCGAGGTTTATTTGGGCAACGAGCTATATTATTTTGTGCCAGAGGAAAAACGCTCCTGCGTTGAATGGTATATTACGTCTATTTTGTTGCACGACAGAGTAAAAAAGGAAGAGCCCCAAGAGGCTTAATATTTAATATGGAAAATAAAAACAAAGAAAAGTCATTTTCGTCAATAGAAACAAAATCCTTTATTACGGTAGTTTGCGTTTTGACGGTGGCAATAATTCTATGTGGAGCTTTATCATATTTTATTCCGCAGGGAAGCTTTGAAAGAGCAGATGACGGAAAAATTTTAGTCGGAACCTACGAAAAGGGTGAGGTTGACGGAATTGCACTATGGCGTGTCATAACAGCCCCGGTTCGCGTTTTTGCATCTGAGGATGCGGTGACGATTATAATGATAAGCATATTTTTACTTATTATGAGCGGAATATTTAATCTTCTTGATAAAACGGGTGGAATAAAGATATTTATTGGGCGCATAATGAGTAGGCTACATAATAAAAGTAAGGCGATTGTTTGCGTTACCGTTCTTGTCTTTATGCTTTTCGGAAGCTTTTTCGGAATGTTCGAGGAGCTTGTAACTCTCCTTCCCATAGTTATAATGTTTATGCTATCGGCTAAGCTTGATACTATGACGGGCTTGGGTGCGTGCTTAATGGCTGCCTGTTTCGGCTTTTCTGCGGCAATTACAAACCCATTTTCAGTAGGTCTTGCTTCCTCTGTTGCAGGCGTAAGCCCCTCTGACGGAGTTTGGTTGAGAATTATATTTTTCGGTATAGTTTATGTTTCTCTGTGCGGATTTTTGATGCTTTATCTTAAAAAGATAGAGAAAAATCCACAGCTATCCTTAAGTTATGAAACGGATTTGATAAAGAGAAAAGAGCTTGAGAGCGGCACCTACAAGGATGTAGAAAATGCAGACAAAATCTTTAAGGTTTATACGGTGTTTTTTGCAATTCAGGCGCTTGCGTTGATACTTATCGCTTCCGTAAGAGCAATATCCGGTCTTGCAATTCCTATTTTAGCAGTAAGCTTTTTAGCTTCGGGAATTGTATGCGGACTTTTAGTGTCTGAGGACAAAAAAAGCGTGTTTAAGCACATAGGAAAAGGTGCTTTGTCAATGCTTCCTGCGGTATTTATGATTGCTCTTGCCTCCAGCGTAAAGCTTGTTATGACTGAAAGCGGTATAATTGATACCATAATGAATGAGGTAATCAATCTGCTTGACGGAAAAAACAAATTTTTAGCGGTAATTCTCATTTACGTGCTTATTTTGATACTTCAGTTCTTTATAGGCTCTGCATCTGCAAAGATTTTTCTTGTAATGCCCATAATAATGCCTATAACAACCGCTCTCGGATTATCTCCCGAGCTTGTTATTTTAGCTTACTGTATGGCAGACGGCTTTACGGACGTGATTTTGCCTACAAATCCCGTATTGCTTATCGGCCTTTCTATGGCTAATGTATCTTATGGTAAGTGGGTAAAATGGACCTGGAAGCTTCAGCTTATGCTGCTTGCTCTCACGATGGGAATTTTGTTCTTTGCCGTTGCTATAAACTATTAAAATATGCTGACGCATTAAGGCATAACTATAATTCAAAACACTCCCTCAATAATTTTGAGGGAGTGTTACTTTTTTATTGGTTAATCCCAATAGCCGAGATTTTCTTTAGGTGTTGAGATTACTGTAATGTTTTTGTTTTCAAATACCTCTTTTGCGTTTCTTTGAAAATCCGCAACTGTAAGACGGCGGGGGCGGATAATAGTTTTTGGAGCGGCCATATTGATTTCATACAGCCAAATCCCGTTGTAGCCTACGTCTTTGAGTGCTTTTAAAATCCCTTGCCAGTCGTTTTTGCCTTCTCCGGGAAGCCAATGGCGCTCGTTTATAAAGTCGTAGTCGGATACGTGAAGAGAAGCTATTTTATTGCCTATTTTGCGCACAAAATCGCAGTTATCCTCGCCTAAAAGGTGATTTGTGTCAAAACAAACTCTTAAGTCCTCGTTAGCAGAAATAAGCTCTAATATATCATCGGAGCTTCTGCCGAGACATGAACGGGGTAAGTCCTCAACGCAAATTGTGGCGCCGACGCTTTTTGCTACCTCGCACAGCTTAGTAAGGCTCTTTTTTGCTCTTTCCATACGGTTATGTCTATCCTGCTCCTCAATAGGCTCTCCGCTTGCGTGGATAATGAATTTGTCAATGCCTATTTTGCCTGCTTTTAAAATTATATCAGAAAGATATGCAACCGAATAATCGGCTAATGCTTCACTCGAAATATCAATTTCGGAAAAAGGGTAGAAGGGAAGATGGAATGACCAAATTTTAACTCCGTATTTGTCCGTCCATTCTTTTAGCTTTGCGAAATCAATAGCCTCGGTATTTTCCTTGCTTGTTGAAATTTCAATATACTCAAGGCCGCTATTTCCATACATTTTTATAGTTTCCTCGTTAATTGGTTCACCTGTGGTGGAAAGACCTATTTTATACATAATATCACCTCGTATTTTGATATTTTAATTTTATCACCATTTATTGCTAAAGTCAATATTTAACTGTTTTTTGTAGAATAAAAAAACTGACCAAATCCGCTCATCCCCGCTAAAACAGAAGCACACATTGTCTTGGTAGACAAATGTGTGCTTTTGTGCCTTAAACGAGTGAAAAGGTCAAAAATCGAGGTAAAAACGAACAAAAGGTCAACTAATGTACGTCGCTTTTCTTTAAGAACGTTTCCAATCGTTCACGACACTGTTGTGGAGTAAGGATTTCTATCACATTTCCAAACTCGTCCAAAGTGAAAAATCCCCGCAGCAAAGGATCGATCTTCAAATATTCCTTTTCTGCCACGGATAATGCTTGATAAAAACAGTCATATCCATATTTTTTGCACAGGTATGGCAACCCCGCTTTTGATAAGATTTGTTCATAGTCTTGATAATCATGGCCGTTTTGAAGATTAGCTTCAAATTTCTTCATAATCGGTTCTAATTCCTTTTCTGTTGCAAAAACAGAATAAGCTCTGATATAAAACAGTTTTAACCAAAGACGTCTACACTTAATAATATGAGAGTATAAATATTCTTTGAGATCAAAATTTTGAACAGAAGGATTTATGAACAGTGGTTGCAAATGAACGAAGCGAAGTTCACAGCTTCGTTTGTTTTTAGGATTGTCTATTTGTGAACACAGATAGTCTACAAGGTCTTGTGTTAAAGGCTCCGTATAAAGCTGATGCAAATATCGCTCATAACGATCATCCGGAATGTAATAGTCACCATATCTATAGTTATTTTTTAATTGTTCCAGCAAATTCACAAAATCACTCCCTTTGAGAGTATTATATAATATTTTGCACAGCAATTCAATATCTTTTCGCATTCTCGCGTCCCAATCATGTCGCAAGGCGTGTATATCATCCGCAACCTGTTGCGGTAGGTTTTTAGTGAAATATTCGACTTGCGCCGAATGTGAAATAATTTCCTTTGGAAATTGTGAAATATTGCTTCCTTTGGTCGCGATGTGAAATGAAATAAATCCCCTAACGCGCCGCAGCGCATTTCACACGCGGAGCGTATTTCACGCACGCAGTGTATTTCACAAATCCCGCAAGGGATTTATTTCGTTGAAAAAAGCACACATCCTTATGGATGTACCCCTTTACACACAAACGAAACATAACCAAGGCAGGATTCTCGCTTTGCGAGGCTTTTGCTGTCGCCTTTGCTTGCAAGCAGACACGGCTCTTGGCAAAAGAACGAACCAGATTTTTTGCTAAAGCAAAAAACTGACCAAATCCACTCATCCTCGCTAACACAAAAGCACACATCCTTATGGATGCCCCTGCGCACAAACAAAACATATCCGAGGCAGGATTCTCGCCTTGCGAGGCTTTTGCTGTCGCCTTTGCTTGCAAGCAGACACGGCTCTTGGCAAAAGAACGAACCAGATTTTTGCTGAAGCAAAAACTGACCAAATCCACTCATCCTCGCTAACACAAAAGCACACATCCTTATGGATGCCCCTGCGCACAAACGAAACATAACCAAGGCAGGATTCTCGCTTTGCGAGGCTTTTGCCGTCGCCTTTGCTTGCAAGCAGACGCGGCTTTTGGCAAAAGAACGAACCAGATTTTTGCTAAAGCAAAAACTGACCAAATCCACTCATCCTCGCTAACACAAAAGCACACATCCTTATGGATGCCCCTGCGCACAAACAAAACATATCCGAGGCAGGATTCTCGCCTTGCGAGGCTTTTGCCGTCGCCTTTGCTTGCAAGCAGACACGGCTCTTGGCAAAAGAACGAACCAGATTTTTGCTAAAGCAAAAACTGACCAAATCCACTCATCCCCGTTAACACAAAAGCAGACATCCTTATGGGTGTGTGCTTTTGTGGGGGGGGATGCTGGATTCGGACCAGCGAAGTCGTTGACAACAGATTTACAGTCTGCCCCCTTTGGCCGCTCGGGAAATCCCCCATATAAATGTTGCAAGAATTGGAGCTGGTGAACGGAGTCGAACCATCAACCTGCTGATTACAAATCAGCTGCTCTGCCATTGAGCCACACCAGCATATTATTCTTGCAACGGTGATATTATATCATTAGAAATTATGTTTGTCAAGAGAAAATTTAAAAAATTACAAAAAAATTTATAAGCGAAAAAATAAAAGCCTCAGAAAGCAGAAATCTGAGGCTTTATAAAGATATAAATGCTTTTATTTAGCGTAGTCGGTTACGCGGCTTTCACGAATGAGGTTGACTTTGATTTGTCCCGGATATTCAAGCTCGCTTTCGATTTTCTTAACAATGTCACGGGCAACTAAAATCATCTTTTCGTCGTTAACCTGCTCCGGCTTAACCATAATACGAATTTCACGGCCTGCCTGGATTGCGAAGGTTTTATCAACGCCGTCAAAGCTCTTGGCAATTTCCTCAAGCTTTTCAAGTCTCTTTATGTAGTTTTCAAGATTTTCACGTCTTGCGCCGGGACGAGCAGCGGAAATAGCGTCTGCCGCTTGAACGATAACAGCAATAATTGAAGTAGCTTCAACATCTCCGTGGTGAGCTTCAATTGCGTGAATAACCTCTTTGGATTCCTTGTATTTTTTAGCAACGTCAACGCCGATTTGAACGTGTGAGCCTTCAACCTCTGCGGTAAGAGCCTTACCGATATCGTGTAAAAGACCTGCGCGCTTTGCAAGCGTTATGTCAACGCCAAGCTCGCCTGCCATTACGCCTGCAAGCTCGGAAACCTCAATAGAGTGGTTAAGAACGTTTTGACCGTAGCTTGTCCTGTACTTAAGTCTGCCAAGCAATTTAACAAGCTCGTTGTTGATACCGTGAACGCCCGTTTCAAAGGTTGCGCGCTCGCCTGCTTGCTTAATAGAGGCTTCAACCTCGCGCTTAGCTCTTTCAACGGATTCCTCAATACGTGCGGGGTGAATACGTCCGTCGGAAATCAGTTTTTCAATAGCGATTCTGGCAATTTCGCGTCTTACAGGATCAAAGCCTGAAATTGTAATTGCCTCAGGGGTATCGTCAATAATAAGCTCAACGCCCGTCAGATTTTCAATAGCCCTTACGTTACGACCCTCACGGCCGATAATTCTGCCCTTCATTTCGTCGTTAGGCAAGGTAATAACTGAAATTGTAGTTTCGCTAACGTGGTCTGCCGCACACTTTGCAATAGCAAGAGAAATAATGTTCTTTGCTTTTTTGTCAGCCTCGTCCTTAAACTGCTCCTCAAGCTCTGCAAGCTTAATAGCCTGCTCGTGCTTAACGTCGTCAACAAGATTTTTGATAAGCATCTGTCTTGCTTCTTCAACGCTGTAGCCCGAAATTTTTTCCAATAATTTTAATTGAGAGTCGTGTAATTGTGTGATTTTTTCCTTGATTTCTTCTGTTTCCTTAACCTTATTTGCTAAAGCCTCTTCTTTTTTCTCCATAGCGTCGGCTTTTTTATCAAGATTATCTTCCTTGTTAGCAAGTCGGGTTTCTTGACGCGTTAATTCTGCGCGTCTTTCCTTAACCTCGCGCTCAAGCTCATTTCTTTCGGTAAGGATTTTGTCCTTTGCCTCAAGCATATACTCTTTACGCTTGGTTTCTGCTGCCTTAATAGCGTCCTCAAGTAGCTTTTTAGCCTGCGCTTCAGCTGAGCCTATCTGCTTTTCGGCAATATTCTTACGAAGGATAATTCCCACAAGAATACCAATTGCTGCTGCGCCTGCGCCTACCGCTACTGCTATCCACCATTGTATCATGGCACATACCTCCTTAAAGTATTTCGGCGGATTTGCGTGTGAATTTAGAAATGTTATGTAAAAAGCGTACAAGCTCGCCGAAAGGCTCATAACGCCAAATTTCTACATAATATAATTTTATAATATAAGTTCAATATTGTCAAGAGAAATTTAGAGATTTATCAAATAATATTGACGATTTTTTTGTTTTAGATTATAATAAATGTTAAAAGAGGCAATCTTTGTTCTAAACGGATTGCCAATTGCGGGAGGAAATATGGTAGAAGAATTTTTAACGAAGTTAAATGGCGGAGCATTACTTACTGCCGTAAAGCCAAGCGGAGAAATAAACACAATGACGGTGTCTTGGGGCGGCGCAGGCATTTTGTGGGGTAAGGAGGTTGCTTTTGTTTTTGTGCGTCCTCAAAGACACACGTTTACCTTTACGGAGCAGGAGTGCAAAATGAGCCTGTCGTTTTTTTGCGAGGATAAAAAGGAAATTTTATCCTTTTGCGGCACAAAATCGGGAAGAGATATTGACAAGATAAAGGCTTGTGGGTTAAAATATACCTTAGTGGACGGCTATCCTTTATTTGATGAGGCACTTTATACCTTGAAGCTAAAGAAGGTATATTCGGATACTATCGAAAAAGACGGCTTTTTAGACACAGATTGCCTGAAATGGTATAAAAATGACGATTTTCACACTATGTACGTTTGTGAAATAGTTAGATAGAGCTTAAAAATAAGCAAAAAGAAAAGGAGCAGTAAATGAAGGATTCAAGATGGATTACGAAGGAGGGTGCCGGCGCAAGCGATAATGGTACCTACTACTTTAAAAAGAGTTTTAATTTAGACGTGGTAAAGGACGCCAAGGTGGAAATTTCCGCCCAGGCAAGATATAAGCTGTACATAAATGGCAGCTTTGTTGCTTGCGGACCTTGCAAGGGTACAAGAGAAAAAACTTACTTCGATACCGTTTCCGTAACGGAATTTTTGAAAAGGGGCGAAAACGAGATTTTTGTTGAGGTTTTGCAGCTCGTTTCCACCGATATGGAGGGCAAGATGTCTCCTATTGAGGGCGTTATTCGTGTTGGGGCTATGCTTCTTGCTTTAGAGCTTACGTGCGGGGATGTGTGTGTAAAAACCGATGAAAGCTGGCTTGTTTGCAAGGCTGAATCTATTAAGCACATAAGCGCAAGCAGCTGTTATTCCGCTGCAACACGCGAGATTGTAGATTTTTCCAAGGAAAACGTATACGAAAACGCAAAGGTACAATGCGGAATTTCAAACGGTGAGGCAGATCACTATTGGTGGGGCGGCACAAATAAGTGTTTCCTTTTTGAAAGACCTATTCCTATGCTTGATTTCAAGGATAAGACAGATATAGTGAAATTTGACGGCGAGTTTTTTGAGGCTGACTATTTAACCTTCGGCTTCCCTAAATTTAAAATCAGCGGTAAAGGAACAGTAAGACTTTACTATTTTGAATGCTTTACTGAAATTCAGGGCAAAACAAACAACGTAAGAACCGACAGAACACTTGATTTTACCAAGGAAATGTATGATGAAATTACCGTTGACGGTGAGTTTTTGTATGAGCCGTTCTGGTTCAGATGCTTCCGCTTTATTAAACCTGAAATTACAGGGGACGTGTCTGTTTCTTTAGAAAAAATGGTAGAGGTTAACTATCCTATGGAGGTTCGCCAAAACTACGATTTCGGAAGAAGTGACGATAACAAGCTATGGGAAATCAGCGTGCGCACCCTTCAAAGATGTATGCACGAAACCTACGAGGATTGCCCGTTCTACGAGCAACTTCAATACTGTATGGATACCTCAACGCAGATGCTCTTTAACTATCAATTAACTCAAGACGACAGACTTGCAAGAAAAGCTATGGACGATTTTGCTCAAGCACAGCTCTCTGACGGCTTAATGCCATCAAGAACACCGTCTGTGGGAGACCAGCATATACCAACGTTCCAATTCTACTTTATATTTATGGTATACGCTCACTATATTCGTTTTGGCGACGTTAGCCTTGTAAGAAAACACCTTCGCGCTATTGACGGCGTTGTTGAATGGTTCTCAAATCACATCAACGAGGACGGTGTTGTAGGACAGAGTAAGTATTGGAATTTTGTTGACTGGGCTAAACCGTGGCACTACGTTGAAAATGAAAACGACGGTGGCGTGCCTGTTGGGGTTAACGGTGGAGTAATCGGTCTTTATAACCCTATGATGGCGTATTTCCTACAATGCGGAGCAAAGCTGAACGCTATTTGCGGCAGAAATGACGTGGCAAACGAATACCTTGAGAAGGCAGAAATGCTTAAAGCAAATACTGAAAAGTATTTCTATAACGAGGAAAAAGGACTTTATGCTGATAATATGGATAAAACTCTGTATTCACAGCACATGCAGACCTGGTGCGTTTTAAGCGGAGTTGCCACAGGCAGAAAAGCAAAGCAGATTATGAAAAATTCTCTCGCTCTTGAGGCTAAGGCTACTTATGCCTTTGCATATTTCTATTTCAGAGCGTTGGAAATCTGCGGTCTTTACGATTACACAGAGGAAATGATGAATAGCTATCGCGGACTGCTTAAATTAAATTGCACAACAGTGCCTGAAACGCCGGAATATTCCAGGAGCGACTGTCACGCTTGGGGCGCGCTTGCAATTTATGAATTTTCCGCAACAGTTCTTGGCGTACGTACCGATAACGTAGCTGAAAAATCTATCTCCATTAAGCCTTACGTTAAGGGAAGAGATAAGGCTTGCGGAACGGTGTCTACTATTGCGGGTGACGTTTACGTATCTTGGAAAAAGAATGGCAAAAAATTCGAAATTACCGTTAAGAGCGACGAAAACGTAAAGAAAACCATTTATATGCCTGACGGCAAAATTTTATCAACTTCAGTAAGCGGCTTGACCCTTGAATGCGATTTGAAAAAGTAGTTATTAGCAGCCAGCCGTTAGCCGCCGGCAGGCAGATAGTAAGAATTTGATAAAGCGTGAAGCTATCATTGCTAAAGCAAGGGGCTGAGCGCACGGCGTTTGATTGAAAGGAAAAAATTATGAAAATAGCACTTATAGCACACGATAAGAAAAAAGACGATATGATAAGACTCGCAATTAAATATCAGGAGACCTTGGCATGCCATGAGCTTTTTGCAACGGGAACGACAGGAACTCTTGTAATGGGCGAAACCGGACTTAAAATAAAAAGAATGAAGAGCGGACCTCTTGGTGGAGACCAACAGATAGGCTCAATGGTAGCGGAGGGCAAATTAGACCTCATAGTATTCCTTCGCGACCCTCTTACCTCACAGCCTCACGAGCCTGACGTAACTGCGTTACTCCGTCTTTGCGACGTGCAGTCAATACCTCTTGCTACTAACGTAAAGAGCGCGGAAATTATGCTTGAGGCGGTAAAGAATAATCATATTTAGTAGCCAGCCGCTGGCAAAATAAAAACACGCTATCAAATGAAATCAGTTCATTTGATAGCGTGTTTTTTTATTTAGTAACAGTAGCCTCTGCTCAACCGAGTGGCAAAAGCCTTGATTCAATTGGGCTTGTTGCTATGCAATTTTTCGCTTAATTCTTTCAAAATAGCCGGTATAAGCTACTTTTGCGGTTACGGGAGAAAGCTCGCTTGTATTCATACCAAACGGTTCGTTTGAATACACCTTTGCCGTAAATTTTGCAAGCTCAATGTTTTCAACGGTTTTTTCATTGAAAATTTCCGTGCCTGCGCCTAAGGCGAAAATCGGCGTATTTTGGTTCGTATGGTTGAATGACTTGAAGGTAAAGCCTTCTTTATGAACGGAGCTTTTCTTAAGGTTGCCTGTTTCGTGGTCGGCGGTAACGATAAGAGCTACGTTCGGATGCATAAGAGCAAACTGTGTTGCATATTCGATAGCTTCGTTAAAACGGGCTACTGTGTATGCGGCGTTTGTTAAATCTTTATTGTGAGAGTGCTTGTCAATATAGCCTTCCTCTATCATTATAAAAAATTTAGAGTTGTCCTTTGACACTAAGGTAAGGGCATTTTTTGTTTCGTTTAGAAGCTCGTCATCAACGCTACCCTTACAGTAGTCTATCTTGTTTTCGGAAACAAGAGCGTCAATTTCTGCTTGAAGCTCTTCTGTGTTTTCTCTTGAAATGTTGTGGCACAAATATGCGCTTGGCGTTGCACCCGTTATTTTATCGGTAGTTAAAACAGCGGTTTTAGCATTCATAGAGAAGGCAAGCTCTCTTACGTTTAAAACTCGGTTTCCGTTCTTATCAACGCCAATGTAATCATTTATGGTTTTGTAGCCTGTTGACATAGCGGTGCCGCTGGCTGCGCTGTCTGTATAGGACGCTTCACCGTTGATTACCGACTGTGAGCGTGTAATTGACCAGCCGATATTTGGAAATTGCTTTGCCGCAAAGCTGAAATTGTGAAGATTTTCACCGAGCTTAATGTGGTTTTCACCCATTCCGTCACCAATCATAAAGATTACGCTTTCGCATTTTTCGGGGGCTTGGTATGAATAAATTTTTTCACTGTTGCTTAAATTTTTAACGTAAAGCTGCTTGCCGTCACTGATTAAATACTCGTTTGCCAAATCCGAACAGGCAGAGCCGATATAAATTCCATCACCCTTCAATACTATTTTTGAATTGGATTTAAATACCAAAAACTGCATTTTGCTAAGGGATGTGTTTGTTTTTGACTCTTTTCTGTTGGTTTCACCTATTAAAATTTCGTTTTCTTTTTCGGGAGCAGTATCGCTGACTACGGAAACGCTAATATTAAATTTGTCGTTTATCAGCTTTGATAAATTTTCGGCTGAATATTTTTCTGTAGCGGTTGCGTTATCGGGAATAACGATTTGATATGAGCTTAAGTCAATTTGCTCCTTTGCGCAAGAGGCAAGGGCAAAAATAAGCAAAAGCAAGGATAAAACCAGTAAAATCTTCTTCATATTGCGTCCTTTATTTCTTTTAAACGTTAAAATAGTCGTCAATCATCTGCTCCGGCGTTATACGATTTTTCTTTAGTACGTCATCGGGGTTATATCTGTCGATATACTCCTTTTTAAGACCGTAGGTAAGAACTCGCATTTTGTCGTTTGAATAGTAAGCGGCGATTTTTTCGCCGAAGCCACCCTCAAGAATACCGTCCTCTAAGGTAATAACCGTATTGTGATTTTCCTTAAGCTGCTCAAGGGTGTTTTTATCGAGTATGTTTATAATTCTTGGATTTATAAGAGTGGCGTTAATTCCTTTAGCCTTGAATGCTTCGTATAATTCAACCCCGATACGGTAGAAGCAACCAAGGGCTAAAATAGCCACGTCCTCGCCTTTTTTTGTAATTTGATAGGTCAAGTCGCCAAAATCATCAGAAACGTCGTAGTCTGCCTCGTAAACGTTTCCACCCGGCATTTTTACAGCTACTGGATAGCTGCTTTGATTTATGCTCCAATCAAGCATAGATACAAGCTCCTTATCACTTGCAGGCGCTAAATAAACTAAGTTAGGTAAGGACGAGAGGAGCGGAATATCAAAAATTCCTATGTGCGTCTTATCCTTAAAGCCGTAAACTGAAGCGTTTGATACAAGGATAGTTGCGGGACTGTTGTTAAGGCACAAATCGTGAGAAAGCTGGTCATAAGTGCGCTGGATAAAGCTTGAATAAGTGCCGAAAAGTGCTTTGCCACCGTTTTTTGCAATGCCTGACGCAACTGCAACAGCCGTTTGCTCTGCAATTCCCACGTCAATATATTGCTCGCCTGCAATTATGCGCTTCGAAGCGTCAAAGCCGAAGCCGAGGGCAGAGGGCACTCCTGCAGAAATAGCCACAAACTGCGGATCCTCTTTGATTTTATTCAAAATATAGTCGCCTGTAATGGTCAGATAGGTTTTTTTAGGATTTTGCGACACAAGCTCCCCTGTTTCAATGTTGAAGGAAACTGTGGAGTGGAATTTTTCCTTTTCTCCTTCAGCAAGAGGTGAGCCCTTTCCCTTAACTGTATTTATGTGTAAAACGATAGGATGATTTATATCCTTGATTTCGGAAAACACCTTGATAAGTGTGGATAAATCGTTACCTTTATCGACGTATTTGTAGTCAAGACCGAAGCTTTTGAAGATGTTTAAGGGATACTCTCCCTTGCTTTTTCTTAAATCTCTCAAGTTGGAATAAAGACCGCCGTGGTTTTCCGCTATGGACATATCGTTATCGTTTACCACAATTATAAGATTGGAATTAAGCTCACTTGCCAAATTGAAGCCCTCAAGTGCTTCGCCGCCGCTTAATGAGCCGTCACCGATAACGGCTATGATATTTTCTTTACTGTTTCTTAAATCTCTCGCCTTGCAAAGACCACAGCACATACTTACAGACGTAGACGTGTGTCCCACGTTGAAAAGGTCGTGCTTGCTTTCCTCGGGATTTGTGTATCCGGAAATTTCTTCAAAACGCGAGTCGTCAGTAAACCCAAAGGCTCTGCCGGTCAGCATTTTGTGAGTATAGCTTTGGTGAGATACGTCGAAAATGAGCTTGTCCTTTGGTGAATCAAAAACGTAATGCAAAGCAACCGTTGTTTCCACAATGCCCATATTTGAGCCGAAATGTCCGCCGAATTTTGATACTCGATTGACAATAGCGTGGCGAATTTCGTCACAAAGAGCCTCCATTTCGGTGATGGAAAGCTGTTTTATATCGTAAGGAGATGAAATTTTATCCAAATAATTATGCATTTCCCATACCTCTCTAAAATTACAGCGCTCGCAAGCGTGGATTTTAATGCTTGCTGAAAATGATGCAAGCCATACACAATTAGTATATCATTAAAGCATAGCTGTTGTAAAGCCTTTTTTTATTTTATTTGGACAACGGGTCGATTTTGTGTATATTTTGTAAACAGTTTGCGCTTATTAAAACATAATATTGACATTGATGCTTAGATGTATTATAATAGATTACAAGTATTTTTATTTTATTTTTAAATGCTTAATAAATTTCTTACATAAAACAAAGGAGACAGAGTATGAAAAAGCTCACAAAATCTCTTGCATTGATTTTGGCATTCATAATGCTATTTTCTATGCTTGCAACGACGTTGATTGGCTGTGGCGGCGGTAATACCGATACAGATACCGACACAAGCACAGACACAAATACTGATACGGATACCTCAAAGCCCGGCTCAGGAAACGTTGATTACACCGTACAGGTTAAGACTGTTGGCGGTATGAACCTTGAAAACGTAAACGTAATGGTTATGCTTGACGGTAACATCAAGGATTTCAACACCACACGCAGTGACGGAAAGGTTACCTTTTCACTCCCCAGAAATTCAGGCTATACCGTGGCTATAAAAAATCCGCCTGCGGGCTATAAGTTTGAAGAAAGCTACAAGCTTAACGAGGCAGGTACTGTTATTACCACAATGTCAAGCGTTATTGAAAATCCTGATAACAAATGGCCTGCCAGCACCTACAAAGCAGGCGATATTATGATGGATTTAGAGGTGAAGACTATTGATGGCAGAACCTTAAAGCTATCTGAAATTTTAAAGACAAAGAAGATGGTTCTTATCAACTTCTTCTTTACAACCTGCGGCCCTTGCGTAAATGAAATTCCTTATATGATTTCATCTTATGAAAAGCACAAGGACGATATTGAAATCGTTATGATAAACCCATATCCGTCTGATGATGAGATTGCAGTTAGAATGTTCGTTGAAGGTGCGGCAGGCACGTACAGAGAAGGACAGGGTGTAATTCCGTTCCCGGCAGCAAAGGTACCAACCTCTTGGGCAGGTCATTTCCCAATCAGCGGATATCCTACGAATATGATTGTTGACCGTTACGGTATGATTACTCTTGTTGAGGTTGGCGGTATTACAAGTGAAACACCGTTCAATATTATGTTCGATTATTTTACGAAGGACGAGTACGTTCAAAGAATTGTAACCGATATTGAGGAAATTACGCCTGTTGAAATGCCTGACGTTGAAATGCCGTCAAGCGAGGAAATCGGTGCGGTAATAAATAATGGCGAAATCAATATTGAATACTTCCCCGAGGATAACGAGATGTCGTGGCCGTTCGTTATTATGGAAGATGAAAATACAAAAGAAAAGTTTATTTTCAGCTCCAATAGCGGCAAGATAAATTCCTTTGCTCAATTGAATATGAAGGTTGAATTAAAGGCAGGACAGGTTTTTGCCTTTGATTATCTTGCAAACACGGAGAACACCACAACAACAGCTGACATTGTTTATATCTTTGCAGAAGAAAAAGACATATTCCAAATTGTTGGCGCGGGCGGAGGCTGGAAGACCTGCTACGCTTACGTTGCAGACGAGGACGGAGTATATGAAATCAACGTTCTTTATATGAAGAACGAAATTATGGAAAACGACCCCGAGAATGACGGAATTGCAATCAAGAACGTAAGCGTGCTTGATAGTGTTGATGAAATAGATGAGCCTACCTACATTTCAAAATATGCGGCTACACAGCAGAATGAAACAGGTATTGGATTCCAAAAATACGCAAATATTGTTTTAGATGACAACGGCTTCTACCGTGTTTGTCAAAATCATAAGGAAGAAGAAGGACACGTATGTGATAAGAACGGTCCGTTCCTTCTTGCAGAGCTTATAGGTGTAACTCAATTTATGCCTGAAACAAGCATTACTATTCTTATGTACGAGGGCAAGCTCAACGAAGAGGATTCTGCAAGACTTCTTAAGTACTGTAATTACGCATCTAACTCCACACACTATGGCTTAACCGCTGTTAATGAGGAATTAAAAACGCTTCTTATCAAGATGACTGATGCTGTGGGTATCGATAACGATCCTAACGAATGGTTGCAAATTTGCGAATATTATGCAGCTTATGCAACTGAAGGCAAACAGATTGAAAATCCTATTTTAGGTCTTTCAACCTTGGCACCTTTTGTGGCAACCGAGGGTGAGGATAACCCTAACTACGTTGAATACGACGGCAGACTTATTATGCCAAGAGGCTTACTCTACAAGTTTGTACCTACAAAGAGCGGAGCGTACCGTGTTACATCTGACTCAAAGAAGGAGGTTCTTGGTTGGATATTCCTTGACGGTAAGGAAACCCTTTACACCGATAGCGACCAAGGCGAGCGTCTTTCATACCTCTATATAGGAAATGATCATATTGACTGTACGATGGTTGCTTATTTTGAAGAAGGTAAGGAATACTATATTGATATTGCTTACTACGACCCATACGAGGTTGGCTCATTCAAATTTACTATTGATTACATTGGTGAAAGCTTTGAATACTTCATTTTAGCTTCTCCTGCACCGTTTACGTTTATAGAGGGTGAGAATTTCAATGAAGAAACCCTTGAGGGAATGGGCGATATGATTGCCGGCGGTGTTGACGTAATGCTTGGTGAAGACGGATATTACTACGTTAAAAACGAAGACGGAAGCAAAGGCTCACTTCTTTATGCAGACTTCCTCTTCCCCAACAACATTTTCAATGATAACAAAACACTTGAGCAAGTAGTTGCCGCCGGTTCGTTTGACCTTTCAAAGACGGAAACTGACCAACAGATGATATCGTATATAGCATCGTTTGAGGTTCAGTATATTCTTGAACAGCTTAAAGAAGAGCTTGGTGCTGATAAGTACAACGAGCTTATGAAGGAAGATTTTCTTAAGGACGTAATAAACGGCAAAAAAGAAACAGAGGATACAGAGCTTAAGGCAAGCATCGAAAAGCACAGAGCAGCGTACAAGGCAGATACGAAGATTGCTAAAGAATATTTCAAGGCTATGTGGCTCGGTGACTATGAGGAAATGGCTAAAAACAATATGCTTGAAGACGTTTTGATAGGTAAGTATCACGGTATTGATTTGGATTACACAGAGGCTATGAGAGCTTACGTTGAAAAGATGATACCTGAAACGGATGAAAGAGAAGAGCTTCACGGCTGCGTAGTTGTTGATAAGGAGCTTGCTATAATGCTTCAAGCACTTATGGATAAATATACGTTCCCCGGAGTTGACCATTCATGGACAAAGCTTTGCTATTACTATAAGCACTTAGGACCAAGCACAACAGTTACCGAATAATCATTACTGCCATCAGGCAGTAATGATGTTCGTTTCGCTCGTTATCGAGCCCGAAAGCTAAAAACGGAGTAAAAAATGAAAAAAATACTTTTGATTATTGCGTGCTTGCTATGCGTTTTGTGCGTTGTTGCCTGCGGTGGCAATACCGATACGGATACAAACACGGACACAAATACAGATACAAATCAACCCGTCACTAAAGAATACAAGGTGACGGTATTGAACGAGGACGGCACACCGCTTCAGGACGTTATCGTTAATTTCGGCGACGAAATGACCTTTACCGATGCAAACGGCGTTGCTACAATGACGCTTACAGGCACGGAGTTTAAGATAAAGATTACAGACCTTTCAAAAAAGGAATATTTTATCGGCGAAAACGTAGTGGTAACTCCCGATAACAGCGTTATTACCGTAAACGTTAAAAAGTCTGCAAGCAATCTTCCTTATGAAAGAGTTAACGACAGTGGAACTCCAGATGATATAACCGATGACAGAAAGGCTTATTTAGTATCTGAAGAAGGCTCGTATTTTACAACGGATATTTCAAAGGATCAGATTGTATTCTTCCTTTTCACTGCGGTGCGTGACGGTATTTATGAGTTTTCTATGGATATTGACGGCGAGATTGGCTATTACGGAGCACCTATCAATGCTTATAATGAGCCAAGAGAACCGTTTGCTGATGAAAACGGAGTTGTTTCCATTGAGATTAAAAAGAAAAATCTTGCATCTGACAGTATGGAGGCGACACCTTATCTTATAGGAATCAAGGCGTCAGGAGATGAAAATACGTGCACCTTCAAAATTAAACGTGCCTCCGACCCTGTTTACACAATTGAGGATGAGCCTTATGTGTTTATCACAAACCCCGCAAAGCTCGAAAGCTTATTTATAAGCTATAAGAACTGGGACGTTATTAAAACTGATATTGACATTACAAAGGAAAACACAGTAGTTTATAACGAAACGGACAAGTGTTATCATTTAGGCACCGAGGACGGACCAATCATATATGTAAGAATTGGTTCTGACAGCCCTTATTTAGCGAGCTTATATACAGTATGCGAAAACGATCTTATGTCGTCGTACATTTATGACGAAAATGGAGAGTTTGTATGCAAAGAGTCGTATAATCTGCTTATATCTCAATATTATGAGCTGTGTGACAAGGAAACGGGACTTTATCCTCTTGACAAGTATTTGGAGAGGGCTATCAAAAATCACGGAAACAGCGTGGGCTGGTGGAATGAAAAGAGTCCAATGTACCGTTTCGGACAGATAGATATAAATAAGGACAGCGCGTGGTTATTTGCTTGCTGTACTATTGAAATTGATAAGGATAATCTTGGCGGTGCAGACGCACCTGTTGAGGTTGAAAAGAGCGTTGCTACTGCTGTAGTTACAGAAAAAATACTGGTAGACGGAAACGAAACAGTTTATTTCGACTACACATCCGGAGTTCAAGCAACTCTTAAAATTGAAAACACAGAAAACGTTAAGGTAATTTACAACGGCACGGAATATGAAGCAAAGAACGGAAAGATAACAGTTAATTTGCTTGAGGATGTAACGATATTCCAAATTGTGAACACAGTTGAGGAAGAAAGAGAAATTTCCTTTACTATTTCATAATACTGCAAAAGTAAAAATTCAATTGACATAACAAGGAGAACAAAAATGAAAAAGCTTTTAATTTTTCTTTGTCTTGCTCTTTGTATTGTACTTGCATGTTCCTGTGGCGGTAACGATACTGACACTAATACGGACACAGGTAGCGATACGCAGGCAAGCCAAGATACAAGCTCAGACACAAATACAAACTCAGACGTAAACACAGATACAGATACAAACACAGACGTTGATACGGGCGTTGACCTTAACGACGGTAAATACAGAGTGTTTGTATGTGATAATGACGGCAACGCAATTGAGGGCGTTTGGGTTCAATTTTGTGAAGAAAAGACCTGTAATTTCTTGGCAACAGATGCAAACGGCTACGTTGAAATTCCCGGTGCTGAATATCATATAGCCGGCGTAACTGATGAAAACGGAGTGTATAAGAACATTGTTTATTCAGAGGCTGAATATTTGCATTTTGAACAGGGCAGCAAGCTTATTACAATTACGTTGGAAAAGAAATAGTTAAATAATAATTTAAGTGGCGTGACACTCTTTTTGGAGTATCACGCCACTTCTTATTTGCAAGTGTTCTTTTAAGCTTCGGGAGTAGTGAGAGACTTTGATTTTTGAAGCTTACGTTTAAATTTAATAAACGTTATATTTTATTATTTTTTGTAAAAATATACAAAAAACCATTGACTAAAGTATATAAAAATGTTAAAATTAAATCATCAAATTAAGGAGAATAAGATATGAAAAGATTATTTACTTTATTACTGACAGTTTTATGTATCCTTTCAATAATTTTTGTTATGACTGCATGTAACAATAATTCCTCGGATACGTCAACTGACAAATCAAGCAGCACGTCAAGCGACACGTCAAGTGATTCGTCCGGTGACACAACAAGCGATACGTCAAGCGATACGTCAAGCGATACAAACGGCGGAACCGAGGACGAAGAGCCTTTGCCACCTGTTAACGCTGAATTACAGGATGACGTTGACGCACTTCTTGCAAGCAAGCATAAGCTTACTTATAACGACGACGGCTCATTCAGAGTTCTCGTTTTTGCAGACCTTCACGTAACAAACAATGCTACAGGCCTTCAAGCTGTAAAGGAAAGAATCAAATATTTGGTTGATAAGGAAAAACCTAACCTTGTTATTTATACGGGAGATAACGTTATCCGTCCTTCAAGCGAGGCTATGTTAAGAGAATGTCTTGACGCTATCGTAGGATATGTTGAGGAAAAGCAAATTCCTTGGTGCCACGTATATGGAAACCACGACTATGACCAAGGTCAGAGTGGTGCTATGTACAAGGAAGATCAACAGGCAATATATGAAAGCTACGAATACTGTATTTCCAAGGACGATGTAAGCGTTAGCACAGGCGTAGGTAACTACGTTCACGGAATTTACAAGAAAAACGGCGCTCTTGGCGCAGTAATTTACTTTATGGACTCCGGTGAATATGCAGGCTGGGGTTACAATTACAGCTATATTCAAGAGGATCAGATTTCATGGTACAAGTCAACCTCAGAGCTTTTACAGCAATATAATTGCGGAACCGTTATAAACGGTATGATGGCTTTCCACATTCCTCTTGTTGAAAACAGAGATGCACACGCAAACAGAGATAACGTAGAGATAGTTTACGATTGGGACGGAAACAAGAGAGAGCATATTCACTCTTCCGAAAAGGACACAGAGCTTTTAGAAACTATTTTTGAGCGTGGTGACGTTAAGGCTATTATTTCCGGACATGACCACAGAAACGATTATGCATACAATTATAAGGGCGTTAAGTTGTTAAGCTGTCCTACCATAAGTGATTTCGGATATTATGAGGCTGCAACACAAGGCTCACGCGTTCTTGACTTGAATGCAAATACAGTAGGCACAAATATTCCTACGTACGTTACATATTTAAAGGAAAGACCAAATCCTGATAATTACGACACACTTGCAAACGACGTTAAGCTTGAAATAACAAGTGAGCAACTACAAAACGCGTATAAGAGTGACGGCGGATATGGAGCAGTTAACGGAACTCTTAAGACTCAATTAAAGGATGGCAAGGGCGTTGACGGCTCTGAAGCTATTGAGCTTATTAGATCAAACGAGAAGGCTTTTGCTTTATGTATAGAAACAAATAACAAGGGCAAGCTCGGCAATAATAAATATTTAGTTTTCTGGGCAGATTTTACATCAGTTGAATTTTCAAAGCTTTGCTTTGGTTTAGTTACTGAAGACGGTACGTCTATGCCATACACAACTGAATTTGCAAAAGACGCAGTATCACTTTACTATCTTGCTGACGGTGAAACTGAATGGCAAGAGGTTAAAACAGGTGAGGGCGGTTATTTTGGAAAAGACGTAGCAAACTCAGAGGGAGTAAACGGCAAGAAGGGATATTTTGCTATTTCACTTGATTCTTTAGAGTATGATCTCTTAAAGCTTTCAGAGGATTCTCTCGTTGTAGGCTTCTATATGTACGGAGCGCTTAAGGATAATATCAACTATATGGATAAGCCATTCTATTTTGATGATATCAGCCTTGTTGTTGATTACAAATAAAAATATAAGATAACAAAAAAACGCATCTGCTTTGGCAGATTCGTTTTTTGTATTGTTACTTAAGTAGCTTTTCAATATCGTCAACCAGCTCCTCGTGGGTGATTGAGCCTATGTAATGATTGCGAATTATGCCCTTGTCATCTATAATAAGCGTCATTGGATATTGGTTGTTTGAGCCGCCTAAAAGAGTGTAATAGATCTCGGGGTCAAACATTTTTCCGCTTTCGTTGGGGAAGTCCTTACCGAAAAGTATATTTGAGTCGGGATAATTTTCGTTTATAAAGCTTGTTGCGGTTGAATTCATACGGCTGGAGTGAATAGCTAAAACGGTTACGCTATCCTTGTATTCCGATGCAACGTCATTGAAATGAGGTAATTCTGCAACACAAGGTCCGCACCACGTTCCCCAGAAATTGATAACTGTAATTTTACCGCCGTTGTCAGCCACGTTAAAGGTGTTTTCCGTAAGACCGTTTTCGTCATAGAGAGGAATGTCCATACCGTAGCACTTGTCGCCAATTTCGCTTCCCTCGGGGATTTGCGGATTTTTATGAATGAAGTTAAAGTAAACAAGTGAGCCTACAAGCAATACTGCCATTACGGAATAGAGTGCAGTTTTGAAAATCTTGCGTTTCTTTTCTATTGGCATTTTTTGCTTTTTGGTTGATGCTGTGTCGGTAATTTGGTCATTTTCGCTATCTGTCTGACCACTGACCGCTGAATTCTGACCACTAATTTCGTTATCTAATAACAAAATTTTGCTTCCCTTGAATGAAATTGCCTTTGTCGGACACACGTCAATGCATTCTCCGCAAGAGATACACTCAACGTCGCCAACATGGCGTATATCCATTTTACATTTTGAAATACATTTGCCGCAATCAACGCATTTTGGCTTGTCTAACTTGATACCGAAGATTGATATTTTATTAAAGAAGCCATAGAGAAGACCAAGGGGACAAAGGAAACGGCAAAACAGTCTGAAAATGAATACGCAACCTACTATAATTGACACCATTACGAGGAACTTCCACGTAAAAATAGGACCGAGCATACGGAGGCTGCTTTCATTAACCTTGTTTGAAAGTAGTCCCATAGCACCCTCTAACGTGCCTGCTGGACAAATATACTTGCAAAAAGCGGGGACAGGTGTGTTTCTGAATGAATAAAGAATTGGAATTATAAATACGAAGAATATCAAGACTACGTATTTAAAGTAGGAAAGCACTCGCGTGATTTTTGATTTTCTTACCTTTGGAGTTTTAATTTTGTATAAAAGCTCTTGGATAAGACCGAATGGACAAAGCCAACCGCAAATCCATCTGCCTGCCAACAAGCCGTAGAGAAGAATAATGCCGAAAATATAAAATACGGTAGATTTATCTGCGCTTGTCATAGCGTTTTGGAATGAGCCGAGAGGACAAGCGGTGTTTGCTCCGGGACAGGAATAGCAATTTATGCCGGGACAGCAAAGGTTTTTTGCGCTACCTTGATAAATTATACCTGTTTTAAAGCCCTTTAGGTTAGCATTGAAAAGCAGGGCTGAATATAGCTGAATTATCTTTCTTTTTGAGGGCTTTATTTTCTTTAAGCAGAAAATAAAGCGGTTAGGCTTTTTCTCTGTTTTTTCGCAGGATGTGTCGCTGATTTCGGTATTTTCAGAGGAAATTACGTTGCTTTCAATTAGGTTTTCTTTGTTTCCTGACATAATTACCTCCTTAACCTAAACCGATGCATTCCGTGCAGATGTTGACAGCCTTTTGAAGCACGTCAGCCATACCGCCGTTGAATATTCCGATAATGATAAAAGTAATTGCAATAATGAGTACTGATAATCTTGCGCCAATGAGAATTT
Source organism: Eubacteriales bacterium (assembly GCA_045645405.1). Taxonomy (GTDB): domain Bacteria; phylum Bacillota; class Clostridia; order Oscillospirales; family CAG-272; genus RGIG2000. The sequence continues at coordinate 38,217 of JAZRIQ010000037.1, forward strand.
TTTCGCAATTTGAATCGGTCTTTTCTTGCTGAGTGTCAACGGCAGCTTGCTTGCCGCTGTTTTTTATCCCCTGCTTTAGGAAATCAAGCTCTCTTGCGTAGCTTGCGCTGCAAATAAGAATAGTGGCAAAAATAGCACCGATAGCAACTATTGCACAAGGGATAATGAATAGCATAGCGCTTATCACCTCGCCGTTTAAATCTTTAGCAGGGAAATTGTTCTTGTTTAACGTATATACAAGAGAGATAATAGCGGATACTGTTATAGCGTCAATACAAAAAACATTTGTAAGCAGTCTTAATCTTTGCTCTTTTTTGATTTTTTCTTGAGCTTCACTGTCAAGCTTTGAGACGTCAAACCTTTTTGATATTTTGTTTAGAGCTACACCTGTGTCGATAATTCCTTTGATTTTTGGCTTTTCAAGAGAAAAAAATGATAACACCATGCCGCCTACGATGCCTGTAATGCAGAGAATGACGGGTACGATAATCGCTGCAAAGTGCTTGTTTATGCTTTCGTAGGTAAAGGGACGCATTCCGCTTTTGTAAATGTCAATGCAGGATACAATGAAGCATATTCCCGTTATCACGATAATGCAAGAAAGCGCGATGCCATAAATCAAATGCAGTTTTCTTAATTTTTCTTGTGACATAAATTCTGCCTTTCAAAACTTTGTTTCACTACATAATAACACATTTTTCATTTAATGTCAAGTGGGGAGGAATGAGGGGAGGAATGAGGGGAGGGGGTGAGTTAAGAGCAAAGAGTTAAAAGTGAAGGGTGAATAGCGAGGTGCAGAATTGAAAACATTTTTAATAAAATGTGCGGAATCTGCAGACAATTGCGAGAGCGAAAAATTAAATTTTTTGTGAACAAAAGATTAAAATACGGAAATTAAAATGTGCGTAAAAGGCGGCACAATGCTCGGTGACACCTGACTTTATCGCTTTTTTCTTTTAAGGCGCTAAAGTAATGAATGGAAGCATTATTTTAGATAATTTCTTTAGCAAGATAAAAAATACTTGAAAAAAGTACTTTATTATGTTAAAATATAGTGCGTGTGTGCAAACATATAATATATTTCTTATATAATAATTAAAGTTTAAATAAAACAGAAAGGCAAGGGAAAAATGTTAAAAAGTAAAACACTCCCCAAAATTTTAGTTGGCTTACTTTTGCTCACTATGGTGCTTGGGCTTATCTATTTGGTAAGCGGAAGCTCACTTGCAGAAGCCAGCTATTCAAAATCTCCTTACATTCAGCTTAACGATACGATTAAGGTGAATACTGAACAGTACTATGACGGAACGAAGATTGTGAAGCTTCCTTCTAACGTGAAGGATGGCGATATGATTTCTGTTATCGTTAAATCGGAGGCTGAATGTCTGTATGACGCATACAAGGCTTCCAAATCAAAGCTGAGCTTTAGCGAATATATCGCAACGGATGATGCGAAGGCTGTTAAGACTAAAATTTCCAAGGAAAATGAGAAGCTTAAGTCTATCCTTGACAAAACCGGTGTGGAATATAAGCAGGGCAACGGATACGATACCGTTTTAAGCGGCTTTGAAATTGTTATTAAAGCCGGTGATTTTGAAGCGGTTGCAAAATCTATCGACGGCAGAGCAACACCTATCGTCGGTGAGGTTTACAACAAGGCTGAAACCACGCTTGTTGAAAATAAGGTAAACGTATATGAAACCGGTATTTTTGACAGCTCCAAGTTTGAAATAAACGGAAAAAAATACGACGGTACAGGAATGGTTGTTGCCGTTCTTGACACAGGTCTTGACTATACGCACACAGCGTTTTCACTTTCAAACTTCGGCGTTAAGGACGAAAATAAGCTTGGTTTGAAATACCAGGATATTGTCAACCTTCTCAATAATAACGACTTCTATGCAGAAAAGCTGCAATCAGGACTTACTGCTAACGACGTATTTATAAGCAATAAGGTTCCCTTTGGCTTTGACTACGCGGACGGAGACAGCGAGGTATTCCCAATCAACTCCGACCACGGTACTCACGTAGCGGGTATTATCGCGGGTAAGGATAACGAAATTACAGGCGTTGCGCCAAACGCACAGCTCGTAATTATGAAAACCTTCTCAGACGTAGAATCCACCGCAAGAACTGCTTGGATTTTATCTGCTCTTGAGGATTGCGTTGCTCTTGGAGTTGACGTAATCAATATGTCACTCGGTACAGACTGCGGCTTTAGCAGACCGAGCGATAAGGAAAACGTAAATAACATCTACGAAAGAATTAAGGATGCCGGCATCTCACTCGTTGTTGCGGCATCAAACAGCTATAACTCAACTTACGGCTCTGAAAAGAACGGTAACCTTGGTCTTACCTCTAATCCGGACAGCTCAACAGTTGGCTCTCCTTCCACCTACGACGGCGCTTTGTCTATTGCGTCAATCAGCGGTGTTAAGACTCCTTACCTTCTTTTTGGTGAAAGAATTATCTACTTTACAGAGTCAGCAGACAGAGTAAGTGAGGAAAAGGTATTCCTTGACGATGTTCTGAAGGACGGACAAAAGGAAGCTGAAATTGAATTTATTACTATTCCTGGTGTTGGCCGTAACGCTGACTATACGGGAATTGACGTCAAGGGCAAAATAGTTCTCGTTCGCCGTGGTTCCTCAACCTTCGAGGAAAAGGCTAACGTGGCACAGGAAAAGGGCGCTCTCGGTATTATCGTTTATAATAACGTATCCGGTGATATTAAGATGAACGTTGGCGATGCATCTCTCGGTGCTTGCTCAATAAGCCAGGCAGACGGTGAAATTTTAGCGGCTGCTAAAACAGGAAAAATCAAGGTTGCAAGAAATCAGACATCAGGTCCTTTCATGTCGGATTTCTCTTCTTGGGGACCTACACCTTCACTTGGAATCAAGCCTGAATTAACTGCTCACGGCGGTTCAATTTATTCTGCGGTTCCGGGTCAGGATTATGACAGAATTTCAGGTACGTCAATGGCTACTCCTAATATGTCGGGTGTTTGCGCGTTACTCCGTCAATACGTAATAGACGCATTCCCTGAAATCAAGGACGATCCTACTAAGGTTACAACTATGGTAAACTGTCTCCTTATGTCAACTGCGGATATAGTTTACAATAAAAACGGTTTGCCTTATTCAGTAAGAAAGCAGGGCGCAGGACTTGCTAACCTTACAAATGCTGCAAAAACATCTGCTTATATCATTACCAAGGATAAAGACGGTAACAATATGGACAGAACAAAGATTGAGCTTGGTGACGACCCTACGAAAACAGGTGTTTATGAGCTTAATTTCTCAATTGTCAACTTCGGTGACAAAGCTCTTACATACGATCTTGAATATTACGTGTTAACCGAGGGCGTAAGCGAAACGAAAACAAGCCACGGTGAGACCACAGTAACTGAAACTGCTTACGTATTAAACGGCGCAACGGTGGTTGTAGCTGTAACCGGCGGTGAGCAGAAAAACGATAAAATTACAGTTGAAGCAAACAAAACCGCAAACGTTAAGGTAACTATTACTCTTGGCGAAAGCGACAGAAAATACCTTGATGAATCATTTGAAAATGGAATGTACGTAGAGGGCTTTATCTCCTTGAAGGCTGTTAGCGGAACCGGCATAAATCTCGGCTTCCCATTCCTCGGCTTCTACGGAGACTGGTCCAAGGCTCCTATCTTCGACCTTGATTTCTACGCTACAAACAAGGACGAGCTTGACGATGCTATTGACATCGAGGACAAAACTTTACCGGATGCTTATGCAACACGTCCTATTGGCTCAATCGAGGGCGACTACGTAAACTTTATGGGCTCCTTCTATTTCGAGCAGGACCCAACGGAAAAGCCAATTGCAGCTGACAGAAAGTATATCTCAATTTCAAACCAGACAGGTGCTGTAAACAGCCTTGAATACGTATGGGCAGGCTTACTCCGTAACTGTCAGAGAATTGAGGTTACAATTACCGAGGATGCAACAGGAGAGGTAGTATTTGAAACAGTTGATTATGACGTACGTAAATCGTACAGCAACGGTCAAACTATTTATCCTGCAAACGTTGACATCGGCTTCAGCGCAATGGAGCAAAACTTAAAGAACAATACAAAATACACAGTAACACTTAAGAGCTATCTCGATTTTGAAAACGACGGTAGCGAAACAAACGCAAACAATACCTTTACGTTCCCACTTGTAACCGACTTTGAGGCTCCTATTGTTGAGGACGTTCAATTCTATACAGAATATGATAAGTCAAACAAGGAAACAAGATTGTTTGCAAAGGTTGCAATTTACGATAACCACTATACAATGGGTATGCAAGTAGGCTTCGTTGGTGATGACGGATCGGGCGGACTTGTTTTAAATGCCTTTGACCAGTACATCAAGGCGGTTTACTCCGATTTTAACTCCACGTCTTACGTGATTTACGAGCTTACTGACTACATACAGAAAATTAAGGAAGGCGCATATAACAAGAATACATTCACAATCGCATGCTACGACTATGCTCTTAACCTTGCTACGTACGAAATAGGCTTACCTGACGATTACACGGATTTCTATTTTGATTTAGGCGTTGATAAGGACGGAAACAAGCTGAATGAGGTTGTACTCAGTCCTAACCAAACCTACGATTTGAATCCAACCGTATATCCTAATACGGAATGGGGACAGCTCCTTAAGTTCTCTGTAAGATCCAAGGAAAGGAACGTTGCAAGAATTGTAAACGATAAGGTTATTGCATTAAAGCCGGGTGTCGCCTCGGTTATTGCGGAATATTTTGACGAGGAAACCAAGACCACCAAGAGCGCAACGTTTACGTTAAGAGTTCTCGGGGAGAATGACGAGGGCTACAAGAAATATTCCAAGCCGGTAGTTGACGAGTTTTATTTAACAGGATATTTAGTCGACAGGGCATATTACTTTATGAACTCCATGGACCGAGAATTAGGTATGGAGGGCGACGAAATGAAGTTCGTCGGTGAAAATTATAAGCTTTCAATGTACCCAAGCGAAAAGGTTACTATTCGCTACGTGCTTGACGCTTATTTCCCTGACGCAACAAAAATTGAATTTACTACAAGTAGCGATAAGATTGCCACCGTTGATGCAAACGGTCAGATAACGGCTAATGAGGAAGGATACGCTACAATTACCGCTAAAGTATATATGGACGGAAAGAGCACCGTTTATTCTAAGGCAATCAATATAACGGTTAAGGATCCATACAAAAACTCAGGACCTATGCTTACTAATTATTTCGGTAACGGCGGTGCTGTAGTTATTAAAGAAAGCCTTGCGATTACTCAAATCGGTCAGTTTGCATTCTCAAACTACAAGTACGTTCCAAAGCAGGCATGGGAAATTGATCCTGATTCAAACGAAACCTACAAGATGTGGTTTGTGGGCGATGATACTATTACATCAGTAATAATCCCCGAGGGCGTTGAAACTATTGGTGCTTACGCGTTTGCTAATTTAACAGCGCTTGAGGAAGTTACGCTTCCGTCAACACTTAAGATGATTGACCAAGGAGCGTTCTACGGCTGTAGCAAGTTAACGAAGGTAAACGGACTTGAAAACGTTAAGTTCATTAACCAATACGCATTCTACGGATGTAACCTTAAGGGTGAAATCAAGCTTGACAATGCGGCGGCAGTTGCAAACTATGCATTCGCAACCGGCTTAATTACAGACTATTATGAAGACAAGGTAACAGGCGAAGCCGGCTGGATTACAAAGAAGGCAGGCGAAAATGAATTCACTAAGGTAACCTTATCTGATAAAACACAGTCAGTGGGCGCATACGCATTCTACGGCGCAAAGAATTTAGAGAGCGTAACCTTTAAGGCTGATAAAATGCAGCTTGGTATGTGTGCTTTTGCAGACTGTTCATCTCTTGTGGAAATTTCACTTAACGCACAGGTAATTCCAACGGGATTGCTTGACGGATGTACTTCACTCACAAAAGTAACTATCGGCAAGGACGTTATGCAGATAGGTGAGTATGCATTCAGAGGCGCAGAGGTAACAGAGTTTACTGTTGAAGAGGGCAACGGAGTATTCTATTCTGTTTCAAAGAAGCCTTATATATTAAATAATGATGGAACACAGATTCTCTACGTTTCTCCGGGTGTAAGCGGCGAATTGATAATTGACGATGACAAAATTACGTCTATTGCAAAGGGTGCTTTCTCCGGTAACAATAAGCTTACAAAGGTATCAATCAAAACTGTAACAGAGGTTGGCGATTATGCGTTTGCAGGCTGTACTGAACTTGCAGAAATAGAGCTTGGCGCTCTTACAAAGATTGGCACGTACGCATTCCACAATACGAAAATAACAAAAACACACGACTTCAAGAACGTTAAGGAAATAGGAACTTATGCATACGCTGAAACAGCGGTACAAAGCGTTATTATTCCTGACGGAGTTACAGTTGGAGAGGGCGCGTTCAGAGATTGCAAGGGACTTACGTCCATTGAAATCGGAAATAACGTTAAGCTTGGCACAGACGCATTCCGCTTTAACAATATGCTTGAAGGAAACTACAAGAACGACTTCTATGAGGTTGACGGAAAGAAGATTTACTATTTCGTTTATATTTCACCGATTACAAGCCTTAAAATCGGTAACAACGTAGAAATCGGAGACAGCGCTTTCTATGGCTGCGCTGAATTAACAAGCGTTGAGCTTGGTGAGGGCGCAAAAATCGGCAACTATGCATTCTATAACGCATGCAGCCTTGTTGATATTGATTTATCAAAGGTTGTAGAAATTGGCAATTATGCATTCTCAGGTGACGTTCTTTATAAGTATCTTACATCTGATATGCGTAGCAGCATTTACCAAAACGATGACGGCACGTACAACTATGCTTACTACGCTTCACAGCTTGCTGAAATTGATTTGAGCGCGCTTACATCTATTGGTCAAGAGGCATTTGCTCACTCTCAAAAGCTTACAAAGGTAACCCTTGGCGAGGGAGTTAAGAATATTTCACAAAGAGCCTTTGCTAACTGCTGTATTTTAGAGGAAATCAACCTTTCGGGCGTTGAAATTATCGGCACAGAGGCATTTGCGGAAACGGCTGTTAAGAAAGCAGAGCTTTACAGCGTTAAGGAAATCGGCAAATATGCATTCGTTTACGTTGACGAATTAACAGAGGTTTATTTTAACAACGGAGAAACAGTTAACGAAATCACAATTTTGGAGGGCGCATTCTCATACTGTGAGAGCCTCGATAAGATTGTCGGTCTTGAAAATGCAATTAAGATTGATAGCTATGCATTCGCTTACGTACCGCTTGAAAATCTTGATTTAAGCAAGGCTACTTATATTGGCGACTTTGCATTTATGAAAGAGGACAAAACTGAAATTACGTTAGTTCTCGGAGACGGACTCACCTATATCGGTGAAAATCCGTTTGCTATGTGCATATTAAAGCCATTTAGCAAGACAGTTAAAGAAAGCTTTAACGGCAAGGATTACGAAAAGACAATATACACCTACGATATAAGTGATACTGTTAAGATAATTGACGGTTCAATTTATAAGACTGTTAAGAACGGACTTGTTCTCGTTGCTTATGCAGGAGGTGAAAGCGGCATTACCGTTGCAGATACAACAGTAAGAATTTCAGCCTTTGCATTTGCGGGAAGCGATATTCAAAAGGTAGTGCTTCCAAGAACGGTTGCTTCCATAGGTCACAAGGCATTCTACGGCTGTGATTCACTTGCTGTGGTATCCTTTAGCAGCTACAATGCTCCTATACTTGAGGAGGAATACGATTACTCTTACTACGCTTCAATGGAAAATCTTCCTGCAAGCGGAGATTACGACTTTACTGATGTAAGCGGTAACCCTATCGTTATTCCTGGTCTTGGAATTACAGATTACTTTATGTATAACGTAACGGGCGATCCTACCAATATCTATTACGGAGCTAACTTCGTTGATTACGTTGGTAAGGTTGCAAATAAGCTTGTTATGGTAAGACCTGCAAACGGACAGAATTACAATTCATTTATCTTCAAGCAATACTTTGACGTTGTTGTTGACGGTGATATTGCTCCTGATGATATTACATTAAGCGTAATTGCGGCTATCAACAACTTACCTGAAAAGGTAGCTTTATCGGATAAGGCGCTTGTTGAGCTTGCAAGAGCACTTTACAACAAGATTATGACTAACGAGCAGAAATCCATAGTTGATGAAAACGGCTTGTACGCTAAATTAACTGCTGCTGAAAAGCGTATCTCTGACCTTGAGTTCTTACAAAATGACGGCAACCAAGACCCTGACGTACCAAATCAGGGCGGGGACAATAATGAAGAGCCGAGCAAGAATAAGCTTCCCGGCGGAGCAGTAGCGGCTATCGTTATTCTTTCTATCGTTGCGGCTGCTGCAATTGGCGGCTTCGTTGTATTGCTTATTATGAGCAAGAAGGACAAGAGCGTAGCAGTTGATGCTCAAAACGTTGAAAAAACAAAAGAAAATTCCGAAGTTAACGCTGAAGTAGATACAGAAGCTGCCGAAGCGGAAAAATCATCTGATAACGCAGCTGACAAGAAAGATGCACAGGATGAGAGCGAGGCAACATCGGAGGACAACAATGAACAATAAAATAAGATTTTTACTAATAACAGTGATGCTACTTGCTATATGCATTGTAGCATCCTGCTCCCAATGGGATACGCCTTACGAACAGCTTAATAGTGATGGCTATAACGTAAGTGTTCGCTTTGATGCTAACGGCGGTCTTTTTGCAGAAACAGAAGACGTTTCCATTGTGGACGTGTTTAACTTAAATAGCTTAAGTACTAACAAGAATGGCAAAAAGGAAATTTCCTTAATTGCTCCAAATGATTCAAGAAGAGGCACGGTAGTTTATGAAATATCAAAGAGCAAGAGTATTTTTGTTGGTTGGTATACCGATAGACAGCTTCGTGTTGATGAAAACGGAAATCCACTTGATGCTTACGGCGAATTAACGTCGGTATCAGGCAGAGAGCAGGGCTATACATATTCCGGCAGATGGGATTTTGAAACTTCAAGGTTGGAAATTGACCCTGATAAAATTTATTCCTCCGAGGAAAACGTTTTAACTCTTTATGCCGCATGGGTTCCAAGCTTTGTATTTAACGTATACGTTGAAAACGAAAACGGCGAATTTGACGTTCTTTTGTCAGAGGAGGCTCTTGAAATTGAGCTTCCGCATTGGAACGACAAAACAGGTAAAATGGATGTTAAGTCATTACCGACAGTAGAGGGAAAAACCTTTAAGGAAGCATCCTTTACAAAGGATTTCGGTGAACTTTTATCCGGCACGGTAAGCGGTCCTGTGGACTACGAAACCGGTACGATTAAGGGTGACGGTTCAGTTGAAATCTATACAAGATATATGGACGGAGTATGGTTTAAAATTGCAACACCAAAGCAATTTAAGGATAACAGCCGTGTTGACGGATGCTATATCATTGAAGCTGATTTGGACTTTACAGGCATAGTTTGGTCAAGCACCCTTGCAAAGGAAGGCTTTAAGGGACAAATCATCGGAAACGGACATAAGATGTCTAACATTACAGTAAATCAAGGCGACGCCAGCATAACGCGCGGAGGATTGTTCGGAGGCTTTGATGCAGGCGCTGTTATTAAGGACGTAACATTTGAAAACGTAACCTATAATATGAATGCAGGCTCACGTATCAAGGGAGCTTCCTTCGGTATGCTTGCAGGAACTATTTCGGAAGATGCTTCTATTGAAAACGTATCGGCAAACGGAACGTTTAATATCAGCTCGGATATTTTCAGCGACGGTGCTCAATATTCGATAGGTAAGCTTTCAGGTAACATTATCAATACAGGTATTGATATGTCGGCTATTGTCTGTCACGTAACGGGCAACACCGAGGCGCTTACAATTGAGGTGAATGAAGAAAACGGTTATATTACCTTGACTTTTGTAAAAAAATAATTAAATTGTAAAAAATTTTGGAGGAAAATAAAATGAAGAAGAGAATTCTTGCTTTAGTGCTTTGCATTGTTATGTGTCTTAGCACGGTAGCGTTGTTCTCAGGATGTGGCGGAAAAAGCGGCTCAAAGACCCCTGATGCTTTGGTACTTATGTCCGAAGAGCTTGACGGCTTATTTAACCCATTCTTTTCAACAACTGCTGCAGACGGAACAATCGTATCAATGACTCAAATCGGTATGATTACAAACAAATACGTAAACGGTGAAATCGAAGAAGCCTTCGGTGATGACGAGGCAACGGTAGTTAAGGACTATGAGACTGTATACAGTGCTGACAGTGATGAAACTACATATACCTTCGTTATCAAAAACGGCATTAAGTATTCAGACGGAAAGCCACTTACAATGCACGACGTGCTTTTCAATCTTTACGTTTATCTTGACCCTGTTTACACAGGCTCATCAACAATGTATTCAACAGATATTAAGGGCTTAAAGGCATACAGAACACAGACTTTCGTTGACGACGACGATACATCTGCTGACGATGCTATTTCAAGCGGTGCTTTAACACACGCAAACAACCGTATAAACGAGCTTATAAACCTCTATAAGCAGGTAGGTGCTACTCAAACTGAAGGCACATACGATGCTGACTATAATAAGATGCTCGAAGAAATTGCAAAACACACAGTAAACGACGGTTACATTGAGGCTATCTTTACCGAGGCTGAAATTGCTAAATACAAGGCTGACGGAACCCTTCAGGAAAAAGCAAAGGCTCAATTGAAGGCTGACTACGAAAATACAGTTAAGCTTTTCAAGGAAGAGCTTGAAAGAGACTATGCTGCGGCAAAGGATTCATATACTGAAGAACCGTACAAGAGCGCTCCTGTTAAGGAATCAAAGGGCGGAAGCGTCATTAGAACCGGCTTTGACGAAATCATCTCCTTTATGTATGCTGAGGGCTTCGTAACAATAGTTTATGAAGAGGACGAAGACGGAAAGATTGACAGAACAAAAATTAAGGAAGCAATCCTTGATTACAGCACAGACGTAGTTAAGGACAAGGCTTCTGCTGTTAAATACGTATATGATACAAAGGTATCAAGCGAGCTTCATATTATTCTTCAATACTGGGCAACAGCTAATACATTAAAGACAGAATATTCTGCAAAGGGTAAGGAAATTTTACTTACTTCAAATGCGGCAACAAGCGGCAAGTGTCCAAATGAAGAGTGCGGTCACCAGAACGAAAAGAGCGCTAAGGTGTGCGCTAAGTGCGGCGAAAGCTTACTTGCTATTCCAAATATTTCAGGTATCGTATCTCTCGGTCATACAGACAAGAAGGGAACACAAATCCAGGTAAACGGAACAACTTATACAATAGCTGACAACCACAACACAGACGGTACAGTTGCAGATGAGGGAGAATACGATATTCTCCAAATCACAATCAACGGCGTTGACCCTAAGGCTGTTTGGAACTTCGCTTTTGCAGTTGCTCCACAGCACTACTATGCACCTAATCAGATTGTTGATATTTCAAAGAACCGTTTTGGCGTAGAATACGGCTCCTTTAACTTTATGAAGGATGAAATTCAGTCAATAAGAAACGTTAAGGTTCCTCTTGGTGCAGGCGCATATCAAGCAACAAATGCAGCTAACACAGACACTGACTTGATTACAGGCTTCTATTCCAACAATGCAGTTTATTTCAAGAGAAACGAGAACTTCCATACTGTTGGAAATATGGAAAATGCTAAGATTGAAAAAATCAGATACAGGGTTACAAGCGCTTCAAACGCATTGAACGACCTTTCAACAGGTGCAGTTCACTACATCTCACCACAGTACACACCGTACAATATGGAACAGCTTCAAAAGCTCGCTGATAAGGGTATCGTTAATATGAGCACAGACCAGCTCGGTTACGGTTATATCGGTATTAACGCAGGTAAGGTAGAGGACCTTGAGCTTCGTAAGGCTATTATGGCTGCTATGAACACAGCTCTTGGAAAGCAATACTACGTAACCGGTACTGCTGAAACAATCTATTGGCCAATGTCACTTGTAAGCTGGGCGTATCCGATGGACGGTAATTCACCTGACCGTGATAACGGTAAGGAGTATATAGCTATCAACTTTAACAGAGAAGATGCTATTTCAATGATTAAGGACTATATGGCACAGGTTAATGCTTCTGAGGGTGACTCAAGACTTAAGCTCACCTTTACAATTGCAGGTGCAAACGTTGACGACCATCCATGTTATACAATCTTTATGGAGGCTCAATCAATTCTTAACGAGTGCGGTTGGGATATTTCAGTAGTTCCTGATACACAGGCACTCACAAAGCTTTCAACAGGCTCACTCACAGTATGGGCTGCTGCTTGGGGCTCAACAATCGACCCTGATATGTATCAGGTTTACCACAAGGATTCAACCGCAACAAGCACACTTGCTTGGGGCTACCGCGAAATCAAGTCTAACCAAACCAAGTACGAGGAAGAAAACGATATCCTCGGTAAGCTTAGTGAGGTAATTGACGACGCTCGTGAAACAGACGACAAGGACGAAAGAAAGAGACTTTATAAGGAAGCTATGGGATACGTGCTTGACTTAGCTATCGAGCTTCCTGTATACCAAAGAGACGTTCTTTACGCATTCGACTCCAACATTATTGATAAGGATTCACTTCCATCTAAGGATGAATTAAATCCATATTCAAGCCCACTTGACAGAATTTGGGAAATTGAGTTTGCTGACTAATTTATAGACAGCAGATGAAAGGCAGTAGACAGCGGTCGTTATCCAAACGCTTTGTTTAATCAATCGACCGCTGCTTGACTCAGCTATTGCTCATTTACAAGTGAACGAATAAATCAAAGAATTGGAGAAGCTATGCTAAAATACATTATAAAAAGATTGCTTTTGTCGATACTTATTTTGCTTGGCGTATCTCTTATTATCTATATTTTGATAAGATGTATGCCTGTAAGCTTTATCGACGATAAGATAGCGCAGCTAAGCCAAAACGGAGCAACGATTCCGGAAGAAACCGTAGCTAATATGAAGAAGCTTTACGGTCTTGAGGATGATTCCTTCATGGGAATTATACGCGGATACGTAAACTGGCTTGGAAATCTGTGCAGGCTTGATTTTGGTGACAGCTTTAAATACGGCGTTCCCGTAACGCAGGTTATAAAAAAATATATGGGTGTATCCTTTGCGGTTGCCCTTATTGCTACCGTATTTGAGTTTATGATAGCAATTCCTCTCGGCGTAACGGCAGCAACTCACCAATATTCAATCCGTGACTACGTTGTTACTATTTTAGTTATGATAGGTATATCCTTACCGTCCTTCTTTTTCGGACAAATCCTCAAGGATGTGTTCGCTATGAAGCTGGGATGGTTCCCACCGTCAGATATTCGAGATTATACTAAAACCCTAACGGGCATAGCCTTGTTTATCGACTACATAAAGCACATGTTTATACCTATTTTAACTGTTGTAATTTTGAGTATAGGCGGACGAATGAGAATGACAAGAACAAATATGCGTGAGGTTCTCAATTCCGACTATATAAGAACAGCAAGAGCAAAGGGACTTAAGGAAAAGAAGGTTATTTATAAGCACGCCTTCAGAAATACACTTATTCCTCTTGTAACGTCTCTTGCAGGCTTGCTTCCGTCGCTTTTTTCGGGCGCAATTATCACCGAGCAGGTATTTGGCTTGCCGGGTATTGGTAACAAGGCGTTTGAAGCAATGGTAGCGGCAGACATTCCATTTATTATGGGATACAATATGTTCCTTGCGCTTCTTAGCGTAATAGGCGTATTGCTTGCTGACCTTATGTACGCTTGGGTTGACCCAAGAGTAAAGCTCTCATAAGTGAGGTAAGCTATGCAAAATAATGAAACTTTAAAGAAGGAGGATGCTATGAATAACGAAAACGCACGTGAACAAGAAATCGTAAAAAGAAGTGCTATGCTGTCAAGCGATGCATCCTCTGACGAAAATAAAAAATATTTAATGCACAATGAGGGAACGAAAACCGACTGTAAGCCTGAGGCTGATGAGGAAAAAGAGGAGCTTCATGAGAACACAATCAAGCTCATGTCTCCAATGCAAATGGTGCTTCGCAGATTTTTCCGCTCAAAGCTCAGTATTGTCGGACTTATAATGATAGTATCATTGTTCCTTTTTTGCTGGATTGGACCTATCGTTTATAACAATTGGGATTCAACCCAGGTTGATAATTCCGGTAAGGTAGACTATAAGTATTCGCCCGTTAAGGATGAAAACGGTAACGTTTTGTTTTATCAGGTTATAGAAACAGGAAAAACCAACAACTTCTTTGCCAAGCCTGACAAAAATCATCCTCTTGGAACAGATAAAAACGGAAGAGACGTATTTGCAAGAATTATGATTGGTGGAAGAATTTCACTTACCATCAGCTTTTTGTCCGTATTTGCCATAACGCTTTTTGGCGTTGTATTTGGCGGTATTTCGGGATATTTTGGCGGAGTTATTGATAATATCATAATGAGAATTTGTGATATTTTAATGTGCTTGCCGGGCTTCCCAATCCTGCTTATCGTAGGTACGCTTGTTGAGGCGGCGGGAATTGACTTGCAGTACAGAATTTATTATCTTATGGCTTTCCTTACCATTATTTCCTGGTCAGGTACAGCAAGACTTGTACGTGGACAAATTCTTTCACTCCGTGAGCAGGAATATATGGTTGCGGCAGAGGCTATGGGATATTCAACCTTCAGAAAAATCTTTAAGCACCTTGTGCCAAACGTAATGCCACAGCTCATCGTTCAAATGACCCTCAGCCTTGGCAGTATGATTCTTTACGAGGCGTCCTTATCCTATTTGGGACTTGGCGCACCTGAGAAATATGCGGCTTGGGGTACGATGATTAACTCTGCAAACGACGTAAACATTCTACAAAACTATTTCAATATATGGGGACCTCCGGGCATCTGTATCATTATCGCTGTTTTAGGCTTCAACTTTGTAGGTGACGGCTTAAGAGATGCTCTTGACCCTAAGATGAGGAGGTAACTATGGCAGAAAAGCATTATTTAACAGGTAAAGAAATTCGCAAAATAGCCAAAGAAAATAAAAAGGCTATGATGGCTCTTGAAAAGGAAAAATGGAAGAAGAAGCCGGAAAGCGAATTTACAACGGAAATGAAGGATGACGGTAATATCCTTGAAATAGACAACCTTAACACCTATTTCTTTACAGACCAAGGCATAGTTAAGGCTGTAAACGGCGTTTCCTTTAATATTCCGCTTCACAAGACGGTTGGTATCGTTGGCGAGAGCGGATGCGGAAAGAGCGTTACAAGTATGTCGGTTATGCGTCTTTTACAAGGACCTCAAGGTCAGATTGCCGGCGGTTCAATCCGCTTTAAAGCATCCGACTTTAAACGTGACGAAAAGGGAAATCCTGTTCCAACAGGAGAGACGAATTCCGACGGAACACCTAAATATGAAATGGAAGAAAAGGTATATGATATTGCCAAAATGCCTATGAATGAAATTCATAGAATAAGAGGCAGACAGATATCAATGATTTTCCAAGAGCCTATGACCTCTCTTAACCCCGTGTTTACTATTGGTAATCAGCTTGATGAGGTTACCTTTATTCATCAGCCGGGCGCAACAAAGGAAAGTGCAAAGGCTAAATCTCTTGAAATGCTCAATCTTGTAGGAATTGCAGCGCCTGAGCGTGTATATAATGCCTATCCCCACGAGCTTTCAGGCGGTATGCGTCAAAGAGTTATGATTTCTATGGCGCTTGCGTGCAATCCAAGGCTTATTATTGCGGACGAGCCGACAACAGCGCTCGACGTAACTATCCAAGCTCAGATTTTGGATCTCCTTTCCGACCTTAAGGAGAAAATGGACGGCTCTATTATGCTTATCACTCACGACCTTGGCGTTATTGCCGAAATGGCTGACTACGTGGTTGTAATGTACGCAGGAAGAGTTATTGAAATGGGTACTGTAAGAGAGATTTTCCATAATCCAATGCATCCATACACAATAGGACTTCAAAAGTCAAAGCCAACTATGCAATCAGACAGCGATACGTTATTTAATATTCCCGGAAACGTTCCTAATCCAATCAATATGCCTAAGCATTGCTTCTTTAAGGAGCGTTGTGACAGATGCATCAAAAAATGCTCGGGCGAATATCCGGAAATGATAAAGTTAAGTGATACTCACTACGTTGCGTGTCACCTGTACTGTGAGGAGGAGCAAAATGGCTGAGGAAAAGAATATTATTTTAGAGGTAAAAAATCTAAGAAAAACCTTCCCGATTAAGAAATCCTTAACAGGAAAGGTTCTTCAAGAGCTTGTTGCCGTTGATAACGCCTCATTTACCTTAAACGCGGGTGAAACGCTGGGTATTGTTGGTGAAAGTGGATGCGGTAAGACGACAATGGGCAGAACTATTTTGAAGCTTCATCCATCTAATGGCGGTCAAATTATTTTTAATGGCGAGGATATAACGAATTACAGTACGAAGGAAATGCGTCCTATCCGTACAAAAATGCAGATTATTTTCCAGGACCCGTATTCATCATTACCGCCAAGAAGCACCGTTGGTGACATTCTTTCCGAGCCTGTTTTGGTACATAATATCGTGCCGAAAGAGCAGGTAAAGGAATACGTAATGGATTTAATGGAGAAGTGCGGACTTCGTGATTACTACTACGAAAGATATCCTCATGAGTTCTCCGGCGGTCAAAGACAGAGAATTTGTATAGCAAGAGCGCTGTCTGTAAGACCTGACCTTGTTATTTGCGATGAGCCTGTTTCAGCCCTTGATGTGTCGATACAAGCCCAAATTATCAACCTTTTGAAGGACCTTCAAAAGTCAATGGGTCTTACTTATTTGTTTATTTCTCACGATTTGTCCGTTGTTAAATTTATTTCGGATAAGATTGGCGTTATGTATCTTGGTTCAATGGTTGAGTACGGTGCAAAGAAGGATATTTTTGATAATCCGTTGCACCCATATACAAAAGCGCTTTTCTCTGCGATTCCAAATCCAAATCCTGACGAGAAGATGAACAGAATAGTGTTAAACGGCGATATTCCATCGCCTGCAAATCCTCCTAAGGGCTGTAAGTTCCATACTCGCTGTCCGCAGGCTATGGAAATTTGCAAAACGGTTTGTCCAAAGTACAAGGAATACGAGCCGGGACACTTTACGGCTTGTCATTTGTATTCACAAGAAGACTAAACCGGCAAAGCAACTTATTTGCTTGAGAAGGGAGACGATATAATGAGCAAGGATAAAAAGAAAAAGGTAAAGTATGTAGACGATGGCAGAACGATTGCGGATATGTCCGGTGTTGGTAGAAAACGCCGTGACAACAATAAGATCGAGCGCCTTGACAGACCCAATTCCGGCTTTAAAGCACAATGGAATACCTATTTCAGTACCGTAAAGGCTATGTTTCTTCCAATGCTCGTTGTTATCGGAATTATTTGCGTTGCCTTTGGACTAATGTACATATTACTATAATAAAAGCCGAAATTATTAGCTTTTGCGCTAATAAGGGTAGTTAAAAAGCCGATACGGATTAAATCCGTATCGGCTTTTTCTGTGGAAGGGCTGTAAAATTACCGTGAAATATCTGATAAAACAAAAACCATAGCTTAAAAAGAGCTATGGTTTTGCTATTTGTGTCTGCGCTTGCTGTCAGTCTGTCCTAATAGGTAGTCAATGCTGGTGTTGTAAAATTTCGCTAATTTAATTAAGACATCTGTTGGAATATCGTTCTCGCCGGTTTCATATTTTGAGTAGCCTGTTTGGGACATGCCAAGCATTTTTGCTACTTCGGTTTGCGTGAGATCATGGTCTTCTCTTAGGTCTCTAAGTCTGCGATACATACATCTGCTACCCCCTTTTAAACATATTATAACTAAAAAAAGGGGACAATTCAATATTTAACCTTAATTAGATTTGAAGAAAATGGAAGAACCTTGTGGTACAACGCGCGCGGTGTTGCTGTCGTGTTTTTTAAGTCTAAAAAAGGTTGAAAAATCCCCTTGAAAGCTGAGATTTAATGGTTGATTTTAGCAACGATAATGATTTGCTTTTTCAACTAAAAACGGGCTGTTATTTCTCACAAAAACTCGTTTTTTTGTGTGAAATGCACTGGTGTGAGGACAGTGCGTGGAAAACTAAATGTAAAATTTTTGTTAACCATTTGTGAACGCTAACCGATTTAGGGTTATGCAATTTTAACGAATATGCGCAGTATTTAGATTGATTTTAGGTGATAATTTGTGCAAAGCTACAAAATAATTATTTACAGGTACTAATATTTTATAGGGTCTTGCATTTTCTGACTGTTTGTGATAAAATTGGAGCGTAAACCTATAATAATAAGGCACACAGTAGGCATGCGGGCACATGTCACACTGTGCCTGCAAGGTGTTCGCAAGAACTGAAATGCCTATTGTTGTATCTTTACAAATCAATTCGAAATTTTTCAGAAAAGGAGAAAAAAGAATGAAAAACACAAAAAGAATTCTCGGTCTTGTTTTAGCATTAATCGTTTTGACACTCGCCATGTCAATTTCTGTTTTTGCAAGCAAACCGGAAACCGATCTTGCAAGAGGCTATTACGGCGCTATCTATAGCGAAGATGGCTCACTGGCATTTGATGTTGATGGTTCTAATTCCACAAGTGATTTTAACATCCAATCAGCATTAGATGGTCTTTATGTCTTCGCTGATAATGCATGGATGTTTGGTATCGAAGGAATTCCAACGTTTGAGATCGTAATGTACGAGGATTTCGATCTTATGGATGATTTAGACGTTACCGGTAGAAATGTCATCATCGACGTAAACGGTCACTCGTTAGGAACCGCGGGTCATGAAATTATCGGCGGTGACAACCTGACCTTCGTGTGTTCAAAGGGTGGCACAGGTAGTGTAGAGGGATACACGTTCGATAATGAAAGCGGTGAATTCACAAAAGCACCGGAGGTAGCTTACGCTGCACAAATAGGAGGCGTTAAGTATAAAACACTTGGCGAAGCTATTGCGGCTCTCAAGGATGGCGAAACACTTGTTATCTTGAGCAGCTTCACAGCAACTGCTAACCAGTTCGTTGAGCTTAACGGCAAAAAGAACATCACGATTACTGCTATTGAGGGTGTAGTAATTAACGGTAACATTGAAATTGGCTATCACGGTAGCCATACTGATAACAACGTTGACAGAAGCGACAGCACGTTTACAGTTGACGGCTTAACAGTAAACGGTACCTTAACCGTTATTTCCAACGATGCTAACTGCGTTGTTTCAAACAGCACAGCGGCTCAGCTTACAATTAAATCTGCGCGTGAGGGTATGAGCTTCACACTTGACGGCAACACGCTTGACGGCTCAATCGGCACGGCAGCAAACGGCTACGGCGTATTTGTTGTTCCACACGCTACTGCTTATGACTTAGCGCTTGACGGCAACACACTTAAGAACGTTAGCGGACACGCTATTACAGTTCAAGGCTGTGGCGAGGGTAGTGCAGTAACGTATGCAAATAGCATTACGTTTACTAATAACGTATTTGAATCTTGGGGTCTTAGCGGTAAAGCTGACCGTGCGGCAATCAAGATTTGGGCAGACACAAAATATGCTCCTGACGGAAACGCTTTAACAGATGCAATGAAGGAGCTTATTTGGGCGGTTACCGATGAAAATGCAGGCAACCAGTTCAAATCAACTGCCTCAAACACAGTAGAATTTGATGCTTACGGTATTGCAGGCGACGGTGAAGATATCGCTCCTGCTGAAAAGACAGGCTTAAAGGGAAATGGTACAGAGGCTGACCCATTCCTTATTGAGAGCCTTGAGGACTTAATTTGGTTCAGAGACACAGTTAACACATATACGTCTGACGGCTCTAATCAATTTAAGGGTCAATACGTTAAGTTAACAACCGATATAGATTTAGACGGTATTAACTGGACACCTATCGGAACAAACTCTGTTGGTGACCATTTGGCGTTCCTCGGCACATTTGATGGCGATGGACACACAATTTCAAACCTTTACATCAATGCAGACGGAGGTCACCTTGGTTTCTTCGCTCGCGTTGGTTCGTATGACGAAACGCAAAGCGCTTGCGTAAAGAATATCAACTTTGAAAACGTTGACGTTAGTGCAAACGTAACAGACCATTGGACAACAGGTCACGGTGACTACGTTGCCGGTGTTATTGCAAATGCAGGCGGCAATACAACTGTTTCTAACGTTCATCTTTCAGGCTATATCTACATTGACGGCTGTGCTTATGTTGGCGGTATTGTAGGTCACGGCTATACAACAATCGATAATTGCTCAGTTAACGCAGAGGAAACCAGCTACATCCTTAGTGGCTACTGGAGCGTTGGTGCAATTATGGGTTACGGCGGAGATGGCACAAAGATTTCTAACTGCACAGTTTCAGGTGATGCTGAAGAACCTCTTTACATCTGGGGTAACTACGGCGCAGCGGCTGCTATTCTCGGTAACGCAAGAGGAGCAAACACAATAGGTACTAACCTAACCGCTTCTAACGTTGAAATTTCAGGTGACGATTATGCACTTGGTTGCTTATTTGGTAATGGCGGTACGTTAACAGGTGGTAATGCAGAAAACGTTATCCTTCCGGAGGGCTGCAAGGTTAGCGACGCAGTTGCAACGGTTAATGGAGCATACTATTTCGCAATCGAGGATGCGTTTAAGGCTGTAACTGACGGCCAAACAATCACACTTCTTAGTGACGTAGTTCTCAATGCAGGCATAACAGTAAACAAGTCAATTATTTTTGACGGTAACGGTTATAGCATTTCCGGCAAGGCAGACGCTAACTACGGTTACCAAGCAGTTTACTTCTATAACTGTGGCGAAACTACAATTAAGAACGTTACGTTCAAGAACTTTGTTAAGTCAAACGTATCAGCAGTAATTCTTAGACTTGAAAATTCTGATAAGTTTGTATTGGAAAACGTTTACTTTGATAATTGTGACGTTGCAAAGGGAACAAAAACAGATTATTCTATAATGCGTGTTTATAACACGGACTTCACAGCAACTAATCTTAACGTTACAAACTGTAAGGGCGGTATGCTTATGGATATCGGTCCATCAAGTGACTACTTTACAGGCAAAATTGAAATTAAGAGCAGTAAGTTTGAAAACAATTTAGCTCTTTGCACAGCATTGATTTATACAAATCTTAACAGTGCTGAAAACAGTTACCTATATATTGATCAAACAACGTTTAAAAATAACACGGTTGGCGACGCAAATGCAGAAAAGCCGGATGGCCGTGGCGTAATTCACCTTGGTTCAGATTCAATAATTACAAACTGTACATTTGACGGTAACAACGTTTACGGTTCACATGCTAATAACGTATGTTACGGTATCAATGAGTATAGCGGTTACAACCACGTATTTAGTGGCAATACATTCAAGAATAGTGCAGCATACCAAACAAATGCAAAGGTTGGTCCTGTTTCAGGAGTAGCTATCATGACAGTTGGTACAGCGGTTCTTGAAAACAACGTAGTTGAAAACAACAACAAATTCTACAACCGTGCATCAAGTGGTGTAGAATACACAGAACAAGAAGTTGCATCTGTTGGTACATATACTAACAGTTACGGCAAAACAACTATTCTTTCCGGTACATATAACGGTAAGTTAGTTTCATACGCAGCAGGCGAAGGCTTCACAGTTAAGGGCGGTACATATAATGTGGCTGTTCCTGAAGCGTACTGCGCAGAGGGCTTTGTATGCGAGGCAAACGGTGACGGTACTTATGGTATCGTTGAAGCTAACTACGTAGCACAAATCGGCGAGGTTAAGTATCAATCACTTCAAGAAGCAATTGCAGTAGGCGGTAACGTAGTATTACTTGACAATATTACACTCACAGAAACAATCAAGGTAACAGGCAACGTAACACTTGACCTTGCAGGCTTTGATATTACAATGACTCTTGCAAGTGTAAACGGAACAACATTCGCTATTAAGAATAATGGTACATTAACAATTACAAACTCAACTAAAGAGGTTGGCGAAATCTGCTTAACCTACACAGGCGAGAGAAACAGCAACGCATCAATTAGTACAATCGGTAACTATGGTACATTGAATATTGAAGGCGGTAAGATTAACTGCGTAGCAGGTAAGCAAGCCATTGCATATGCTATTGACACATTCACAGTAACTAATGAAGACATTTTTGTAAACATTAGCGGTGGCGAAGTATGTGGCGGAGCAAGTGGATACTGTATCCGTATGTTCTTATGCAGCACAACAAACAATAACGAACTCAATGTAACAGGCGGTAAGGTTGGTTACGTATGGGCTCAAAACACAAATGTATATGCTAACAAGGCAACAATCAATGTAACAGGCGGTAACGTAGCTTATATTTACGTTGCACCAGCAGGCTCAAGCACATTTGATGTATCTAACATTACACTTAATGTAAAGGCAGATTGCACTGAATACACACCATACATTGGTATTAGCGGTGATGAATACGCACTTAGAAACGTTGACGGCGTATATATGGTTGTTAAGTACAACTATGTAGCACAAGTTGGCGAAACTAAGTACGAGTCCCTTGCAGAAGCAATTGCAGTAGGCGGTAACGTAGTATTACTTGACAATATTACACTCACAGAAACAATCGAGGTAACAGGCACAGTAACACTTGACCTTGCAGGCTTTAAGATTAACGGTGCTTCAACAAGTGCAGACAGACACATTTATACATTTGAGAACCGTGGTAACTTAACTATTAAGGATACTGTAGGTGGCGGTGCAATCAACTCTCGCGGTAACTACAACTACGGTACTTTAACTCTTGAAAACGGTACAATCAATGCAATCGACGCAAACGGCGGTTATGCTGTATATAACCAAGCAGGCTCTAAGTTCGTAATGAACGGCGGTACAGTTGCCGCAACAAATGAGGATGGAGATGCCCCTGGAAATGGTTATGACGCTACAACAGTAGGAATTTTAGCAAATTCTGAATTCGTAATGAACGGTGGTACAATCGTTAATGCGTCGAACTATACATTTGCTATTGATAACGCTGGTACAGTAACAGTTAACGGCGGTACAGTAAAGTCAGTTCACTCAACAGTTTCCAACTATGGAACAGCTACAATCAACGGCGGTTCATTCACATGTAACGGTCTTGAAGGCATTACAGCTCATGTAGTAGTTGCTTGGGACGGTTCACAAACAACAATAAACGGTGGTACATTTGACGGTAAGGATAACTACAACGGCTTCAACGTTGATGCCGATGAAGGCGCCAACGTAGTAATCAACGGTGGTACATTCTTATCAGTTCACAGTGGTTCACTCTACGGTGATGGTACAATCACAGTTTACGGTGGTACATTCTTTGATAATATTTCAGCAGAGCGTTGCGCAACAGGTTACGTAGCAATTAAGAATCTCAACAACATGTATGTTGTAGGCGCAGCTCCTACGGCAGACGTAAACAATCTCGGAGCAGTAACAGTTCCTGCAGGCGAATGGAAAGACCTTAAGTTCAACAAGGGAACTGTTGATATGCCACTCTCATTCGTAATGCAATTCCTTGCAAATCAAACTGCACAGGATATGGTAAACAGCCCGTATGCAAACTGGTTTGCAGACTTTGTAATTACCTTTAACGGAATTGAAGAAGGAAGCTTTA
>JAZRIQ010000038.1:0-1764 GCA_045645405.1 Eubacteriales bacterium
CTTTGCCGAAAAGCTCGGTGCAGAGCTTGGCGCATCCAGAGGCCTTGTTGATATGAATAAAGCACCGTACGAGCAGCAAATAGGTCTGACGGGAAAAACCGTCAGCCCGAAAATCTATATCGCAGTAGGAATTTCGGGTGCAATACACCATACCACAGCAATAGAAGGAAGCACTACCGTCATTGCAATCAATCCCGACAAGGATGCAAGAATTTTTGAGTACGCTGACTACGGTATTTTAGAAAAATTTTAATTTTTAAGAAAAAGCACAGGTCCATTAGCGTGATACTCTTAACGGAGTATTCACGCTAAACTATGATTGCCCTTGATGGCAAGTTATCAGTTATTAGATGCTTCGCATCGTTATGATTGGCTTCGCCAAGTTTAAGGTTTGATTGGCAATCATATCATAACATTTGCGTAGCAAATTCATAACGGCGAGTGAAAACGAGCCTCATAACTCTAAACTAAAAACCAACAGAAAAAGAGAGAACATTTCGGCTATAAACCGGTTTGTTCTCTCTTTCTGTCGTTATAAGGGTCTGGGCTTAGCCCAAAAGGTGTTTGACCAGACAAATGCGATGCTTGCACTTAACGATATTTCCAAATTCTCCGCTAAGAACATCACACATTGTGGATATCTGTGCTTTTTGTGTTGATTTTGAAAACTTATGTTTACACATATATGATGTTTTTGCCGAAAAATCATAAAACTATAGAGATTGTTGCAATATTCAAAAAAATATGTTATAATTACCTTGTTTGATACAATGCAACAAAAGAAAGAGCTTGCCGCGGTTTTCCGACAAGGCAAGACGCAAGGTTCAGATTGGAGACCGGACTATGTACAAGCTGATAATCTTTAATTTTATACTCATAGCCTTAATCGCTCTTGGATTATGGCTTATAAAAAAATATGTGAAAAAGGAACGCACACAAAACGTTATTCTCGCTATTGCGGCGATTTTTACTATCGTATTCCATTACAGCTCGTTTATATTCAAGCTGTTGACAGGCAGTAACGCGATGGAATATTTAAGTCAAACCCCGAATCTGATTTTACCCATATACCCCTGCAACGTGGTAATGTGGTCGGCTTTAATTTTTGCACTTTTAAGAAATAAAAGGTCAAAGCTTGGAGTCTTTTTCGCTGATTATCTGTTTTGGTTCGGTATTGTTTCTACTCTTGTCGGTATGTTTTTCAACGTAGATTTCATAAACAATCCGACACTTACCGATTACGAAAACTTCAAGAGCATAGCCGCGCACGCCACCCTGCTCTTTAACGTTCTTCTGCTCCCGATGTTCGGTTATATAAAAACAGACGTGAAAAGAAACATCACAAGCATTGTGATTTCGATTTTTGCAATGGCGGTTATCGGCGGTTATTGCAACCTCGTTTTCTACGCTCTTGCATCCAAGGAGATGGCATACGATGTAAATTCAATGTTCCTGCTTCACTCCCCCTTTGACGGGCTTTCATTTTTAACCTACCCCGCAATTGCCTTGATAGCCATTCCGATTTACCTCGCCGTATTTATAATATGCGACTTGTTCTCAAAAAAAGCAAAGCAACGCGTCAATGGCAAGACGGCATCAAAGGAATAAATACACTTAAATGAGATTTTAGAACAACAGCGTATTTCGTTTTTCGAAAGGGATGGCGAGTCGCCATCTTTTCACTCAAACTTTATCGCATTCATTGCACAAGCACTACAAAAGCTTTCTTACAATCGCAAGCGATTTAGAGAAACTTTTGCTTTA
>JAZRIQ010000039.1:0-65757 GCA_045645405.1 Eubacteriales bacterium
ATATTCCCTATCTTGCAAAAATTGAAAAACTAAGTTGTTCAAGGTATTTTACAAAATTTAAAAAGCAAATGGGAAAATCACCTAACGAATATATTATCGAGCTAAGGCTTCAGCTTGCAAAAAATATGCTTGACAGCACCACTATGTCAATAAAGCAAATCAGCGAGCACGTTGGGTACAGTGATCAATACTTTTTCAGCAGACTCTTTAAGAAGCATCTTGGAGTCTCACCGCAAAAATACAGAAGCAGAAAATTGCCTCAATAAAATTATTATAGCTAAAATAAAAAAGGACAGAGTTGAAAAACTCTGTCCTGTGTGTATAATTCGGTATAATAAAATAAAAAAGACTCAGCGAACCTTAGGGGTTCAACTGAGTCTCTCTTGGCGCGCCCTGGGAGATTCGAACTCTCGACCTACCGGTTCGTAGCCGGGCACTCTATCCGCTGAGCTAAGGGCGCTTAATTGCAGAAAATATGATAGCACAGTTTTTGTCAGTTGTCAAGTGCTTTTTGAAATTTTATATAAATATATGTTTAGTAGCCTAAAAGGAGCAGCTCTGTTTGACGCTAAATTTGCGGTTGAGATAAGAGGGATTGATTGAGAGGGGTGGACATATAAAAAAGCAAGACGCACTTGCTTTAGCAAATGCGCCTTGAAATTTTATTTATTGAGCTTTTGTGATGACAATGTCGCCACAGTCAGGAACAGCGTCAACGTAGAGGAAGCCGTCCATAATTGTGCAGTTAGCGACTGTCATATTGTCCTTGTATTCCTCTTTTGTTACAAGCTGGATAGCTTTACCGCCCTGTGTAACTGTTACGTTTGTCCAATCGTCCGGAATGTCAACCTTGATGGTTAATGCGTGGTTGAACATATAGTCGGTAAGGTCGTCTGTAAGAGTTAGGGTGATTGAGGAATCTGTGATTTCCTTTGTATCAACGTGAGCATTTAAGGACTCCTTGAGATACTGTGTAAGGTTGGTATATGAGCATACCCAGAGGCCTTGCTTCTTTAAGTATTCATACTTGGAAATAGTTGAAACGTACGATGAGTGGATTAAGCCGCCGCGATAGTAGGTTTCCTTCTCAAGAGAGTGAATACATTCAACGGTGAATGCATTCTTTGAAAGAAGCTCGTCAATTACCTTTTCATAAGAGCCTTTTGACGTGTGGAGAAGCTGATACTTACCTGTGCCGTCAGCCTTGAAGGTGTAGGCTTTTGTTACAGGGTCAAAATCATAAGAACCGCCCTCAAACCAAGTAAATATCATAGTTTCCGGATCGTACATATAGGAGCCCTTTGCGCCGTTTTCTACCGTTGATTGGTCAACGAGAGTTCCTGCTGTTGTGTCGTAAACAAAATTGGACTTTAGCTCGGTTTTCTTTACAAACTTGTATTCATCAGCAGCGTTTCTTTCTGTGAAGGTTCCGTTAGCGGCGATATTGTGAACAAGCACGTATTCGCCGGAGTCGTTTTCAACGAAGGAATCGTAGTTTGCAGCCTTGTATGAGCCCTTTGTTGTCCATTCAACAGTATAAGACTTGTAGGTTTGAACAACTCCGTCCTTTATTACATCCTCACCCTTATCGTTCTTTTCGTTCTTGATTTCAATAGTCACCTTATAGGTACCGCCTGTTGAGCCGTTAGCTACAAGAACGTAGTTACCCTCTGTTTGGTCTGACTTGGAGGCGTAGCAGTTAATGCTTCCCCATGCCTTTTTGGTTGTAAGATCGGAGATAAGGTTGATGTAGCTTGGACCGCCGTTACGTCCTGATGCCATAAGGTTGGTTACGTAGTCGGCTGTGCTTGCTGAGGTAGTTCCGTTAGGAGTTGCAAAGGTAAGAATTTGCTGTCCGCGATATTTTGCCATAAACCAGAAATGCGCCTTATCAACGTCGTTGAGCATACTGTTTTCGCTTATCTTACCTGCGTAAATACCTGCGTGCTTATATGAGTGTGAGCCTAAGTCGAATGCGCCTGTTGCGAACATTTCCTGCCATTCTGAAACGTAGCCGTCAGAGAAGGTAATAGACATATTCATAGTAGCCTTGTAGTGGTACTTTTCGAATTGCTTAATTGACCATTTGCAAGCCTCGATATAGTTACCGTCGTCATAGGTTTGCGCCCATGCTGAAGGAGCGTTCTTGTAATATGGAGTAATTGTTGCTTCAACGTAGCTTTCGGTGTATGTAACTTGTCTTGTAACGCCGCAATTGTTTGCGCAGGATGCGCTCTTTATACCTTTAGCTGTGCCTTGGGCTGCAGTTGTAATTTCATAAGCGCCGAATTTGTGTCCAAGCGCTGAGGTCGCATCTGTACGGAACGTAAAATCACAAGCCTGACACTTGTAGGTTGTATAGCCTGCTGTTGTACAGGTTGGTGCTACAACGCCGTTTGTAACAGGTCTTGCGCTTGGGTGCTTACAGCCTGTGTAATCGTTAACGTTATTTGCAATTTCAAAAATAGTATATGGCTCGAAGCAGTAAAGCTTACTGTTCCAATACTGTGGCTCGGAAAGGAAGTCAATTCTTATTTGGCTTGCTTTTTGTAAGAGCGGAATTGTAAACATACAAGCTATGCCGCCTGCACCGTTGTCATCGCTTACCTCGATAAACTGAACGGTGTCTGTATTTTGCTTATTGCTTGGAACTGTGTACGTGCCAATTTCCTTCCACTCACCGTTTTGGAAAATTGTCAGCTTAAGAGTTCTGCCTGCGTGGGCAGGAGTTGCAAACTGAACCGCGGAGAGGAATTTTTCTCCCGGGAAGGTTAATGTTGCATACGCTTCGCTTGCGTATCTCCAGCCTGATGTCCAGCTTGAGTTAATATCGCCGTCAACAAGAGCGTCAGCACCGCCTGCATAGTCGTTATACTTGCCTGATACCGATGCTTCAGCGCTGCTTAAGAGAGAGCCTGCTACTCTTACGTTATCGGTATTTGCAAACACTTGAATTTCGTAAACCATAGCGGGAGCAAATCTTGTTGAATAAGATACGGTTGCCTTTATCTTGCTTGCCATAATGGGGGAGTCAAGCTCAAGCATAATTGAGCCGTTTTGACCGCTTGATACGGCGTTTTTATCTGACATTTCGCCAATTGAAACCCATTTGCCGCCTTCTGCAAGACTTTCGTCCTTAACGAATGCTTCAATTGTGTATGAAACGTAGCAGTCATCTCCAAGTCCCCAGTTAGAGTAATAAGGAACTACTAAATTTAAAGCGCCGATTTGGAAAAAGTCGCCAAAGTTTAGTTCAAAATAATCGCTTGAGAAATCAGAGCCGTCAGCCAACGTGTCTGCACTCCAATATGTGCCAAGGGCGTCGTCGTTTATGTTAGAGCCTACGCAAACTGTGTAGTAGGAGGAAACGTTTACGCCTGCATAGCCTGCAATATTTACGTAAGGAGTTTGTCCCTTATAGAGATAGTTATCTATTTTGAGTGAATCAAGAATAGCGGTGCCTGTTACAAGGGCAGATATGGCAGCGGATTTTGTTCCTTTACATACCTGACAGGTAGCAACGCTGATGCCCGGAGTGTAATCGGTTGGGATTATTGTGTACTTATAGTCGTCTCTGCCGTCGCCGTTAGTGTCGTATTGGTGCTTACCTGTGGCGTTGATATAGTCGTAGCGTAAAGGCTCTGACGTACAATTTTCGTTAGAGCAAGCCTTTTCCGTATATCCTCTTTCTGCACAGGTAGGAGGAACTATAACCTCTGTTTCGTTATGTCCGTAAGCCTTAACAAGCTCGGTTTTTGTTCTTCTACATAACGTACATCTGAAATACGTAATACCGTCTCTTGTGCAGGTTGCTTCCGTGCAATCGTCAAGACGGTTCTGGTCGAGCTGATAATCATGCTCGCAGGTGCTTGTGGAAGAATCGTCATCGTTTGAGCCAACGCCCCACCAAGCGGTAAGAGTCATATCTTCCTTTACGGTATCTTCGTCAAAATCCCATTTTGAGGAGGATTTTTTTGAAGCATACCAGCCTTTAAGATAGTAGCCCTCTTTAGAAATCTCGGGAGCTTTAATTTTTGAGCCTTCTTTAGCCGTGATAGTTGTTCTTCCTTTCATCACACCGCCGTCGGGATCAAAGGTTATTGTGTATTTTGGCGTGCTGTCACAGGAGGCGAACACCGCCACGATACAAGCTAAACAAGCGAGAACTAAAAGAAGGGAAATTATTTTCTTTTTCATTATTTACCTCATGTTTTATTCAAAAATGCTCTCTCGAAGCCGAGAGAGCATTTATTCATTGTCTTAAGCTATATCGGCTATATTTCCGAATATATTCTTTCAAATATTATTCTTAAGTGCTGAATTATTTGTCAGTAGGCTTCTTACCGAAAGCAACCTCTGTCCAGTAGTCCTGACCGATTGAGCAGCTTTCCATAAAGATTTCAACCTTTGTGATAACCTTGCCCTCGTTGTCGAAGGAGCAGAATCCGTCAGCCTTGCTGCTGAATGAACCAACGCCTGTACCTGGGTTACCTGTTGTACCGTCCTCATAAGTTACGGTAACTGTGTAGCTTGCTGCGCCAAGACCTGTTACGTAGATAATATCAATAGCCATTGGAGCCTCGAAATCGAAGGTAACGGTGATTGAGCCTTTACCTGTTCCGCAGAAGCACGAAGAGCCGTCTTCTTGCAAAACACCGTCGATAAGAACGCCGGGACCACTTCTATCCCAAACGTCACCGTCGATAGTTGGAGTCTTACCAACGCCAAGAGCCTTGGTGGTTACGTTTTCAAAGTCCTCGAAATCCTGTTCGTTACATTCACGGCAGGTACGTACTCTTTGGAGGTACGCTTCATCCCACTTTGTCCACTTGTGACCTAAAGCAGGTTGATTTTCCTTATATTTGATGTGTCCGCATGTTAAGCATGTATTTGAGTCGATAGATGCAGTATCGCAGGATGCTGTTGATTCAGGAGTCCAGCCTGCCCAGTCGTGGTCGTCCTTGCCACTTGTACAGTAAACGATCATTGTCCATTTAGCAATTAAAATGGTGCTGTCCTTGATTTTTGTTGTTTGTCTGTACTGTGTTGTACGGTCGCTTTCCAAGTACCAGCCTGCAAATTCATAGCCTTCCTTTTCAGGGTTAGCAGGTAAAGTACCGAGTGTTGCGCCCTTTGTAACGTACTTAATGTAAGAGCCGTCAATGCCCTCGAATACGCCACCGTCCGGGTCGAATTCAACTGTTACGGAGTTTTCGTCAACCTCCCATTTAGCAACAAGTGTCATATCGTAAGGAACGAGGTCCTTAGCAGAAAACTTATCTTCGAAATTAAGATCGTCCTCATCGAACCAGCCCTTGAATATGTGACCTTCTTTTGTTGGGTTTGGAAGCTTACCGATTACTTCGCCTTGTTTCACCTTACGAGTTGCATCCTTTTCGTCAAGCACGCCGCCGTTTGCATCAAAATAAACGGTGTAGCTTGTTCCGCAGGCAACAACAAATGGAAGAACCATAATGCAGAGAATAGCAAGACAAATAAGCTTTGTTAATGTACTCTTTTTCATTTGTTTTTACTCCTTTTAAGTTTTTATGAAAAATGCATGGGCAACTTGCCCTTAGTTTGCGTAGATATTATAGCATATAAGGGAAACAAAATCAATCACAAGGGGGGCTTTTGACGATTTTTGTCCTTTTGCACAATATTGAAAATAAAAAAAGCACAAAACCAAGAACGGTTTTGTGCAAGTTTTACAAACTGCTGTCTGTTATACTATTTTAGGTTTTATTTGCTCGGCGATTTCCTTTAGCTTTTTGCAAATTTCGGGATTTGTGTCCTCCGGCTCGTAGGTTACTGCTGTTGCGCTTTTGCCCGTTACGTATTTGAACATAACAAGTCCTGCCAAATATCTTCCGTAATCTAACGACAAATGAAAGCCGTCACGGGTGATAGGATTTGTGCGCTCGTCAAATTCGGGCAGTCTTCTTGCTTCTTCAACAGCATCTCCGTTAGGAATTATTTCAAGATTGTATTTTTTACAAAGTTCGGAAGAAGCAGATACAATGGCGTCAAACATTTTCGGACGGGAGTTTTCGTAATTTACAAATCCTCCGTGGTCGGAAAAATCGCTATATGCCCAGGTTCTGTGAAAAACTATTTTAGCATCGGGACAAGCACCCTTGATATAGCCGAGAATGTAGGGAAGGTACGGCTCATAAGTTTCTGCCATTCCCGAATAGTGGCTTACCTGTTGAACTGATACAACGTCCCATTTCTTTTTGCCAAGAGCTTCTTTTACGGAAATCATACGGAGCATTCTGCCGTTTTTTTGATACTCGTAGTCTGCCTTGTCCTCAATGATATTATTGTAGTGAGTTTCCAAGGAGCAGCCGCCAATATAAAGGTTTCTTACGTAAAGCTCTTCGTCGGAAATTTGGTGGAGGTATCTCGTTGCGTCCTGGGAAAAGCTGTTACCGATACATAATACGTTCATTGTTTAATTCCTTCCAAGGTGTTTTTTCTAATTATAATCCCAAACTCTTTACTTGTCAAGTGCGAGAGAAGCGTTTATTCCTTGATACGAGCTTCTTCTATATAGCTCCTTGTCAATGTCGTTTATTACCGTTGTTTTTTTCTTTGACCATTCGGGAGCTAAAAGTCCGTCGGCTATACCGTCTCCCGTAACACGCTCGATTACTATATCTGCAGGGAGAAGCTCAAGCTGGTCGCAAACAGTTTTGATATATTGGTCACGCTCCATTGGCGTATATTCACCGTTTTTGTACATTTTTGCAAGAGGAGTTTTATCTATTACGTGAAGGAGGTGAATTTTTACTAAATCGGGATGTAATTCGGCTACGTCCCTTACTGTTTTTATCATGTCATCATAGCTTTCGCCCGGCAAGCCGTTAATGATATGAACTCCGATTTTTATTTCCGGAGCTATTTTTCTTAAGCGCAAAAAGCAATCGACAAAGGTAGCAAAGGAGTGAGCGCGGTTAATTAGCTCGGCTGTTTTATCATTGGAGCTTTGCAAGCCCAGCTCCACAGTTATGGGAAGCTTTTTTGCAAGATTTTTCAAAACCAGAATTTTCTCGTCCTCAAGGCAGTCAGCTCTTGTGGCAACGTCCAGCATTACCGCTCCCTCAAATGATGCAATTTCCGAAGTGATTTTTTCTAATTGGACGGCAGACGTGTGGGTATTTGTATACGACTGCATATATGGGATAAAGGCATCTGTGTCCCATTTTTTGCGTGCAAGCTCTATGCCCTTTGAGTATTGATCCTTGGGGTTTTTAGTAGCTATACAGTTTATGCTTCTGCTTCCACTTCCGCAGTATATGCAGCCGCCGTAGCTTACTGTGCCATCAATGTTAGGGCAGGTGAAGCCACAATCCAAAGTGATTTTTGCGCACTTTTTGCCAAAGGTGTGTCTTAAG
Organism: Eubacteriales bacterium; assembly: GCA_045645405.1. Classification (GTDB taxonomy): domain Bacteria; phylum Bacillota; class Clostridia; order Oscillospirales; family CAG-272; genus RGIG2000. The sequence continues at coordinate 7,398 of JAZRIQ010000039.1, forward strand.
TAATACTCGTAGGTGTGGTAGCGCTTGTTTGTGTCGCTGTATTTGAAGGGATTCGTTAAGGCTTGGGACATATTTTCTCCTTTCGCTTTGAATTTGGACCATTAAAAAGCAAAAACCTTCCCAAGCAACGCTAAGGAAGGCTGGAGCTACTAGCCAGAATCGAACTGGCGACCTCATCCTTACCAAGGATGTGCTCTACCAACTGAGCCATAGTAGCATTTTGTTTGCTTATGTATTATAACAGAATAAAAACGGTTTGTCAAGATATTTTTTTCAGTATCGTGATTTATTAACCTATTTTCTTTTTGGACATAGAATGCTTATAGAAAAGGGGTGGTATGATGAAAAGGACAGTATGCGTAATTTTTGGGGGAAGAAGCGAGGAATACGAGGTTTCGTTGCGCTCTGCCTATTCGGTGCTTAAAGAAATTGACGTCGATAAGTATGAGGTTATAAAAATAGGCATAACCAAGGAGGGAAAATTTTTTATATTTGAGGGAGAAAACGAGGATATATTAAACGATAGGTGGCAAGAGGCGAAAAAGTGCGTAAAAATCGATTTTTCATTAGGACGTGTGGATAATTTGCCCAAAATAGACGTTGTTTTTCCTGTGGTTCACGGTAGCTTTTGTGAGGACGGAAGATTACAAGCCATATTTGAGACGTTAAATTTAAAATACGTAGGCTCTGACAGCCGTGCGTCGTTTTTATGTATGGATAAGCACCTTTGCAAGCTGGTTGCCAAGGAGTTGGGAATTAAGACGGCAAATGCTATTTGCGTAACCAAGGGAAAGGAAAATATAGATAGCAAATTAGAGGAAATAGCTAAAAAAATCAGCTATCCTGTGTTTGTAAAGCCTGCTTTGTCGGGCTCGTCAAGAGGGGCATCAAGAGTAACGGACAGGAACTTGCTTATTCCTGCGCTTTACGAGGCGTTTAAGTATTCAAACAAGGCTCTTATAGAGGAATACGTTAAGGGAACGGAATGTGAAATAGGCGTTTTAGAGGACGAAAACGGGAACGTTTTACTTAGCGAGGTGGGCGCAATCTTCTACAACAGCGAATTTTACGATTACGAAACGAAATATTTAAATAACGACACGTTATATCAAATTCCTGCCAAGCTACCCGATAAAGTAACAGAAAAAATCAAGGCTTATGCGATGAAGCTTTTTTCGGAGCTTAATTGCCGCTCTCTTGCAAGAATTGATTTTTTTGTGACGGAGGAAGAAGAAATATATTTTAACGAAATCAACACCTTGCCCGGATTTACCAGTGCGAGTATGTATCAGAAGCTTTTTGCAAATAAGGGGTATTCCTTTGAAAAAATCATTGATACGTTATTAAATTTATAAAAGTCACTTGAAATAGTGCGCCAAAAAATATATAATATATAATGAGGTTTTATGGATATAGGTCTTATCGGATTTGGTATATCAAATCAAGCGCTTTACAAGCATTTTAAAGGCTTACATAGAATAACTGTTCATAATGAAAAGGAAATTTCCTTGCCGTGTGGCGTGCAAGGAGCTTTCGGAAGTAATTATCTTGACTGCTCCGAGGACTTGGTTTTCCGCTCTCCCTCGGTGCGCCCTGACAGAATAAGGTCTTGTTCCCCCGTTATGTGCGAGGCGGAGTATGCTCTTGACAAATTGGGTGGAATAAAGATTTGCGTAACCGGCTCGGACGGAAAAACAACTACGTCAAGCCTTATTTTCTCTGCATTACAGAGTGAGGGTGCATATCTTGGGGGAAATATAGGAAATCCGCTTATCAATGCAATAGGCAGGGATTACCGATTTATCGTAAGTGAGCTTTCAAGCTTTCAGCTTATGGATTTTTCTCCTGCTTGCGACGTTTGCGTGATTACAAATATAACGGAAAATCACTTGAATTATCACAAGGATATGAATGAATATATATCCTCAAAGGAAAATCTTCTGAAAAATGCAAAGAGGATAGTTTTAAATTACGACGATGAGATTTTAAGAAAAATCGGTAAAAAATATGAGAACGTACGGTATTTTTCGCTAAAGGAAAGGTGCGACGCCTACGTTGAAGGCGGATACGTTTGTTTAAGAGGAAAGCGGCTTTTCAACGTTGACAGGCTGAAGCTTGTGGGAAATTTTAATCTTTTAAACGTACTGGCTGCGCTTTTGGCTGTTTGCGATTTTGTAAATTTGGATAAAGCCGTAGATTGCTTTTGCAATTTTTGCGGTGTGGAAAACAGAATGGAGCTTGTTTTGGAGAAAAACGGAATTAAATTCTATAATTCCTCTGCCGATACAACTCCGTCACGCTCCGTTGCCACCACGTCTTATTTTGATAAGTCAAGGCTGGTTGTGATTTTAGGCGGAAGCGACAAGGAGCTTTCCTACGATATACTTAAGGACTGTCTTGCCAACGTAAAGGGAGTTGTTCTTTTGGGTGAGAACAAGGATAAAATACTTATGGCAATTGATGGAATAGATGCCAAAATTTTTACGGCAAATACGGTAGAGGAAGCTGTCAGCATTGGATACGGCTTATGTAACCGTGGGGATACGGTGCTTCTTTCTCCTGCTTCGGCAAGCTTTGATGCTTTCAGAGATTACAAGGAAAGAGGACAACGCTTTAAAAAAGCGGTCGTATCACTATTTAAACACGATTGAAAAATAAAAAATACCTTAAGCTTTTGCTTAAGGCAAAGAGGGATATAAATGGAAAAGATAAGAGAAATTTTAAAAGCATTGGTTTCATGTCCTGTTATTTCGGGCAGAGAGATGGATGAATTTAAGGCGGTAAATCAGCTTTGCGCGCCGTACTTTGATATGATTGAGCTTGATAAAGTGGGAAATATTATCCTTGCCAAGCTGACGGGCAGAGATGATGCGCCAAGACTTATGCTGGACGCTCATTTTGACGTTATTGGACTAATGGTAACGAAAATTCACGAAAACGGCTTTTTGTCCGTATGCGGTATCGGCGGTATTGATACGCGTATTCTGCCGTCAACAGAGGTAACCGTTCACGGTAAGGAAAAGGTGTACGGAGTTATTGTTTCAACACCTCCGCACTTAAAGAGTGCAGACAGCACCGTGCCGAAAATGGATAGTATTTTGATAGATACCGGTTATAAAAAGGAAGAGCTTGAAAAGCTTGTATCGCCGGGCGATATGATAACCTTAAACGGTGAATATACCGAGCTTCAAAACAATTACGTGCTTTCCTCATTCCTTGACAACCGTTCCTGCGCTACTGCCTGTATCTGTGCTGTGGCTGATATGAAACGAGAGGATATGGCTTACGATACCTACGTTGTAATTTCCTCGGGAGAAGAGACGGGCAGAATGAAAACCAGAGTTGCCTGCTTTAATATTGAGCCTGATTTGGTAATTACTACCGACGTTAATTTTGCTTCTCAACCCGAAATTGAAAAAAGACACTCCATAGAGTGCAGAAAGGGACCCAGCGTTGATATTTCCGTTTTGACGGACAGAGAGCTTTCTCGCGGAATTTTAAGATTGGCAAAGGAAAATAATATTCCCTGTCAGGTTATAGTTGAGGCAAAGGGTACCGGTACCAATAACGACATTCTTTCGATAACAGGCAAGGGCGCCCGTAATGCGGTGTTGAGTCTGCCGTTAAAATCAATGCACACCACCTGTGAATGTGTGAATTTAGAGGATATAAAGCATTTAAGTAATCTTTTGGCGGTGATAATAAAAACAAAGGAGGCAGATATATGAGAAATTTATACGAGCTTTTAAAATCTCTTTCTTGCGCTTTTGGCCCTACGGGCTATGAAAAAACCGTAAGAGAGATGATTATAAACGAGCTTTCTTTGTATCAAGACAGATTTGAAGCGTATACCGACAAGCTTGGAGCATATATCGTTCACTTTGTAAGGGAGGATAAGCCGAAGCTTATGGTGAGCGCACATCTTGATGAGGTCGGCTTTATGATTACGGAAATATGCGACAGCGGTTATTTGCGATTTGACACGGTTGGCGGCATTGATTCATTGGTTTTATCGTCAAAGCGCGTTATTTCCGAAAACGGTATAAAGGGTGCAATAGTATCAAAGCCTATTCATCTGCAATCTGCTGATGAAAGAAAGACTGTTACCAAGGCTGACGGAATGTATATTGATATTGGCGCCGAAAGTAAGGAGCAGGCAGAGGACTTGGTTCAGCTCGGGGATTTATTTACCTTTGATTCCGATTACGTGGAGTTTGGCGACGGATTTATAAAGTGTAAGGCGCTTGACGACCGCTTGGGCTGTGCCATTATGTGCGAAGCCATAAAGCATATTTGTGAAAACAACCTTGAATTGCAATACGATTTGTATTTTGCTTTTACCTCAAGGGAAGAGGTTGGCTATTCGGGCGCATTTGTTGCTACGGAGCAAATAAAGCCTGATTACGGCTTTATTATCGAATCAACGGCGGTTGGTGATATCCACGGCGCACCCTCTGAAAAGCTTGTGGCTAAATTAGGAGAGGGAGGCGCTATTTCCTTTGCGGACAAGGGCACAATTTACGATAAGGAATTTACAAGCCACATAATAGACGTTTGTAAGGTTAACGGCATAAAATATCAAATTAAGCAATACGTGTCGGGGGGTAACGATTCCTCCAATATTCAGAGAAGCGCCGGCGGCGCAAAGGTGAGCGTTATGTCTTGTCCCTCACGTTATATACATTCGTCATCAAACGTTATTCACAAAAATGATTTTGAGAGCATTTATAAGACGCTGATATGCTTGATTAGCAAATGACGTGAGCATAAAGGAGCAAAATGAATGATTAAAGCTATAATTTTTGATTTGGACGGTACCCTTGCGGATACTATGCCGGATTTACAGACGGCTATGAACGGAATGCTGACTCGTCTCGGTTACAGAACAAGGACAAGAACGGAGCTTGTTAAAGCTATAAATAACGGCGCTCGTGAGTTTGTTCGCCGTTCCTTGCCTCGCGAGGTGCAGGGCGTTGACTTTATTTTACAAAGTGCCATTGACATCTACGAGGACGAATATTCGAAGTGCTATATAGAAAAGACAGCTCCCTATGATGGAATAGAAGCTCTCCTTATGGATTTAAAGTCTATGGGTGTTAAAATTTCCGTTTTATCCAACAAGCAGGACGCATTTGTAAAGGATATTGTGGGAAAGCTATTTGACAAAAAGCTTTTCAGCTACGTGCAGGGGCAGGACAAGCTTCCTATAAAGCCAAATCCAACGGTGGCGTTGCAGCTTGCTAAAGGAATGGGCGTTAAAGTAAGCAAGTGCCTTTTCATCGGAGATAGCGACGTTGATATACAGACTGCCAAAAATGCAGGAATGCGTAGCGTTGGCGTGTGCTGGGGCTACCGTACGCAGGAGGTTTTAGAGGAGGCGGGTGCAGATTTTATTGCAAAATCGCCAAACGATATTTGTCAGATTGTTGCTGATTTGAAAAACGAGGTTATGAAAAAGCGTCGCGGAAAAGATAAGGAAAAGGGCGACACTCAAACAAACGAAAATAAAGAAAATAAAAATAATGAAAAATAAAAAGAGGCTCGCCTCTGCATTCTTAGCGGAGAAAAACACGAACACCACCAAGGAGATTTCTTTGGTGGTGTTTTTTGTTGAGACGGGCTTACATAAAGGCTCCCTCCGGGAGGGAGCCGGCGCCGTAAGGCGACTGAGGGAGAGCGCGTTATTATGAGGTCAATCTAAATTCCAAGTCACGCAGGCTCCTTCCACCGCTATCGCGAGAACCCCCAAAACTCATTTCATTCGTTTCGGGGAACCCCGCAGCGGTCCCCCTCCCTCTCGGAGGGAGGCTTTTGCGTGCCGTTCCTCTGCGGATAGTGCGTAGACGTCCACGCGCTATGCTTGCCCCGGAGAAAACAATTATGTTGACTGTTATTCCATATTGTGGTATAATATTATCAATAAATCAAGCCTTAACAAAGTGAGGAAAAAGATGAAACTCTTATGGCAAAGCAAGTTTGATAATTTTGATTTAGTAAGAACTTCTCCTTTGTATTACATAGGAATGGCTGAACGAGAGGAATCCACTCTGAATTTCTGGTTCTTTGACTGTAGTGTGGGCATGAAATTAGTTTCTTTTGATGCTCAAAACGGTCAGATTATTGATTATAAGAACGACGGAAAAATCAGCAAGAAATCTTCTGAAAGAAAAACAAATTCACACAATTTAACATTGGATGATTTTGTATTTGGAGAGTACACGATCTCCCATTATGGTGAGTGGGGATATATGTGTAAGAAAAACGGTCAATTATTGTGGAAGAAGTCCTTAAAGGGCTATCTCTATACTGAAATAGAATTAAATCAAGACAATATTGTTTTCGGTACAGCAGGTCAGGGTGGGCATTTTTATTCTTTGAATATTGAAACGGGTGAAATTGTATTCGATTTTAATACCAAAGGCACATCGAAATATTTCGATGTAAATGATAGTTATTATTTTTGTTCTACAGATAATAAAACCACACAAGTTTTGAGAACTGACTACAGCGGAAATATCTTGGGCAATATTGAGTTGGACGGTATATATTACGACGGATATTGTATTTTCAATATTTGTGAGGACTTGTTGTGTGTTATGACACTAAAGAAAAGACGAAAAGGAAATTTCGAACTTTTTTCACCTATCTTTCACTGTATCCAATTATAAAAAATCTTTTCTTTGCTTTTTGCATATCAAAAGCCACCACGAAAAACGTGGTGGCTCATTTCAATTTTACCGCTAATTTTGCAGAGGCTCAAAGCCTCTTTTTGTTATTGAAATTTATTTGTTTCTTTTGCGTGCGCCCTCTACGGAGATAACGATTTTACGGTTTTCGTCAGAGCCTACGGAGTGGGTGGAAACGCCTTGAATACCTTGAACCTCGGAGTGAATAATCATTCTTTCGTATGGGTTCATTGGTTCTAATACTACGTTTCTTTGATACTTTAGTGCCTTTTCTGACATTCTTCTTGCTAAAGCACGGAGAGCTTGCTCTCTCTTTTCTCTGTAATTTTCAATGTCGATTACAACCTTAACGTATTCCTTATGCTCGCCGTCGCTCTTTCTTGCCAAGCAGAGGTTAGAAAGGTATTGAATAGCGTCGAGCATTTCGCCTCTGTGACCGATAAGAGTTGTGGCGTCCTTGCCCTCGATAGTAATAAGACGGTTAACGAAGCCTTTTTCGTTTACTGTCATATCACCCTTAACGTCACATTCAAGGCCTGCGTTTGCAACGAATTGCTTCAAGAAGTTTATTGCAATGGTCTTTTCTTGAAGAGTAACCTCGATATCCTCGTCCTTAATCATTTTTGGAGTCTCTGCCTTGTTTTCAGCCTGTGGCTTCTTTTCAGGCATTGGCTTTTTCTCTTGCTTCTTTTCCTGTTGAGCGTTGTTTTCAGCTTGAGGCTTCTTTTCGGCTTGAGGCTTCTTTTCAGCCTGTACTTTCTTTTCGCCGTTTTGCTTGTTGTCCTCTTTTTTGCCTGCGGGAGCGTTATTTTGCTTTTGCTGAGGCTTGCTATTGTTCTGGTTTTTGTTTTTTGGCTTTCTTTCCTCTCTGCCGTCGTCAACGGAGATTTTGATTTCAGCCGGAACTGCGCCGAAAAGACCGAGGAAGCCCTTCTTGCCCGGGTTTACAACCTCTTCAAGGGAAATCTCGCCCATGCTTGAATAGATTTCAACGGCTTTCTTGTAAGCCTCGTCTACTGATTTGGCTGATACTATATATTCTTGTCTCATATTTTATCCTTTATTTTATTCGTCGTCGTCAATGTGATGTAGTGAACGGTATGGTCTGTCTGGAATATTTCTTGCATTTGCTGGTGCAGTTATACCCTTTTTAAAGTCCTTTTCAGCCTTTTTGTAGTCTTCCTCGGTAAATTTCGGGTAAGGAAGAGCTTTATAAAGAATGAACTGCTGACCCATAGAAAGAATCGTTCTGAAAATCCAATAAATACCGATAGCTGCAGCAAATTTAGCTGTTACAAAGAAGGTCATAAGAGGTAAAACGTACATCATAGTCTTCATTGAGCTGTTTGCCGCCTGTGTTTCCTGCTGAATGCTCTGATAGTTGAGCTTCTTTGATAAAAATTGTGAAAGGTACATAAGACCGAGGTTGATGATAGGAATGAAAATCAACCACCAATTTGATCTCAACGCGCTGAATGGGTCTATTCCCACGTCAACGCCGAAAAGCGTAGCGTTTGGAACGTCACCGCCAAAGCGTTCAAGCATACCTTTTACAGCATCTAAAACGTTAACTCCCTCGGAGTCAACAAGAGTTTCGGAAGGAAGCCAACCGTTTGAAAGCTCTCTTGCTATATCAACCTGGAAGGTTGTTGAAGCGGGCTGTCCTTTGCTTGAAAATTCAAGACCAAGCTCCTTAGCTAAAGAGTAGCAGGTGGAGTAGGAAAGACCTCCGCAGTATTGAAGCGGACGGATAACAACCCAGTAAAGAGGGAAAATGATAACCATTTGAACCAGCATAGGAAGACATCCTGCAAGAGGGCTGTATCCGTTCTTTTGCTGAAGCTCAAGAAGCTCATTTTGCATTTTACGCATTGTTATCTGGTCGTTTCTGCCTGCGTATTTTTTTCTTATTGCCATTTCCTGCGGACGTAGCATTGCCTGCTTAACCATATTCTTTTGTTGTTTCCAGCCAAGAGGGAACAGAACTATCTGAAACGCCACGGCGAACAAAAGAAGAGAGATTACGTAGTTGTGAGTGAGCCAGTAACAGCCACGCATTACGTAACCAAATAAGTTTTCTAATATTTCCATTATTTTTCTCCTAAAATTTTACTGCTCCTTGCCTTCGCCTTCGCATTCGGCATCATAGCCTGTCTGTCTTTTGAAGGTAAATTTCTTTGGAACAGGGTCGTAGCCACCACGGCAAAAGGGATTACAGCGCAAAATGCGCCATACACCTAAAATCATTCCGCGAATTACGCCGAATTTTTCAATCGCTTCAACTGTGTACATGGAGCAGGTAGGAGTAAATCTACAAGCCCCGGGCAGCATTGGCGAAATGAATTTGTGGTAGCATTTTATTATGAATACAAAAATTTTCTTCATAGTAAGTAATTGAAACTAATCTTCAATCATTTTAAGTACGAAAAAGGCTTTTTCAAGCTCCTTGGCTATATCTGTTGATTTGACCGAAACGGTGCTTTGCCTTGCCACAAGGACTATTAAGTAGCCTTTTTTAATATTGTGTACCTTTTCTGTTTGTCTTAAACCCTCACGCAAAATTCTTTTTACACGGTTACGAACGAATGCCTTTCCCAGCTTCTTTGAAACGGTGATTCCTATTCTGTTTACCAGTTGCTTTTGGGGATGGGACTTTTGTAAAAGCCTTGCCTTTAAGTCCTTAAGCACGTAAACGATAACGTTTTTGCCTACAAATTTTGCGCCCTTCCCATAAGCCTTTGAATATAGGTGGTTTTCACCTATTGCGATATGCTTCATGGTTTGCTTCCTTTAATTCTAAATTCTGATAATTTTAAATTCTAAATTTTTGTTGAATTTTATTTCAAAAATTCTTGCAGGTAGCACTCCTGCACTTTTTCCTTCACGGTAAAACAGGCGAATGTGGCGTAATCCTCGCACAGCGAAAACATAAGCCCACACCGACTGCATGCGCATTAAAAAATCGGGACGCCTGACAAGGGTCCCGATTAACAAAAGCCAATGATTAATAAGTTAATCTTGCTCTGCCTTTTGCACGTCTTCTCTTTAAAACCTTTCTGCCGTCAGCAGTTCTCATTCTTTTTCTGAAGCCATGCTCCTTTTTTCTTTGACGCTTCTTTGGTTGATAAGTTCTTAACATACTTGCACCTCCTTATTCAAATTGGAAGCTTACTCGCATACGCAACTTGAAAGCTGAAATAATATCTAGAATTTAAGACACGGATATTATACACGCATTTTTTACAATTGTCAAGAGTTTTTTTCTATATTTAAGAAAAATTTGTTAAATTATTTCTTATTTTCTTTTTCTTGATTTGTTTTTTGCGGGGGCGTGTTTATTATTCGCGCTTTTTTGGGGTTTTGTTGATTTTTTAAAATTTTCACGTTCCTTGACGTTTTTTGCTGATTTTGGGCTTGATTTTTGATTTTGCCCTTTTTTATTCTGTGATTTTTGAGCTTTAACGTAGTCGCTGTTTGCTCTTAAATCCGGCTTCACAAGGCAATCGGCGTCAAAACCGATAAGCTCCTCTCTGCCCGCTAATTTCAAGGCTTCTCTTACTAAATTTCTGTTTTCGGGCTTGCCGTACTGTAAGAGTGCCCGTTGCATTTGCTTTTCTCTGTATTCTGTTGGGCAATACACCTTTTTCATATCAAGGGGATTTATGCCCGTATAGTACATAACCGTTGAGGCAGTTCCCGGTGTGGGATAAAAGTCCTGCACCTGCTCGGGATTACAGCCCATTTTTTTAAGATACAAAGCAAGCTCTACGGCGTCATTTATCGTGCTTCCCGGGTGGGAGGACATAAGGTAGGGGACTAAATACTGCTCCTTGCCGAATTGACTGCAAAGCTGAAAATATTTATCGTAAAACCTGTTGTACGTTGAAATATCGGGCTTGCCCATATATTTAAGCACGTTTGAGGAGCAATGCTCGGGTGCCACCTTTAGCTGACCGCTTACGTGTTCGGCTACCAGCTTTTTAAAGAATGCGTCGCTTTTATCGGCAAGCATGTAGTCAAAGCGTATTCCGGAGCGGATAAATACCTTTTTTACCCGAGGGAGTGTTTGTATTTTGCTTAAAAGCTCTATGTATTCCGTATGGTCGGCTATCAGGTTTTTGCAAGGGGTAGGCACAAGGCATTTGCGGTTAGCGCACACGCCGTCCTTTAGCTGTTTTTCACAGGCGGGATACCTGAAATTTGCAGTAGGACCGCCTACGTCATGAATATATCCCTTGAAATCCGACATTTCTGTGATGATTTTTGCTTCCCTTAATACGGAATCAATGCTTCTCGAACGAACGCTGCGTCCTTGATGAAATGCAAGAGCGCAGAAATTACAGCCGCCAAAGCAGCCTCTATTATGGGTAATTGAAAATTTGACCTCGTTAATGGCAGGCACGCCGCCGTCCTTTTCGTACACAGGGTGATAGTTTCTTGCATAAGGTAAGGAATATACCTTGTCAAGCTCCTCGCGTTCAAGGGGAAAGGCAGGGGGATTTTGCACCAGCTTTTTATTGTCATAGTATTCTACGATGGCTTTGCCGTAGATTGCGTCTTGATTTTTGTATTGAATGCCAAAGGCTCTTGCATATTCTTCCTTGCTTTCCTTGATTACGTTGAAATCAAATTCAGAGGCAACAGGGAAGGAGATTTCATCCTCTCGCTTGCAAAGATAGACACATCCTCGCTCCGAACGGATTTTTTTAATGGGAACTCCCTTGTCAAGGAGCTTTGCCAGACGCAATATTATGCTCTCGCCCATACCGTAGGTTAAAATGTCCGCGCGAGAGTCAACTAAAATTGAACGGCGGATTTTGTTATCCCAATAGTCATAGTGGGCAAAGCGACGGAGCGATGCTTCAAGACCGCCAATAATAATGGGAACGTCACCGTAAGCCTCGCGTATTCTGTTGCAATAAACTATTACGGCTCTGTCGGGACGGTAGCCCATTTTTCCGCCGGGAGAATAGTAATCGTAGGAGCGTTTTTTCTTGGACACCGTGTAGTGGGCAACCATGGAGTCGATATTGCCCGAGCTTACAAGAAATCCAAGCCGCGGCTTGCCAAAGCGCTTGAAATCCTCGCAGGATTTATAATCGGGCTGGGCTAAAACAGCAACTCGAAAGCCGTTTGCTTCAAGCACTCTTGTGATAATGGCAGTGCCGAAGGACGGATGGTCAACGTAGGCATCGCCCGATACGTAAACGAAATCCGGCTCACTCCAGCCAAGCTCGGCGCACTCCTTTTGGGATATTGGTAAAAAATTGCTCATAAATCTTTTAATTATTCTTCTTCGTCAAGGCTGTTATAGTACACCTCGAAAACGGATTGAGCGAGAACCTCGTCGTCGCAGTAGCTAAGCTCGTCCTTTTCCTCGTCGATTAAGAAAACAAGAGCCTCATCCTCTTCAACACCGTCCATTTTTGTTACGGGGTGGAGAATTACGTAGTATTTTTCCTCGTAGTCGACCACAGCAATCTGCTCAAACTCTATTTCTTTACCGTCGTTGTCCTCAAGCTTAACGTTTTCAAAATTTTCCTCGTCAAAAAATCTGTCGATATATCTTTCGTACTTTTTCATTTGATTTTTCCTTTACGTTTTTCGTGGGTTTTATACTATTCTGTCATATTATTTGCAAGAGTAGAAAATTTATAATACTGACCAAGCCAGCTCATTTGTACCGTACCGGAGCTTCCGTGACGGTTTTTAGCCAGCGTTACGTCAACCAAATTTGCCTTTTCGGGGTCGTTGCCGTAGTAGTCACGGGATAGGAAAATTACCATATCCGCGTCCTGCTCGATAGAACCCGAATCACGAAGGTCGGAAAGCATTGGCTTTCTTTCCTTTTCTTTTTCGGTGCTACGGGAGAGCTGTGAGCAAACGATAACGGGAACGCCCAAATCCTTTGCAAGAAGCTTAAGACCTCTTGATATGTCGCCGATTTCGTTTACACGGCTTCCGTCCTTACGCTTGGTTTCGGATTCCATAAGCTGTAAGTAGTCAACTACCACAAGACCGAGGTTTTTAACGCGACGGAGCTTTGCCTTCATAGCGGTAAGTCCGATATTTGAGGTGTCGTCAATATATATGTCGGTTTCTGAAAGAATTGAGCTTGCGGTTGCGATTTTTTCCCAATCGGACGTATCAAGCTGACCGTTTCTTAATTTTTCGGAAAGCACCATAGACTCACTTGAAATAACACGGGAAACAAGCTCCTCACTTGCCATTTCCAAGGAGAATATGCAAACGGCTTTCTTTGTTTTCTTTGCTATATTCGTTGCGATGTTTAAACAAAATGAGGTTTTACCAACACCCGGACGGGCTCCTACAATTATAAGGTTACCCTTGCCGAAGCCGCCTACGTATCTGTCAAGATCCGAGAAGCCTGTATCAATGCCCAAATCCTCGCCCTTGCCCTCTTGAAGCTCGCTTAAACGAGTATAGGTTTGCATAATAACGTCTTTAATATGAACGAAATCGCGTCTTATATTTTTGTCTGCAATATCGAAAATTCTCTGTTCTGCAAGGTCAACGATTTTTGAAACGTCCTCGCCCTCTGAGTAGGCGTCCTTTTGAATTTCCTCCGTTGCCAAAATAAGACGGCGAAGAGTTGATTTATCACGAACGATTTCTGCATAGTCCTTTGCGTTTGCGCTGCCGGGTACTACGTCAACAAGAAGCTTGATGTATGAACGGGCTGCCGCCTCGTCCTCGTAAATCTGATTTGAAACCAGGGCGTTAATCAAGGTGACTATATCAATCTCCTTGCTTTGCAGATTGAATTTTTGCATAAGATTGTAAATTTCAGCGTGATTTTCAAGATAAAAATCATCTGCTCTTATGATTTGAGATACGTCGTCCAGACAAGCGGGTTCAATCAAGATAGAGCCGAGAACGGACTGCTCGGCATCTAACGAGTGGGGAAGCTTTCTGTTTAGCAAATCCATTATTTTTCCACCACCATTACAGCTAATTTGCCTGAAATGCCTTGGTAAAGCTTAACGTCGATTCTGTAAGTGCCGAAGGCTTTAATAGGTGCGTCAAGCTCGAATTTTCTTTTGTCAATTTCAATGCCGAACTGTGCTTTTAATGCTTCGGCAATATCCTTTGAGGTAACTGCACCGTAAAATCTGCCGTCGTTTCCTGCTTCTGCTACGATTTTTACCGTTGCTTCGCCAAGCTTGTTCGCAAGGTCTCTTGCAGCCTGTTGCTCAAGCGCGATTTTATGCTTTTCAGACTCCTTTCTGTTTTTAGCGTCATTTACCGCTTTTGCATCGGCAGGAATCGCCAGCTTCTGTGGAAACAGGAAGTTTCTTGCGTAGCCCTCCGATACGTTTATAATTTGGTCTTTTTTTCCTTGTGATTTTACGTCTTGTAATAAAAGTACCTTCATTTTATTCCTCCGGATTTATATATTTGTCAATAGCCTGCTTTAATCTTAAGAGAACGGCGTTTATGTTATCTTCTTTAACCTGTGCGCCTGCGGCATCGTATCTTCCGCCGCCGTGAAGCTCCTCTAAAATCAACTGAACGTTGATGCTTCCGTTTGAACGGGCGGAAATATGAACCGTATTGCCGACGGTAACCAGGGTAAAGGAAGCTGCAACTCCGTCAATCATAAGAAGATTATCAGCAACGCGCGCCGCCAAAATTCTGTCGGATTGCTCGCTTCCGTTGGGATTTAAGGCTATTGCCATACAGTTTCTGTAAATTTCAATTATTTCACCAAAGTGAGATTCCTGCTTATATTCGCGCAGACTTGTTTTGAATAAGGCTTGAATGTCCTCATAAGAGGCACCGTGGTCACGTAGATACATAGCCGCGCCGTAGGTTTTAGTACCCGTACCCTTGGTAAACTGCTTGGTATCGAGAGAGATACCTGCAAGGAGCATATTTGCTTCGTTTCTTTGTAGGGTTTCGGCAGGAAGTACCTGCTCAAGCATTTCGGAAACAAGCTCACTTGCGCTTGAAGCAGAGGTTTCGATATACGGTATAAGCGGCTCGTTTTCAAACTCCGCCGTTTTTCTGTGGTGGTCAATGATTACAATGTTTTTTACGTTTTTGGCAATGTCGGCGTTTTCAAACATATCAATGTTGTTTACGTCAACCACTATAAGCAGCGTGTCGTTACGCACTAAGTCAATGCCGTCAGAGCTGTCTATAAAAACGCCCTTATATTCTGCGTCATTCTTGAAAAAGTGCATACACTTAACGATATTTGTGTCCTTAAGATTGGTAATTACGTTAAATTTTGCACCGCAGAATTTACAAAGACGTGCAATACCTATTGACGCACCGAAGGCGTCAAAGTCAGGAAACTTGTGCGCCATAATGATAACGTTTGAGGCGGTTGCAATATGGTTGATAAGCTCATTTGCTACAACTCTTGCCATAACCTTTGTACGCTTTGCCGTTGCATTCGTACGTCCGCCAAAAAATTCCACGTCGTTGTCGATTTTAACAACTACCTGGTCACCGCCGCGCTGAAGCGCCATTTCAAGACACGCGTGGGCAGCTTTTTCTCTTTCTGCAAGAGTACCCTCTATTTTTGCAACGCCTACGGAAATAGTAACGGGAATATTACCTGCACCGATTCTTATATCACGAACCTTGTCAAGAATTTCAAATTTGTCATTTTTGAATTTTTCAAGGTCCTCGCTGTTGAAAATAAAGATATACTTATCTCTTTCGTATTCCTTGAGAATTCCGCCTACGCTCTGCGCCCATTCGCGAACCAATTCCTCGATTTTGGTGGCGGCAACCTTATATTTTTCCTGCTCGAACTGCAAAAGCTCGTCAAGGTTATCTACTATGATATATGCAACTACCTTGTTGTTATCCTCAATGAATTTTTCAAGAGCGGTTTGGTGAGTTATATCTCTTAATACTATGAGGTAATACAGCTTATCTCCGCTTTTTATTTTCGTTCTTTCCACGGCATAGTTTCTTTCGTTAAAAACGGTTTTCTCCGGAGCCTCCTCATCAGTTAAGGATGAGGGAAAGAAATTTGATACGTAAGAGCCGAGAATAGGCGATTTCTGACCTGCGCCCAATTGGGTAAAGCTGTTATACCACAGGAATTTGCCGTGCATATCGCAGATAAAGGCAGGCTCGTTAAGAGCATTGATTTTATCATACATTATCGAGCCTAATACAGGACCGCGAGGACCGTCGATTTTACGCTTGTTGTACGCAACGTTTACAATTACGACGCTCATTACCAAAAGGAAAATAAGCACACCGGAGCATAGAATCGTAATATAAAGATAGCTTTCGGGCATCATAGAAATAGCGTATCCCGCGCCAAATAACGAAGCTAACGCGAAAAATGACGCTAAAAGATACAGTATTGTCGTTCTGCCCCTGTTGCTTTTATTATTATACATAAGGCTTTCTCCTTATTAAATATTAGATATTTTACTTGTACATAATAGTATAGCAGAAAAAATATGAAAAGTAAAGCATTTTATTATAAATGTGCTTGAAAGTTGAAGGAGTTTGTGGTAAAATCGTCAATAGAATGGGAAGCCGACCAAAGCCGGATTTTGCAAAGAGATAGGATATGATGTATGCTTCCCGAGGATAAGGCATAAGAAACGACGATAGGAGCAAGGAATGAGAAAGCTATTTATTACCGTATGCGAGCTTGATGAAATTTCATATTTACCGAGCGGAGTGGAAACCGAGCTTTTCGGTGCGCCGCTTTATGAGCATGCTTACAGAAAAATCAAGGACGCATCAAACAAGATTGATTTGGACGTGGAGTTTGTTCGCGCCGCTACGTTTCCCGTAAGAGGAGCGACCAACGAGTTAAATCCTGATCTTGACGATATTGTTGCCGTAGTTTCGCCTTTTGTGTTTTTGGCGCACGCAAGGTGTATTGAGGACGCCTTGAATTTTGTTGCCAACAACGATTTTTCTTACGCAACTATTGGTAATATGAGGGGGCTTTTTGCTGTAATCGGACTTGGAGAAATGCTTATGGGAGCGTCAATAGGCTCTTGCGGTGATTTTATACACCATATAAGCGAAAGCGGAGCGGTTTACAAGCACGTTGACCTGGCAGACGGAGAAAAAGCCGTACCTGTGTCCAGAATTGACTATTTTAAAAAGCTTGACGGTTACAGAAACGAGTTTTTTGACTATCTTGTTATGAGCGGCGTTGATATTGAGTGCAGAGACGGAATCGTAATAGCACCCAATACGGAAATTCGCAGAGGAACAAGAGTTTTGCCAAACACAACAATCGGCAAGTGGACTATAATTCAAGAAAATTGCTCTATCGGTCCTTGCGCAAGCATAATTGAGAGTAAGATACACGAAAACTGTATCATAGGAAGCAGTAACGTTTGTTCCTCGGACGTTGAAAAGAATGCTTACGTTGGACATTATTGCAACGTTTGCGATGAAAGCCGCGTTTTATCCGGGGCAAGGCTCTGCGGTTATGACAGTATTTCTCACACCGTGATTGGACTTGATAGCGTAATTCAGCCACAGGTAACGCTGAAGGATGCGGAGGTTGGCGCCAGAGTTAACGTGGGCAGTAACGTAACTACTGTTAATCATATTGATACAGAGGTGCGAAAATGCAAAATCGGTGACGACGTTATTGTGGGAAGCGGCTCTTGTCTTGTTTCTCCTCTCAACGTGGGCGCAGGTGCAAGAATTGCGGCAGGCTCTGTAATTACGGACGACGTGCCGATAAACGCCCTGGCTATTGCAAGAGAATTTCAGGAAAACAAAGAGGGATGGGCGAAAAAACGCAAGCGCTTTTAATTGACTTAATTTGATTTAGGCTTCGGATGAATTATCAGAGTTAAATTTTATTGTCAGTTTAGGAGAAAAAATGTCTAATATATTTGATTTGTTTAAGAAGATAGAGAAAAAAGAGGAGTCCTCTCCCACAACTCATTTGATTGTAGGTCTTGGGAATCCGGGAAATGAATATACTTTTACAAGGCACAATGCAGGCTTCTTGGCAATTGACCATATATGCTTAAAGCACGGAGGAGAATGCCAAAGAGCTAAATTTAAGGCTCTTATCGGAGAATGGCGTATCGGTGACAAAAGAGTTCTTCTTATGAAGCCGCAGACGTTTATGAATAAGTCCGGAGAGGCTATTATTGAGGCTGTGAACTTCTATAAAATCCCCCCTGAAAACGTTATTGTCTTAAGCGACGATATTACTCTTGATATTGGCAGAATGAGAATTCGCAAGGGCGGAAGTGCCGGTGGACATAACGGCTTAAAGAGCGTTATTGAACATCTGGGAACAGATAAGTTTCCTCGCATTAAAATAGGTGCGGGACAAAAGCCTAACGATTATCCGATGGTTGAGTGGGTGCTTTCAAAATTCCCCAAAAACGAGGAGCAATACCTGCAAAGGATTATTGAGTGCGTGCCGAGGGCTCTTGAGCTTATGATAAGCGGCAAAGAGGACGAGGCTATGTGCGAGTTTAACGGTAAAAATTGCCGTCAGTAGATAGTTGTCGGCGGAAACTTTCTCCGTCGTCAAGTCTTATTAAGCAAAAAAATAACAAATCCAAGTCCGAGAAATCGGGCTTATTGGCGTTTGGAATAAATTCATTACTACGTTGTGTCACAACGCAGAAGGGAGGGAATATGAATAAAGAAATATTACAGGGAATAAGACATTCGTCGGTGTATGAACGAATGATTGAAAGATTTAGGGAGCTGTATAACGCAGAAAAAAAGCTACCTCTTTTAGTTGATGGGGTGAGCGAGGGAGCTTTATACTCTCTTTTGTATTCGTTAAGAGAGGACGTTTCCAAAGTGAGCGATGCACCTGTTTTGGTGGTTGTGGGAGAAGAGAGAAAAGCCAACAAGCTTAATGAGTTTTTCAAAGGCGCAGGGGTAAAGAGCGAGTTTTATCCGGTAAGAGATTTTAATTTTTACGATATGACAGCCTCTCACGAGCTTGAATATGAAAGGCTGAGAGTGCTTTCGGGAGTGCTTTTTAATACCGTTGACCTGGTTATTTCTACGCCTGATGCATTACTTCAGCTCACTATGCCGAGGGAGTGCTTAAGAGAGCATACGTTAGAGGTAAAAACAGACACGTGTCTTGATATTTTGGAGCTTATAAAGACACTTCACAAAATGGGATATGCGGCAACGACGCTGGTGGAAAGTCCGGGACAGTTTAGCGTTAGAGGCGGAATTATTGACATTTTTCCCACCAACTGCGATTTTAAGGTGAACGGAGAGCGCAAAAAGGAGGCCAGCCCCGTAAGAATCGAGCTTTTCGGTGACGAAATTGACAGATTGGCTGTTTTTGACGTAATGAGCCAGAGAATGACGGAGAAAATTGACAGCTTCGTAATTACGCCCTCAAAGGAAATTATTGCAAGCGAGGAAAAGCTTGATTCTGTAAGAGAGGAGCTTTGTCAGCTTCTTAGCTTTGCCGAAAACGAAAATTCCATCGCTGAGCTGAAAAAGGAGATAGGCTCTATTGACTCGAAAGCAAGCCTTGCGTTTCTTGACAGATTTATTTCCTTGGTTTATCCTCAAAAGGAGTGCTTGCTTGATTATTTCTCTGATAACAGCTGCGTAATCGTATGCGATACGCCGTCCGTTGCAAGAAAGGCAAAGGAGGCGCAGGAGGTATCAAACGAGCTTGTTAAATCCTTGATTGAAAACAACCTGGTTCCCTCAAAATATTCGGATTACAGCGCACCTGTGTCTAAAATTGACGCTTTTTGCGAAAATCACTACTGTATAAACATTGATGATTTTTTAATGTCAAGAAGCAGCAAGCAGGGCGGCATATACAATTTTGCAACTAAAGGAATTGCTTTTGTGAGCAACGCGGTTACCGTTGTTTTTGAGGAGCTTGACTATTTTGTGAAAAACAAATACAGAGTAGTTCTTGTATGTCAAACTTCTACGGAGGCAAAAAGCACGGTTAAGACTCTTAATGAAATGAGCATTCCTGCTTATATGGCGGAAAACAGCACTTACGGTAATTTAAAGGCTGGGACTGTTGCGGTGTATTGCGACAGCTATCCCTGCGGATACGAGGTGCCCGCATCTAAATTTGCTCTTGTAGTTATTTCCTCAAAGAGAGGAGACGTTAAAAAGAAGCTTCAAAGGAGCAAAAGATTTGCCAAAAACGCAGGAGAAAAGATAATGTCCCATAACGATTTGTGCGTTGGCGACTACGTGGTTCACGCAAGCTACGGAATAGGCCGCTTTATGGGAATTGAAAATATGTGCGTAATGGGCGCATACCGTGATTACGTCGCTATTCAGTATGCGGGAACGGATAAATTGTTCTTGCCTGTTGACCAGCTTGATATGGTGGCAAAATATATCGGCTCAAAGTCTGCGGACGGAGAGGTAAGGCTTTCGAAAATGGGGGGAGCGGAGTGGAAAAAATCTACTCAAAGAGCCAAGAGCGCGGCAAAGGAAATGGCAAAGGAGCTTATAGAATTATATGCTCGACGCACACGTATCGACGGTTTTTCCTTTGAGCCTGACGGACTTATGGAAAGAGAATTTGATTCCGCATTCGAATATGAGGAAACGGAGTCACAGCTTGAGGCAATAGCTGATATTAAAGCGGATATGGAAAGACCGTATCCAATGGACAGAGTTCTTTGCGGTGACGTGGGATACGGAAAGACGGAGGTTGCCCTCCGTGCGGCTATGAAGGCGGTGGCTAACAATAAGCAGGTTGCAATTTTAGTGCCGACCACTATCCTTGCTATGCAGCATTATCAAACTGCTCTTGCAAGATTTGCGGGAACAGGTGTTAATATTGGAATGATTTCACGCTTCAGAACGGCAAAGGACCAGGCTCAAACCTTAAGAAGACTAAGACGAGGCGACCTTGATATTATTATCGGCACCCATAAGCTTCTTGGGGGCAAGGTGGAATTTAAGGATTTGGGACTCCTTATAGTTGACGAGGAGCAACGCTTCGGAGTCGCTCAAAAGGAAAAAATCAAGCAGGCTGTGCCTGACGTTGACGTGCTTTCTCTGTCAGCTACGCCTATTCCGAGAACGCTCAGCATGGCTATGGGCGGCATTCGTGATATGTCGGTTCTTGACGAAGCGCCCGAGGGACGTGTGGGAGTTCAGTCGTACGTTCTTGAATATGACGAAAATATTATAAACGACGCAATTCGCAGAGAGCTGCATAGAGGGGGTCAAGTATTTTATCTTTACAATAACGTTGACCATCTTTACACCATAGCGTCAAAATTAAAGAGTACCTTCCCCGAGGCTCGCATAGCTGTGGCTCACGGACAGATGGACAGAGAGGATATTGAGGAAATCTGGCACGGCCTTGTACAAGGGGACGTTGATATTTTAATCAGCACCACAATAATCGAGACGGGAATTGATATTCCCAATGCAAACACTCTCATTATTGAAAACGCCGATAAAATGGGTCTTTCTCAATTGCACCAGATAAGGGGAAGAGTTGGCAGAAGCCACAGAAGAGCTTATGCGTTTTTTACTTACAGAAAAGGCTTGGGTCTTACGGAGATTGCACAAAAAAGGCTTAGCGCAATTCGTGACTTTGCAGAATTTGGCGCAGGCTTTAAAATTGCTATGCGCGACCTTGAAATTCGTGGAGCGGGAAATCTTTTAGGCGCTCAGCAGCACGGCCATCTTGATACGGTGGGCTACGATTTATACGTCAGACTTCTTAACGAGGCTGTTTTGGAGGAGCGCGGAGAAGCTGTTGAAATCAAGCCTGAAACGAAAATAACACTATCCTGTGACGCTTATTTGCCGAAAAATTACGTTGAATCAAGTGCGCAGAGAATGGAAATGTACAAAAAAATCGCCCACATTGAAAACGAGGCGGACTACAACGATATTGTAACGGAGCTGACGGACAGATTTGGAAAGCCCCCTCAAAGTGCGAAAAATCTTGTAAACGCTTCCGTTTTGAAGGCTTATGCCCAGGTTGCGGGAGTAAAGAAGGTTGACCAGATGAAAAATGAGGTAAGGCTATATCTTGATACAGTTGACACTGTAGCTCTTGTTAAGCTATCCTCTTACGACAGAGAAAACGTAAAAATCTGTCAGGGACGAAGCGCGGCGCCGTATATTTCCGTAGCTGTAAAGCTGAGCGAGGAGTTTTCTGCGTTACCGATAAAGGTGCTTAAAAAATATAAGCAATACAGAGAGGAAAATCTTAGCTGACGCAGCATATTTTGCGATGATTTTTGAAAAAGACGGCAGATGGTGGACGGCGCGGTGAAATAAAATCAAATAAAAAACACCGAAAAGGCGTTTTCTTGCGAAAAGTCGGTTCGGTGTTTTTTGTTAGTTCGTTAAATTAGGAATGATTAAAGCTTTTATTATTCCTCGTCGGAAGAAGCCTTGGCACAGTGCTTGTCGCTGTTGCATTCACAGTCCTCAGGGCATAAGCTGATTTCATCATCGTCTGAAGAATCTGCATAGTTTGCGCAACCGCAAATGCATTCCTCACCCTCGCAATCACAAATTTCCTCGTCCTCCGGACAAAGCTCAATTGTGAATTTGAAGTGCTTTTTGATTACCGTGTAAAGGATAGCAATAGCGCCTGCAAGTGAAACGATAGCTCCCGATGCGATTAAAAGCGCCTTTAAGATTCCGTTATTCTTCTTTTCCATAATAAGCCTCCTTATAAATATTCCTTGTACTTATAATATACCACAGAAAAAGAAAAAATGCAATCGGCAAATTAAAAAATTTACAATATTACATTGATTTAATTTAAGTTATGTGGTAAAATGATAAAAAATACTTAAAATGAGGTTAAAATGGCTCAGAAAAGAATTTTGGGAGTTGACTACGGAGATGCAAGAACGGGCTTGGCTCTGTCGGATTTGAGCGGTTTTTTGGCAAGCGGAGCGGGATGCATAAAAAGCACGGGCTTTATGAAAACTGCCGAGAGTGTGGCTGAAATCGCTAAAAAAAATGACGTAGGGCTAATAGTTTTGGGGCATCCTATAAATATGAACGGAACGCTTGGACCGAGAAGCGAAAAGGTGCAGGCATTCGGAAAGCATCTTGAGGAAATAACGGGCATAATGGTTGAGCTTTTTGACGAAAGACTTTCAACTGCCAACGCCCACGTAATACTTAACCAAACGAATACGAGAGGGCAGAAAAGAAAGGACGTAATTGACGAAATGTCAGCCTGTCTGATTTTGCAAAGCTATCTTGACAGAGAAAGAAGCAAGGGTAATTAACCTTGCGGAAAGGCGAAAAATGAGTGAAAAGAAATGCGCTCCCTGCCGTCCTAACAGCGTAGGCGGTCAAGCGGTTATTGAGGGAGTAATGATGAAAAACGGCACACGCGTTGCGCTTGCTGTAAGAAAGGGTGACGGTACCGTTGAAATAAAAAACAGCGAATTTCACCCTGCTAAAGAAAAGCATAAGTGGCTTAATATTCCTGTTTTAAGAGGAGTTGTGGGCTTTATCGAGTCTATGATTTTGTCCTTTAAAACTCTTAGTGATTCTACGGAAATGCTGGGAATTGACGAGCTTGAGGAAAAGGAAAAAGCAGAAAAGGAAGAGAAAAAATTAAGAAAAAGGCTGGAAAAAGAAGCTAAAAAGCAGGGCGTTACAGTAGAGGAGCTTGAAAGCAAAAAAGCCCTAAACGTGTCTGTAAATACTGAAAATTGCAGCGAATGCCACAATGGCGAAAATTCGGCGGAAATCGAAGAAAAAGCGCAGGACGATGCCAAAAAAGAGGAAAAGACGGATAAGAAGAAAAGCGGAAGTGCTCAAATGGGCTTTATAATGGTGATTTCTCTTGTTTTGGGACTTGCTCTTGCGGTTGCTTTGTTTATGGTTCTTCCTACTTATGCTGCTGACGGAATTGATTATCTTGTAGCAAGATTTACAAGCCTTAACGGTATAAACCACTATGCTCAAGCGGCAATTGAGGGCGTTGTCAAAATTTTGATTTTCATAATTTATATCGCCTCTGTGTCGCTAATGAAGGATATTAAGAGAACGTTTTCTTATCACGGAGCGGAACATAAATCTATTGCGTGCTATGAGTGCGGAATGGAGCTTACTCCTGAAAATGCAAGAAAATGCTCGCGCTTTCACCCCCGTTGCGGAACAAGCTTTTTATTCGTTATGCTCCTTATAGGAGTTGTAGTGGGTATGTTTATTCCCGAATTTGAGGGAATGTCTTGGCTGAGAAGCATTATTAAGCTGGCTACCTTGCCTATCATTATGGGAATCGGCTACGAGTTTATTATGCTTGCGGGAAAGCACAATAACGCTCTTACAAGAGTTCTTTCGGCTCCGGGTCTTTGGATGCAGAGAATTACTACAAAGGAGCCGGACGACTATCAGCTTGCCGTTGCTATTTGTGCTATTAAATCTACTATGCCTGAGGAATTTCCCGATTTTGACGCAGGCGAGTACACCATAACAAAAGAGGAAAACAAGGGACACATTATGTGTGAATAAACAAAGTTAAGAGGCTGTTGCATTAGCAATGTCCTCTTTTTTGTATAATGAAAGCAGTAAAACAGCCGTATGGCAGACTTGCAAATGCCACGGTAAGGTCAAGAAGAGAGAAAGACAAATTTTAATTATCTATTGACAAGAAAATTCGGTTGTGGTAAAATATATGTGCGAAAGTATATATTTTTATATTTATAAAGGAGTTAAGAAAAGCTGAAATGAAGAGAAGGCTAATTAAATCTATTGTTTTGGTGGCTGCTGTAATGATAATGGCATTGATATGCACGTTCGTTATCGTTGGCGCTACTGAGGAAGAAACATATACGATTTCATATTCCGTTAACGGAAAGATAGTAAAGACGGAGGATTTCCCGAAGACGCAAGCTGCGGTGCTTCCGTCCCAGCCTATATCCAAGGAAGTTGAAGGTAAGAAGTTTTTCGGTTGGTACACGGACACAGGAGCTGTATACACAGTAAGAGCTGACGGAAGTGACATAGTTCTTGCGGGTCAAAGGGTTGACCAGGTTGTATACGAGGCTTACGGCGTAGAGGTAAGCACCGAGGCTGATTTCTTAAGAGAGGTTAAAAAGCCTAATTCTTATGTTAAACTTGTTAAAAACGATATCACTGTTGACGAGATAATTACGTTGCCTGATAGCGGTCTTACTATTATCGACTTGAACGGACGCGTGCTTAACATAACGAGCAAGGACGTTGCATTCAAGGGAACAAACGCTTCATTGCACATCGTCAATTCGGGTGCTGCAGGCTCGGGTAAGATTATACACAAGGGTGAATTTACTGATAAGTATCTTATGGATTCCTCATTGTTTACATTGTCACCAACTCTAAGGGCTGACACTCAAATCCGTCTTTTCCCAAGAGTTCTTATTAAGTCCAACGTAGGTATATTCGATATCGTTTCCGATATGACAGGCTCTAAATACAATTACACGCTCGATATTGGCGCAACGGTTGAAGGAAACTTCCTTGTAAGAAGCTACGGTATCAGAAATACGACGGTTACGACTAACCTTTACTCCGATATTACCATAACAGGTCTTTACGTGTTTGAGGACAGAGGTCTTTACGATGCTATAAATCTGACCTTTAAGATGCCTGACGGTAAGCTTACTCTTGCGGCGGATACGTTTATCACAAACGAGATGGACAGATATAACGTGTATATTACAGGCGGAAGCTTCAGCAAGGACCTTAACGGCTTGTATCCGCATTATACGTTTACGCCAGGATCTGACGGAAGATATAAGTTTAACGAATGTAACCATGATGACGTGCTTATTTCAATGACGGCAGACTGCGATAAGGCAGGAACCGTTACCTTTAAGTGCGGTCACTGTGGAGTGGAGCATACAGACCCCAGCGGAGCGTTGGGACATTCTCTTGTAACAACTCTTGCTCAAGAAACTGTTACGACGGTTAATGCAACAGAGCCGGGCTACTACGAAACCGTTTGCTCACGCTGTGACTACGAGGCAAGAGAATATTTCTATCCATCACCACTTGACGTTTACGTAGCTATTAAATACAGATTAACAACCGGTGAGGACAGAACTATAAAGGTTAAAGCCGATAAGATATTCGGTATAGAAGGAACCTCACTAAAAAGCTTTGAACCGTCAATACTTGCTATTGAATACGGAGTTTTAAGACCGCAGATATATTCAGTTGAGCTTCCTCTCGGTATAACGGAGGTTGTAGGAGGTCTTTCCAGCGGCGCGTCCGGAAGTGAGCCACAGGGTGCACTTTACGGAGAAGCGTACATTGAGGAGCTTGTTCTTCCTATGTCCCTTGTGAACATTGGCGCAACGGCGTTTGCGGATATGAAGTCCTTAAAAACCGTTAAAGGTCTTGAACACATCAGCGGAAAAATCGGTGAAAGAGCCTTTGAACAGAAAAAAGGAAACATTGTTTACATCGAAAAAATGGAAATTAACGCTAAGGAAATTGGCGCAAATGCTTTCTACAATTTCACTATGATTTCACTCACCCTTGGCAAAAACGTTACCACCATCAGCAAGAATGCTTTCGGTATGACTAACGTGGCGGAAGAGTCTAAATTAAAGGAAATATTCTCCGAGAAAAACACCTCTAAAAACGGTGTTAACTTAAAAGGCTCGGGCTTGGTAACCGTAGAAGACGGACAGCAGTTTGACGGCAAGGCGATAGTTTTCCTTGACCACTACTTTGATGAGGAAAATAAGGTGGTTATAGAGCCAACCTGCTTACAGGAGGGTTATGAAATACTGACCTGTAAAAACTGCGGAGAGGTTAGAAACGAAAACTTCGTTGATATGGTTGACCACTCTTACGTAGAGATTAAGGTACCTACTACTTGCGTTGCTCAAGGTTATGAGGGCTTAAAGTGTACCGTATGTGAATATATTGAGATTGTTGACTATTACGTTGGTCACGTTCCCGTACACGATTTTACTTACAAGGAAACGTACACAGCTCAAGATGATATAGATAATACCGACATAAATATTTGTGAAGACGACTATCTTATAGTTGGAACGTGTAGATGTGGAGAGATGGATCCTAATGAAAATAATTGGGAGCGTAAGGACGCTATCGGAGATCACGTTTTAGATGAGCGTAATCCTCTTGAATACGTTGGAGCAACCTGTGACAGAAAGGGATACGGCGTATATCCATGTATCAACTGTGGTGAATCGTACAGACTTACTTATGAAGCTACCGGTAATCACTTATACATTACCGACCACAAAAACACAGTCCTATCAACCTGTACTACCGCAGGAAAGAAAGCGTTCTACTGTAAGGAGTGCGGAACTCCTAAGGTGGCAGATGACGTTTTAAATCCTGAAAATCACGAGTGGGAAAAGGACAAAAACGGTAACCTTCTTTGGACCACAAAGGTAGAGGCTACTACCGAAAAGGCAGGAAAGGCTGAAAATAAGTGCTTAGGCTGTGGAAAGGTACAGAGTAAGGGTATTCCTGTAACAGAAGAGCAAACGAAGGACGTTGACAAGCTCTATATGATCCTTATTATTGCCGGCGGTGCAGTTGTTGCGGTAGGTCTTGGCATTACGCTATACTTTACGTTGTTTAAGAAGAAGGCGTCTGCAGGATACAAGTACAAGTTTAATACTCTTGGCAAGAAATAAGACGGTCGCTTTAACCTGTTGGATTTAAGCTAAGCGAGCTTTACTTGCTTTGATAAAAGATACTTGAATAAAAGAGCCATCTGCAACGTCAGATGGCTCTATTACTGTGTGGAATATAATAAATTAAAGAGGAAAATATGGAAATTACCTTTGAGAATATAAAAAATAATGAAAAAATAAGAGCATTTATAAAGGAAGCTTACAACAGCTTAAAGGCTATTGGATATACGGAGCATGGCTTTGCCCACGTAGGGCTTGTTGCAGACAGAGCAGCTTACGTTTTGAGAACGCTTGGATATGACGAGCGCGACGTTGAGCTTGCAAAAATTGCTTCTTTTATGCACGATATAGGCAATATTGTAAACAGGCGCGACCATGCTCAAAGCGGCGCTATAATTGCATTCAGATTGCTTGATAATTTAGGAATGGAGGCAAACGAGCTTGCCAAGGTTGTAACCGCCATCGGAAATCATGACGAGGGTACGGGAGGTGCGGTAAATCCTATTGCGGCTGCTCTGATTTTGGGAGATAAGACCGACGTTAGAAGAACGAGAGTATCTGAAACGGATAAGACTAAATTTGACGAGCATGACAGAGTTAATTATTCGGTTATAAGCTCGGAACTAAAATTTAACGAGGGAAGAACACAGCTCATTTTATCTTTAGAGGTCGATACGGAAATAAGCACGGTTATGGATTATTTTGAAATCTTTCTTGAAAGAATGATAATGTGCAAAAAGGCTTCAAAGCGCCTTGGCGTTACATTTGCATTGATTGTAAACGGACAGAAGATTGGTTGATGATAGCCGTCGGCTATGGCTTCCCCTCGAGGGAGGCTCCGCGTAGCGGTGGTACTAACTGCCAGCCGTTAGTGGCTTAAATAAGAAGCGCTCCATCAATGATTTTGATGGAGTGCTTTTGATTATAAGGCGCTTTTTTATTGTGCTTGAGTATCAGTCCTCGGGCAATCCGCTTTGTCCCCAAAGAATTTCAACAGAGGCAGTTTTGCCAACCCAGCGCTCATTCCAACCGGAGGGTCTTTCTGTCGGCTGGCAATAGAAGGTTATAACGGACGGATAATCAAATGCGCGATCGCTCATTTCTACCACTGTGGAAGGAATAAATACCTGCTTAAGATTAGCGCCTGCGCTAAAGGCACAATGTCCGATTGAAACAACGCCCGTTAAATCAAGTGCGGATATATTTTCGCAAAGATGGAAGGCGTAGGTTTCTATGGTTGTATCAGCACCTTTAAAGGACACGCTTTTAAGATTTTCACAGGAGTAAAACGTATATGCGCCAATGGTAAGGGGATTTTCGTTTGTGAATTCCAATGACGTAAGCGCATTACAATGGTCAAAGGCTTCAGACCCAATATTGGTTATAGATTTACCAAAATAGATTGATGAAAGCTTTGGACAGTATGAAAATGAATCGTTTTCAATTTTTGTAACACCATATCCCTCAATATCGTTATAAAGCACCAAGGAGGTTAAGTTTTTAGCCCCGCAAAATGAGTCCATTTTGATGGTTTTCAGTTCTTTAATAGCTACGTATTCGGTGTTTTCCTTATTGCGTGGATAATAAATAAGCTCGGTTTTATCCTTGCTATACAAGACGCCGTCAACGGAGCAGAAATTTTGATTGAGAGTCGCTACGTATATTGCCTTTAAATCACCGGTAAAGCTCCAAGTAACATCATAGGTCTTGCCCATCCAGTTAGAAATGAATATTTCCTCAACTCCGAATAAATCGGTTTCAAATAGGGATAAGGCGGTGATTTCTGAGGTGCCGTTCATAGATGGTAAAATCAAAATCTTGTTTTTTATGTTTCTGATTTCCTTTATATGATAGCTGCCTCCGCTTACAATTGAAAATTCAAATGTTGGCTCCTCATATATCTCGCCCCAGTAGGTTTTGTAGGGGGCTGCGGTTTCGGTTTCGCCGCTGTAATTCCATTTTTCTCCCCAGCCCGCAGGCTTTTCCTCTGCCTCACAGAAGATAAAGAGGTCGTATATACCTGAGAAGGCATAGTCGGAAATGGTTGTTACGGTTGAAGGAATATTTACGTACATAAGCGGTGCGTAAAGGAATGCATTCTCGCCTATTGTGGTAACGCTTGATGAAATTTCTATGCGACTTAAGCTTTGACAGTTTTTAAATGCTTCTCCTGATATATCTGTAACACCGTCGGGAACCGTGAAGCTTTCAAGAGAAAGACAGCCTTCAAAGCAGCCCCAACCGATTACCTCAAGAGTTCCCTCAAACACAACGTTCTTAAGACGAGTACAGTAGCCGAATACCTGCCAGCCTGTTCTGCCAACGTTGCCCTTGAACGTGATTTTTTCAAGAGATGAACAGTTTAAGAATACTTGGTTGCTAAGGTGAGTGATATTTTCAGCGTGGAACGTTAGCTCCTTAAGAGAGGTGCAATCCTTAAATGCCTCTTTGTTGAAATAGGTAACGTAGCAGTTTTCAAGCTCTTCAAGAGCAGTACAACCCGAAAATGCTCCTAAACCGAGGGTTGAGGTATAGTTACCGCCTGCAACGTCGCTTGGGAAGATTACCTTTTTAAGATAGATATTGTTTTTAAAGGCGTAGTCTCTTACGTTGTGAAGGTTATAAGGAAGAGTGAGAACCTCGTCCCTTTTGCCCTCGGGATATCTTAAAAGACCTCTTCCGTAATCGCCGTAAAGAACACCGTCTATTGAAACATATTGGTTATACGTTCCGAGATAGTTGATGCTTTCAAGGGAAGGACAGTCGTCAAAGGCGGATGCGTCAATGGACGTTACCGTTGCGGGAATGTTGATTTCTGTAATTTCGCTTTGACCCGAAAATGCGTTTGCGCCTATTTTAGTTACGGTCATACCTTCAATTTGAGAAGGAATTGTAATTACTCCTGCGCCCTCGCAGTTGGTTATTGTTACTGTGCCGTAGGACACTGTATAGGTGATTGTTGCGGTTGAGGGAGGGACGTTGTTGTTTTCTTGACCCCAAAGAACCGAGGCTGCGCCCTCGGACCAGTCAGATGGCCAAGCGCTTGGCTTTGATTCCGCCTCGCAAAGAACGGTTAATTCGTATATACAGTCAAGGAATAGCTGATTGCCCACAGAGGTGAGTGTTTTTGGAATATAGATTTCTAAAAGACCGGATTCCGCAAACACTAAAGAGCCTAATTTCTCAACCACGGACAAATCAATGGTTGTAAGAGAAAGACAGCCTAAAAATGCGCCATTGCTTATTTCCTTAACGGAAGCGCAGTTAAATATTACGTCTTCAAGAAGCATACAACACGCAAAAGCGTTTTCTTCAATGCCCCATACGGTTTGTGCTTTAAATTCGATTTGCTCAAGTGACCAGCAGTTAAGGAAGCAGTTTTTCTCAAAATAGTTGGCAATATAGCCAAGCTCTATTTTAGTAAGGCTTATGCAGCCCTCAAATGCGCCCTCACATACCTTGCCTATTCCGTAGGTAAGAGTTGGGTCATCAGGCAGGTAAATTTCCTCAAGGAAAATTGCATAGCTGAAGGCAAACGGTCCTATTACGTCAACGCTTGAGGGGGCAATGTATACGGTATCCTCTCTTCCCGTCGGATATTTGTAAAGCCACGTTCCTGTTTCGTTAAAGAGAACGCCGTCAATTGAAGAAAACTTTGGGTTACCGCTTTCCACCGTAAATTTCGTAAGAGCGAAGCATTCCTCAAAGGCGGTAACGTCAATGCGCTTAACCGTTTTTGGGATTACTATTTCCGAAAGAAACTCATTCTGATAAAAGGCAAGAGCGGAAATTTCAACAACGTTTTCCCCTTGATATGTGCTTGGAACAACAACTCTTTCAAGCTCTCCGTCGTAGTAAGTGAGAGCATAGCCGCCGGAAACTGCTTCAAATTCAAAGGAGCATTCACTCCATTTTGCGTAAAGAGTAACGTCTTTTCCCTCTAAGCCCGACAGAGCGCCGTCAATTAACGTGATAAAGTCCTCTTCAAAATACCAGCCCTCAAAAGAGGCGCTCTCCTTGGTTGGCGAATGAATAATTGTGGAAACGCCGGATAAGTACTCGCTTGGATTGGCAACGTTATTTTCACCGCCGTTTAATTCATAGCTTATGGAATATTTAATTCGGTTGTATTTTGCCGTCAATGAAACGTCATTTGTTGTTCCCTTGGGGATTTGTGAGAATTTTGTTCCGTTCTTGTCATACCAACCGTCAAAGGTGTAATGCTTGAGGCTTGGAGTCGGAAGAACGATAGTGTCCTCTGACGTGAATTTATCGGGAACTGTGATATCAAATTCGCCGTTCTTTGCATCAAGGGTTAATGTGTATTGAGCTACGTCCCATATAGCGTAGAGTGTTAAATTTGACGTTCCCATCTGTAAGGAAGCACAATTGGCGTAAGCTACCTCTCCGCCGGGGGACAGCGCCCAACCCTTAAAGGTATAGCCCGATTTTTCAAAGGTGTTTGTGGGGAGAATTACCGTTTCGTCGGTATTGGCGCTTGCTTCATATTTGTCGCCCGTTTCGCTGTTTACAAAAAACAGGGTGTTTTTGTTTGGTGTCCATTTTGCCGTAAGAGTTACGTTGTTTTTTATTTTATCGGTATCAAAGTTCCATTTTTTATATCCAACGTACCAGCCCTCAAAGGTGTATCCCTCCTTGGTTGGCGGCGTAAAATCGTCAATTCCTTTTCCTTCCTTAATTACAAGGTCGGAAACGGCAGAGCCGCCCACGGTATCGAATTTAACCAAATAGCTTTCCTTTTGAAGAACTATGCCGAAGATTACGTAGCTTAAAACGCTGAGCGAAATCAGCGCAATGCCAATAAAAATGCAAAGGGACGCTATCAGCTTTTTATTAAGGGGCTTCGAACGCTCCTTGGTGTAATTCACCTGAACGGCAACCTCGTTGTGTACTATTTTCGAGCTGGCGGTGTCATCAGAGGTATTTTCCAAAATTTCAACCTCCTGCTCCTCCTCTTTTTCTGCTTCCACTATATTTGCCACAAGGGGAAGTTCGATAGAATCGTCCATTAGTATATCGTAGGAAACGTTGAAAAGATGAGAGATTTTTTTTAATTTATCAAGGTCGGGCTGATTAACGTCAGCCTCCCATTTATAAACGGCTTGTCTTGATACCTCCAGCTTTGTAGCCAGCTGCTCCTGACTCCAGCCCTTGTCTTTTCGCAAAAGAGCTATTTTTTCGGATAATTTCATTTCTCTTTCTCCTTTGATGCAACAGCAATATGCTTGGTTGTTTTATGCTTCCATAATAGCATAAGAGCTTGAATTTGACAAGAAACCTACGGTTGCTTTTGTCAACCGTAGGTTAGCAATTGCATTTTAGTGCTGATATGTGTCGATAATTCAAGGTCTTAATTTCAACAAATTATTCAATATCAAATTGATATTTGGAGTCTTTATCCAAGTAATAATCACACATTGAAACAAGCTCGCCTTCTTCTGCAAAGACGTTTTTATCGTAAACGCCAACCACCTTGAAGCCGTTATTATAGCAGGTTCGTATTGCGTGGATTGCGTCCTCAAAAACGTAGGTTGTTTCCTTATCCGTGTCTAAAAATTCCAATGCTTTTTCGAAAATAAGGGGGAATTGCTTGCCAAGGCCTACCTCCTTTGAGGTAAATATGGCTGAAAAGAAATCCTTTATTTTGAGTCTTTCGAGAATTTTTTCAACAACACATCTATCGGTTGCGGTGGCAAGACACATTTTTACTCCCGCGTTTTTTAAGCGAAGCAGCATATCGTAAACGCCGTCCTTTAAAACTACGTCGTTATCGTAGTATTTATCCATAATTTTATATACGTCCTTTGATACTTCGTCATAAGGAAAAGGAATTTCTTGATATTCGTACCACGCTCTCATTCCTTTGTCTGTAAAGTATCTGTCCGTGTCTTTTTTAGGTGTCAAGCCCTTTGAAATGAGATATTCTGACGGTGATATTGCCCAATAGTCCATTGAGTTTAAAAGTGTACCGTCCATATCAAAAATTGCGCCTGTGATTTTCATTGTAAATTTCCTCGATTTAAAAGCAATATTTATACGTTTATTTTACACCCATATATTCAAAAAGTCAATTATATATTATTGAAATATACTACAAAATGTGCTACAATTAGTTTGTTGCAAAGTTTTTTGTCAATTATTTACTAACGAGGTAGAGTTATGAAAATATCAACTGAAATTTATTCATCTGCAAGACACGTGGGCGAGGAAAAGGCAATTGAGCTTCTTGCCAAAGCAGGCTTTGATTGCTGGGACTTCTCCATGTTTGATATGGCGCGCATTAACTGGTCAACGTGGCAGCTTGTTGAAACAAATCACCCTCTTGCAAAGGACGGATATGCAAGTTTTGCAAAGCAGCTGAAAAAGGTAGCAGACGACTGCGGAATTGTGTGCAATCAATCTCACGCGCCGTTTCCATCAAAGGTTGTGGGGATGGATTACATAAAGCGCGCTATTGAATGTACCGCTATTGCGGGGGGAGAAATTTGCGTAGTTCATCCCGATAACAATGCAAGCGCAGAGGAAAATGCTCAAATGTATAATATGCTTTTGCCCTTTGCCAAGGAGCATAACGTTAAAATTGCCACGGAAAATATGTGGAACTGGGAAAGCGGTGCTTCAAAAAGCTGTCCTGCGGCTTGCTCATTAGCTGATGACTTTAAAAAGCATATTGACGTAATTAACGACCCTTATTTCGTTGCTTGTCTTGACATCGGTCACGCGGAAATGGAAGGCTCCGGCGATGGCGCTCCTTATATGATAAGAGAGCTTGCTCACAGACTTCAAGCTTTACATATACACGATAACGACAGGCTGGGCGACACTCATCAAATACCGTTTTCTATGAAAATTGATTTTAATGAGGTTGCAAAGGCACTTAAGGATATTAACTATGGCGGAGTATTGACGCTGGAGGCTGACAGATACCTTGAGGCTTACAATGCAGAAAACGTTCTTGAGGGAATGAAGGAGCTTGCAAATAGCGCAAGACGTCTTGAAAAGCTGATTTTAGAGGCATAGTTATGTTGGAATATAATAGAATAAACGAAAAAATTATTGATATGCATACTCATCTTGAGGCGTGGGAAAACGAGGAGTTTTCCGATTTTACAAGGTGCTTTGATAAATACAGAGAGATTACGGGCGTTAGCGCTATAAATATATGCACAGTACCTGCCGCTCAATCAAACGTATGCAATAATATTATGCTGGCTTTATACAAAATAGCAAATGAGAATACCTATATTCACGGCGGCTTTGAGCATATAATTTATCCGATGACGGAAAATATGCCAAAAGGTATGGATTTGGTGACACAGTATAGGGAGCTTATGGAGATAGGCTTTGACGGAATAAAGCTGATTGAGGGAAAGCCCAATTGCTTGAAGCCTCTTGGAAACAATTTAAACCATCCGTCCTTTGATAGGCTCTATTCCGAAATGGAGAGGGACAGCACCCACATAGTTTTCCATATAAACGACCCTTACGATTGCTGGGATAGGGAAAAAACCTCACAGGAATTTATTGATAACGGTTGGTTTTACGGTGACGGCACCCATCTTACCTTTGAGGAAATTTATAATCAAGCCATGGAGCTTTTAAGTAAGCATCCTAACTTGAAGGCTACCCTTGCGCATTTCTTTTTCTGCGGTGATATGCCAAATAGACTTGAGGAGATTTTTGAAAGATTTCCCAACGTGTGCGTGGATATAACTCCGGGCTGTGAAATGTATCATTCCTTTGAGAATAATCACGATTTTTACGTTGAGTTTTTCAGTAAGTATTCTGACAGAATTTTGCTTGGTACTGACGGAACGTTTCCGTGGGCAACCAAATGCCATTCCTGGTGCCTTAACGTGCTTTATGAGTTTATTGCAACCGACCATAAAAATATGGCTTTTGACGACAGTATTCTTACGGGGCTTAATTTAAATAAAGAGGCAAAAGAGAATATTTTGTACAAAAACTACGAAAGCCGTGTTGACAAAAAGCCAAAGGCTATAAACAAGGACGCATTAAAGCGTTACGTGGAAAAATATAAGCAATTTATATCCGATAATGATTGGAAAAGACTTATTCCGTTTATGGAAAGGTATCTATAAAATCATACTATGAATCTTACTCAAGGAAAAATATTTAAAACCTTATTTATCTATTCTTTACCGCTTATACTTACCAATATGGTACAGCTTTTGTTCCATGCGGCTGACGTAACGGTATTGGGAATTTTGGTAGATGAGCATGCGGTTGCCGCAGTTGGAGCTTGCGGCCCCATTATATCGTTGCTTGTGAGTCTTTTTGCTTCCTTTGCCACAGGTGCTAACATTTTAATTGCGAAGCACGTTGGCGCAAAGAACGAAGAGAGGGGAAGAAAAGCCACGGGTACTGCAATAATTATCGGCTTTTTATCGGGCATTATAATGATGATTATTGCACAAATTTGGGCAAGGGACATTCTCATTTTAATGAAGTGTCAGCCCTCTGTATTAGACCAAGCGGTCACTTATATGCGCATTTACTTTTTGGGAATGCCTGTAATTATGCTGTACAACTTTCTTGCGGCTATTCTTCGCTCGGTGGGCGATAGCCTGCGCCCTATGATTTATATGCTTCTTGCGGGAGTTGTAAATATCGGTCTTAACGTTTTCTTTATTGCCGTGTGCAATTTAACGGTTACAGGTGTTGCTCTTGCAACGTTTTTATCCAACCTTGTGTCGTTAATTCTGGCTTTGATAGCTCTATTAAAAAATAAGGGCTACTGCAAAATAGAATTAAAAAATCTGCGGATTTTCAAGAGCGAGCTTAAGGAAATTGTAAAAATAGGCGTTCCCTCCTGCTTGTGCAGCTTATCCTACTATATAGCAAATCTGTTTGTTTCTGCGGGACTGAACTCCATTAGCGAGGAGGCAATGTCCGCAGGAGCGTTTGCAGGTCAGTTTGACGCTATCGTATATAACGTGGGAATGTCGATTGCTATTGCTTGTATGTCAATGGTAGGTCAATGCTACGGCGCAAAAATGACGGACAGAATAAAAAAGACGGTTCTTGTAAGCGCTGTATATGCAACCGTTGCAAGCTTGTCCCTCGGCTCTCTTGTGGTAATTTTTTCTGAAAATCTTCTTGGCATTATGACCGATAGCGTATCTATAATCGCCATTGGAAAGGAACAGCTTACTACCGTGTGCCTTACCCATTTTATAACGAGTCTTATGGAAGTATTTTCTTTTAGCCTAAGAGCGTTAAAAAGACCGAACTGTACTATGGTGGTTGGCTTTATATGCGGCTTCGGAGTGCGCACCTTCTGGGTTACCGTGATTTGGAAAATGATTGGCGGCGCCGTTGGCACGCTATTCCTTGCTTACGGTGTCAGCGCATTTTGCGCATTGGTAATCTATGCAATAATTTTTGCTAATACAATCAGAAGAGAAAAGCAAGCTGTTTTGAAAGGCAATATATAAAAAAGAGAGGAAATTCCTCTCTTTTTGATTTTATTTAGATAGCTTTTCAAGTAAGCCTTCGCAGAATGAGGCAACCTCGGTAAGAGCGCCCTTTTCAAACGGGGATTTAAGTCCTGCCAATTTTACAAGGTCGGTAAAGCCGTAATTACCTGTGCGCTTTGCGTGGGCAATATAGGTTTTCAAGGCGCTGTCATAGTCCTCAAGGCTTAATTTCAAAAATTCGAATGCGATAGTTTGAGCAAGGCAATAGTCAATATAGTAGAAGGGGCTTTGGAAAATGTGGTTCTGATACTGCCATCTTGTTCCTTCTTCAATATATTCAATGCCGTCTGCGTTCATCCAAGGGCGGAATTTTCCCTCAAGCTCAAGCCATACCTCTTTTCTTTGTGCAGGGGTAAGCTCGGGGTTTTCGTAAATTATTTCCTGGAAATAGTCAACTATTGTGCCGTAGGGGATAAATGCAAGGGCGGAGAACAGGTGCTTATATTTGTATGCGTCGGCTTGGTCGCCAAAGAATTTGTCAATATATTTCCAAGCGAAAAACTCCATGCTCATTGAGTGAGTTTCCGCAGTTTCCATTCCGCCAAGCTGTAATTCAGGCTCCATATCCTGCGCGCCAACGTAGTATGCAAATGCGTGACCCGCCTCGTGAGTGATTACGTCAACGTCTGCGGTTGTACCGTTAAAGTTAGCAAAAATGAAGGGCTGCTTATAAAGTGGGAAGAAGGTCATATATCCGCCTGTCCACTTACCCTCTCTCGGAAGAACGTCAAAGGCGTCGGAATCAAACATCATATCAATAAATTCCGCGGTTTCCTTTGACATTTCGCGGTACATTTGTCTGCCTGCCTCTAAAATGCCCTGTGCGTCTAAAATCGGCTTAGGGTCATTATTTGAGTAGGTTGCGTCGTCATAAACCTTCATTTCATCAATGCCGAGCTTTGTAGCAATAGCCTCTTTTAAGCGGCACACCACAGGAACGATATCCTTTAGCACGTTTTCGCGGAAAACGGATACCATTTCCTTGTCGTAGCAGGTTCTTTGCATAATGTTGTAACCGAGGTCAACGTAGTTCTTGTATCCAAGCTTTTTAGCCATTTTGTCACGGTTTTTAACCATTTTATCAAAGATAGTATCGATAAATTCGCTATTTGCCTTCAGTGTTTTACCAAGAGCGTTTGTTGCCTCTTTTCTTGTTTCTCTGTCGTTATCCTGAATATATTTGCGAAGAACGCCAAGAGTAACCTTTTCGCCTCTGAAATCGTAGGTAAGCTCGGAAACGAATTTGCCGTATTCGGTAGTCAGCTTGTTTTCCTCTTGCATTTCAGAAAGAATTCTTTCGTCGGCAGTTTTTAAGGAAAGCTCCATCATAGTAATTACAAGGGGATTAAGCTCTTTTTTTGCTTCCTCTAAATATGGAGAAGCCAAAAATGCTTTTGAAAATTTTATATCGTACATCTGAATTTCCGGCAGGGCAGCGTTGTAATAGTCCATTTCTGCGCTGTAAAACTCGTCACGACTGTTAAGATTTAAGCGAGTGTGGGCAAGGCGCACCATTGTGCCAAGAGTTTCGCCGTCCTTGTTATATTCCTCTCTTGCGGAAAGTATATCCTTACAGCAGGTGGCGTTTTCTACCATATTTAAGTATTTTTCAATTGAGGAAATTACGTCCTCCTTTAGGACGCGCTTGTATTCCATATCTTTGATTTTTACGTAGCTCATAATATCACCTCGATAAATATTCTATACAAAATAATACCATATATTCTAAATAAAGTCAACAAAAAACCGTTGCAGGGCAACGGTTTTTGAATTTATTTGTTTTCTAAAAGCACTACAATCTTTTTGAGTAAATCCTCTGTTGTTGGATTTGCCTCTCTTTCAAGACGGGCAGCCTCGGCAGCCTCTTCTTCAGCCTTTGATTTTTCATAAGCTTCCTTTTCAGCCTTTGCGTCAAGGTAAGCAGCTACTGCATTCTTGTCGCGGAGTGAAATGCCTTGAGCTTTGATTTCCTTCTTTAAATCCTTTGAAAGGCGCTTGCCTCTTGCCTCTTGGTTTTCTTCCTTAAACTTGTTGACTGTCTTAACGATAAGGAATAGAACAAATGCGGTGATTAAGAAGTTGATAATTGCGTTAATGAGTGAGCCCCAATCAATGTAGATTGAGTTAGCAAGGTCAATAACATCTGTTGTCGCACCGTTTTCGTCAAGCACGTACGCCTTCGTTAAGAAAGTAAATACCTCACTTAAAGCGTTTTTGCCCAAAATAAGTGCCAAGAACCAGTTGATGATTGGTTTAAGAACGAAATTACTCATTCCGTTTACGATAGCGGTGAATGCTCCGCCGACGATAACACCGACAGCCATGTCGAGAACGTTACCACGGGTGATAAATTTTTTAAATTCTCCAAAAAACTTTTTCATTTTTACTCTCCTTGATTTTTGCTTGGTAGCTTTATTATACATTCGGAAATATATTTTGTCAAGGGGTAGCGTTATTTGTTGTTTTTAAGAATTTGGTATATTTGTTAAATGCAAGAATACAGAATAAAACGCCGAAAACGCACACGCCTATCCAGGAAACGATAGCACCGCTCCAGCCGAAGGCATTGGACAGCAGGGCTATTCCATACATAGAAACCGCCGCGCCTATGTAGGTGCAGGCATTACAGCAACCGCTAACGGTTGAGGCTCTGCCTGTTTTTGCAAATCTGCCCGGCACGCAGGAGATAAGCAGGAAGTTGCAGGAGTGCATAAATGCGCATACAATGCAAGCAAGAAGCAAGCATATTATTCTGCAAACGGCGTTATTTACGTTGATAAGAAACAGTAGCGGAATGCAAAGAGCAATTGAGGTGGCAAAAAGTATGCCCGCTCCTCTTGCTTCGTTATTGAACACCTTGCCCTTGTGAATTACTCTTACTGCAAAAAGGCTGATAATTGAGAAAACAGGCAATGCAACCGAAACCAGAATTGAGCTTTCGCTCGTTTGGTTAAATACGTCGCTGTAAAGCGTTGGAAGCCAGCTTTCGATACCGTCACGCATAAAGCCCATGGCTATTATGGCAACGAATATTGGCAAAACGCCGTTTTGTGTAAAGATATGATATATAGACTGTGATGCATCGCTCTTTGCGGTTTTTGCAAGGAGTGTGTCTGATTTTTCGCTGTTTTTCGGCAAAATCATACACATAGCGCCAAGGAATACAGCGCCTGCTATAATGCAGAACACGGTAGAGGTGAAGAATACTGCTTTCCAAGACATAACAGAGATACAAAGAGGCGCGTATAAATAAAGGACTATCGTAGATACGTGAGCGCCGCAGGTAACTACCAAATTGGCGGTAACGTATTTTTCGTGGGAAAGGTTATCGGACAGAATACGCACAATAGGCGGCCATAAAAGCGCTTGGGCAAAACCGTTTACTGCCCAGACGGGTATCATAAAATATCCCGACGGCATAAGAGGCAAAAGCATATTGCAAACCGCTGATACCATAAGACCTGAAAACATAAGGTATTTAGGCTGCAATTTATCTCCAAGATAGCCGCTTAAAAGCTGACCTGCGCCGTAGAAAATGAAAAGCGCCGTACCTATAAGTCCCGCCACGTCCTTGGTAAGCACGTCGGTTTCAAGCATATTAACCATTACAACCGAAAAGGTTTTTCTTGAAAAATAGCTTGCAAAATAAGCAAGTGTACACAAAAATATTATTCCGTTTTTGGAATATTTGGTTTTTTCCAATTATATCATCTCCGTAAGAAAAATTAAGGCTCCGAAAGAGCCTTTGTTGCTTTAAATTCAGTTCGTTTCATAGCATAGCACAAATGCTTATGAAAATCAAGTATTAAATAAAATCTTTTATTGTAAGGTATTGAATAAGGCTTTTTTGTATGATAAAATAAAAACAGAAAATATATCTGCGTATATCTGCGGGGGAAAACGTCTATGAAAATAATGAGCTTTAACACACAGCATTGCTTAAATTTCTTGGAGCAAAAAATAGATTACGATATAATGGCAAAGGCAATTTTAAAGGTAGGGGCGGACATTGTAGGTCTTAACGAAATGTTTGACGGCGGTGAAAACACAGCCTACGGGTATCAAACGAAAACACTCTCACAGCTTACAGGACTTGAAAATTGGTATTTTGCAAGAGCTATTATGGATAGAGACGGACCCTACGGAAACGGATTTTTAACAAGATTTCCCGTAAAGAGCTTTGAAACCGTCACAATTCCCGATCCAAATCCCAGAAGATTTGAGGGTGGCTATTACGAAACGAGATGTCTTTTAAAGGCAGAGCTTGAAAACGGACTTTTGGTGCTTGTTACACACTTTGGACTTTGCCGGGACGAGCAGGAAAATGCGGTAAAGACCGTTCTTGAAAACATAAGAGACGAAAAATGTATTCTTATGGGTGATTTCAATGTCGAGCCGTCAAACGAGCTATTAGCGCCCATAAGAGCTAAAATGAAAGACACGTCCTACGGCTTTTGCGAAAATAAGCCCAGCTTTCCGTCGGATAACCCGAGAATAAAGATTGACTATATTTTCGTAAGCAAGGATATTGAGGTTCAAGAAGCGGACGTGTGCGAAATTATTGCGTCTGACCATAGACCTTACGTGGCAAAAATAGATTTTAAATAAACAAAAACCGTTTGCATTATTTGCAAACGGTTTTCTTATATAAAACTTTATTTTTTCGATTTCTTTGCTTGTATGTAAAAATATGTGTAGTAGAAAATTACTACGTAAGCCACGAAAATGCCTACAACCAAAAGAGGATAGAATACAGGGCTGCCACCTACCATATTGTAAAAAATACTGTACGGTGTACCGTCGTGATACATTAAGAACATATAATTGTAGTCAAGAATTATATTCGCTACGTACGCCAAAACTGAAAACGAGCCTAAAATTCCCAAAGTTACAGGCAAATTTTTCTTTTTAAGGCTTATCATACCTGAAAATGCTATGTAAAGTGAGGCAAAGCCTGAAATTGAGTGAGTTATGCCCGAAAATACGTTATCCATTGACAAAACAGGATATGCGCTGTAATTTTGAGTTGCGCCTATCGTGCCGAATATTGCGCCTAAAATACCGAAGGTAAGAACGAAATCGAGACACGCTTCCTTTACTCTGCCTTTGCAAAAAGCAGCCATTGGGATAGCTATAAGCTGAATGCTGCATAGGAAGAGAGGCAAAACGTAGAGCCATTTAAACGGATCCTGCGATCTTATGCAAAGAACGATGATTTTTACGATTTCAAAGCCGTCTATTAAAAAAGCCGAAACGATAAGAGCTTTGTTTTTTTGAGTAGCGTCCTTATCCCTGTTTCTTTTTCCAAAAAATACGGCAAGAGCAATCATAGCTATGATTAACAGCGAAACAAAGGTGATATGCTGCCAGGACCAAGCGCCCTCAGCCTCACGAATAAAGTGAAACTCTCCGTCACTAAATTTCTTTAGACCGAAAAATTCTAACATAAAAATCCCTTTCTACAAAAATTGACATTCTTGTTACTGGCAAATTGTATCACAAAAAAGTTTTTTTGTATATAGTTTCTTAAAAAAATTAACAATTAAGACACAAATAACAAAAGGTTCAAAGCTTGGTGTTATATTGACATTTTAAAGGAGTAATGGTAAAATTAAATAAAAAAGAAATACGAGGTTATAAATATGGCTAAATATTTAGAGGTACCGTTTCCAACGGTGAAAAATCCCTTTGACGGGCATATACATATACACAGATGGCGTGACGAAAACAGCGGTGAGCTTTATATACACGGTCTTGAGGAATACAGGCGTGTTTGCGGACTTAAATATATTGCTCTTGCATCCTTACCATCAGGAAATCCCATTCCCGCACCAAGGGACGTGAGCAACAATATAATGTGCGCATTTTACAAGCTGGCAAATAAGGATACCTTTGCTTACGGCGGCTTCATTTATCCCACGTATCCTGCAAATAAAGAGTGTATGGAGAATATGTCTTTAGTTACACAGCTTGATGAGTTGAAGGAGATTGGCTTTGACGGAGTTAAAATGCTTGAGGGAAAGCCAAATCTTTACGCTAAGGTTGGCGTGCCTCTTGATAGCGACTTTTTTGACGGTGCTTTTGAAAAAATGGAGAGGGAAGGCACTTATCTTCTTATGCACGCTATTGACCCTGAATGCTTCTGGACTGACGATAACGAGGAAAACGTTAAAAAGGGCTGGTTCTACGGTGATAGCAGTAAGTTTCCCACAAACGAGGATT
Source organism: Eubacteriales bacterium (assembly GCA_045645405.1). Lineage (GTDB taxonomy): Bacteria > Bacillota > Clostridia > Oscillospirales > CAG-272 > RGIG2000. The sequence goes on from JAZRIQ010000039.1 coordinate 50,430, forward strand.
TGTACAGTCAAGTAGATAACGTATTAAAAAAGCATCCGAAGCTTAATTTGTGCCTTGCGCATTTCTTCTTCTGCTCGCAAAAGCCCGAAAAGCTTGATAAAATGCTTGATACCTATAAGAATTTGTCAATAGACGTTACTCCGGGTGGAGAAATGTACGTTGGCTTTGACAAAAGACCCGAATATTTCAAGGAATTTTTCAAAAAGCATCAGGACAGAATTATTTTCGGAACTGATATGGATTTTACGCCTTTTCTTGAAGCGGGAATTTGGTTATGTGACAGAGAGTATCGCTATTTCGCTACTGATGAGACACTTTCGTCCTTCGATAACCACGAAATAAAGGGCGTTAAAATGAGTGACGAAATAGTTCAGAAAATTTTCTCTGACAACCTTTTGAACAAGCTGGGCGGAAAACCGAAGGAAATAAATAAGGAAGCGCTTAAGCGTTATATTGAAAAATATAAGCATTTAATTGCAGACAAGGAGCTTGCTTGCTACATAGACGAGCTTGCAGACGAGTATTTAAAATGAAAACAAAAATCGCACAGGCAGCGCCCTTTGAGGGAACGCCTAAAATAAATATGCCCTCGATTATAGGGGCAAGCGGCGGCAAGCCGATTTTAATAAGAATTGCCGTTTCGGGCAAAAGACCTGTTAAGTATTCTGTTAAGTCATTGCCAAAGGGCTTGACTTTGAGGGAAAATATAATATCCGGCGTTATAGAAAATAACGGGGACTATGAAATCACAGTAGAGGCTGAAAACTCTCTTGGCAGAAGCGAGAAGAAAATCACCCTTGAAATTGCTGACCAAAACGTTTTGGTAACGCCTCTTATGGGCTTTACTACCTGGAATGCCTTTGAAAGCCACGTGACGCAATCTGACGTTGAGGAAACTGCAAAAAAGCTTGTAGAGCTTGGCATTAGTGAATACGGATATTCCTACGTCAATACGGACTCCGGCTGGCAGGGCGAATACGGCGGAGAATTTGATGCGGTAATGCCTAATGAAAAGTTTCCTGATATGAAAGAAATGACAGATAAAATCCACGCTTACGGCTTAAAATGCGGTATATATTCCACTCCTATGCTGACGGCGTGGGGCTGTCCTGATAATATGGAGTCAATTCCGGGCTGTACACAGGGAGAGGCGGATTGCCGCTTTACTGACCTGAATGGCGGAATCGGCGTAATTCGCAAGGAAAGAAACAATGCTCTTCAATGGGAAAAATGGGGCTTTGACTACTTGAAATACGACTGGGCGCCTACCGATACTGTAAATGCGGAGTTTATGCGCAGGGAGCTTATCAAGCTTGACCGTGATTTCGGATTTTGCGTTACGGTACGGGCAATGAAGGAATATTGGGGCTACTATTCAAAATACTGTAATTCTTACAGGTCGAATTCCGATACCTACGGTAATTGGGAAAATCTAAAAGAGGTTTATTACAGCTATTTTGATTTTATGGAGCATATATGCAAGGGACGTTATTTTGATCTTGATATGCTTGATTTCGGCACTTGCAGGCTCCGCACCTTGTGGAATTGCCTGACTGATGACGAAATAGTTACGCAGTACACCATAAGGGCGTTTTTAAATTCCCCGATACAAATAAGCAGCACCCTTGAAAATGCTCGGGGCTTTGAGCTTTCCGTTTACTGTAACGAGGAGATTATAGCTATAAATCAGGACTGCGCCTTTAATACGTCCTTGCCTGTTTTAAGGATAAAGGAGAACGAAAGAGCCCTTGACGTGTTCGAAAAACAATTAGAGGACGGCTCTTACGCTTATGCATTTTTCAACCTCGGCGAAATCAAAGAGGATATGAAATTTGCGCTTGATAAAAACGCCTGCTTGCGAGATTTGTGGGCAAAGGAAAATATAGCTCATACAGCCACGGCTACTATCGAAATTTATCCTCACGCCACAAGAGTTATTAAGACGGATAATAAGATTGATTTTAGCTGATAGTGGTCGCACTCGTCGCAACAGCACTCAAAGCCTTGCTCGCCGTTTCCAAGACAAACGTCAGGATTTCCCGACGTGAGCTCTATAGCACGTTTTTGTAAATTCTAAAGTTAACGCGGAAAAATTGAGAAAAGCCTCCCTTTACACAAGGGAGGCTTTGTTAGCCAATTACTGACCTCTGGCGATCGGCAACTATCTTCTAATACAACGCAATATCGTAAACCGAGAAGACGGACGCATCCTTAAGGAGAGTATCTGCGTCAAGGTCGGTTTTAGCAAACACGGTATAAGGAGCTGTGCTTACTAAATCGAAATAGTTGTCGCTTAAAACAATATCGTGGTTTTTAAAGGAGATTTCTACGTTTTTAGCAAAGTTTTTGCTTGTTGCTGTTATCAAAACGCCACCTTTTGTGTTTTCGGCACTTAACGTAACTTGCGGATTTAAAAGCTTGAAGTGCTTTGGCTTTGTGCCAAGAACGGTGTTTGTTGACAGAAGCGTTCCGTCAGCGGAGTATAGCTGACAGAAGAAAAAGCTGTCACGAGTGTCGTTAAAATCCGAATTTGACATAGTATGTACGTCAAGAGAGGAAAGAGCGGGAACACAAATTTCCTTCCTGCCCTTGAAAACTGTGTCAAAATCATTTTTTAATATTCCGAATTCCACGTAGCCCTTAAATTCACTCATAGCCTCGTTGGCTACGTTTATAGTGATTTCCTTGCCCTCGTTGAATAAGCCAAGGGCAGTGGCTTGATAGAATTTCTTTGCGAAATAGTGAAGAGCCTTATATCTGCCGAAGTAGTCAATGCTTGACCATGAGGCAACGGGCCAGCAGTCGTTTAACTGCCAATAAATTGAACCCATTGTATAGCCGCGGCACCTTCTGAAATGCTCCACGCCGAATTTAATGGCTGTGGCTTGATTTAACTGTGATGCGTAAACGATAGCCTCCAAGGATCTTGGCGCTTGGTATTGCTCTGCAAGATACTTTAAAAGCTTAACGTTACCGTGCCAATGCTTTTGGTGACTTTCCATTGTGTAGGAAAGTAAATTTCTTTCGTCATCGGGGCAGAACGCGTCGATAGTTTTTATATTCGGCAAGCTTTCAAATCCGTATTCGGAGCAGAAACGGAATTTGTGCTTTCTGTATTCGTCAAACTCGCAATCTCCGTTCCAAACGTGCCAAAAGTGAACGTCGCCTCTTGTATAGTCGGTTGGTAAATCGAAATTACCGCCCGATGTGGGGCTTGAGGGTGTGTAAGAAATTTGCGGAGCGTATTCCTTGCAAATTTTAGGTAAAATTTCCTCGTAAAGCTTTAGATAATCCTGTCTTATTACGGGATTTTTGCCGTCTGCGCAGGGCCAGTTGCAAATTGCCTCTTCCATTTCGTTATTACCGCACAAAATACCAAGACACGCGTGATGTCTTAATCTCTTTACGTTATATACGGCTTCGGCTGAAAATTCCTTTACAAAATCCTCTCTTAACCATACGTTTGCGCAGGCAACCATAAAGTCCTGCCACACAATAAGACCGTATTTGTCGCAAAGGTCGTATAAATAATCCTCGGGGTAGAATGCGCCGCCCCAAACTCTTATAGTGTTGAAATTGGAAAAAATACAGTCGTTTACGATTTTTTCAAGTCTTTCGTTGGTCATTCTTGAGGGCAAGCTGTCAACAGGCACGAAGTTTGCACCCATAGCGAACATTTTTACCCCGTTAATTTTGTAGCAGAATTCCTGTCCGTATTCATCGTCCTCACGGCAAAGAGAAAGAGTGCGCAAGCCGATTGTTTTCGTAAGCGTATCTATTAAATCCTCGCCCCTGTATAAATAAAACGTAATTTCATAGAGATTTTGCTCTCCGTAGCCGTTTGGCCACCAAAGACGCGGATTTTCTATTTTCACCGTGCCCTTATTGTCCTTTAGCTGTACTCTTTGTCCCTCAATTTCGCAAACAACTGTCAAATTGTCGGCACCGTGCTTGGTGGTTGTGGAAATATCTAAAAGAACCTTGTTTTCTTCGTGATGCTGTAATATTTCCACGTCCTCAAATTTATCCACGTTGTAGCAGATTATTTGAACGGGACGGAAAATTCCCATGTTGGGAAGCTTTGGCGCCCAGTCCCAGCCCGACATATAAAACGCTTTTCTTAAATGGCAAGCACCAACGGCTGTATCGTCGCTCATATAAAGCGGGTGCTTTTCGTTCATTTCATAAAAATAGTTTACGGGAGATTTAATTTCAAGACGGAGAATATTATTTTCCTTGGCAAGATTTTTTATATCGTACTCGTATTTTCTGTGCATATTCATAACGTTGCCTATAAGAGTGCCGTTAAGATAAATGTCACAAATCGTGTCAATTCCGTAGAAAATAAGGTCTATTTTATCCTTTTTAAGCTCCTCTTTTGTAAGAGAAAAGCTTGAATAAAAGACACAATCCTTTTTGGAATAGTCAAAAAGCTCTTTTTCATTCGTTCCGTAATAAGGGTCGCTTATATAGCCGTAATTCAGTAAAACGCTATACATATCGCAGGGCACGGTGCAATCAAGGGAGCGGTAGCCCTCGTAATCCATTTTCCAATTTTCAATAAACATAAGAAGCCTCCAAAAAACAAGTCTGTATTAACTTTATCACAAAGTCGACTTTAAATCAAGTGGAAAACACTTTTTGCTTGTAAAAATTAACGTTTAATGATATAATCAAAATATAATGTCGTTTTAAGGAGAGTAAAATGCACTTAAGAGTTAAAATGCTTGAAAACGAGCTTTGGTACGGAGGCTCGGTAGCTGACGCTATGAAAAATCCGTTTGATGAAAAATCGGTTTTTTATTTAGATATGGAAAAGGGGTTAAACCAGACAATGCCTCTTTACGTTTCAACTGCGGGCAGATACTTGTGGTGCGAGACTCCTATGGTTGTTAAAATTGAAAACGGTGTATTTGACATTACTGCTAAGAGCGAAATTATTCTTTGGGATAAGGGAAAAAGCCTTAAGGACGCATACTTAAACGCGTCAAACAATCATTTTAAGTTCACGGGCAAGGTTCCGCCCCTTAAGTTTTTCGAGAGCGCACAGTATAATAGCTGGATGGAGCTTGACTATCACCAAAATCAAGAGGCGATTTTAAAGTATGCTCACGGAATAGTTGATAACGGCTACGAGCCGGGAGTTTTAATGATAGACGAGGGCTGGCACACAAGATACGGCCTTTGGGAGTGGGACTTTATTAAATTTCCCGAGCCTAAAAAAATGATTGAGGAGCTGCACGCTTTAGGCTTTAAGGTTATGCTTTGGGTTGTGCCTTTGGTTACTGCTGACGGACAACAGTTCAGTATGAGCTATTTCCCATACCATAGCTATCTTGACGGTGCCTGCGGCGATAAGAAATATTTTTTGCGTACTGACGAGGGCAAGGTTGCTCTTATTGAGTGGTGGAACGGCTTTAGCGCCATACTCAATATGTGTAAGGAAGAGGACAGAGAATTTCTTGACAGTAAGCTTCGTGTTCTAATTGATGAATACGGAGTTGACGGTTTTAAATTTGACGGCGGCCCGATAGAAATGTATCATCAGAGCAATACGGTAAACGGCTCTCAAACAAAATATTCTCCTGCGGAATTGAATATCGCCTGGAACGAATTCGGAACAAGATATGAATATCACGAATACAAGGACACCTATAAGGGTGGCGGCAAGGCGGTTATTCAGCGCTTAAGAGACAGAAATCACAGTTGGGACGATGACGGAATTGACACTATTATTCCCTCGGTTCTTTTGCAGGGACTTATCGGTCACCCCTTTGTTTGTCCCGATATGATTGGCGGCGGCTGGTGGTCGCTGAATTACGACCCCAATTTCAAGCTTGATATGGAGCTTTTTGTAAGAATGGCGCAGGTAAGCGCGCTTTTGCCGATGATGCAATTTTCCTGGGCGCCTTGGCGTAAGCTTGACCAAAAGCACGCTTCCCTTTGTCTTGAGGCGGCAAAGCTTCACAAAAAATTCGCACCGTATATCATAGAGCAGGTGAAAAAATCTGCTGTAAGCGGTGAGCCTATCGTTCGACAGATGGAATATGAATATCCTCATTGCGGATACGAAAGAGTATTTGACCAATTTATGCTGGGAAGTGACGTTTTGGTTGCGCCCGTTATAATAAAGGGGCAGACGAAAAGAACGGTTAAGCTACCCCTGGGAAAGTGGAAATATCTTGGCAAAGAGGAATACGACGGCGGAAAAGAGGTTCTTGTTGACAGCCCCCTTGACGTACTGCCTTATTTCATAAAGTCCGACAAAGAATAAAATTCTGAAAGGGAAATGAACAAATGAAAAGAAAACTATTATTTATATTTACGGTAATATGCCTTGCGTTGACCTTTTCTCTTACCGCAGGAGCGATGGAAGGAAATGGAACACAAGAGGAGCCGTATCTCATAACAAACAGGCAGGAGCTTTTAGAGGTTAATAATAATTTATCCGCCTGTTACAGGCTTGAAAACGACGTTACCGCTTCTTCTCAGACGGGAGCTATTATTGAGGGACCCTTTACGGGAATCTTTGACGGAAACGGCAAAAAGATAACGGTTGCAATAAACGCTCCTGCGGATAAGAGCGGAGATACCTTTGACGCTTTGTTCGGCACCGTATCGGGAACTGTTAAAAATCTTACGGTAGGCGGAACCGTTGTGGGTTCTAATAAGGTTGCAGGCGTGGTAGGTAAGCTGTCGGGAAGCGGCAACGTGGACAACTGCAAAAACAACGCCACCGTTACGGGCAGAAAGAATATAGGCGGTATTTGCGGACTCGTTTTGGGAAAGGCAACCGTTACAAATTGCGTCAATTACGGAAATATTAACGGAAAAAATCCAATAAAAGCAGGCCTTGATATGGGCGGCATTGTAGGCTGTGTTTGGGACGCTGACCAAAACACGGTAGCTATTGTAAACTGCTACAATGCAGGTAAGATTTACGGAGAGGGCTATAACTGCGGCGGTATTGTCGGACATTACCAAGGCGGAGGCTTGGTAAATTGCTTTAACTCCGGTGAGGTTACCGCAACTGACATTACAGGCTATGAGGGCTCTATTATAGGTAAAACGGCAGGCAACTATACTCACTCTATAAAGGGATATTTTTCTTTAACATCCGATGCGTGTGTTGGAGGGGGAGAAGGTACGGTTGCATTAAGTGACTGTATGCTAAAAGCCGAGGGAGTGTCTATTTACCTTGGCACCGGCTCGGGCATTCGCGGCTCGTTTTGCGTAAACGAAGAGGTATTCAACGTTCTTTTTGAGCTTATTGGCTCTGACGGCGCTATTGAATACGGAACGGTTATTTCAACAAAAGAGGTAGTTGAAGCGCTGGACGGATATTTACTTTCACAAAAAGCGCAGGAAAACGGAACTGTCATTATGGCCCCTGCATTTAAGGACGGAGAAAAGCTCTATTCCGACGACAAAATTAACATCGAGGGCTTCCATTATTACAAATTTGCTCTTGAAGACGTACCGGACACAAAGGAATCCTATAATAGAGAGTACGTTATTCTTGGCTACGTAATGATAACCAATGCCAGAAAAGCCCAAATACCGGCATATTTAAACACCGTTAAATCATTAAATTTAGCTTCTTCGGTGGAGGGAACGGAATTTAAATCCGTCACCATTAACCGTGTGGCAGAATTGACGATAGCTGACGGTGACTTTAAGGATAACAAGAAGGCACTTAATATGCTTTATCACATAGTCAGCTTTAAGGAATACGAAAACAAAATTGAAATTGACGGCGTAAACGATTACGGTCATGCAAACGCCACCTTTACCTCTCATATCAGCAGCGACGGGACGGTTGTTTTCAAGGTCAATACAACCAGCCTTTTGGAATTTAATTTTTACGTAAGAAGCTTGATTTCAGACGGATATGAGAAGATTTTTGAAAGCGAGAAAAACGGAAATCTTTTCTACACGTTGAAAAAGGGAGACGATTTAATAAACGCTTCGTTTTTCGTTGGCAATAACGAGGTGACAATTTCTAAAGAAACGGTATCGGGTACAATATCCAATACCGAAAAGCAGAATTATACCGAGAAAAACACCTCGTCCATTACTCAAATTAAATTGGCAGACAACGTGGATATAAAAGAGGGAATGTCATACGTTGTTCATTTAGCTGACGGAACGTTCTTCTTAATTGACGGCGGCTGGTGCTACGACAATTATTTAGAAGCGGATAAGCTTTACCAAACTCTTGTTTCTCTTGCGGGCGAGGGTAACGATATTGTAATCAAGGGCTGGATTTTTACCCATTGTCACGGTGACCATATCGGTACCTTTAACTACTTTGTAGAAAAATACCATAACAGCGTTACAATAGAGCAGCTCCTTTACAATTTCCCTTCGGATGAGGAGATAAGCACGAGCGGCTCATCTTATATGCTTAATGACACTAAGCAGAGGTATAATTATTTCAAAAAGATGATTTCCACCTATTTACAGGATACGGAAATAGTGAAGGTTCATAGCGGATATACGCTCTATTATGCAAACGCCAAGGTGGAAATTCTTCAAACCTTTGAGGACCTTTATCCAAAATCGGTTGCACACAACGGCTATGATTTCAATTCGTCCTCAACGATATTTACTCTTGAAATTGACGGACAAAAAATGATGTTTACAGGTGACGTATCCGACGTGGGCGCTGAACGCCTTAACAGCGTGTACAAAAACAGCTTGAAATGCGACTTTTTACAGATTGCTCACCACGGCTTAAATTACACGTCAACTATAAGAACACTTTATCAATACGTAGATGCGGAATATATTCTTTATCCTGCTCCTCTTGATTGGTACCGTTCAAACGCCAGCACGGACGCAAACAACTATATTGCTACTCAAAGCCCAACCGTTAAGCAAATTTTCGTGTCGGGAATTGATACCTTCAAGCTGAATTTGCCTTATGACGGAAAGCAGTATAACGGAGATAAGCTACATATTCCGGGGGTTAAGACAGAGGCAGACAGACCTGAAAATTACGTTAGCGTGCCTAACGCATACTTTGATTTAGACCTTTCAGGCTCTGCTCCTAAGGACGCTCAAGGTAATGCTTCCGTTACTGTAACCGGCGGAGCTATAACGGAAACGACGGTTATGCATAACGGTGAAAGCAAGACCGCAACTGCCTTTACAAAGGGCGATGGCGGCGATTACTATATGACGCTTAATTTTAACGATATAAGCACCGACAGCGAGATGGGAAAATTTGTTATGACCTCCTCGACCTTCGAGATTTTCTTGAAGCTGGATAAGCTCCCCGGAGCAACAGTCGGACTTATTACCTCCTGCAATGGCGGCGGTGTAACGCTTTATTTACGCAAGCAGGCAGGCGGACAGATAAATTTCCAAATAGGCTCTACTGCTCCTAACTCTAACGGAAGCGGCTATAAATATTCTGCCGCTGCCGATATAAACGGTACAGCACCTGTTGCTGAGTCGGGAAGACTTTTACATATCGTGGGTGTTTATGACAGCAAAACGAATATGATGAAGGTTTATATTAACGGCATACTTGCAGCTTCCGCAAATTACGGTAACGGTCAGTTCTCTGGCGGTAGCGGTAATGATTACGTTTTAGGTATCGGCTACAATCCACAGTATAACGGCGAATGCTTAAGCTCTTATGCCGACTACGAGCTATATGAGGCGAGAATTTATGATACAGCCCTTACAGACGAGCAGGTTGCTCAGCAATATTGGAACTGTATTGACAACCTTTTAATTGAAGAAAAATAAAATAGGAGGCAAGATATGCGCGGAATTAAACTTATTAGAAAGACATTTATTATAACAAGCATCTTGCTTGCTCTTTTGGTGCTTTTATGCGCCTGCGGAGGCGGCGACACGGATAGCTCCGCAAAGGACACAAGCGCCGTATCGGACACAGCCACAGACGGTTTGCAGTCAGGCGACAGAGAAGATAGCGATACGTCTGCTGATACAGGCAGCGACGTTGTGAGCGACTCCGATACAAACGTTGATACCGACACGGATATAGGTACAGACACGGACGTTGATAGTGATACGGATAATGACACAGACGTAAGCACCGATACTGACACAGATACTGATAGCGGTACCGGCTCTGACAGCAGTACAGACGTTGGAACAGACACAAATACCGATACGGACACAAGCACCGACACGGACACAAGCACCGACACAGACACAAGCACCGACACAGGTACGAACACGGATACTGATACAGATCCTGATACAGATACAGATACTGACAGCGGTGACAACGAAAACGGCGACGAAGAAGACAATGAAGACGAGGAAATCGGAGACGACGTTTGGACGGACAATAAACAATAAAAAAAGCTACGCAGGCGGGAATTTACGGCCTGCGTAGTTTTTTAAAATAGAATGCGTTTGTATAAACGAAAATGAATAATAAATAGAGAGGTAAATATAATCCGTACCCCATTCCTAAAATTTCTTGAACCTCATTGGAGCGCATAAAATAAAAGGGATCAGGGTCAATCTTAAATAAGTAAATTTCCAGAAAAGCGTATAATAGCATTACGCCAAGACAAATTCCTTCCTTCCAAATATTACAATATCTAAAATCAGTGAATTTGTAGGTTATAAAGCAAACGGAAATAATCAAGAAAAATGAATGTGTAATAATAGAATAAAGATTTTCAAATAAAATCAATTCATTTGTAAAACCTGCGCCTGGATAAGCAAAAAATATTGTTGCGCAAAGTATTCCCACAACAGAAGCGAAATTGTAAAAGAATTTTTTTCTTACAATCAAAGCGATTATAACAAGCCAACAAGAAATTGCGCATCCCGGTCTTGGTAATAAAATTTTCAAAATTCTGTTAACAGTAAGCTCGTCTGCAAGGATAAACCCGTTAATTCTTCTTACTATGCCTAAAATCGCAATAACTATAGCAAAGGATAAGAGAATAGAAAATTTAAGTTTTTCACTTTTGTTTTTCAATAAAATTGAAGAAATAACAATAAATCCAATACATAAAATCAATGTAATTATATGTAAAGAGCCCCATGCTCCATCAACCTTGGGATTCGGATAGGTGCTAAAAAGCCAATCTGAAAAGCTCATAATAATATACCTCATATAATATTCAAACAAGCTTATTATAGCATTGCACAAAGCAAAAGTGTCATTTTTATGAACAAGTTTTCAGAAAGTTCACAAATTTATTCGTGACGGAGCCACGAAGGAGGCTTGGGAACACTTATCGCAAACAAAGAAAAAAGACAGGTACAAGACCTGTCAAAAGAACCCGTGAAAATTGCTCTGTGGATTCTCGCTTCACGAGGCTTTTGTCCACGGCTTATCCTTGCAAGCAGACAACGCCTTAGGGCAAAAGAACGCACCACATTCGTGGCAGAGCCACGAATGGAGGTTCGAAACAACACTCAATCTCGCAAAACAAAAAAGACAGGTACAAGACCTGTCTTTTTTGTTTTGGCGGAGATGAGTGGATTCGAACCACCGCGCCGGTTACCCGACCTACACCCTTAGCAGGGGCGCCTCTTCGGCCAACTTGAGTACATCTCCATTTAAGGTGTACGCATTACTCGTCTTGGAGTAATACACAAACCGCCGTTTCTTAGTTTGCCATATTATTATACTTGATTTTTGCTTGTTTGTCAAGTGTTTTTTGATTTTTATTTGTTGTTGTAATGCAGTATAGCTGAAAAAACAGAAAAAATCGCAATTTGTAGTCTAAAATGCACAAAATTCTTATAAAAAAATGATTTTTTTCAACAAATTGCACAAAAAAGGTTGCAAGATTTAATTTATTATGATAAAATAAATATAATGAAATTAAATAGGTCTGCAAAAGTGGACAAAATTATAAGAAACGAGGAAAACTACAATGGCTAAGTTTATCACAAACAACATCCGTAACGTTTGCTTGATAGGTCACAGCGGAAGCGGAAAAACTGCGACTATCGAATCTATGCTTTTTAAAGCAGGTGCAACAGACCGTCTTGGCAGAGTAAGCGACGGTAATACTGTATCTGACTACGACAGCGAAGAAATTAAGAGAAAGATTTCTATCGGCTTGTCAGTTGCAAATCTTGAATGGAACGGTGTTAAAATAAATATTCTTGACTGTCCCGGATTTTTAGGCTTTGCAGGTGAGGTTGCAAGCGCACTTCGAGTTTCGGATGCAGCAATTATTATGGTTGACGCTAAAAGCGGAATGGAGGTAGGAACTGAAATTGCTTGGTACAATGCCAAGGAAGCAGCTATTCCAAGAGCCTTCTTTATAAATAAATGTGATGACCCCGACGCTGATTTTGATAAGGTATTCAATCAGCTTCGTGATGAATTCGGTAACGCTCTTTGCCCTGTATTTATTCCTATTAAGGAAGCAAACGGCGTTATGATGGTTGACTTAATGACAATGAAGTGCTTCCGTTATCTTCCTAACGGCGAAAGACAGGAGGAGCCAATGAACGACTCCAGAAGAGTTATCGCCGAAAAGTATCAAGAAGTATTTATGGAGGCTATTGCCCAAACGAATGAGGAAATGCTTGAGAAATTCTTCGAGGGCGAGACCTTTACTCAAGAGGAATGCGCTTTAGCTCTTCACGAGGGTATGATTTCAGGTGCTATCGTTCCTGTATGGTGTGGCTCTTCTGAAAATATGAGAGGTATTTACTCTATTCTTACCGCTATTGCCGACTCATTCCCAAGACATACTGCTAAAAAGGTTGAAAAGGCAGAGGACGGAAGTGACGTTGCTATTGAGCGCGAGGGCGAGTGCAAGCTATTCGTATTTAAGACCATAGCCGACCCGTTTGTGGGCAGACTGTCGTTTTTCAAGGTTATGAACGGTGAATTAAAGAAGGATATGACTCTTAAGAACGTTCAGACCGGCGCCAGCGAAAAATTTGCAAAAATTTATACGATTTGCGGTAAAAAGCAAACAGAGGTTGACTCCCTTGCTTGCGGTGATATAGGTGTCATCGGTAAGCTGTCTGATACGGCTACAAACAATACTCTTTGCGAAAAGTCCGACGTGGCTTATAAGGGAATTAAGTTCCCCGAGGCAAATATGACAATGGCAATTAAGGTTGACTCCAAGGACGAGGATAAGGTTGCCACCGCTATTTCCAAGGTGCTTGATGAGGATAGGACCGTCAAATATGAAAACTTTGTTGAAACAGGTGAATTGCTCCTTAAGGGTATTGGTGACGTTCACCTTGATACGGTTGTTTGCAAGCTAAAGAACAGATACGGCGTTAATATAGCGCTTCAAACCCCAAAGATTGCTTACAGAGAAACTATTAAGAAAACCGTTTCCGTTGAAGGTAAGCATAAAAAGCAGTCGGGTGGTGCAGGTCAGTACGGTCACGTTAAGATTACATTCTCGCCAAGCGAAAACGACGGCTTGACATTTACACAAAGCGTTGTTGGCGGTGAAGTTCCAAAGGGCTACTATCCCGCGGTTGAAAAAGGTCTTACCGAGGCTATGGAATACGGTGTGCTTCTTGGCTATCCAATGGTACAGCTTGCGGCTGACCTTACAGGCGGCTCATATCACGACGTTGACTCCAACGAAATTTCCTTTAAGCTTGCGGCAAAGCTTGCATATAAGGAATTAACAAGCGCTGCTCCCGTTCTTCTTGAACCTATCGGTATACTGAACGTTAGCGCTCCCGAATCTATGATAGGCGATATTATGGGCGACCTTAATAAGCGTAGAGGTAGAGTAACCGGTTGGAAGCCGAATGAAGCAAGACCGAAATACACAATTGTTGAGGCAGAGGTTCCAAAGTCTGAAATGGTTGATTACGTAATCGCGCTCCGTGCTATGACACAGGGCAGAGGTGAGTTCACGTATCACTTCGTTCGTTACGAGGAAGTGCCTGCTCAAATTGCGCAACGCGTTAAGCCTCGTGAAAGAGATTAAACAATATCAAAACCCCAAACAAATCGTTTGGGGTTTTAATTAACAGTTTACAAATGTAAACCTGAGGTTAGTTGAAATTTTAAGCCTTTTGTGCTATAATGGTAATATTAAAGGATATCAAAGGATAAGGAACGCAAAATGAAAGAAAATAAAATTTTAAACAGAGCATTGACGGCGGTACTGGGTGTATTTGTAGTATTGCTTGTAATTTCGTTTTCAATAGGCTTGCCTATATATTTCCGCCCGTTTTACTATATGCAAATTGAGGGGCTGGAAATACCCGAATATACGGGATACAGTGTCGAGGAAATTAAGGAAGCTTACGATGAAGTGTTAGATTTTTTGGTGTTGCCGAACAGAGAATTCGGCACGGGGGTGTTTAAGTGGAGCGAGGAAGGCAAAAGTCACTTTGAGGATTGCAAAAAGCTGTTTGACTTAAATATAACCGTATTTATAATTTCCTTTGCGGCAGTTGTGGCTCTTATCATTTTAAATAAGAAAAAGGTATTTTCCCTTTCAAAGCCGTTTGGCTTTAATTTCCTGTTTACCTGCGGAGCTTCTACCCTTGGATTTTTCACGGTGCTTGGTGGACTTTGCGCTATTGATTTTGATAAGGCGTTTACAGTATTTCACTCAATCTTTTTTCCCGGCAAGGACAACTGGATGTTCAATCCGAGAAATGACCAGATTATTCTTGCTATGCCCCAGGATTTCTTTATGAGATGTGCCATTTTGATAGCAGGCAGTATAATTTTAATATCCGTTGCTTTTATCGTGTATGGTGTAATTAAAAGAAAAGTTGCTAAAAGCTAATAAAAAAGCAGAAATTCGAAAGAATTTCTGCTTTTTGCTTTATAAGCTATTATTTTTTAATCTTATAAACTACGTGAACTGCGTTACCGCCGGTTAAGAGAATCATTTCAACAGCTGTGCGTGAGAAATCTCCTGCCTTTACGATAAGTGGCTTGTTGAGAGTACCTCTTGCAAGAACCTTAACGGTCTTTGCTCTCTTATCAATAAGCTTCTTTGATTTCATTGAAGCAAGATTTACGATTTCGTGAGGCTCGTAAGCATCGGAAAGAGTATCAACGTTAATGATAGCCTTCTTTGTATCCTTGGCAGATATGTATTCAACGCCCTCTTCAACGTGAATGTCAATATGCTGTTCCTCTGCGATTTGGTCAGCATCCTCTGCTGAAACCTCTTCAACGATAACAACGTGTTCCTCGTAAACCTCTTCTTCTTCTTCGATAACCTCTTCGATTACCTCTTCAACAGCAGGCTCTTCAACAACCTCTTCGGCTACTTCTTCAACAGCAACCTCTTCAACAACCTCTTCGGCTACTTCTTCAACAGCAACCTCTTCAACAACCTCTTCGGCTACTTCTTCAACAGCAACC
>JAZRIQ010000040.1:0-34848 GCA_045645405.1 Eubacteriales bacterium
GCAATCTGCAACACAAAATAGGTGAGCAGATTTCAATAGAGAAAGGCGTAGACATATAAAAATATGGCAAGTCTTTATCTGTTGGAAGATGCCACATATTTTGCGTTACAGACGAGTTCGACTGGGTATACTACGGCTAACCAAAGGAAAAACAGAAAGGAAAACGTATGCTGCTGAATATAAAGGAATTAACTAAATCAAATAAATGCTTTAACAGCTCTTTGTGGCACGGAGAAAAAATGAAGATTGAACTTGTAAGCATAATGCCAAGACAAGACATTGGACTAAAAATCAATTGCGAGGTGGAACAGCTTATTAAAATTGAAAACGGACGGTGCGCAGTTTACATAGGCAAAACGGAGGACTGCTGCGACCTTCGCGAAAGGGCAGAGGGAGGGCAAATGCTCATAATACCGAAAGCCACCTACTATAACATTGTAAACACAGGCTCTGTGCCTCTCAAAGCCTTCGTAATATCTGCATAACAAAAGCCTTGCATAAGCAAGGCTTTTGTTATATTAGTTAAAAAATTCGCTATAACGGTTAATCATGTAAATTAACTCATCCATTGTTAAGTTACCCTTAGCAATTGAAATCTTTAAGTAAGCACCGCCGGCTTGCTCAAACATTTCTCTTGAAAGAGGAGCAATAGCGTTTAATTCTTCATAAGTGAATAATCCGAATCTTTCAATGTCATCTGCCATAGCATCATAATTATATGTCATAGTGTCAGCGTCAACCTCAAAGATGTTGAATAAACCGCCAACGCCACCCGGCATTGAAAGCATTCCGTTTACAAAGTAGCAAAGATGTCCTTGTGTAACGGGGCTCCATGCAGTTGTAACTGTTGCTTCAATTATAACGTCAACAAGCTGAACCTTTTTTAGTGTATCGCCGTTTTGCTTTGCAAAATAGTGTCCAATGTACTCACTTGCATTTTCATCAAGATATACGTACTTATTAAGGTTGTAACTCCAAAAACCGTGTTCACCGATAACTTTAACTTCTGTTCCGTCAGAAAAAACTAATTTAACAACGTTTACTTCCATTTCATCATCGCTATCAATGAACATAATAGACGCTTTATCAAGCATACCTGTTTCAAGGTTCCAAACAAGTAATTCTTCGCCTCCGGTTAAGCTGTCAACTCTTACCTGTGTGCCATTTGCAAGCGTTATAAGGGTGTCAGGAGATATGCAGTTTTCTAATTTAGTCAAGGTTCCTTTATCGACCAAATCACTGTATTTATATTGATTATCTTTGTTGTAAGCGGTATTCCAAGTATAGCTGAATATTAGAGGCTCTCCGCCGTTATTATCTTTAAATTCATATTTCATAGTAAGAGAACGCGAAGTAGTTCCGCTGCCTACAAAGCCGGCGTCGCTTGACAATGTAAAGTAAAGCTTACCGTCACTTCCTCCGACAGGCATACCGTAAATAGACTGACCACTATGAATAGCTACAGTATTAGTAATTTTTAAAGTGAAGTCATTGTCCGTATGAGTGTATTCCCAGTAGTTGTTTATTCCGTTTAGCTTTCCTGTGCCTGTGAGCTTTATATCGGAAAGCACAAAATCTACGTACTTGGATTCTTTAACGCTCCAATATCTAATGGTAATACCATCTAATACGGAGGCAGCAATGGTCCAGTCTCCACCGTAGCTTTTCGCTATGCCCAAAGCAGAGCTGTAACTTGCTGCACCTGCTAAGGAAGGAGAGTCCTTGCTCGTTTCAGTTCCGATTACCTTGAAATTAGCTGTGTATTCTTTACTGTCAATAGTAGTTGTTAACGTGTATGTTACACCACCTGCAACAACTGCCACAGGGGAGGTAGGCTTAGCGCTGCCGTTTACTTTAAAGTCACTAACGGAGTTTCCGTTAACGCTTATTGAGAGCTTGCTGAAATCGATAGCGTAACCGCTTAACTTATCCAGGTCAACGTTAAGCTCATAAACCCAACCGCTTGTGCCGTAGGTCTTGCCGATTTCCAAACCGTCTTTTTTGTCTGAGTAATCAACTAATATAATGTCGCTATATTTGTTTGGCACATAATCTTCTGTGGAATTAAATGAAGCATCGGTGCCTTTTTCATTGGTATATGAGTAAATGTAAACAGACGTGGACAATACGATTGTTATCTCCGTCATTTCATATACAACAGTATCCTTGTTGCTTCTAATGTCTTCTATATTCGTAGGATATGCAACGCCGGTGTATCCTGAGGATTCAGGTAAATATGCAAAACCAAGATTTAAAGATTCTTTTATTCCGTCACCGTCAATGTCATGAAGGTAATTGGTTTTGTTAAGAACCGTGCTGATAATAGACTGTCCGTCGCTTGGAACGTATTGCTTATCGTCTTCGTTTACCCATGCGTCTTGAATAAGCTGACCTTCTATTGTACAAGGAGCAGCATTACCGTTTGAATCACATACAAACAGTACGCTAAAGCCCATTAAGGTTTTGTTTTTATCGTGTGTGGAAACAGTAGGCTTTTGAATTAAAGTAACGTCTCTTAAGGTCAAGGAGTTTGCAGAGCCTACAAGAATTGTAGCAACCGCGCCACCTTCAATTCTGGAGTTGTCAATTAAAACATTACCGCCCGTTACGTTAACAGCGGCACGCGCACCGGAAACTCTTGAGTTAAGAATCTGGCTGTTGCCTGATACCATAACGCCACTCTTTACGTTGTAATAACGAGTTCTATCGGTTGTTTCACTTCTGTTTTCGGAACTTGTCATATTTGTCTTATAAAGAACAGCATAGTCAAAGTCAGGGCAGTCAATCTGTACGTTATCAAGAGTACCGTTATCTAACGTTACGAATGAGTAGCCTGTATCAAGAGCTGCGCTATCGCTACCGCATGTTACTGTAAAGCCGTTACCGTAAAGTGTGTAACCGTTTGATACTGTAATTGAGCTAAAGCCACAGTCATTTAACAAAACAACGTTATTGCTTGTAGCACTTGCTGCACCCGTTGCATTTACGGCGTCAATAACCTCAAGATTCAAGGAGCAATCGTTTGCTCCGTCGGCAGAGATAGTCAAAGTAACTACGCCTGTGCCTGAAAATTGAATAGTTCCATTTGTCCAAGTGTTGTTTGGAGTGAATACGCCTGAAGCGTTACCTGAAACGTTTGTAATAGTAACGTTTACAGAAGAAAGTCCAAGATCTGTGTCCTTTTCACCGAAAATAGAGCCAAGAGCTACAGGACTGTTTTCAGCGTTACCTACACGGTAGCGGAAATTCTTGTTGAACTTATTTATAAATATATCAGCCTTGTTAACGGTAAATGAATTTTCAACTGCGACACAGTATTCGTCGTCATCATTGATTACAACCGTCCAAGTTCCGTCTTTTGAAAGATTGATTGTTTTTGTTGCCCAATCGGAGCTTGTGCCTGTAATTGTTGTTTTGTGACCGTAAGGATCAACAACGGTAGCTGTTACGTTACCGATAGTTGCGCCGTTTATAGCTTCAAAAAGCTCACCAAGAGTGATTTGTGTATAAGCGTTTTGATTTGTAACGTCATTAGCGGCAAACTTATCAATCGGCTGCGTTTCTGCAAGCGTAACTGTAACAGTTGTCTTAGTGCAGTAGAAGTAGTCTGTGATTGTAAGCTTAGCAGAGCCGGCACCGATAAACTTAATCTTTCCGTTCTGCCAATCGTTAATATCTTGCTCGAATACAAGGCTAATGTCGCTTCCGTCAATTGGGGAGAGATATACCTGAACTGTAGGTGAGCTGATTTCTATGCCTGTTGAAGTGAAGAAATCGCTTAAGCTATACTCAACGTCAGGCTTTGGCTCGGTGAGTCCTGTTGATTCGAATTTTACTTGAGATTTAACTGTGTCGGTAGCGCTGTCCACGATGCTTGGAAATTCATAAACAGCTTTAACGCCCCAACCGTCACCTGTCATAAGCTGATTGAATGGAAGGAAGTAGCAGAAGCGGTCTTCCTTTAAGTCGTTAAGCTCTCCGTCACCGTTTAAGTCGAAATCCTCGTAAATGTTAGGGTTAGACTCGTCGGCAACGTCGTGGAGGTGTCTGTAAAGATTGCCCTCGCTATCCTTCATAATATGATAGCAGGTTGCGCTTTCATTGTTGCTTGTAGGAATCACAAAGTTACCAACTGTATTCCAGTTGCCGTTTGCATCTTGAATTTCGCTAACACTTGCAATTTTTGTAAGTCTTGAGAATTGGTAGTCGTGAGTATATGATGCGATAGAATTTGCAACTAATTCACAGTACCAGTATTCATTCCAATCACCAAGCTCGTAGGTGCAGTTCGTTGCAGAAATGCCTGTTGTGTCCGGAATTGTATATCCGTAAGCATCGATTGCGTTTTTACGGATAGAGCCAATGAACATACCTGCATATCTGTACCAATAATATTGATAGTTCGCACATACGTCGTTATTTACGTCAATTTGTGCCGCAATATGACAGTTAGTAAAATCAACTAAACCGTTACCGCGGAACATACCCATAATACCGCCGCAAGCAACGTCCCAAGAACCCCAAAGAGCAGAAATTTTGTTTGTTTGGTCAACGGTTACGTTTGTAAAGGTAAGCTTTTTATCAGAACCGTCAGAGCTGTTTCCGCCAACACCTACAACACCGCCGTTGCCTGTATTGTAAACGCGTGGATTTGAGTTTGTAACAGCAATATTTTCAAAGGTTGCATTACAAGCGTAAGCTGCAACAGTACCGGTAGGAGTGAACTCACCGTCAGATGAGAAGCTGTCAACCGTTAAATTTTTAACAGTACCGCCATATACGTAGCCGAATAAGCCCATAGCCTCATCCCAATAACCGTTATCGTAATTGCCATCCATTATCCAGGTGTTTTGATAAATGCCTGAAACGGTATTACCGTTACCGTCGAACACGCCCTTAAAAGCTCCGCCGTATGTATACCAAACCTCGCCTGCCGAGTTCAAGCCGTCGCCTTCCGCCCAGTAGCCGATTGGATAAAATACGTGTTCTGAAGCTTCACCGCCGAAATTAACGTCGGCAATAAGCTTATAGTAAGCTGAGCCGTAAACGTCGTTCTGTCTTGAAACAGCTTGGCTCAAATAAGCAAGTTGGTCTGCATTTGCGATGATATAAGGATTGCTTTCAGTACCGTTACCGCTTGCAAAATTGTCAGCAACCGTACCGTTCCAAGCGTTTTCTGTGTTAGCAACTGCTGCAACCTCCGAGAAGGAAGCGAGATAGAGGGTAACGTCGCCTGTTTCAGCATCGTACTCGAAGCTGTTATGCGCGATGTTGCCGTCTTTAAGAGGCGCCATTTCAACAGTTGCGCCGTTTTCAACGTGATAGAGCTTGTAGTTGCCTATGTTAAGACCCTTGGCTAACATTTCCTTAACGTACACCTTGATAGGAGTGGTGTTATCAGCTGAAACACCGGAAATATGTACGTCAAAGGACGATTTTTCCTCATTAGCCTCAAGCTCAACGTTTGCCTGGCTGTTTTCGAGCTGTTTAACTGTAAGAGATATTTTGCTAACTCCCACATTAAGCTTTGTGCCTTCAGGAATAACTGCCACTATGCTTTCATCATCGGTTTTTAATGTAACCTCAGATGTTGTAAAGCCGTTTTCCGTCGTAACACCGGCAGAGGCACTACCTGAAAGAGGCTTTATAATCGGCAGGTTATTGTCCTTGTCAATAACCACTTTTTTGCCTTGCGCGTTTTCGTAAACGGTATAGCCGACAGCTACGGCGCCGCCAACCATAAGAATACAAAGCGCAATTATAAGAATGCTGCGAAGTAAATGATTTTTCTTCATTGTTCGTACTCCATAAAATAAATTTTTTTATATTATAACATATTTACAATTAAAATTCAACTATTAAAAATAATTTGCATTTTGACTTACTTTTGCTCATTATGCAGCAAGTTTAGGTTGAAAAAAGAAAACAACTGTGTTAAAATTATCGTATAGTGACGTATGCCACAGCGGGCATAAAAACAAGGAGCGAATTATGAAAAAGGTAGAATTTAGTAATGTAAAAATCACAGGCGGATTTTGGAAGCAAAGACAGGAGCTTATAAGACAGGTCAGCATAAAGGCTGTCTATGACCGTTTTTATGACACGGGCAGAATTGATGCTTTCAAATGTGATAAAAATTCAGGGATAAAGCCTCACATATTTTGGGATAGCGACGTTGCAAAATGGATGGAAGGAGCGGCTTATCTTATACAGGAAAAGAGAGAGCCCCACCTTGAAAAGATAGTTGAGGATTTAATTGATTTAATTGAAAAAAATCAAGATGAGTGTGGATATTTCAATATTTATTACACCGTAGTGGAGCCTGAAAAACGCTTTACAAACCGTGACTGCCACGAGCTTTACTGTGCAGGACACTTAATGGAGGCAGCCGTAGCTTACTACTACGCAACAGGCAAGAGGAAATTCCTTGATTTAATGTGCAAATACGCGGATTATATTGAAAAACGCTTTAAAATCGACAAAGACACCGCCTTCGTTACTCCCGGACACGAGGAGATTGAGCTTGCTCTTGTAAAAATGTACGAGGCAACGGGCGAAATGCGTTACCTGGAGCTTTCAAAATTCTTTGTAGATGAACGCGGCAAGAAAAAAGAATTCATTTACGACTGGTGCAAGGAAAGCTACCACCAATCGCATATCCCCGTAAGAGAACAAACTGACGCCCGTGGACACGCGGTGCGCGCTGTTTATTTGTATTCCGCTATGGCTGATTTGGCTCTTCGTTATAACGATGAAACGCTCAAAATTGCCTGCGAAAGACTTTTTGATGATATAGTGAATCATAAAATGTACATAACGGGCGGCATAGGCTCATCAAAGGCAGGAGAAGCCTTTACAATACCTTACGATTTACCGAATTTAATAGCTTATACAGAGAGCTGCGCAGCTATCGGACTTGTGTTTTTTGCATACAGAATGCTGCTTTTGACAGGGGAAGTAAAATATTCTCACGTGATTGAAAGAATACTTTACAATGGCTTTTTGTCATCGTTCTCTCTTGACGGAAAAGCATTTTTCTATTGCAATCCTCTTGAAATTTTGCCTTGGCTTAAGGCACGTGACGAGGAGCTTTCCGAAAAAACCATAAGTATGCCTATTACTCAAAGGGTAGAGGTTTTTGAATGCTCCTGCTGTCCTCCAAATATCGTGCGCTTTATACCGTCAATCGGTAATTATCTATACACCTACGACCAAAATGCAATTTACGTTCATCAGTTTATGGAAAGCACAGCAAGCGTAGCCGGCGTTACGGTAGAGCAAAAGACAAAATATCCTCACGACGGCAAAATTCAAATTACCGTAAAAGGCAAAAATATAAGACTCTGTGTGCGTATTCCGGAATACGTAGAGAATTATCGAGGCAAAACCGAAAACGGATATGCAGTATTTGATGTAAAGGACGGAGATACTGTAACTCTTGATTTTCAAATCAAGCCTCAGTTAATAGAAGCAAATCCTTTTGTTGCGTTTGATACAGGTAAGGTGGCGGTTATGCGCGGACCTGTGGTTTATTGCCTTGAGGAGGTAGATAACGGCGCTAATCTTCGTGATATAAGACTTGACAAAAAAGGAAAGTTTACCGAGATTTTTGATATAGATTTAGGTGATTACTGTCTTGAAATTCCTGCATACAGAAGAATGCCCACCGATAAGCTTTATGCGCCTATGTCGGATAAAAGGAAAAAAATTACCGCAAGGCTAATCCCTTACTACACCTTTGCTAACAGAGGTGAAAGTGAAATGCAGGTGTGGACGCTGGTAGAATAGAGAGAAGCGAATTATAGCGGGCAACTTTAAAATATAATGCTATTGCGAAGGAACACGGTTGTTTTTAGTGTCAAAGGAGATAAAATGACGTACTTTGTGTCTGATTTACATGGAGAATACGAGCTTTTTTGCTCTCTGCTTAAGAAAATAAATTTTAATGAAAACGACGTAATGTACGTTTGCGGTGACGTTTTGGAAAAGGGCGATTCATCGTTGAAGCTTCTTAAGCTGATTTGCTCGCTTGACAACGTGCGTTGCGTTATAGGTAATCACGATAGGAATTTTTTGAAATTTTATCACACCATAATGGAAAAATCGCCTTCGGATTTTGATGCGGTTCTTGACTCTCTTCGTGAGTTCTTTTTAGACGAGGATAAGGAGCTTCTTACCTGGGATATGGTCGATTATCTTGATTCTCTTCCGTATTTTATAGAGGAAGACGACTTTATTTGTGTACACGCAGGAGTTCCAATAGACGGTAACGGGTTTATTGCACAGCTTGATAAGGTGGATGAAAATTTCTTTATTTTTGACAGACGCTTTAAGGACGCAGACTTTGTCCACAAAAGCGAGAAATGTGTTTTTTTCGGACACACCGTCACGGATAACGCCAAAATAATTACGTATAAAAGGCACGTCTGCCAAGGAAAGAGTATTCGCGATTATTACAAAATACATTTAGATACAGGCGCTTGGCAAAACGGCGTTTTAGGTTGCTTTTGTCTTGAAAGCTGCGACTGCGTTTACGTGAAGAAATAAAGAGAATATTTTAAGTTACGTATTGACTTGACAAAGCTATTGTGTTAAAATGAAGCAAAATTAAATTAGGAGATAGAAATGACACCTGAACTTATAGCGACAATATGCGAAACCATAATGGTAATCTGCTTTGGTGTTTCCTGGCCGTTATCAATATATAAAAGCGCAACCTCAAAAAGTACTAAGGGAAAAAGCCCATACTTTATTATGGCAATTATCACGGGATACGTGTCGATAATTATAGGAAAAATCGTGCTTAACGAATTTAATTTCTGGCTTGATATTATGAAGTTTGTTCTCTACATAGTGAACCTCTGTATGGTATCTACCGACCTCGCCCTTTATTTCAGAAACAGAAAGCTTGAAAAGAAAGCTGAATAATAAAAAAGCAATTCGAATTTGGCGTGATACTCTTAACGGAGAATTTGCGTGCACAAATGTCGGCAGAGAACTTGGTTTCTCTGCCGATTTGTGGTATAATGAGGCTAACGAAAAGCCTCCCTCCGAGAGGGAGGTGGCACGGCGTAGCCGTGACGGAAGGAGCCTGCGTGACTTTAGGGTTGTAGTGTCTTCCTTGTTACGCACTCTCCCTCAGTCAGCTTCGCTGACAGCTCCCTCCCGGAGGGAGCCTTTGTCTGAGTGCATCCTTAGGGGTATGGGCTTTGCCCGATGCATTTGTAATACAAATGCGAAACTGGCGATAAAAAGGAGATACTTATGTATTATCAAAAATTGATGACAAAGTCTTTATCAGATTTATTGGATAGAGGAGAAACCTTAAATTGTTCCTTTTTTGCAATCTTGTTACAGGGAACAAATTTTTATTCGGGGTATTGGGGATTGACAGATCAAAACCTATTGGGGGCAATTCTTACTTTTTCCGGCAAAGAAGTATCATATACCATCAAGGTGCCTTTGGATATTAAAAAAGTTAAAATTAGAAAAAGCTTTTTCCCAAAACAATACATAGTAAAAATCAAATTTACAGAAGGAAACCCTTGTAAATTAAGAGTGCCGTTAAAAGCGTATCAAATCGAAAAGCAAAAAGAAAATTTCGAATATTTTTGCAATGAAATAAAAACCAAAGTGATACAATAATGTAACCCCCGACAGATTTTTTAAAACTGTCGGGGGTTCATTATTTGTTTACTGCGGAGCATTTTTATCCTATCCGTAGGGGAGACCGCAGGTCTCCCGCGGGCGAACTGCGTTCGCCCCTACCGTGTATTGGTGAAAGATTTTGTGATTTCTCCGATAAGAACATCATGCTTTACTCGAATTGCTTTTTTGTTTCGTGGTTTATTTTAATCTTTCAATCAAATACGGAATAGCAGTTTCAAACATAGTCGCATATTTATGCTCGTTTGCGTAGGGGATAGTATCCTCTATACATTTTACCGTGAAGTCAACAGCTAATTCAAGGGCTTTTTCATAACCTAAGTTTCGGAGAAGTCCACCTACGAATACGCTGGCAAAGGTGTCGCCGGTTCCGTGAAAATTCATATCAACGTGCTTGGAAAAATATGAATGGTACGTATCACTCTCACTATCGTAATATACTGCACCCTGTGTACCTTTTTTAAAGGAAATTCCTGTTAAAACCGCTTTCTTACAGCCAAGACCGCACAGCTTTTTCAGCATATTTTTGATGTAGCATTCATCATATTCCTCCGTATAAGGAACGCCAAGCATAAGTGAAGCCTCTGTAATATTGGGAACAATTATATCTGCTTTTGCGCAAAGCTTTGCCATCTGTGATGGAAAATCGTTGCCGAAGCCCGTATATAGCCGTCCCTTATCAGCCATAGCAGGGTCAACGAATATAAGCGTGTTGTCTTTTTTAAAGTCCTTTATGAAATCAATTACGGAATCTATTTGCTCCTTTGAGCCTAAATAGCCTGTGTATATAGCGTCGAAGCCAATGTCATATTTTTTCCAATGCTCGGCAATCTTTGAAATGTCCTGACTTAAATCGCGAAAGGTAAAACCTGTAAAGCCGCCCGTATGAGTTGACAAAATCGAGGTGGGAATGATAGCGCACTCAATTCCCATTGAAGAAATAAGCGGAAGAGCTACGGTTATGGAGCATTTGCCAAAGCAAGAAATGTCTTGAATTGTGACTAATCTTTTCATTTTAACTCCTTACTAAATATTATGCATAAATTATACAGCGTTGCAAAAAAAATGTCAAGCGTTAACTAAAATTTTATTAAACAACTTGACATATCACTAATATGGTGCTACAATATACTATAAATATTTTATTAAACTAAAATACGCACACGTTGCGGAAAATAAAAAGGCAGGAAACTAAAATGAAAAAAACGTTATTTGAAGGTGTGGCAACAGCGCTTGTGACCCCAATGAATAAGGACGGAAGCATAGACTATAAAGCGCTTGACGCTTTAGTAGATTGGCAAATTGAACAGGGCATTAACGCTCTTGTTGCTTGCGGAACCACGGGTGAAGCATCAACTCTTACAGACGATGAGCATAGAAAGGTTATTACTCACGTTGTTGAAAGAGCAAATAAGCGCGTTCCCGTTATTGCAGGAACAGGTAGTAACGACCTTGATTACGCGTTATCTCTTACAAAGCACGCTTGCGAGGTTGGTGCAGACGCGGTTTTAACTGTAACCCCATACTACAACAAGGCAACTCAAGCAGGCTTGATTCAGATGTTTACTGCCTTGGCTGACAACAGCACAGCTCCTGTTATTCTTTACAACGTTCCTACAAGAACGGGTGTGAATATTGAGCCGTCAACCTATAAGGCGCTTATGAATCACGAAAATATTATCGCTATCAAAGAGGCTAACGGCAACATAAGCAAAATCGTGGAAACTATGTCTTACGTTCACGAAAATCTTGATATGTACAGCGGTAATGACGACCAGATAGTACCTATTATGTCTCTCGGAGGCAAGGGCGTTATTTCAGTAGTATCCAACGTTTTACCAGCAAAGACGGTTGAGCTTTGCAAGCTGGCATTAGACGGTAATTATTCCGCCGCTGCAAAAATGCAATATGATTTGCACGCTCTTATCGACAGTCTTTTCTGTGAGGTAAACCCAATTCCCGTTAAGGCCGCTATGGCAAAAATGGGCTTCGGAACGGATACTTTAAGATTACCTCTTACATCTATGACGGAAAACAACCGTGAAAAGATGTTTAATTTAATGAGAGAGCAAGGAATTAAAATATAATGGTTAAGATTTTAGTACACGGCTCAAACGGAAAAATGGGCGGTCACGTTTTGGAGGCAATTTCAAAAAGTGATAGCTGTGAGCTTTTCTGCGGCGTTGATAAAATGTCAAATGGAAATGAAGCTTATCCATATTACTCCGAATTTGAGCTTATAAAGGATAAGCCCGACGTTATTATTGACTTTTCCTTTCACTCTGTTGTCAAGGACGTGCTTGATTACGCTGTGAGGACACGCTGTCCGATAGTAGTAGCAACAACGGGACTTAACGATGAGGAAAAGTCTTACGTAGCTAAGGCTGCCGGCAAAATCCCCGTGTTTTTATCGGGAAATATGTCAATAGGAATTGCAACTCTTTGTGATACTGCCAAAAGAGTAGCCGGTGCATTTCCAAATGCGGAAATAGAAATCGTTGAAACTCATCACATAAGAAAAGCGGACGCTCCCAGCGGAACTGCCATTATGCTTGCCGATAGCATAAAGGAAATCCGTCCAAACGCAAAATACGTGTTTGGCAGAAGCGGAATGTGTAAGCGCGATAAGAATGAAATTGGAATTCACGCTCTCCGTATGGCTAACGTTGTTGGCGTTCACGAGGTGTATATTACCACGGATACGGAGCAAATTCTATTGAAGCATACCGCTTATGACAGAGCTTTGTTTGCTGATGGGGCAATTAAGGCTGCCGAATTTTTGGTAGGCAAGTCTGCGGGAATTTACACAATGAAGGATATCTTTAACAGCTAACCCTGTGCGTTCGGTGGAAAGAACGGTTGCTTTATGTGCTGTTAAAAAATAATAGCAAGGAAACGGCTAACGGCTGACCACTGACAGCTAACGGCTAAAATGAATTTATGAGTGAACTTTTACACGAAAATCTCGGTGTATGTGGCGATAATTTAACCTTTGCAGGCTACGATACTGTGGAGCTTGCAAAAAAATACAAAACGCCCCTTATGCTTCTTGATGAAAACAAAATAAGAAACACCATAAGAACCTACAAAAACGCAATGAAAAAGTATTTCGGCGAAAAATCCTGTCCTCTGTATGCATCAAAGGCTCTTTCCTTTGTTGGAATGTACCAGATTGCCAAGGAAGAGGGAATATGCACGGATATAGTATCAACGGGTGAGCTTTATACTGCAATTAAAGCAGGCTTTCCTCTTGAAAATGCGTTTTTTCACGGCAATTGCAAAACTGATACTGACATAAAATACGCAATCGAGCAGAAAATAGGCTTCTTTATTGTTGATACCTACGATGAGCTTTATGCGATTGACAGAATAGCAAGAGAGCTTGGGGTAAAGCAGAAGATTTTATTTAGAATTACACCCGGCATAGACCCTCATACTCATCAGGCAATTTCCACAGGTAAGGTGGACAGTAAATTCGGCACAGCCATTGAAACGGGACAAGCCTACGAAATTACAAAAACCGCATTATCCCTTGAAAATATCGATCTTCGCGGCTTCCATTGTCATATAGGCTCACAAATTTTTGAAATTGAGCCGTTTTGCGACGCAGCTGATATAATGATTAAATTTATTGGCGAAATCAAAGAAAAGCTGGGGTACGTGGCTGAATTTCTTAATTTGGGCGGCGGCTTTGGCGTAAGATACGTCGAGAGTGATCCTTACATTGATTACGCCGAGAATATTCGCAAAATTTCAGAGCATATAAACGAATACTGCAAAAACAACGCTTTGCCTTATCCTACCATTTTGATGGAGCCTGGAAGAAGCATTGTGGCTGACAGTGGCATTACTATTTATACGGTTGGCTCTGTTAAGGAAATTACAGGATATAAAAACTACGTAGCTATTGACGGAGGAATGTCTGATAATCCGAGGTACGCATTGTATCAGTCTGCTTATACCATTCTTTGTGCTAACAAAATGACAAAAACTCCTGATTACCTATGCACCATAGCAGGCAGACTCTGCGAAAGCGGTGACTTAATCCAGGAAAACGTAACTATTCCAAGGGTTGAGCGCGGTGACAATATAGCCGTCCTCGTAACAGGCGCTTACAATTATTCAATGGCGTCAAATTATAACAGATTGCCACGCCCTGCGGTAGTCCTTTTAGGAAAAACCGATAGGCTCGCCATAAAGAGAGAAAGCATAGAAGATGTATCAAAATTAGATGTTATTTTAGATTGACAAAATTTTGATTTTATGGTATAATATTACGCGATAAAAAAATGAAATGGAGATAGACAAAATGAACAATAAGGTTATCGTTGAAACAAGCGCACGTCACGTTCACTTAACAAAGGAGCACGTTGACATTCTTTTTGGTGAAGGCCACGGACTTACCTTTAAGAAGGACTTAAGCCAACCCGGTCAGTTCGCTTGCGAGGAAAGAGTAAGCATTGTTGGCCCAAAAAACACAATTAAGAACGTAATAGTTCTTGGTCCTGAAAGAAAGGCATCACAGGTTGAGGTTTCCTTAACAGATGCAAGAACACTTGGTGTTTCTGCTCCTGTAAGAGAAAGCGGAGACGTTGCTAACTCCGGCGCATGCAAATTAGTAGGTCCTTGCGGTGAGGTTGAGCTTTCCGAGGGTGTTATCGCTGCAAAGCGTCATATTCACTTCACACCTGATGAGGCTGCTGAAGCAAATGTTAGCGACAAGGAAATTGTAATGGTTAAGGTAGTATCCGACGGCAGAGCTACAATTTTTGACGACGTGGTTGTAAGAGTACATCCAAATTTTGCAGCAGCAATGCACATTGATACTGATGAATCAAACGCTGCTATGGCTTTCGGCCAAATCTATGGCGAAATCATAAAGAAATAAGAAATAAGGCAACCGAGAAATCGGTTGCTTTTTATGTAAACAAGACTATAATCGGGTATGGTTGACAAAAGCTATAAAATGTGTTAGAATATATGTACATCTTTGCTGGGAGTATTATAATGGTAAGCTATTTAAAAACAGAAGCAAAGGCTTCTTATAAAAGTCAGCTCGGTTATATATTAACTGAGCCAAGTAATATAAATGAAAATGAAAAGTATCCGCTTATCGTGTTTTTACACGGTGCCGGAGAGCGCGGTGACAACTTGGATTTGTTAAAGTGTTATTGTGTACCGAAGCTTTTTTGCTCAAATCCCGATTATCTGGGACTTAAGACGTACACCGTATCTCCACAATGTCCATGCGAAAAAACCTGGATAGATTTTAAAGAAGAGGTTTTTGATTTAATTGACGAGCTGTGTGAGAAATATCCGATAGATAAAAAACGCATTTCATTGTGTGGAATTTCTATGGGAGGCTTTGGCACTTGGGAGCTTGCTTTAACGGCAGGAGAGCGTTTTCATAAAATCGCACCCCTTTGCGGCGGCGGAATGAACTGGCGTGCGTGGTACGTAAAGGATATTCCAATAAGAGTATATCACGGCAGACGTGACGATATAGTGCCACTTTCGCAAAGCGAGGCTATGGTAAATTCTGTAAGACTTCAAGGCGGAAACGTTGAATTTACAATCTACGACGACTTGGGTCATAACTGTTGGGACAGAGCATTTGAGGAAACTGACTTAATTTCTTGGTTGATTAGTGACTAATGAAAGTACGTTAAATATGGAGAATATTATGGAAGAAAAAGACACCATAAAGAAAAAAGTAAGAAAGGTAATGCATATTCTCAATCCCTTTGCGGGAAAAGGTACTGCTAAAAAGGTTAAGGAAAGCCTTTCGGATAGCGAATACGTTTATATGTCCGAGTCCTCTGCGGATACCAGCGAGTTTATTAAAAAATCGTGTCAGGAAAATCCGGATACCTGCTTTACCGTTTACGGTGGTGACGGAACGGTTTTCAAGGCTGTAAATGCACTTATGGAAAGCGGTTGTGCTGACAGAGCTTCGCTTAAGGTTGTGCCTATTGGAAGCGGAAACGATTTTGTAAGAACTTTTGACGGCTTTAAAGGGGAAACTACCATTGACGTTTTGACCTTTAACGGCAGATACGCTGCAAACGTAATCAATATGGGCTTTGACTGTGCCATAGTTAAAAGGGTAATCAATTTAAAGAAAAGCCCCTTTATTCCGGGCAAGCTGGCTTATACCTTTGGAATAGCAGGTGAAATTTTGAACAAAAAGCCTGTTGATGCAACTGTTACAATTACCTATGCTGATGGAACACAGGAAACCATACAGGATAAGTTCCTGCTTATTGCCGCAGGCAACTGCTGTTATTACGGCGGTGGCTACAAGGCTGCTCCTGCCGCAAAATTTGACGATGGCTTGATTGATTTGGTTCTTGTTAAAAATGTGTCTGTGCCTACCTTTTTGAGCCTTGTAAGCGATTATAAAAAAGGAATGTTCGTTAATTCAGCCACAGGTGAGGTTGTAGAGAAATTCCAAAAATTTGTTTTATACAAAAAATGCGTTGGCGTAAAGGTTGAAGGCTGTGAAAGCGTATGTGCCGACGGTGAAATTTTTGATGAAAGCACGGTAGAAATAGGAATCATGCCAAAAGCATTAAACGTAGTTTTTGATTAAAAAGAAACGGAAGCATAAATGCTTCCGTATCTTTTTTATAGTACCGATGTTGACGGATAAATCAAGCGGTGATATACCGTACACATTCTTCCTCTGCATATTGCTCAGCGTAGCTGTTGTTGGTAATGGTTAAAGTAAGCTTCGGACAGTTATCAAACGCACAGAACGTTATTTCACTCACACTGCTTGGTATATTTATATACTCAAGCATATCGCAGTATGAAAACGCATCTGCGCCAATAGACACAAGCCCTTCGGGTAGCGTTACGCGCTTTATTTCGCAACCCGCAAATGCACCGTCACCAATAATTGTAACGTTTGGTGGAACCACTACCTCTGACCTATTCGTTGCTGACGCGTATCTTACAAGCTTCGTTTTGTCCTTGTTATAAAGAATACCGTCAATTACCGTGTAATGCTCGTTATTTTCGTCAATTCTTATGCGGGAAAGCTTACCACACTGTTGAAATGCATACGCGCCCACACAGCTTACGCTCTTTGGAATGAAAATTTCCTCAAGTGAGGTACAGCCGCAAAACGCCATTAGTCCAATAACGTCAAGTCCGTCGGGAAAAACCACGCTGACAATGCTCTTGCAATTACGGAATGCGCAGGAGCCAATCTCTTTAACGCTGCCCGGAATATTTATTGATACAAGGGAATTACATTCGTTAAAGGCAGAGTTTCGGAGAAATTCAAGCCCGTTTGGCAAATCAACGTAAGTAAGATTTTTGCAACCAAAAAACGCTCTTTCTCCTATATCGGTTACACTTTTCGGTAATGAAATACCGGTTAAGCTTTCACATCTTGCAAACGCCTCATAGCCAATTGCGCGAACACCGTCGGGGACGATAACGTTTCCTCCGTTACCCGAATAATCCAAAATTACTCTGTCGCGAATTGTAAAATCACTCATAATTATTCTCCTTGTGATATGATACTGTGCAGACATATTATATCATAACAGTATCGATATATCAAGTCGCTTTATGATAAAAGCCGATACGACTTAAAAATCGTATCGGCTTTTGATAGTGCTTTAATTTGATTTTATTAGAATAATGTTGCCGGAACAAAGAAGTAAATTGCAAAGAGAGCAGATACAACAACAGCAACGATTGAAACGCTCCATTGTGGCTTTTCTGTTTTCTTAACCAAGGACACGATAAGCTCAACGAGATATACGAGAGCAGACATAAGTGTGTAGGAAAGAAGACCGATACCGATACCCTTAGTAATTGAGTAGGATAGAACCATAACTGCAATTGTAAGGAAAGCGGAGGTTGCGTTGATGGCAGATGAGAAGTCGATTGACTTGATGTTGTTCTTCATCATAAGAACGCCAACGTAGATAAGCGCTGCTGCTGTTGCCGCAGATGGAATTACTGCGAATACAGGCATAGCAAACATAGCAAGGAAGAACAAGCAAGCTGTTGAGAATGCTGTAAGACCTGTTCTACCGCCTGCACTTACACCTGCGCCGGATTCAACGAAGGTTGTAACTGTTGAGGTACCAACTATAGCACCTGAGCAAGTTGCAACGGAGTCGCAAAGCATAATTTTACCGTAGTTGTGAGGCTTGTCGTTTTCGTCAGAAAGAATTCTGTTACCGCCACAGCAACCAACGATAGTTCCCATTGTATCGAACATATCAATCATACAAAGAGTAATGATTATCATAATGATTGTAAAGATAGTTGCGCCTTCAGGGATTACGCCGTCGCCTGTGAATACGCTGGTAAATGAACAGAATACTGAATTTTCACCACCGAAGAAGTTACCGAAGTTTTCCCAGAATTTCCAAGAAACACCATTTTTGCCGCCTGCAAGAATTGAAAGATCGGTAACACCGAACGGAATACCTACGATAGTAGCACCGAGAATACCGAAAATAACGGAGCCTTTAACCTTAAGCTTGTCAAGAACTGCGATTAAGAATAAACCGATAAGAGCAACGCAAGCAGTTTTAGCAGCAGGGAATACAACTGTGCCGGAGAATGGATTTGTTGAGCCTAAGCCTGTTACTGCATCCCAATCAATTGTACCGTTGTTAACAACTTGGTTACCCCAGTTTGTAAAGTCAACAAGACCAACCTGAGTAAAGTTGTTAGTTACGATAACACCTGCATTCTGGAAGCCGATGTAAGCAATAAAGAGACCGATACCAACAGAAATAGCACTTCTTACTGAAACAGGCATACCGTCGAATACTAATTCACGGAACGTTTTATCCTTGATTTTAATAAGAGAAAGAGCAAGGAATAAGAATCCTGAAATAAGAACCAGGAAGAATGCTTGTCCAGGTGTGAATTTAGCGCCGTAGCCTGACCAACCGCCAATCATACCGCCAAGCATGGAGTTAAGTCCCATACCTGAAGCTTGAGCAAGAGGCATTTTTGCAACAAACGCCATTAAAAGTGTACCGATAATTGCACCTAAAGCAGTAGCTATAAATGAGCTTGCCCAATATGCGCTACCGGCACCAAACAGCTGGTTTGGATTTACTGTCAGAATGTAAGCCATTGCAAGGAACGTAACAACGCCCGCTACAAGCTCGGTTCTGACGCTTGTTTGTTTCTCGACAGGATCAAAGCCGAGAAGCTTTGCGAATTTTTTCATATTTCCTCCTTAAAATAGTGCCGAAGCACATGTTGTATATATTTTAACATGTTGTGAATGTTTTTTCAATATGTATTTACTAAAAATTGTAATTAAGCAAAAAATGTATAATAACAAAAGACTCGGTTCAACCGAGTCTTTTGTTTATAGATTTATTATAAAACTATGGTGTTTACACTTCGTGCAGGCAAGAGGTAGCTTTTGCCTTTTACCGTGATTATCTTATCAAAATTGTAAGGATTGTCGCACACAAGAACGTAGCTTCCGTCGGGATTTTTAAATGCCGTACAGCTTGATGCGTATTCGCCCTTAATCTCGACGTATCTTGCGCCGCGCTTAACAAAGTGTGAAAAATGCTTCATAAGATAGAATTCGGGAGTAAATGTGTGTTTTCCGTCAACAACCTTAACAAGAGAATTCTGGCGCCAGCCCCAGGTAGAGAAGCCGTCTCCCAAAGCTATGTTCCAATATACGTAAGCAGAAGCGCCGAAACGGAAATAATGACGCATAAGACCGTAAATAAGCATCATTTGCGTAAAAGTATTCTCACCGTCGCCGCATTCACTTTCCGTTTGGAAAAGCTCTAAATTCGGATAATCGTCTCTTGTTTGAGGCAAAGCAAATTTACCTGCCCATTGATAACCGACTGCTTTTATGTATTTTCTTGCTTTTTCATCTTGCATAGCAAGACCTAAATAATCACAGTATCTTGTCCATAAATATCTGTCGCCGCCCTCTGGACCGTTAATTGTACCGAACATAATATCAACGTTTTCGTTTTCAAGTGCAGGACCGAGATATCCGCCTATAAATTCAGTCAATTCATAGCCCTTCCATACGCAGGAGGGGAAAACTTGATTTGAGCAAGGCTCGTTTTGGGGGCAAACGAATTTTAACGGCACGCCTGATTTTTTGTATTCCTGAACGTACTTTTTAAAATACAGAGCGTAAGCTGAAAGCTTTTCCTTGGTCATATCAAAGGTGCCGTAGCTATATGCTTTTTTAGTTTTTAACCAAAGAGGCGGACACCAAGGGGATGCAAACATTTGCATGTTTTTCTGGCGGCTGACTCCCTCTAAAATCAAGGGCAAAAGAAGCTCCTTGTCCCTTTCAATAGAGAATTTTTCCATAGCGTAATCGCCGTCGTTTTCATTGTATGAATAGAAGCTGTATGAAAAGTCACTTGCGCCGATTGGGGTACGGCAAAAGTTGAAATTACAGCCTTCCTCTGAAAAAAGCTCGTCTAAAACAGCCTTTTTATCTTCCTTTGATAAAGTGTTAAGAGCGATAGCGCCAAGCTCACTAAAGCAAGTACCAAAGCCTCGAATTTCCTGCTTGTCATCTCCAAATTCAAGCACAGTTCCTCTTTCCTTGGATTCTGTGCCATTTTGCCAATAGTTGTTTTCTTTACTTGTAATAATCATATTTTGCTCCTTTAGCATTTTATCGATACGTGCTAACAAGAACGGTTTTGCAGCACGCCTTAGCTATCTACTATTGTACTATAAAGTTTTGATAAATTCAAGACAATTATATCACATTCTATTGCAATTTTGCCTTCGAAATTGTATAATATCATTGTAGATTTGTATAATTACTAAAGTTAAGGAAATAAATTATGGACAAGCTAAAAAAGAGAAAATTTTACTTTACACTCGTGATTTTCAGCCTTATTGGGCAAATTGCTTGGATAGTTGAAAATATGTACTTTAACGTATTCATATATAAAATGTTTCAGGCGTCCCCTGCTGACATTTCCAATATGGTAATGGCAAGCGCAATTTCCGCAACCGTTACCACCCTGCTTATAGGAGCATTAAGTGATAAGGTAGGCAGGCGAAAGATTTTTATGTGCCTTGGTTATATCCTTTGGGGAGCGTCTATTCTTTCATTTGCCCTCATAAGAAAGGATATTATCGGCGCATTATTTCCAACTGCCGTGTCTGTAAGTGCTGTATGTATTACCTTGGTAATTATAATGGACTGCGTGATGACGTTTTTTGGCTCAAGCGCAAATGATGCTTGCTTTAATGCGTGGTTAACTGATGTAACCACCGCTGAAAACAGAGGCAGTGCAGAGGGAATTAACTCAATGATGCCTTTAATGGCAATTCTCGTTGTTTTCGGCGGCTTTATGGGCTTCAGTCTTGATAATTCTTGGGAATGGACAGCTATATTTGTTATAATAGGCGCAGTAGTAATTTCGATAGGAATATTGGGTTTCTTTATAATTGATGAGCCTGAATTAAAGTTAGAAGAAAATCAAAGCTATTTTAAGAATATTTTTTACGGATTTCGCCCTTCAGTAATCAAAGAAAATAAAATGCTGTATATTTACCTTGCTTGCTTTGCGATTTTCGGTATTTCAATACAGATTTTTATGCCTTACCTCATAATTTACTATGAAAAAACCCTTCAAATGCAGGATTATGTGTTGATAATGGCGCCTGCTATTATTTTAGCAAGTGTGTTTACGTTTTTCTGGGGCAAGGCTTACGATAAATACGGCTTTAATAAATCCGTTGTGCCATCTGTTATTCTTTTGGCGTTGGGCTATTTGGCTCTGATTTTCTTCACAGGCAAGGCTCTCGTATTCATAGGCTCTCTTCTTATGATGTGCGGTTATCTTTCGGGTATGGCGGTATTTGGCGCAATTATCCGTGATAAAACACCGGAAAGCAAGGCGGGAAGATTTCAGGGACTTCGCATAGTCGGACAGGTTTTAATTCCCGGTATTATAGGACCGTTTATCGGCAAGAGCGTTCTTAAAAATGCTGAAATAATTACAAATAATGACGGAACAACATCATTTCTGCCAAACCAAAGCATTTTTATAGCCGCGCTTGTTGTTCTGGGAGTGGTTATTGCAGCAGTCGCTTTAATAATCCTTTTATACGGCAGAAGGGAAACGAAAAATGAGCAAAAATAAATTCAATAATTTATATACGTCAGAGGGCAAGGAAATTACAGGACAGCCCTGGGACGTTTATCCACGCCCCCAGATGAAAAGAAAATCATATCTGTCATTAAACGGAGAATGGGATTTTTATGCAAACGGAGGCTTAAGAGAAACTATACTTGTGCCATATCCGCCACAGTCCGTCCTTTCGGGAATAGGCAGAGATATGGGAAAATATCCAAGTCTGATTTACAGAAAGGTGTTTTCTATTCCAAAGGGCTTTATCAACAAGCGTGTGCTTTTACATTTCGGCGCTGTTGACCAAATAGCAAGGGTTAAGCTTAACGGAATTATCATAGGCGAGCATAGAGGCGGATATGACTCCTTTTCCTTTGATATTACCGCAAGCCTTCTTGAAAAAAATATATTAGAGGTTGAGGTAAGCGACGAGCTTGAAAACAAGGTGTTGCCCTACGGCAAGCAAAAACGCAAAAGAGGCGGAATGTGGTATACGCCGATTAGCGGAATTTGGCAAAGCGTGTGGCTTGAAAGTGTACCCGAAAATTATATTAAGAGTATAAGAATTGAAACCGGTCATAATTACGCTGATATTATAGCAGATGCACCTGACGGAATTGTGATTTTAAAGACCCCTTATGCCAAAACGGAAAATGAGTTCAAGGACGGAAGGGCGCATATAGTATTTAAAAATCCCAGAAAATGGTCGCCGGAGGATCCGTATTTGTACCGTTTCGTTTTAAAGGCGGGAGAGGACGAGGTTGAGTCTTATTTTGCCATAAGAACTCTTGAGGTGCAGGAAATTGACGGTGTTGAAAGACTGTGCCTTAACGGAAATCCTTATTTCTTCCACGGTCTTTTAGACCAAGGCTATTTCAGCGACGGGATTTTTACCCCTGCCTCCTGTGAAAACTATACGAGGGATATTTTAGCCGCAAAGGCCCTTGGATTTAACACCTTGAGAAAGCATATAAAAATCGAGCCGGAATATTTCTATTATGAGTGTGACCGCCTGGGAATGATAGTTTTTCAGGATATGGTAAATAACGGAAGGTATTCTTTCGTAAGAGATACCGTTATGCCTACTGTCGGTTTTAAACGAATACCAAATATTTTCAGACTGAAAAATCAAAGAGTGAAAAACGCATTTAAGCTTGAAATGAAAAAAACAGTTTCTCAGCTTTATAACCACCCCTGTATCTGTTATTGGACGATTTATAACGAGGGCTGGGGACAGATTGATGCTGATAATATGTATTATGAGCTTAAGCATATAGATTCTTCTCGCTTTATTGATACAACGTCGGGCTGGTTTGAAAAAAAGGAAAGTGACGTTGAAAGTCTACACGTTTACTTTAAGCCCGTTAAGCTGAAAAAATCAAGCCGCCCTATAGTGTTAAGCGAGTTTGGCGGATATTCCTATAAGGTAAGCGGACACGTTTTCAATGATTTTAAAACCTACGGATACAAAAAGTTTGATAATGCCGAGGAGTATGAAAACGCTATTGTACGACTATACGAGGAGCAAATCGTGCCAAATATTGAAAAAGGGCTGTGCGGAGCTATTTATACACAGCTTTCCGACGTAGAGGACGAAACAAACGGAGTTATCACCTACGACAGACATGAAATTAAGCTTAACAAGGAAAAAATGTTAGCAGTTGCAGAAAAACTTAAAATCCAAAAAAACTGACGAATTTAATTCGTCAGTTTTTTAGTTAATAGATGCAAAGATGAAGCACGCTTCCGTCAAAAATAAGCTGTTCCGAACAGTACCCGTCCCAATTTTGATTTTGAAAATATTCCTTGTATTGCTGATTTAATTTACTCTGGTCAAGCTCGTTAAACCACCTGCCCGTTAATGTCACAAAGATAGGCACATCCGACCAAAAGCGTGAGAAGGCTCTTACGTTACAGTCACCAATCATCAAAACGTAAGGATTGCGTTGGGTAATTTGACTGTCGTAATATATTGCGATAGTTGTAATTTTTTTGCCTGTTTCCTTTTCGTAATTTTCTATTTCTTCGTAGATGTCAAGGCAAAGCTTTTCGTCCGCTTCGTTGTTTATCAGCCTGCCAAAGCATAAGACGTTAAAGAAAATAACTAAAACTGAGCATATACAAATCAAAGCGATAATGCTTTTTTTAGATTTTCCTTCTGAGCCTTCACATTCTGCGTTACGTTTGACCTTGTAGCATTGCATTATCATAATAGCTCCGGGTAAAGCGCCAATTGGATAAATTACTCTGAACATCAGCCAAACCTCATTCGGATTTGTAAACAGAAACGGAGCTACAAGAGCAGCGGTAGCGCCCAATATAACGTACAGATACTTCAAATAGATGATAAGCGAGCTCTTACAGGGCTTTTCCCCGCTTTTTTTGTACCTTACGTAGAAAAACAATGAGAGGGAAATAACCAAAGCGCCTATGTAGAGAAAAATAAATCCGTAATGATAAGTGCAAAAGCTTAACACCTTCCAAGCGTTTGAAAGGTTTATTCCGCTTCCTGCCCTTTTGTTATCCTGCGTCAGCTTTAGAAGAACGTAATCAAGCCCCATTCCAAAGCCGTAAACCGACATACCGCAAAGATTGTTCAGTAAAAATTCCTTAAGCGATTTTGAGTATTTTACAATAAAAACCACAGCAAGACAAACAAAAATGCCGGGAATAATTTGATAGGTAAGGGCGGAGAGAGCGAAAAAGAGAAGAGAAAAGGCAATATAATATCTTTTTCCCTTTAAAAAGCCCACGAAAAAACGAAGGGCAAGTATTGCAGTAAAGATGCTAAAGCAAAAAGTTCCTTTTTCAATAAACAAAAAATATTCAATAGCGCAAACGTTAAAGACTGTTACAAAGGATATAAGAAAAGCAGTAAGCTCACTCATCTTTTCTTTAAGCACGCAGAAAAGATTGTATATTGCAAAAGACATAAAAATTACGGATAAAATAAAAGAAGCATAATAAAAGGTCTCAACGCTTGAACCGAGGTTGTGGAATAAATAGGCAAAAAGTCCTGTTATAAATCTGCCGTTTAAGAACATAGTGCCTCCTACTCCTGCAAGAGAAATAGTGTATACTATGTATGTGTCCGTTGAATATTCCATTTTAAAAAGCGAAAAAACACATAAAAGAACAGCGCCAATTGAAAAAAAGATATATTTATTGCTCTTTATAAGATTTTTCATCTGTGTCTCCTTTAGCTACGTACTGTTTTTATTTACATAAATTAAAAATCCGCAAGGCATCGGCGTAATACCTTTTGGTATTACGCCAACTGTATTGCCTGCGGAAGCCTTTATTCAACAATCTTAAATTCAAACCAAAAGATAGAGCCTTTTTTCAGCTCGCTGGATACTCCAAAGCGTGAGCCATGGAGCAACAAAATGTTTTTAACTATCGAAAGACCAAGACCTGTACCGATAACAGCACGCTTGTGAATTTTATCAACCTTGTAATATCTGTCCCAGATAAGAGGGAGATCCTCTTCCTTTATTCCCTCGCCACTGTCCTTGACGGAAATTCGTACAACGTTGTTTTCAACGGTTTGAGTAACCGTTACGGTTCTGTCTATACCTGTATAGTTAATTGCGTTGTTTATGAGATTGTAAATGACTTGCAAAAGTCTTATTTCATCGGCGTTGATGTAAACCTCATCATCATATTCAAAGAATATGTTGAAATCGTTATGCTCCTTAAAGCGAACGTATCGCTCTACCGTGTTTGACACCGCTTTAGTAAGATTCATTCTTTGAATATTCATAGTCTGTGTGCCTGCTTGAAGCTTGGATACGTTAAGTAAGTCGTTCACAAGAGACGTAAGACGCGCGGATTCATCAACTATAACCTGTAAATTTTCAGGAGTGTTTTCGTCAGGAATATCACGCATAACCTCGGCGTAGCCTGAAATCATAGTTAGGGGTGTGCGAAGGTCGTGTGAAATATTTGCAATAAGCTCCTTTTGCATTTGGTCCAGCTTGCCAAGCTCTTTTGTAGTTATGTTAAGAGTTTTTGCAAGCTCTTTTATTTCAATTGCCCCCTCAATATCAAACGATACGTCATAATTTGCACGTGCAAGCTTTTTGGCGTTTGCGTTCATTTTTACGATAGGAGACGAAAGTCTTTTTGAAAGAACAAAGGAAATAAGAATTGCTGAAACCAAAAACAGAATAGAGATAATTATCAGCATTATTCTCACAGCGGAAATAGTAGCCTTTACAGGCTCAATAGATGCATTCAGGACAAGTAAATAAATTTCGTTGTTGGAGTCTTTGACAACCCTTGAAAGCACAATATAGTCCTCGCCGCTTTCAGAGGCGCTTTGCTCTGAAAAAATGCCGTTTTCGCTATTGTTGGCTCCGTTTAGCCAATGAAAATAAAGTCTGTTCAAATCCTCTGTATT
The DNA here is from genome assembly GCA_045645405.1 of Eubacteriales bacterium. GTDB lineage: Bacteria > Bacillota > Clostridia > Oscillospirales > CAG-272 > RGIG2000. The sequence goes on from JAZRIQ010000040.1 coordinate 26,197, forward strand.
GTTTACTGCAATTTCGTGGATGATACAGCCGTTTGAGATGCAGTCCGGACTGTATATTTCCGTAGCGGTTTTACATTGATATACCTTGATACAAAGGTCGTATTCATCAACGATTTGCTCTATTGCGGATTGAATGCTTTTGGAGCCGATATTGTCAACTATAAGGTTTGATGCCCTTTCAATATCACGCTCCTTGGTAGCCTTGTATACTGAACTGAAGAATATAGATTGTAATATCCATAAAATAGAAAGCATTATAACCGTTAAGGAGAGCATCGAAATAAAAATATTAGTTCTTATGGAAAAATTAAGCCTTCTTTTCATTATAGCTTCTTTTCCTCAAAGCGATAGCCCATACCGCGAATGGTTACGATAAAATCGCTGTATTTGCCAAGGCTTTTTCTTAAAATTTTTATATGGGTGTCAAGAGTTCTGTCATCTCCGAAGAAATCGTAGCCCCACACGTCCTGCAAAAGCTTATCTCTTGAAAGAGCAATGTTTTTGTTTTTCAGCATATAGAAAAACAGCTCGTATTCCTTTGGCGACATATCGATTCTTTCACCGTCAACGTAAACTATTCTTGCCGTAATGTCAGCAACCAGACCGCCGTTTGCCAAGGAAACAACCTCGTTTTTCTTTTCCTCTACCTCAGGCTTGGCTGTTCTTTTAATAATAGCGTTAATTCTTAAAAGAAGCTCCTTTGGAGAGAAGGGCTTTACAACGTAGTCGTCAATACCTATTTCAAAGCCGTTTATTTTGTCGTATTCCTCGCCCCTTGCGGAAAGCATAATAATTGGAATATTTGACGTTTTTCTTATTTCACGGCATGCAGAGAAGCCGTCAAGCTCCGGCATCATAATGTCCATTACAATAAGGTCGAAATTGTTATTTCTGAATTTGGTAACGGCATCCATACCGTCGCAGGCTTCAACAACCTCGTGTCCCTCAAATTCTGCATATTTGCGTATGAGCTTTCTTATCATTTCCTCATCGTCAACTATTAGTAGCTTGTGCATTGTCATCACCTCATAAATATTTTAGCATAAAAAAAGCGCAAATGCAATATAAAATTAGACGAGCGTCCTATTAAAAATCGGGGCTGTATCATATCGCTTTTGTAAATGAAAATGCAGCACTTAAACGGTTAATTTAGTGCTGCATTTCCATATTTTAAGGAGAGAAAGATATAGTCTTAATTAGGTGTGTATTCAAACACTGTTGCGTTAACGGTAATTTCCCGTTTGTCACGAATAATCGTGAATTCAAGTGTTGAACCGATTGTGCTGTTTCTTATAACAGCCTTTATGTCTGCAACGGAGGAAACTATTTCACCGTTTACCGCTACAACCTTGTCACCGGTTCTGAATACGTTATTATTATAACCGTTTTCCAAGGAATATACTCTTACAGAATTATCAATATATTCTGCAAAAACTGCTCCAATGAAAGGTTTGTTTCTTACGTAGCCGTAATTTATTATGTCCTCGTACATTTTGCAGGCATCTTTTGCAGGAATAGCAAAGCCAAGACCTTCAATGCCTGTGCCGGAGGATTTTGCATTAACTATGCCAACGAGTCTTCCGCTTGTATCAAATAATGCTCCGCCGGAGTTTCCGGGATTTATTGCCGCGTTGGTTTGAAGAAGGTTCATTATAACTCCGTCAATCATTATTTCGCGGTCAAGAGCGCTGACGATACCCGTTGTAACGCTTCCGCCAAGCTCGCCCAAGGGATTACCGATAGCAACAACGCTATCTCCTACTCTTAAGTCGTTATCTGCTGCGAATGAAGCACAGGAAAGCACCTTTTCACTTTCCTCTATTCTGATGATTGCAATATCACCCTCAACGTCATAGCCGACGCATTCTGCGATGTATTTTGAACCATCTCTTAATATTACAGTAATCTTGGTCGCGATTTCATTTGAATTTTGACCTTGAATTACGTGAGCGTTTGTGATTATATTATATCCTGATTTGTTGCCGTCTGACTGATATTCGCCAACGATAACTCCGCTACCTGCGCCGCTTCTTACAGCTTGAAAATAAGAGTGAATAACGTATTCGGTCTGAATTTCAACCACGCTGTCACGCACAAGCTCAACCATATCCGCAAGCCCGGGGATTTGCCCCTCTGCCGTAACAAGCTGATTTGCAACGGGAGCCTTATATATCGTATTCGTATAAACCTCGGTTTTTGTCGGTTGAGAGTTTTTAGAAAACAAATATCCGCCAAGCAAACCGAATATTAAGGAAAAAACAGCACAAGCAACAACCAAAGCGGCAAGTAAATTACTGTTAAGCCCTTTTTTTTCTTCAGGGTAAATATCGGTTAAATTTGTAAAATCATCATTGTAAATGTAATTTGACATTTTAATCCTCTTTTCGTTTATGCCGTCGTACCTCTCTGTTACGGTTACATTATATACCGTAAATGTGACGGTTTTATGAAGATGGAAGAAAAACTATTTGAAAAAAGCATAAACAAATCTTGAAAACGTCGGGAATTAAATAAAAATATTCCAAAACGTAATAAAAAATTCAAAGCGCAAGGGCGTGAAAGTCGGGCGGCAGGATACTGCGCTTGACAAATACGTCTTCAGGTGATAATATATATACATATTGTAGAAATTCACAGAAAAAGAGGTACGCTTATGCCAAGATTTTTTATTCGCAAGGAGCATATAATTACGGAAAACGGGCAAAAAACAGTCCTTATAAGCGGAGATGACGCTCATCACATTTCACGCTCCTTGAGAATGGCTCCGGGAGAAAAAATCGAGGTCTGCGATATGCAAAAGACCGTTTACTACTGTACTCTTTCAAAATTTACGGAAAGCACTGTGTGCGCTGTGGTTGATAGAGAGGAATGCAGCGATACTGAACCGAGATACGAAATAAAGCTCTATCAGGCGTTATCAAAGGGCGACAAAATGGAAACCATAATTCAAAAATCCGTAGAGTGCGGAGCGTCTGAAATTATTCCTTTTTCATCGGAAAGATGCGTTGTTAAGATAGACAAAAAGGATGAAAAAAAGAAAATAGAAAGATATTATAAAATTTCCGAAAGTGCTTCGAAGCAAAGCGGAAGGGGAATTATTCCAAGGGTGGAAAAAATTCTTGATTTCAAATCAATGCTTGAGGAGGCAGCGAAGGCGTCACTTGCAATTATGTGCTATGAGGGTGACGGCACTCTTTCTCTTAAGGAAATTTTAAAAAATAATAAGCCAAGTAAGGATATAGCCATAATTATTGGCTCCGAGGGCGGATTCAGTCAAAAAGAGGTAGAGCTTGCAAGAGAGAAAAATATTCATTTAGCGGGACTTGGCAAGCGAATTTTAAGATGTGAAACGGCAGCCCCCTTCACTCTTGCCTGTATAACTTACGAAACAGAATTATAGTTATTTTGTGTAAAATCACAAAAAAATGTGCATTTTTCACAAAAAACTTTTCAAAAACTATTGAAATAAGGCTAAAAATAGTGTAAAATGATAACCGCAATGAACATTTTGCACAAAATCAAAAAATCGGAGGACAAAATATGTCTAACAGATTGTTCCAGGGAATTATTCACCAGATGCACGACGCAGTTGACCGCGTTATCGGCGTTATCGACGATACAGGCTCTGTTATCGCTTGCAGTGAGCTTGCGAAAATCGGAAGCGTTCATCATAAGGCAAAGGATGAAATGGCGTTCACAACCGAAACCACAGTAATTGACGGCTATACCTATCAGCATATCGGCAACGGTGCCAAGACTGAATTTATAGTATTTGTGGAGGGTAGTGATAAGATTGCGGAGAAGTACGCTTCAATTCTTGCAATTTCTCTTTCCAACATAAAAAATCTTTATGATGAGAAATTTGACAAAAGCTCATTTATTAAAAATATCATTATGGATAACATTCTTCCGGGCGATATTTATGCAAAAAGCAAGGAGCTTCGCTTTGACGGAAACGAATTAAGAGCAGTATTTCTCATTCGCTTCTATTCAAGAACAGAGCTTTTACCTTTTGATATTATCCAAAATATGTTCCCCGATAAGTCCAAGGATTACGTTATATCCACAGGAGACCAGGATATTGTAGTTGTTCGTGAGTTTGATGACGACGTTACCTCACGTGACCTTGAGCAGCTTGCGCAAAGCATATCCGATACGTTAGGCTCTGAATTCTATTGCAGAGTTGGCGTTGGTATCGGTACTATCGTTGAAAATATTAAGGATTTGGCTCGCTCCTACAAGGAAGCTCAAATCGCAATTGAGGTTGGTAAGGTTTTCGAGAGTGAAAAAGAAATAATCAGCTACGAAAATTTAGGAATCGGCAGACTTATTTATCAGCTTCCCACAACTCTTTGCGAAATGTTCTTAACAGAGGTGTTTAAGCACGGCTCTCTTGAAACTCTTGATAAGGAAACGTTGCAGACGATTCAAGTTTTCTTTGAAAACAACCTAAACGTATCAGAAACCTCAAGAAAGCTGTTCGTACACAGAAACACTCTTGTGTACAGACTTGAAAAAATCAGAAAGCTTACAGGTCTTGATCTTCGTCAATTTGATCACGCAATTACATTTAAGGTTGCTTTAATGGTTAAGCGTTACTTGACCTCAAAGCCAATTAAATTCTAAAACGACCTCTTTGTGTATATCATTATCAAAAGAGGAGCATTTATAAATGGAAAATGAATTAGAAAATCAAATAAATACCGAAGCAGGCGCAACGGATGCCGAGGTATGTCAAGCAGAAACCGAGAAAAGCTCAACAGAAGGCGAAATAATTCAGGCAGAAACCGAGATAAGCCCAATTGAAGGAGAGGTAAGCCGAATTAAAAAAACTTCCAAAAAGCAGGTTAATATACTTGTGCTTATATTATCCGTGTTGCTTGCGGTGCTTTTCACCTTTGAAATTACGTTTCTTGTGGTTGATGGCATTAACCGTAATGAAAAGCTTAAAATGGCAGAGGAATATAATGAGCAGCTTGAAAATTATAAAGAGCAGTTAGAGGATAAATATGGCGAAATGGACGTTTTTGCCAGCATTATCGAAATGTTCAATTCCTTGCCCGAGGAAAGCAGAAATATTGAGCTTTATTATAAGCTTGCTATGATTGACTATTATTACAGAAATCTGTACGCCAACGAAATTGACGAGGATGAGCTTATTTACTATACGCTTAACGGCTACGTTGCCGGAGCAGGCGACCGTCACGGCGAGTATTATACTGCTGACGATTTTAAGAGCATTACTCAGGAAAATCAAGGAAATACCGTTGGTATTGGCGTTTACGTAAATTACAGTCAAGAATACAATGCAATAAAAATCTTGTCCGTTATGGAAGGTTCACCTGCTTATAAAGCAGGAATCAAGGCGGGCGACGTTATAGTAGCTATTGACGGCGAAAAAGTAAGCGAGCTTGGCTATTACGTTGCGCTTGAAAAGGTTAAGGGTGAGGCAGGAACTGACGTTAAGCTAACGCTTGTAAGAGACGGTGCAGAGCTTGACGTAATTGCTACAAGAGCAAAGGTTGAAACTAAAACCGTATATTATCATCAATATGAGTACGATAAGGAAATCGGCGTTATTCGTGTAATCGAATTCAACAACGTAGTGCCGAAGCAGTTTAAGGAAGCTGTTGAAGCACTTAAGGAAAAAGGCGTAAAATATTTGGTGTTTGATATGAGAAATAATCCGGGAGGAACTCTTTCCTCTGTGGTTGATATTCTCGACTATCTGTTACCGGAGGGCGATATTGCTCACGTAACGGACGCAAACGGAAAAATACAGAAAACGTATAAGTCAGACGCAAGCTGCTTAACCGGAATTGACGGTATGGCTGTTCTTGTAAATGAAAATACCGCAAGTGCCGCAGAGCTGTTTACCAGCGCGTTAATGGATTACGAAAAGGCTATTATCGTTGGTGAAAACACTTATGGCAAAGGCTCAATGCAAACTATATATATGCTTCCTGACGGAACAGGTCTCCGTCTTACAACTAACAAATATAACCCACCGAAATCCGAAAATTACGATGGAACAGGAATAAAGCCCGATATTGAAATCGAATTAAGCGAGGCTTTGGCAGGAAAGAGCCATTTTGAATATACGGATAGCGAGGATAATCAATTACAAAAGGCGTGTGAAGCGCTTAAAAAAGATAAATAAACCGAAAGGCTGGTAATAAATATGGCAGAACAGAAGACAAAATATACTAAAGAGGGCTATCAAAAACTTATTGATGAGCTTGATTATTTAAAAACCACAAGACGTACTGAAATTAAGGAAATGCTTAAAGAGGCAAGAGCATTTGGCGACTTGTCGGAAAACAGCGAATATGATGAAGCAAGAGACCAACAGGCAAAGAACGAAGCGAGAATTACAGAGCTTGAATATCTTATCAAAAACGCTGTAATTATGAACGAGGACGAGGCTTCAAAGAATATTATATCTATCGGTGCAACCGTTATAATTAAATATAAGGACGGCACGGAAAAGAAATACGATATAGTAGGCTCAAACGAGGTTGACCCACTTAACGGTAAAATTTCCGACCTTTCCCCAATCGGCAGAGCACTTATCGGACATAAAACCGGTGACATCGTTTACATCAACGCTCCTTCAGGAGAAAAGGAAGCAACGGTAGTTTCCTTTGAAAGAACAAAGAAGTAATTAAATCTTTTGGAGATAAAAATGGCAGAAGTAGTAAATAATGAAAATGTTGTAACTGAGGAAGACCTCAGCGAACAAAGACTTATAAGACGTGAAAAGCTAAGAGTCATGCAGGAAGCAGGCAATGACCCTTACGCTATCACAAAGTTTGACGTAACTCATACAAGCAAGGAAGCGGTTGCACTTTTCGAGGGAAAGGAGCCAACGCTTGCAGAAGGCGAGGAAATTCCCGTAAGCATTGCAGGTAGAATGATGTCCCGTAGAATTATGGGTAAGGCGTCATTTGCTCACATCCTTGACGATGACGGCAAAATCCAAGTGTACGTATCAAAGAACGACTTAGGCGAGGAAAATTACGACGCTTTCAAGAAGGCTTGGGATATTGGCGATATTGTCGGTATTGAGGGCTTTGTTTTCAGAACAAGAACAGGCGAAATCTCAATCCACGCAAAGAAGGCAACACTCCTTTCCAAGTCACTTATTCCACTTCCGGAAAAGTATCATGGCTTAACTAATCTCGAACAAAGATACAGACAAAGATACGTTGACTTAATAGTAAATCCCGAGGTTAAGGAAACCTTCTATAAGCGTTCCCAAATCCTTAAGGAAATCAGAAATTATCTTGACGGCAAGGGCTTCTTGGAGGTTGATACACCAATTTTAGTTCCTATGGAAATTGGTGCGTCCGCTAAGCCATTTGTAACTCACCATAATACACTTGACCTTCGTATGACACTCCGTATTGAAACAGAGCTTTATTTAAAGCGTCTTATCGTTGGCGGTATGAACAGAGTATATGAGGTAGGCAGAATTTTCAGAAACGAGGGTATGGACACAAAGCATAACCCCGAGTTTACCTCTATCGAGCTTTATCAAGCATTCGCTGACTATAAGGATATGATGGATTTAGTTGAGGAACTCTATAAGCTTCTTGCAGAGAAAATTTGCGGCTCAACAAAAATCACCTTCCAAGGCGTTGAAATCGATATGGGCCACTGGGAAAGACTTACAATGGCAGAGTCCGTTAAAAAGTATGCCGGTGTTGACTATAACGACTGGGCAAGCGACGAGGAAGCAAGAGAGGTTGCAAAGAAGCTTCACGTTGAGGTTGCTCCCGATGCAACCAAGGGCAGAGTTCTTATTGAGCTGTTCGACGCGTACGTTGAGGAAAAGCTTATTCAGCCAACCTTCATTTACGACTATCCCGTTGAAAATAGCCCTCTTGCAAAAAGAAAACCGGAAAACCCCGCATTTACCGAGCGCTTTGAGTATTTTATCAACGCAACCGAGTACGGTAATGCATTCAGCGAGCTGAATGACCCAATCGACCAAAAGGGCAGATTCGAGTACCAAGTAGCAGAGAAGCTCAAGGAAGAGCCCGACTCCAAGGCAGAGGTAGACTACGACTACGTAAACGCCCTCGAGTACGGTATGCCCCCAACAGGCGGCCTCGGATTTGGCATCGACCGCCTCGTAATGCTCCTTACCGATAGCGCATCCATAAGAGACGTACTCTTATTCCCAACAATGAAGCCACTTAGCGATAACTAAGCGTAAAAACCCAGCATTTACAAGGCTTCTTGGCATATAGGTATTCATAACCTTACGCCATTTACGCCAATTTTACGCCAAAATGCACAGTAAAACATCAAACTGTTTTAACTAAAAGCAATCACAAGCGTTATAAAAATCAAGCCACAGGACCAAAATCCCGTGGCTTATTTTTTTGTCATACTTACGTTTCATATTTACCTTCCGCCCGAGTCTATTTTAGCACAGATGCCGCAGAAGTAAGCAGAAAAAATAGACATTGAAATAAAGTCATTTAGTGCATACCTTGTAGCCAAAGGCTTTAATATACTTGAAGTCCACAAAGCCGATAAATTTACAGACGGCAATTTCACAAAAGCAAGCCAAGATAACGACCATGTAATCTTGCGAGCTGCTCAATATGGAATGCCGGATGTTAAAACAAATACAATAACAGT
>JAZRIQ010000041.1:0-4436 GCA_045645405.1 Eubacteriales bacterium
AAACTGGTTCGTTTCACTCCCGTAAGGCATTGTTCTGAGACAACTTAGTTCAAATCTTTTTTGCTATAACTTTGTACAATAATTACATCACATCTTTTGAAGAATATCTATCGCTTGTTGAAGATTGGCTAACTTTTTACAGTACTGCAAGATTAAAAAACAGGAAAAGGTGATTTCCTCTTCCTGTTCTTTTTCGTACTTTTTTATTTTTTGTGAACTAAATGGGGTTCACTTCATTTCAGTATGCCACAGTAGGCTCGAACCAACAAGCATTGGTGGCCAAATCAGTGGCTATTTTAATAGTTTAATCATTGCCTTACGGCAGTAAGCCTGCTTCTTAACCTATCAAACTATCTCACCGATTTGGCTCCGAATGTGCTTCGCAGTTTCAGGCGAGAAAATATTTCGTATAGCAAGGAAACGAAAGCAGGTAATATTGTACATATTGCCAAGTGAGTTTCTGCAGATAGACGGTATATTTTCCGTCTAAAACCTTATTGGTTCGAGCCTGCTGTGGCATAATTGGCGTGAGTTTATTTGTAATATCTCATAATAATTTTGCGTATATTATTATACAAGGCGTAAATTTCAAATAACATAGGAGAATATATGAAATATAAAATCAAGCTATGGCAGTTAATGGGCTTTGCGGTAACGTCTTTTTTAGGTACACTATTACATTTTTTATACGATTGGTTAAACAAAGCTAAATGGATAGCGCCTTTTTCAGGTGTTAACGAGTCCACCTGGGAGCATATAAAGCTACTATTTTGGCCTATGCTTATTTTTGCTATTGTACAAAGCTTTTTCTTCAAAGCTTATAAAAGCTTTTGGTGTGTTAAGCTAGGCGGTATTTTGTTGGGGATATTGCTGATTCCTGTAATATTTTACACCTATAACGGCGTAATAGGAAAATCACCCGATTGGTTAAATATCGCAATTTTCTTTATTACCGCCGCTATCGTTTATATTTATGAAGCACGACAATTTACAAGTAATAAAAAGGAATGTAAAAATCCAAGGTTGGCACTATTGCTGTTATGCATAATTGGCTTTTTATTTATTGTATTTACATTTAAAACGCCCGAAATTGAAATTTTCAAGGATCCTATAACTAAAGCATACGGAATTATATAAACTAAAAGACTTCGTTTAGCTACGAAGTCTTCTTGTTTTTAAGAATTTTTCCGATTATCCAAAACTGAAAACGCTTTGGGAGAATATTAAGCAAGAGAAGAAGCGGATTACGGTTGATTTTATAAGCAAATTTTGGATTACGCTTCTTTAGGATGCGAAAAGCCTTTGCTGCAATTTTGTCAGGAGAAATACATCTGGCTTCCACACGGTCAACAACCGCTTTAAAACGGGTGGCATTACAGGAATAAAGCTTCGTTTTTTCACAAAATTTATCAAGTGCCGTAGTTGACGCGCCAAGCATATTCGTTTCAACCGCACCTGCACGAAGAACGCTGACCTTAATATCAAGTAATTGTAATTCCATTCTCAAGGAATATGCATATTTGTCAAGTGCGCCTTTAGTGATAGCGTATATCCCCGTAAACGGAAGTGGGTCAAGAACAGCAAGCTCGCTTGTTGTTATTACGATTCTGCTATCCTTTTTAAGTAGCGGTAAAAAGGTTTTATTTACAAGATAAACACCGTTTACATTGACGTCAAAAATTTTCTTGAAGCTTTGTGAATCCATTTCCACAAGAGAATCAAGCATATATATTCCCGCAAAATGGACTATTGCATATAGCTCTTCTGTATGATTTTTTACTGTTTCAAAGGCGTTTATAACTGATACTTCCGAGGTTATATCGCACTCTATTGGAATGATGTTTTCTATTGATTCTCCGGTTTTAATATCCAAAGCATAAACCTTATATCCAAGATTTTTTAATAGCTTAACGGTTGCTTTTCCCATTCCACCATAAGCACCCGTTACTAATACTGATTTCATATTATTCCTCTATCGCTTGCCACAAAAGCTGATTATTTTCAATGGTGGCTTTTATTTTGCCTTGCTCTTTTAGGTAAACAAGATAAGACTTTATTGTACTGCCCACTAAAGCGTATTGGTCAAGGCTCATTTGTAAATTATATTCGTTAAAGAGCTTTTGTAAAAGTGCTTCAAAGATTATAGGCTCTTTGCAAAGCCTTAGTATTTGGTTTATTACGTCATTTACCTTGTTTATATTGTACTGTGCAAGATATGATATATCATCCGTGGCTTCGGCGTGAGATGGGATGAAGCACTTTGCTTTCATATTTTTGATACTTTCAAGAGTTTCAAGGTATGATTTAACATCATAAATTACGCCGATTTTATATTTATCTAACGTTTGCTCACTTGATAAGCAATCGGCAATATAGATTACGTCGTCCTTGGTTTTAAAGCCTACCATATCAAAGAAATGTCCCGGGAGTGGAATTATTTCAATTCCGTCGGGTAAAACATCAGTTGTTAGATATTCGGCATTGCTTTCCTCGGCAACAAGAAATCTGTTGCGAAGCTCCTTTGGTGGGTATGCACCGAAAAGATATGCAGGCTCTAAAATTGTGTGGTTAGTAAAATCGCACTCAATTGTGGGAGCGTAGATTTTACATCCCGTTTGGTCCTGTAAATACTTATTCCCACCGATGTGATCGCCGTGAGAGTGGGTATTTAAAATCATTTTAAGTGTCCAACCGTTTGCATCTAAGATTTTTCTAATCTTTTTGCCTGTGTCCTTATTGTTTCCGCTATCAATCAGACACACCTCTGTGTCGCTTATTTTAACAATGCCTATCTTTGATGGGCAATCTATGTAATAACAATTTTCGCTGACTTGAATTAGTTCGTACATATAGTTCTCCGTTGGTGTATTTATGTAACAATTTTAACATATTTTATTGAAGTTTTCAATATATAAAAAATCGCCTTGTCGGCGATTTTTTATAATATTTCATGTAGTGATTTTATGTATTCGTATCCTTTATTTTCAAGCTTTTCTCGTTCAGCTTCAAGGTTACAGTCAACGCTTTCGACGTTGTGGGTGTCGGAGCAGATTGCGAAGGTCTTACCGCTTTTTGCAATTAGGTCTATCATATTATTATCCGGATATGGGCTTGTTCTATATCCGCGAGAGATAGCGCCTGTGTTGATTTCAAAAATAGCAGGGGATTTAAGAAGCTTATTTAATGCTTCGGTATAAGCCTTTACATAGCGTGGGTTATTTATATCAATCATTGGTATTCTTTCATTAAACTTGGTTACAAGGTCAAAATGACCGATTATATCGCAGTTTGTTTTTTCGTAGATATCGCCAACTAATTTAAAATAATCCTCACAATACGCGTATGCATCGCCGTTATATTGCTTCATTATAAAGTCGTGAACCTCACTTGCGCTTATATCAACAGGGAGATACTGTCCGTTTTTATAAACGTAGTGTACAGAGCCTAAAATAAAATCATAGTCAGGGTCGGCAGGGATTGAATAATAGTCCTGCTCAATGCCTAAATAGATTTTAATTTGTTCCTTGTATTTTTCTTTTAAAAGTAATACTTCGTTTTTGTAGTCTTGGACTCTGCTTGCATCCATACTCCAATCACAGAAAAATTGCATCGGCGCATGGTCTGTAAAGCCAATTTCCTTCATACCGCATTTTATTGCGGCTTTAACCATTTCCTCTAAAGAATTTTTACCGTCGCTATAAGTGGAATGAGCGTGGTACGTTGATACTATCATTTGGTCATTTTCTCCTGCTTAACCTTGTGGTCAATAACGTGGCGTGATGCTAATTCTCTGTGAATATCCTCAACACTAATGCCCATTTGTACCATAAGCACCATTACGTGATATGCAAGGTCTGCAATTTCGTAAACAGTTTCTCTCTTGTCGTTATCCTTTGCAGCGATGATAACCTCAGTTGACTCTTCGCCGACCTTCTTGAGTATTTTGTCCATACCTTTTTCGAAAAGATATGTTGTGTATGAGCCTTCCTGCTTGTTTATCTTTCTGCCCTCAATAAGCTTAAGAAGTCCTTCGTATGAAAACTCGTGAAGCTCGTCATTTTCCCAGACTGTGTTGTTGAAGCAGGAATCTGTGCCGAGGTGGCATGCCGGACCTGTCTTTTCTACAAGAACTGTGAGAGCATCCTTATCGCAGTCCGCTGTAATGCTTACGATTTTCTGCACGTTACCGCTTGTTTCGCCCTTACGCCAGAGCTCCTGACGTGAACGCGACCAGAAGCAGGTACGTTTTTCCTTGATGCTGATTTCAAGGCTTTCTCTGTTCATATATGCAACTGTAAGAACCTTCTTGCTCTTTGCATCAACCACAACAGCAGGAATAAGTCCTTTTTCGTCAAATTTCAATTCGTCCAAATTCATTTTTATAACCTCACTATGATATCGTTTTGTCTGAGTTCTTTTTTCAGGTCTTTGATTTC
>JAZRIQ010000042.1:0-47015 GCA_045645405.1 Eubacteriales bacterium
AGCTTGGCAGAATGGAAGATTTAGAAAACTTTAGGTTTGGCCAGCGCCTTGCAAAGGTTGTTGATTACGCAATTTTGGTGGGCTTGCCAAACTGCTACAAGATAAGAAACGGGCTTTTGGAAGCAGGTTTCCCGCTTTCTAAAATCAAGATTGTTAAAGAACTACCTGAAGCAATCAAGCACCTTAACGAAATTACCCTTGAAGGCGACGTCGTATTATTTGAAAACGACCTCCCAGACAAATTTATTTAAACTTTTTTTAAAAACCAACATATTATACCTTGTAAGCCTAAATTTTTAGGATAAACCAATGAAGGCGTAATTATAAGGTGTAACGTGAAAAATATAGCTGTAATTTTTGGTGGCGTCTCGCCCGAGCATGACGTTTCTATCATCACAGGGCTTATCGTATTAAATAGCCTTGACAAAACTAAATTTATGCCCATACCCATCTTCATCACGCGTGAAGGGGTATGGTACACGGGGGAAGCTTTAACTAAGCTTTCCTTTTATAAAGCCCAAAATTATAAAAAACTAACGCGCGTTAATTTGTGCGTGGGCGACAATTATTTATTAAATTATAAGACCAGAAAACGGCTGTTTGCCCTTGCCGGGGCTGTTAACTGTTTACACGGCGGAAGTGGCGAAAACGGTACTATAGGCGGACTTTTTGACCTTTGCAACGTGGCTTTTGTGGGCTCAGGGCTGTTTAGTGCGAGTGCTTCAATGGATAAGGTGCTAACAAAATTAGTGCTTAAAAGTTTGGCTGTTAACACGGTGGAAGGCAAAAGTGTTGCTCGGCAAGAGTATTACTTTGCGCCAAGCAAAGTGGTTGATGGTATTGTTGAAAAACTTGGGCTTCCGGTTATTGTGAAACCTGCGTGCACGGGCTCAAGTATAGGCATTAGCGTTGCCACGAATAAGGCTGATTTACAAGCGGCGGTAAAAAAGGCTTTTACTTTTGATGATAAAATCCTTATTGAAAAATACCTTGTAGGCGCAACCGAGATTAACTGCGCTGCTTACAAGGTTAAAAATTAAGTTTTTACTTCAGAGTGCGAAAGACCTATAACTTGCCATGATATTTTAACCTTTGAAGATAAGTATTTGGGCAGTAAAACGGGGCTTACAAAAAGAGAGTTCCCAGCAAAAATTGACAAGCGCTTAAGCGATGAAATTAAAAAAATAACCCACGCCGTTTACGAGGGGGTAGGGTTTTCATCGGTGGTAAGATTTGACTTTTTAGTTAAGGATAACCACGTTTATTTAAACGAAATCAACTCGGTGCCGGGCTCGTTTGCATATTACCTGTTCTGTGATAAAATTAGTGGGTTAACCGACCTATTGACCGACTTAATTGATGAAAGCTTTGCAAATTTCCTATCAAAAAGGAGCACGGTTTTAGCCTTTGAAAGTTCAATTTTGGCCTTTGATGGGCTAGCGCTTAAAAAGTAGGTTTAAAGGTTTTACAAACTTAAAAAATTGTGATATACTTAAAAAGTAACAAGCCGGCTGTGCGGTTGCGGGGGGAGAGATCCTCACGAGGAAAGTCCGAGCTCCATACAGCAGAATGACGGATAACGTCCGCCGAGGGTGACCTTAGGGAAAGTGCAACAGAAAATAACCACCTTTGTTCCAACGGGCAGCAACTTAATTGGAGCTGTCCTGAGGGGTTCCCCAAAACGAATAATGAGTTTTTGAGGTTCAGAGGAAAGGATGAAAACGCGAGGTAAAAGCCCACGACACTCTATGGTAACATAGAGTGGGTGTAAACCCTATCCGAAGCAACACCGCATAAGAGAATTTTTATTTGCCCGATAAAGCATTCGCTATTCTCTTGGGTGGCACGCAATTTTGCGGAGCTATACGGTGACGTATAGCAAAGATAGATGACCGTCTTTAACAGAACACGGCTTACAGGATTAGTTCATAAAAAAGCACTCGAATTCGGCAACAATGCTAAATTCGAGTGATTTTTTATTTTGCTTTTATCAAAAGCACGCTAACGTCATTTACGTTAGTTCCCGTTGGGCCTGTAAAAACAAGTCCGTTTGCAAGCATAAGCGCATTGTATGCGTTGTTGTCATCAAGCATTTTTTCAGGCTTGACACAATGCATTGCTATAAGCTCGTAGGTGTATCCGTCAGCTATACCGCCGGCGGCATCGGTTGGCCCGTCCGTTCCGTCAGAGCCTACGGAAAATACGCACACGTTATCAAGTCCCTTTATTTCCAAAGATGCGCTTAAAGCAATTTCTTGATTTCGACCGCCCTTACCGTTGCCCTTTACGTTTACAACGGTTTCTCCTCCTATGATAAACGCCAAGGGAGTGTCTGTATTTGCATGTTTTTTAGCTAAAGCACCCAGATTAAATCCAACTTCTTTTGCTATCCCTTGCTCGTCGTCCTTTATTATTTCTACCTTGTATCCAAGCTCGGCAGCATACTTTTCAGCGCTCTTAACAAGCTCCGTAACGCTACCCGAAACGTTATGTATGGCATTTTCTACGTTTTTCGGAGTTTCACGCTTAATCAGCCCCAAAACCTCATCATCAGGCTTGATTGCGTACTTATTTAAAATCGCCGTTGCTTCCTCTACCGTAGTCATATCGGCGCAAGCAGGTCCTGACGCTATCATATCAAGTCTGTTTCCGATTACGTCACTCAAAACAATAGCGTAAACCGTTGCAGGATAACAATGAAGAGCAAATTTTCCACCCTTTACGTTAGAAATATGCTTTCTTACAGTATTTATTTCTTCAATAGAAGCTCCGCTCTTTAAAAGGTCGCTCGTCAGCTTCTGCATTTTTTCAAGAGAACAGGAAATATCCTCAAAAAGCGCAGAGCCACCGCCCGAAACGAGGAATAAAACCAAATCCTCATTCTTTAACCCCTTCGTTAGCTCAAGAGCCTTGCGCGTGGATAAAATCGTATTTTCATCAAGAACAGGATGAGATGCTTCGCAAATTTCTATGTTTGGCAAAGAGTCTCCACCGTGTCCGTATTTGGTTATTACAATACCGCTATCAACCTTGTCACCAAGACATAATGAAGCGGTTTTCGCCATCTGGTATCCTGCCTTGCCAATGCTTACCAAAATAAGTCGTCCCTTGTATTCGGGCATATTTTGAAGCGCTTTTTTTACAGCATTGTCAGGTAAATTGTCCTTAATTGCATTTTCGTAAATATATTTTGCATCTTTTCTCATAAATTTCTCCTGCTTATGTCAGTGGTCAGCTAACTGCCGGCGACTGGCTGCTGGCGGCTGACGGCTAAAGCATCATTTTTCTTATTTCCTCGCCGCTAAATATGCTTAAATAGCTTGGTGCAATATCAAATACTGTTTTACAGCCACAAAGTCCCTCTTTTGACATTTTTGCACAGGCTCTTGCATAAGCAACTATTACCGACGCTGTAAATTCGGGGTTTGAGTCAAGCTTTAAGCTATACTCAATTATATGATTGTTTTCCTTGTTCCAGCCCGTCTTTCCGCTGCGAATAACAAAGCCGCCGTGAGGAATGCCGCTATGGTCGCGAACCAATTCCTCCTTACTGATAAAATGAACGGTTGTATCATAATCAGCAAAGTAGTTTGGCATTTCCTTGATTTCTTTTTCAATTTTAGCCAAATCCGCTCCCTCCGAAGCCGCAACGAAGCATTCTCTAATATGCTTTTCTCTTGTGGTAAGCTCGGGATTCGTGCCTCCTCGTACCGCTTCAAGAGCCTTTTCAACCGGAATGGTATATTGCTTGCCGTCCAAAACGCCCTCAACGCGTCTTATAGCGTCGCTATGTCCTTGGCTTACGCCCTTTCCCCAAAACGTGTAATCCTTACCCTCAGGCAAAATGCAGGAAGCATATAAACGGTTAAGAGAAAACATACCCGGGTCCCAACCAACAGATATAATGCCGACCTTGCCACCTTCCTTACAGCTCTTATCTACGTTATCAAAATGCTCCGGAATTTTTGCGTGAGTGTCAAAGCTGTCAACAACGTTAAAATATTTTGCAAGATAAGGAGTTTGCTCAGGTAAATCCTTTGCACTTCCGCCGCATAAAATCATAACGTCAATTTTATCAGTCATATTTATTGCTTCCTCTGCTTTATAAACGCAAACCCCTTCTGTTAAAATTTTAACCGATGACGGATCACGTCTTGTAAATACAGCCACAAGCTCCATATCAGGATTTTGCTTTATGGCACACTCAATGCCTCTTCCTAAATTTCCGTAGCCATAAATGCCTACTCTTATCATATAATCACCTCGAAACAGCTTATAAAATATGGCTTTATTTTATCACATCACCGCACCTATTGCAATATTTGCCAACAAAAAAACGTATTTTTTCATTGAAAAATAAATCTTTTTGTGATAATATATCACTAATAAATCCCTGACTAACGGAGCTTCAACCATGCTAACCACATTTCTAATCGCCCTCGGCGTAGTATCCACAATGCTTTTGTATGCTTGCCCGGGCTTTATTTTAGTGAAAACAAAAATCATATCCAAAGAAAATATATCTGCATTTGCAAAGCTTCTTATGTTTGTTTGCTCTCCTTGCCTGGTTTTCTATTCCCTCACAAGAAACGAATATTCAATTTCGTTGGTTAAGGAAATGATTATTGCTTTCGCATTTATTTTTTCGGCTTTTTTATTTGGACTTCTTATTTTCCGCCGTGTATTCAAGAGAAAAAGCGATAACGTAAAATACAGAGTATATAATTTAGCAACATCTCTTGCCAACTGCGCGTTTATGGGCGTGCCTGTTCTTGAGGCGTTGTTTCCCGACTACCCACAAGCAATAGCCTTTTCCGCAATGGCATCAATGGCGCTTAATATTCTTGGCTGGAGCGTTGCTTCTTATATTATTTCTCAAGATAAAAAATACATAAGCGTAAAGAAAATTCTTTTAAACCCTGCCACAATAGCTCTTGTGGTTGCCATTCCGTTTTTTGTTTACAGCATTCAAGTTCCGGAGCTTTTGCATAACATGATAGTGCTTCTTGCTAAAATGTCAACTCCGCTTTGTATGCTGATTATGGGTATGCGCCTTGCATGCGCGTCCTTTAAAAACGTATTTTGCACCCCCGCTCAATATCTGATAGTAGCAATAAAGCAAATTTTATTTCCTGTTGCTTCTTTAGGTATATTACTGCTTCTCCCGATAGCCCCTCAAATGCAAGCGTCTATATATATACTTATGGCTTGTCCCGTTGCAAGCGTGGTTCTCTCCTTCTCGGAAATGATAGGCGAGGGACAAGAGCAAGCATCAGGCCTTGTTCTTCTCGGTACGCTTCTTTCAGCGGTAACCGTACCGCTAATGACGCTGCTTATACCGTAGTAGACTTGTCAAAATAATCAAAAGACTGTTGCTTGGCAACAGTCTTTTGATTTATTCGTTTTCCCAATTTAGCGACGGCAAATAAAGTCCGCCCTTATCAACGGTCCATACACCCTCGTCCCAATATAGCTCCTCTACTAAAAAGCCGTAGCTTATTAGCTTCTGACGGTCGTAATCGTCAATGCCGTAAACCTTACTTACAGTTCCCGAGTTTGCGCCAATCGTAGTATATGCAACACTTTCTCCTACCGTTACAGAGCCTACAAAAACAGACTTTGCAACAGTTCCCGTTGACGTATTAGTACCACAGATGCCTCCGCCTCCCTTTACGGTAGCGTAAGCAAAGCAGCTTCGTACAGTACTTTCGTTAAGACCTACAATACCTCCCTGATGTCCACCGCTTACATTTGCACCTGAATAGCAATCAACAATCTCGCCTGTGTTTTTTCCGGCGATACCGCCTGAACAGGCTTCGGCGTTAGCAGATGACGTTATTTCTCCGGAGGAAACACACATATTTGCATTACCGTGTAAAATTCCGATAACACCGCCAACATAGCTGTAAGTATATGCCGATGCTGCGCCTATATGACTGGTAGTGGTTAAGGATGCTTCCGAATAGCATTTTTCAATTGTTCCGTCCTTACTTACCTCTCCTACAATGCCTCCAAGTAACGAATACGTTCCCGTTCTTGCGTCAGAATAACCGTATCCGTACCCGTTTGCCACGATTGTGACATAGCTCTTGCAGTAGCTTATTTTACCAGTGGAATAACCGACAACGCCACCCACGTAAGAAACCACGCCGTTGTAGCAATTGTAAATAAGAATATTGCTGTTATAAGGTCGGTTAGCAATGCCTGTTATGGTCATATCTGTTTTCTGCACCATACAGTCATCAACAGTTCCGCTGTTGTTACCTACTAAAGCTGCAATTTTAGGTGAATACGTTGGGCTGCCCTGGTTTCCGCTTGGTGTGCTTACGCTGAATTTAACAGAACCGCCCGTTACGGTACAGCCAGATATTAAACCGGAGTTTTCACCTACCAATATACCAATCGACGGGCTAACGGCTGCAACGGAAATATTACAGGTAAAGTCCTCTATCACAACGTCACGTATTGTTCCGCTATTCTTTATAAACAATCCGTAAGCGCCCACGTTTTCAGTAGATGAAAGTGCAAAATTATAAATCTTGTGTCCCTTACCGTCAAGAACTCCGAAAAGCTCTGCAATAGGCGTCCAATTTTTACCATTTAGGTTAATATCATTTGCAAGATAGTAAATATAATCGGGATTTTCTCCTATGCCGATCAGCCCCTCTGCATCAGATATTGCAATCATTTCTTGCCAATTGGCATAAAGGGTCATATCCGATTTTACACAGGCGTTACGGCTTACTCTTTTTTCAAGAGATTCGTCTAAATACCATCCCTCTAAAAACAGTGCTCCGTTTTTAAGCTCTGAAGGAAGCTGAATTTTGTCACCGTACTGATATGTTTGAACGTCTATTTTTTCATCTGTTCCGGTAACGTAGCTAACCGAGTAAATCCTTATCTCCCATTTTGCAGTAAAAGTCGTTTCCTCTAAGCTATTCCAAATAAAAAGTGCTTTTCCCTCTTCATCAGTCATAGCCTCGCCTTCGCTATACCAGCCCTTGAAATTATAGCCCTCCTTAACGGGAACGCCGATTTTGTAAAGGCTTTCGTAAGCAATTTCCATATCGTAATAGTCAAGTCGTCCGCCATCTGCGTCAAGAGTAACCTTGACTCTCACAGGTGTCCACACAGCAACAAGAGACAAATCTCCAAAAAGAGTATTGGGTATTGCTTTAAAGGGCGTTTCGTTGTCTTTTCCCGTGCTCCAGCCCTCAAATACGTATCCCGTACGAGTTAAGCTTGGAAGAACGGAGGTGTCACCGTAATTGTATCTGATAGACTCAACCGTCTCACTTGTGCCTGTTACAAAGCTAAGCTCGTAATCGGTTTCCGACCATTTTCCATAGTAGCATTCCTTAAGTGCTCCGTAAGGAACAACGGTTACGGGATTACCCGAAAGCGTTGCGTTCTCATACCAGCCCTCAAATTTATAGCCCGGTAAAATAGGGTTTTGCGGAAGAATACTGCTATATCCCGCAGTTACGTCAACCTTATGCTCCATAGTAACCGAGCTTGAATAAACAAAGCTTACTGTTTTATAGTCCTGCCATACGGCATAAATTCTAACGTCTGCAACTATGAAATCAGGCAATACCATTTCTCCGTAAGGTGAGGTTGACCACGTGCGGATATATCTCTCACCGTTATCCAGCGAGTACCCCGATAAATCCCCAAAGCCCTCTCCGTAAGACACCTTAATCTCCGTAGGAAGAGTTACTCCATCGTTGTAATCAAGAATTACGGTAAGCTCTTTAACCTTGTATTTTGCAATAAAGTTAACGGTGCCACCGCCAACGCCAAGAGAATAGCCGTTATTTGTAACCGTTGAATTTATAAGCTGCTCACCGTTTGAAAGCCTTACGCTTCCGTCCTCGTTAAACCAGCCGTCAAGCTCGAATTTTTCGCTTGAGCCCTTTACTTTAGGAACAATTTGAGAAATATCCTCTCCGTATAAAACCTTTATTTCTTTTTTGGTAGTGCCGTCCTCAAACAGTCCTACCTGCGCATCGAAAACGAAAATATATTCATAAGGCTGAAACTTAGGAACAAGCTCTATATTTCTGTCAACAAGAATAGCCTCAAGCTGTTTTCCGTTTGCATCAAAATACTGCACTCCGTCAGCAGTAAAGTAGCCAAGAAAGGCGTGACCCTCCTTTGCTTGAACTTCAAGGGTATTTCCCGTTTGTCCGCTTACCGTCTTGCTGAGAATAGCCCCCTCTGCATTCAAATAGGAAATAACAGCGCCGTTTCCGCTTCCCGTATTATCCTTTCCGTCTCCTTTGTTTCCCGAGGAGCAGGCACAAAGCATAGCTATAATACACATTGATATAGCTAAGGTAATTAAAACCCTCTTCATCTTTTTCTCCAAATACTAAAATCTGTTGATAAAATTATACCACTACAAAATTTGATTGTCAATATAGATTATTTCTATTTCATAAAACGCGCATTTTTATAAAAATATGCAAACTTAAATTATACTCATTTATTTTCTTGACTTTATTTGCAAAAAATGATATATTATAAGTGAGATAGCACCGATATTGTTTTTGTTATCGGTAATTCAAAAAAGAGAGGTTTTTATCATGATAAAGGAATGGGAAAATTTCGTTGGCGGACCTTGGGAAACCGAGATTAACGTGCGCGATTTTATACACAGAAACGTAACTCCCTACTACGGTAACGGAGATTTTTTGGCAGGCCCTACCCAAAATACAATGGATTTGTGGGAGCAAGTAAGCGAGCTTAAGAAAGAGGAGCTTAAAAAAGGCGGTGTTCTTGATATGGACACCAAAATTGTATCTACAATCACTTCTCACCCCGCCGCTTACATTGACAAGGATAAGGAGCAAATAGTAGGCTTGCAAACAGATAAGCCCTTAAAGCGTGCATTACAGCCAAACGGCGGTATTCGAATGGCTATGAAGGCTTGTAAGGATAACGGCTACGAGGTTGACCCCGAGGTAGTTGAATATTTTACAGAACACAGAAAAACCCATAACGCGGGCGTTTTTGACGTTTATACAACAGAAATGAGAAAGTGCCGTTCAAGCCACATTATAACAGGACTTCCCGACGCTTACGGCAGAGGAAGAATTATCGGTGACTACCGCAGAGTTGCTCTTTACGGTGTTGATAAGCTCATTGAATTCAAGGAACAGCAAAAGGCAGGCACCCGCATTATCATGTACGCCGACGTTATAAGAGAAAGAGAGGAGCTTTCAGAGCAAATCCGCGCTCTTGAAATGCTTAAGAAAATGGCTCTTTCTTATGGTTGTGACATATCAAAGCCCGCATCTAATTTCAAGGAAGCGGTACAAGCAGTATATTTTGCATATCTTGCAGCTGTTAAGGAACAAAACGGTGCGGCAATGAGCCTTGGCAGAACCTCTACATTCCTTGACATTTACGCAGAAAGAGATTTACAGGCGGGCATAATTACGGAAAAGGAAGTTCAGGAAATTATTGACCATTTCATAATGAAGCTCCGACTTGTATGCTTTGCAAGAACTCCCGATTATAACGCGATTTTTGCAGGCGACCCTACTTGGGTAACCGAATCTATCGGAGGAATGGCAATTGACGGCAGACCTCTTGTAACAAAATCCTCATTCAGATACCTTAACACATTAAACAACATAGGTGCCGCTCCGGAGCCGAATTTGACGGTTCTTTGGTCAAAGAATTTACCTGAGGAATTCAAGAAATTCTGTGCGGAAATTTCCATTAAGCACCACGCGGTACAGTATGAAAACGACGACATTATGCGTCCTCTCCACGGTGACGACTACGGTATTGCATGCTGCGTATCTTCAATGAGAATAGGCAAGGAAATGCAGTTCTTCGGTGCAAGAGCAAACCTTGCAAAATGTCTCCTTTATGCAATTAACGGCGGCGTTGACGAAATCACAGGGGAACAGGTAGGACCCGAATACCGCGGTGTTGAGGGAGAATATCTTGACTATGACGACGTTATGGAAAAATACAAGGATATGATGAGATGGCTTGCACAGGTATATGTAAACGCCCTCAACATTATCCACTATATGCACGATAAATACAGCTACGAAAGACTTCAAATGGCTCTTCACGATAAGAACGTAAAGAGATGGTTTGCAACAGGTATTGCGGGCTTTTCAGTAGTAGCCGACTCACTTTCCGCTATCAAATACGCCAAGGTTAAGGTTGTAAGAAATGAAAAGGGCATAGTAACCGACTATATTACTGAGGGCGATTTTCCAAAATACGGTAATGACGACGACAGAGTTGATAATATCGCTAAAGAGGTTCTTCACACCTTCATTGATTACCTTCGTCAGAACCACACCTACCGTGACGGTGTTATCACAACCTCTATTCTTACAATTACGTCAAACGTATCATACGGTAAAAATACAGGCTCAACTCCTGACGGAAGAAAGCAGGGCGAGCCCTTTGCACCCGGCGCAAACCCAATGCACGGAAGAGATACTAACGGTGCCGTTGCTTCTATGGCGTCCGTTGCAAAGCTACCGTTTATGGATTCACAGGACGGTATTTCAAACACCTTTACTATTGTTCCAAGCGCTCTTGGCAAAAACCCAAAGGAGCGAGTAAACAATCTCGTTGCTCTTCTTGACGGATATTCAATGAAGGGCGGCTTCCACTTAAACGTAAACGTGTTTGATAAGGAATTGCTCCTCGATGCTCAAAAGCATCCCGAAAAATATCCTCAGCTTACCATTCGCGTATCAGGCTACGCAGTTAACTTTATAAAGCTGACAAAGGAACAGCAGGACGAGGTTATTTCAAGAACCTTCCATTGCTGCGTTTAATATGACAGGCAAAATTCATTCAATTGAAACTTTCGGCACAGTTGACGGTCCGGGCGTACGCTTCGTTGTGTTTCTTCAAGGCTGTGTGATGCGTTGCAAATACTGTCACAATCCGGATACGTGGCAATTTAACTCCGGCTCTCAATATTCTGCCGAGGATATTATCAAAAAAATGGTTAGAAACATTGATTTCTACCGCACAGGCGGTATTACCGTAACAGGCGGAGAGCCAATGTGTCAAATTGATTTTCTTACGGAGCTATTCTCTCTTGCCAAAAGCAAAAATATTCATACCTGCCTTGATACCTCAGGTATTACGTTTGATAGCACCAAGCTTGATGAAATTGACCGTCTTTTAGACCTATGCGACCTTGTAATGCTTGATATAAAGCACATAAACGAATCAGAGCATATTAAGCTTACGGGAAGGTCTAACAAAAGCGTGCTTGATTTTGCAAATTATCTTAATAAAAAGCAAAAGAAAATGCGTGTTCGTTACGTTCTTGTGCCAACCCTTACCGATAGCGAAAACGATTTGATTGCCCTTGGACAATTTTTAAAGAGCTTTACCAACCTTGAAAAAATCGAAGTGCTTCCCTACCACACCCTGGGAAAAGTAAAATACGAATCTCTTGGTATTCCCTACCCGTTGGAAAATATTCCGGAGGCAAGTGACGATATGGTAAATAAAGCTCTTGAAATTATAGAAAATCAATTAAAGTGAAAACAAATCCAACAAAATAAAAAACAGAAATTCTTTGAAATGAACCTAAAAGCCGGTCGCTTTTTGAAGGTGCATATCATTTATGAATTTCTGTTTTTATTTTTGGGATTTTGATAGCTTCTTGTATTTTACAAAAAAATAAAATCGGCTATTACGCCGATTTTAAATATACCTTAATATTTGCAAAAGAGCAATTCCTGCGCCTATCGTTATAAGCACGATTCCTACAATACGGTTAAGTGTTTTGTGATTTGCTTTGTTTGCGATTTTTGATGAGATAATGGCAAACACAAGGGTAAATACTATACACAGTGCAAGCACCAAATAATCGGTACTGTTTTTGGCAAATATAAAATGACTTGCAGCCCCTGTAAAGGCGGTAAAAGTCATAATAAATACGCTTGTGCCAATAGCGGTTTTCAGCTCATAGCCTAAAATCGAGGTAAGAACAAACAGCATAATAAGTCCTCCGCCTCCGCCAACAAAGCCGCAAATAAAGCCGACAGCGGCACCGCTTACAATGCTTTTTGCAAAAAAGGACTTAACGTCCTGCTCATTCATAGTATTTTTATTTTTGGTAATCGGCTTAACTAAAAATTTAACGCCCAAGGCAATAGCCAATAAAATACTGTATGAGCCAAGCAGATTATCCGGCAAGTAGCTTCCCACCAAGCTTCCTATAAACGTAAATATAATTACCGAAAAGAACAGCGGATACGCTTTTCTTATGCTGGTATTTTTATTTTTTCTATACGTCACCGCGCTAACGCCGCTTGCTAAAACGTCACTTGCAAGAGCGATACCAACAGCAACGTAAGGATTCATATCCAAAAGTCCAACCAAAACAGGCGTGATAACAGCTGACGCACTCATTCCGGCAAAGCCTGTGCCGAGTCCTGCACCGAAGCCTGCCAGCAGACTGACTAAAATTTTTATTAAAATTTCCATATATATTAAGCGCAAAAATGCGACAATATCCTCTTTTATAGATACATTATCGAGCTAATTATACCATATTTTTTAAAAATAGTCAACCCTGTGTTCAAAATTTACATTTTCAACGTTTCTCGCAGCAATCAAACATACTACTGTTATCAAAGACAGTTTTATTTTCTTGCTCTCACTATCAGGAAGTTAGGCTTTATATATTCCTTAACTATTTCCGGAAATTTTTCTATTGCCCACTCCTTTGGCAACGGCTCAAGCACCGTATCAATTATGAAGCCCGCCTGCGCCAAATCTGTGATTATTCTTCCAAGAGTTCTGTGGTACTTTATAACGTCATCTATCAACCAGCTTATGTGTCTCTTTCCCATTTCATTGTAATTTGAGAAGGTATATGATACTCTTTTTCCGTTCTTATCATAATTAAAATGGCCCTTGCCGTCAAGCGTTGCTGTTATTATGGGATGCTCTTGGGAAAACAGCAAGCATCCACCCTCATTCAAGGAAGCGTACATTTTTCTTGAAAGGTCAGAAAAATCCTCAATATAATGGAATGCCAGCGAGCTGTAAATTAAATCGAAGGTTCTGTCAAGACGGTCAATATCCGTCATACTCATATTTACATACTCAATTTTCTCGTTTGCAGACTCTTTTTTAGCAACAGCTAACATTTTATCCGATAAATCTATTCCTAAAACAGTTTTTGCCCCTCTTTTTACAAAATCAAGACAGTTATGTCCGTATCCGCAACCCAAATCGAGAACGCTTTTTCCTTTAAGGCTTGGAATAAGACTCTGCATAGCAGGCTGCTCTAAAAGCAGGTTAAGGTTATTCTCCTTATCTCTTAATTCCTTGTAGGATTTAAAAAACTCCTCATTATTAAACACATTTTGTGCTTGTGCTGAATTTGACTCCATAAAATATCTCCTTTAGGTTGTTTTTAACGTAAAAATATGTTAAAATAAGTATAACATATTTTCAAGGAGATTACAATGAAGCAGGTTGAAAAAATATACAGGTGCTTACCATTCTGGTCTTGGAACGGTGAGCTTAATAAGGACGAGCTTGTAAAGCAGGTTGAATGGATGAACGAAAACGGCGTGGGTGGCTTTTTTATGCACGCAAGAGGCGGACTTACCACGGAGTATTTAGGTGAAAATTGGTTTGAATGCATTGGTGCTTGCTCCGAAAAAGCCAAGGAATTGGGAATGGAAGCCTACGCATACGACGAAAATGGCTGGCCAAGCGGTTTCGTTGGCGGCAAGCTTCTTGAGGACATAGAGAACCACGACAGATATTTAACTTATGAAATAGGTGCTTACGACCAAAACGCACTTGTTTCCTACGATATAAGCGGTCAAAGCTTGAAAAGAGCAAACGCTGACTGCTCTGATTGCTTAAACGTTTATCAGCACTACTCTGCGTCAAATGCGGATATTTTAAATCCCGAGGTGGTAGATAAGTTTTTAGCTCTTACCCACGAGGAATATAATAAAAGAGATACGTATAACTTAAAGGGCTTTTTCACAGATGAACCCCAGTATCAACGTTGGGGTTTCCCATACACTAAAATGCTTCCAAAATATTTCAAAGAGGTATATAACGAGGATATTTTAGACAGATTAGGACTTTTATTCGTTGAAAAGCGCGGTTATCGCGATTTTCGCTACCGTTTCTGGAAGGCTATGCAGACTCTTATGCTCGAAAATTTCGGCAAGAAGATATACGATTGGTGTGACGAGCGCGGCTATAAGCTTACAGGACATTACATTGAGGAGTGCTGTCTTTGCGGTCAGATGGAGTGCTGCGGCGGTATTATGCCATTTTACGAATACGAGCATATTCCGGGCATTGACTGTTTAGGAAGCTGGATTGGCAATGAATTATCAGCAAAGCAGGTTTCCAGCGTAGCTATGCAGCTTGGTAAAAAGCAGGTTTTAACAGAAACCTTTGCAGGCTGCGGTTGGGATATATCTCCTATGGAGCTGAAGAAAATTGCCGAGCTTCAGTACGTTGGCGGCGTTAACCTTATGTGCCAGCATCTGCTTCCTTACAAAGAGGACGGTCAAAGAAAACGCGATTATCCTGCTCATTTTTCAAGCGTCAATCCTTGGGTTAAAAACGGATTTAAGGACTTTAATGATTATTTTTCATATCTTGGCATGCTCCTTGCGGAAAGCGACGAGATTGTACAGGTAGGTGTTTTACACCCCATAACAAGCGCATATTTCGACTATAAGCGTTTTCCCGAGGCTGATTGGCACGGCCTTGGCAAGCTTGAAACTCCATTTTCAAACCTCCTTAACAAGCTTTGCAATTTAGGAATAGGTCACCATCTCCTTGACGAGGTGATTTTATCCAAGCATGCAAGAGTTGAAGGAAGCACGTTGGTAGTAGGAAATTGCAGATATAATTACATAATTCTTCCAACTATTTACACAATGGATAAGTCCACTGAGGCGCTTTTAAGAGAATATATCTTTAACGGAGGTAAAATTCTCTTAACAGATAAAAAGCCTGCATTTTTAGAGGGCAAGCGCTATAACTACAGCTATTTAAGAACAAATACCTCCTTTGAGGAAATTACAGATAACGAGCCTTGCAAAATCGGACAAAATAATGACGTAAGAATTACGTACAGACGTGATAAAAACGGAAAAGATTTTATCTACTGCGTAAATCTTGGAGAAGAAATCACCCTTGATTTCAGCCTCAAAAACTTCTCTTCCTTTGAGGAATACGACATAATCAGCGACTCACACAAGGTTATTTCAACATCCGTTCATTTTGACAAGGGACAAAGCCGTGTGCTTTACGTTTCAAACAAAAAGCCACAGGAGCAAAAGAAGCTAACTCCTATTTATCTTGGCAAAAAATTTGACGTAGTAGGAGAATGTGATAACTATATTACACTTGATACCGTATCCTATTCCTTTGATAATAAGGATTATACCGAGCCACGCCATCATTTGTGCGCTTTAAGCGAGCTTCTCGATAAGCGCTACGAAGGCAGTCTTTATTTGAAATATACGGTAAATATTGACTCTCTCCCGTCAAAATGTCAGCTTTTATGCGAAAGCTCACGCATTTTAGGTATTCTCGTAAACGGAAAAGATGCAACCGTACAGCTACCGTCCGACTTTGAGGTTGCCGGTCTTTGCTATGACGTTAAGGACTTACTTGTAAACGGTAAAAACGAAATCGTAATCATTACAGACTATTACCAAGGCGAAAACGTTTACTATGCTCTCTTTGGAGAAAACGTAACCGAAAGCCTTAAAAATTGCCTTGCTTATGATTCAAGCATTGAGCCAATCTATCTTCGCGGCAATTTTGGTGTTTACGGAGATTTTGAAAAGAGTGATAAAGAAAACGTAATTTTAGGTCAGGATTTCTATCTTGGAAAGCAAAAAACCTCAATAGAAAGTTTAATTTCCGACGGCTTCCCCTTCTTTAAGGGCGAAATTACCTTAAATCAAACGATTTTTGTTGATACGCCAAGCTGCGAGCTTGTAATACCCGACAGCTTCCTTTTGATAGACGTAAAGGTAAACGGCAAGGAAGCAGGCAGACTGATGCTCACAAACCGTCTTGACCTTTCAAACTACTTGAAGGCAGGAGAAAATCAGCTTCAGCTTACGGTAAACGTAGGTCTTCGCAATCTGCTTGGTCCGTTCCACTCTCCGGAGGGTGAGCCTTGCTTTGTTGGTCCTGACACCTTTGAACGCTTTGGCTCATGGCAAAACGGAAAAAGCAAGCACTATCAAGAAAAATACGCCTTCAAGAAGGGAATTATCTAACTTTTTTAGATTTTGCTAACCGCAGGTTGACAAAAGCAACCTGCGGTTGCTTGATAAAATCAATCTCGTATGTTACCATAATTACAAGGTTAGCAAACTGAATTGGTTTGCTCCCCGAAAACCGAAAGGAGCTACTTATGAAATTTTCAAAAACATTAACACTATCTGCAATTTTAATTCTTTGTCTGTTTTCACTATTTATGCTTTCTGCCTGCTCCGACCCTTTGGTAATTGACGGCTTGTCCTTCGAGGGCGGTAGCTACGTATATGACGGAACACCGAAAACAATATCCGTAACGGGCGTTCCACAAGGCGCTTCGTTGGTTTATGACACGGCAACAACCTATACCGATGCCGGCGTTTATCCCGTAACCGCCACGATAACAACTGCGTCGGGCGACAAAATCGTATTAAAATCAACTCTTACTATAACTAAAGCGGTTTATGATTTGAGTGGCATTATTTTAAACTCCCAAGCGTTTATTTACGACGGGAATAACAAATCCATTGAAATTGAGGGAAAGCTTCCCAACGGTGTAACAGTTTCATACGAAGGCAACGGTCAAAATAGCTTAGGCTCTCACACAGTTGTTGCCAAGTTTTCATCGGATAACAAAAATTATGAGAAAATTCCTAATATGACCGCCTCTTACGTAATATATGACATATCCAACCTGCCATTTTACGACGTTATCTTTGACTCTGACGGCGGAAGCAACGTTGAGGGTCAAACGGTTTTACACGGAAGCTATGCAGAAGCTCCTGCCGCCCCAACGAGAGGAGAGGATATTTTCGTAGGCTGGTATTACAATGACGCATCTTGGAGCTTCAATTCAAGAGTGGTTGACAAAAATATTACCTTAGTTGCAAAATGGGAATCCCCATACAGCTATTATCAAAACAATAGCGGCGGAATAACTCTTAGTGGCTATCGCGGAAGTAAAACTGAAATAGTTTTCCCCGAAACAATAGATGGCTTTACAGTAACGGAAATTGACCATCTTTCCGTGCCGAATAACACGACCGCCATTACAATTCCAAACACGGTAAAAACAATAAAAACAAAAGCATTTGTTAGTTTAAAAAACGTTAAATCCCTTGTAATTCCTTACGGAGTAGAGGTAATTGAAGAAAACGCCTTTGGATATAATTACTATGACGGGGACGACTGCTGCTCTTCCCTTGAAAGCATTGACCTACCCGAAAGCTTAAAGACAATAGGTCAGGGCGCTTTTTACGGCTGTACCGCTTTAAAATCCATAAAGTTTCCGGGCAGCTTAGAGGAAATTCCCGCAAACGTTCTTTCAAAATGCACCGCCCTTACAAGCGTTGAAATTTCAAACGGAACTAAAAAGATATGCGATTACGCATTTAACAACTGCGAAAGCCTTAAAACACTTATAATTGCTGACAGCGTTGTAAGTATTGGCAGTAACGTATTTTACGGCTGTTCCTCCATCGAATATACGACCAAAGACCAAGTCCGCTATATCGGTAGCACAACAAATCCGTACTTAATACTTGTTCAAGGAATTGACTCTACTGCCACAAGCGTTAAAATTCAAAACGGTGTACGCTTTATTTTCCCAAAGGCATTTGAGAATTTTTCAAAGCTAACATCCGTTACTCTTCCAAGCACGGTAACCTATATCGGCGAATATGCATTTTATAAATGCTCCGCTCTGGAAAGCATAAACCTTCCAAGCGGAATTACAAAAATTAATAATTGCACCTTCAGTAACTGTTCAAAGCTTAAAAGCATTGATATTCCAAATAACGTAGATTACATAGGAAGCAATGCTTTCTATGGTTGCAGTAGTATTGAAGAAATTACCGTTCCAAATAACGTTATAACAATCGGAAGCAGTGCTTTTGAAGATGCGTCTAATTTAAAGTGCCTAAATATCGGCGCAAACAGTAAGCTTGAAAATATCGGCGAGAACTTTATTCTTTTCACCAATATAGAAACTATCTATATCCCTAAAAACGTAAAAAGATTGAAAACCTTTACAATTTATAATCCCGACCTTAAAACAGTAATAATCGGAAAGGATACACAGCTCGAAGTCATAGCGCGTTTAGCTACTTGGGGAGATATAAAAACCGTATATTTCGGCGGAAGCGCTGAGGACTGGATTGATATACAGATAGACTCCGATAACTCCGACATACTAAATGCAACCCGCTATTATTACAGCGAAACCAAGCCAACCGACACAAGCGGTAACTATTGGTATTACGACGAAACGACCTCTCAACCTGTTATATGGTGACAAAAAGTTATAAAAAAAGACGGAATTTTTTAATTCCGTCTTTTCTTTGTTATGCTTGTGTGTGTCAGCCCTTTTGTTTAGTAATTTTTGTAGGAATTGTAGCTTATATACGCAAAATCATTACCTGCAACCTGTTTTGACTGCAAATAATTAACAGACACGGTTTTGCCGTCCTTATCGGTTATATGAACGTAAGATGCAATAAGAAGCATTACGTCTGTTTGCTCAACGCTCATATTTTTAATTCTGAACTCATAGCTGTCATATTCCATACCTCTGACAGGAACCTTAACTACCGCTCCCACATCGAGCGTTATAGCGTTTCCGTTTTCGTCAAGGGGTGCTTTTTCCGAAAGAAGGCTTTTTGCTGCTGCAACGATACCGAAATCAATCCTTATACCCGTTATTTTCTCGTATCTTTCTATTGCGTCATAATTTGCGCTAAACTTTACGTAAATTTCAATTCTGCTATCTTCCGGCGTGGAAATTCCGTCGAAATTAAAGAGCGGCGAAACGGTCATATTATCTTCCATACCGCATCTTTCACAGTATCCCGTTAAAGTGCCTTCTTCAAGGAAGCTCTTATAAGAAATTTTTGCTCCGTCGTAGCCTATACTGTGAGAGGAATAAACAACGTCCTTTGAGCTGTCTGCATAAAACTGAATTTTTGAATTTGGTGCTATTTCGCCAAAGGTTGTAACACCGTTAACTATCGATTTTTCATTTGCAGGATTTGATAAAACAATACATTTTAAATTTGAGAATTGAGTTCTTTCACAAACCTCACTAAAATAAAACGCCTTATAGGATTGTCCTGTATAAGTTATTTTCGTTACGTCGCACTTAAATTCAATACGTTCAAGCTTTGGTGTGCCAAGATGTGTTTCTTCAGCTCTTATACTAAACGATTGGTCCGCGCAGCTTTTAAAGTTTTCACCAAAAACAATGCTTGTAACGTAGGTAATAGCATTATTAAATGCGCGTGATTCTACTGTTTTTGCATTGATTATAAGCTCGCCCTTAAAAGCGTATTTTGTGCTATTAAACGCGTTGCTTTCGATAGCTTGAAGCTTTTCTGTAGGGAAGTTTTTAACCTCCTTCAGTTTGGTGGCTTGATTTGCAAAATGAGTGGGAATTACGGTAAGCTGTGAATTTTCACCAAAATCAATTCCTCTTAACTGACCTACAACCTGATTCATATCGTTTGTTTTTGTCATAGCAGACGGAAACACAACGTATCCGCAAACGCCTGCAAAATATTTAGTCCACTTCATACTGCGGCTCTTTACGTTAATGTCAACGTTGGTAATTAAATTTCCGTCCTTATATGCAGGAAAAACAAATTTCGTTAAATATTTTTTACCAAGCTCATCCTCTGTAATACCGAGAGCCTCAAGAGCTTTTGCTACCTCTTCAAGGTCAAGATAGTCAATTGTATCCCCGGAGCCTGTATAATACTTTTCATCATCAAACACAATAAAGTCAGTTGCAGTATCATTTTCAACAAGTAAATTTTCGGGAATTGTTTCCAAATACGCTTCTTTTGCACTTGAAACCATAACAAAAGAGCAAAGAGCAATCATAACAAAAAGCACCGTTAAAAGTATTCTCTTCATATTTAACTCCTTAAAGCTTGCCTAAAGCATTACTATAATATTATTCTAACATAGCTTTAAAAATTTGTCAATTATAAAAGCATCATTATACATTCTGCCAAAAATGCGCTAAAGCAGGACACAATCGCAACAAAGGTAAGTCCCCTTCCGCGATATGCAAAAATACCGCCCACAAAAAGTCCCAAAAGACTTGATATTACGTTTCCGGTAGCATAAAACGCCGACGGAATTGTCATAGCCACAAGAACAGAAAACGGTATGTAATACAAAAACGACCTTACGTACACGTTATTTATGTTCTTTTTCATTAGTGCAAAGGGAATGGCTCTTATAAGATAAGTAGAGCCCGATAAAATAAGCAGATAAATAAAGAAATCATTCATCGCTATCGCCCTCCTTATCGGTAATCGGGAACAAAAAAGCACCTATAAGAGATGCGCAAACAGCGCACACGCTTATGCTGATACCGCTTGGAATATCCCTAAGATACGGTACGTAATAAAGAATACAATTTAGTGCTGCCGTTATAGCCACAACAACTAAAATCGGCTTCGATTTTTTTGCAGGCGGTATAACTATGGCTAAAAACATACCGTAAATCGCAACGCACAGGGAGCACATTACAATTTTGGGAAGCACGTTTCCTATAAGGCTTCCAAAAAGCGTTCCCAAGGTCCAGCCTATCCACGGAGCCGTAGAAAGTCCTAAAAAGGTTTTGGCTGATATTTCTTTTTCCTGAGATGCAACCGCAAAAATTTCGTCTGTCATAAAAAAGCCCAGAAGCCATCTTTTAATTCCCTTGAATTTCGGCGATACGGTTTGAGAAAGAGATACCGACATAAAAGAGTATCTCATATTTATAGTTAACTGGGATATAAGCATGGTGATATACTGCCCCGGATTTACCATAACCTGTATTCCTGCAAGCTGCCCTGCCGAGGTCAGCGTAAGCATAGAAATAAGCACCGCTTGCTGCCAGGAAAACCCGTAAGACACCGCCAGAATTCCAAAGGTAAAGGATACGGAAAGATACCCTAAACCGATAGGCACGCCAAGCCTTAATCCCTTCAAATACTGTTTCATTTTTTCGTCCTTAATATAAAAAGTGTTATCTTTTGCGCATATATTTTACTGCTAATTTTTATAAAAGTCAAGACGTCATAGGTAATTAAAGCTTTTTATTTGTTTTTAGAATTCTGTTATTGCAAATTTTTTCAAATGTTGTTATAATATTATTAACAAATTGTTTAAGGAGAGAAAAATGAAAAAACAACTTTTAAAAGCAATATCCATTTTAGCAATATGCATAGTTTCCGTCTTATGCATAGTGTCATGTGGACATACGCACACGGAAGAAACAATTGAAAGCGTACCTGCAACCTGTACAAAGGTCGGATACACCGAGGGCAAAAAATGCTCAAAATGTAACGAAATTCTTGTTTCTCCCAAGCCATTTTTAGATAGCCATACCGAAGAGGTTATTGAAGCCACAGCCCCTACCTGTACGGAAAACGGCTCTACCGAGGGCAAAAAATGTACCGTCTGCGGAACATTGACAGTAGCGCCTCAACCGATTTTGGGACATCATACAGAGGAAATTATTCCAAGCGTTACAGCTGACGTTGAAAAAACAGGTGCAACAGAGGGAAAAAAATGCTCAGTTTGTGATGAAATTTTAGTTGCGCCGATCGAATTTACTCTTGTTAATATAAAAATTAACGAGGAAGCATCTTCTAAAGGTCAAATTACTTGTGATTTAGTTTTTGATGATAAGCTCCGCGGAGATTTCACAATTTACTACGGCGATGCACAAAAGCAAAAATTAGCTCACTTTAATAAGCTCACCGACGTTACTTTAACTAAAAACGATAAAACGCTGGAGCTTGAAAACATAATAATACCAAACGATTGTAAGTATCTTATAGCCACAGACGAAAGCGAATACCTTTACTTCGCACAAATTCCGGAGGAATACGTTTTCCAAGACGATAATTACACCTTCTCATCTCTTTCCGATGTTCACATTAACAGAGGAAACTATTTGGACAAAGCTTTAGATTTTCTTGACACCTACGGAAATATTGATTTCGTTGCTATTTCCGGTGACATTTGCGACGGAGAGGAAAAATCCTACAACTTGTTCAACGAAACAATAAGCAACCGTAATTACAAAACCTACACAACCACAGGAAATCATGATACGAGCAATTTAAATAATTGGCTAAAGCTTATGAACACCTCTATAACAACAGATAAAGAGGTTTTCGATATTGCAGAAAACGGTTTTGATTTTGTTTACATACCCGAGAAAAATCCTGACAGCGTATTTGTTTTCTTCTGTCAGACCTCTTGGGATTACTCAAAGAATCCGTCAAGCCAAAAGCATTATATTGTAACTGCTGAACAGCTTACATGGCTTGAGGGCGTGCTTGAAAAATATAAGGACAAAACAGTTCTTTTGTATTTCCACACCTTCCTATCTGACCCCGAGGGCACACAGGAAGAAGCCGTTGGTAACCTAAAGAATCCCGGCGGATATTCTTACGAGTTACCGTTTAGCTACGGCTCTGCCGACGAGGTTAAATTCCGTTCTTTAATGAAGGAATATAAAAACGTAATTTATTTCAGCGGTCACTCCCATTGGATGTTCGAGCTTGAAACCTACAACGAAAACCTTAATGTTTCCAATTTTGACGGTGAGTATTGCTATATGGTTCATAATCCAAGCGTTTGCGAGCCAAGATGGATTGGCGAGGATGATACCGGCAGAACAAGCAAAACAGGCGTAGCCTCCGAGGGCTGGATTATAGAAATGTACGACGACTTTATGATACTTATCCCCGTTGACTTTATAAGTCAAGTATTCTACACCGAATATATGGAAATCATTCCGCTTAACTAAATAAGCTTAATGCTATTTATCATTAAAGATTGATTTGTTTTTCATAATCACACAATAAATTTATACTAGCGCTTGGAGATTTAACTACATGAAAAAAAGCTTTCTTGTCAAATGTACTTTTTTGGTTTTGCTGATAGTTTTAACTTCTCTTTTCCTTTTTAGTTGTTCAGCAAAGCATACTCACGAAATTGAAAAAATCCCTGCAGTACAGCCAACCTGTACCGAGGTAGGATATACAGAGGGGCAAAAATGCTCCACTTGTACTGAAATTATCGTTCAGCCCGAAAAAATTGATGCGTTGGGACACAACATAGAAAAAATTTCCGCAATAGTCCCAACCTGCACCGAAGCGGGATATACTGAAGGTCAAAAATGCTTAACCTGTACTGAAGTTGTCGTTCAGCCCGAAAAGGTTGATGCGTTGGGACATACCCAAGTTAAAATTCCTGCCGTAGATTTTTCTTGCACCACCGACGGCTACACTGAGGGAACAGAATGCTCCGTTTGCCAAGAGATGCTTATCGCCCCTGAAATCATTTCAGCAAAGCACACAGAGGAAATCATTCAAAGAATAGAGCCTGACGTTGAAAAAACAGGTTCAACAGAGGGCAAAAAATGCTCTGCTTGTAATGAGGTTTTAATTGCACCTGTTGAAATTACGCTCTTAAGCATTACGGTTAATGAGGAAACGTCCGCTAAAGGTCAAATTTCTTGCGATTTAGTTTTTGACGATAAACTCAGCGGGGATTTCACAATTTACTACGGCAATTCAGAAAAGCAAAAATTATCTTACTTTAACAAGCTTGCCGCTATTTCTGTAAACGAGGAAGACAAGACACTTTCTCTTAACAGCATTATTATCCCCAGCGAATGTGAATACCTTATCGCTACAAACGACAGTGAATATACCTACTTCGTACAAATTCCAAAGGAATACGTTTCACCACAAGACAACTACACCTTCTCCTCTCTTTCCGATGTTCACGTTAACAAGGGACAATATTTGGACGGAGCTTTAGATTTTCTTGACACCTACGGAAAGATTGATTTTGTGGCTATTTCAGGTGACGTTTGCGACGGTGAGGAATACTACTACAATTGGTTTAATGAAACAATA
This sequence comes from Eubacteriales bacterium, assembly GCA_045645405.1. Lineage (GTDB taxonomy): Bacteria > Bacillota > Clostridia > Oscillospirales > CAG-272 > RGIG2000. The sequence goes on from JAZRIQ010000042.1 coordinate 24,195, forward strand.
AGCAACCGTAATTACAAAACCTACACAACCACAGGAAATCATGATACGAGCAATTTAAATAATTGGCTAAAGCTTATGAACACCTCTATAACAACAGATAAAGAGGTTTTCGATATTGCAGAAAACGGTCTTGATTTCGTTTACATACCTGAGAAAAATCCTGATAGCGTATTTATCTTCTTCTGTCAGACCTCTTGGGATTACTCAAAGTATCCGTCAAGCGAAGCATACTATATTGTAACTGCCGAGCAGCTTGCATGGCTTGAGGGGGTTCTTGAAAAATACAAGGACAAAACTGTTCTTTTGTATTTCCACACTTTCCTATCTGACCCCGAGGGCACACAGGAAGAAGCCGTTGGTAACTTAAAAAATCCGGGCGGATATTCTTACGATTTACCGTTTAGCTACGGCTCTGCCGACGAGGTTAAATTCCGTTCTTTAATGAAGGAATATAAAAACGTAATTTATTTCAGCGGTCACTCACACTGGATGTTCGAGCTTGAAATCTATAACGAAAACCTTAACGTTTCCAATTTTGACGGCGAGTATTGCTATATGGTTCATAACCCCAGCGTTTGCGAGCCAAGATGGATTGGTGAGGACGATAGCCGTAGAACAAGCATGGACGGCGTAGTGTCTGAGGGTTGGATTATAGAAATGTACGACGACTTTATGATACTTATCCCCGTTGACTTTATAAGTCAAGTATTCTATACCGAATATATGGAAATAATTCCACTTAACTAAAAAATATGGCTGTCGCATTGTCGACAGCCATATTTTGTATAATGAAATCGCCGCAACGATTTCACCCGAGTTTACTCGGACTTCATCTGCGTTAGCAGATTTATTCCACCGCAGGTGGATTTAATTGCACTTGCAAGCAAGTGCTTTATTCCCACTCAATAGTACCGGTTGGCTTTGGAGTGAGGTCGTAAAGAACACGGTTAATGCCCTCTACCTCGTTTGTAATTCTTTGTGTAATCTTGTGAAGAATTGCATAAGGAATTTCTTCAATTGTTGCGCTCATAGCGTCCTTCGTATTTACGGCACGAATGATTGCAGGCCAGCCCTCATAACGGCTTTCATTTCTTACGCCTACACTCTTAATATCGGGGATTGCTATAAAGTATTGCCATACGGTTTCGTTAAGACCGCAATTATCAAATTCCTCACGAAGAATAGCGTCTGCTTCTCTTAATGCGTTAAGTCTGTCTCTTGTAATTGCGCCAAGGCAACGTACACCAAGTCCCGGGCCCGGGAACGGCTGACGGTAAACCATAGCGTGTGGCAAGCCCAAAGCCTCACCAACAACTCTTACCTCATCCTTAAACAAAAGCTTTAAAGGCTCAACAAGCTCAAACTTAAGGTCATCGGGAAGTCCGCCAACGTTATGATGTGACTTAACTGCCTTTTTGCCCTTTCCTTGCTCAACGCTCTCTAATATATCAGGATAAATCGTTCCTTGAGCCAAAAATTCAACGCCCTCTAACTTTCTTGCCTCGTCAGCAAAAACCTCGATAAATTCCTTACCGATAATCTTTCTCTTGCTTTCAGGCTCGCTAACTCCCTTTAAAAGGTCAAGGAAGCGGTCAGTTGCATCAATATATATAAGATTTGCATCAAGTGATTTACCGAAAATTTCAATAACCTGCTCGCTTTCATTTTTTCTCATTAAGCCGTGATTTACGTGAACGCAGTATAACTGCTTGCCGATTGCCTTGATTAAAAGTGCCGCCAAAACTGACGAGTCAACACCGCCGGAAAGTGCCAAAAGCACCTTCTTATCGCCTACCTGCTTGCGAATTTCCTCTACCTGCTCGTTGATAAAAGCGTCTGCAAGCACTTTAGTGGTGATTCTTGCCATTGATTCGGGTCTTACAACTTGTTGCATATTTTTCCTCCGTATATTTAAAGGTTTTTTAATGTAATTATTTTAACACAACATTTTTCTAATATCAACAAATTTTTTCACTAAATTTCAATTTTTTTCATATCAACAAATCAAAAAAGAAAATTTACAGAAAAAATGTGCAATTTGCAAAAACACTTGACATAAAATACATATAATGATATAATTCTAACGTAATCTTCAGGGCAGAGTGAAAATCTCAACCGGTGGTGACAGTCCACTAACGCTTTATGCGCCGATACAGTGAAATTCTGTAACCGACAGTAACCGCACCTTGCGTGCGCAAGTCTGGATGAAAGAAGATAAAAGTAATACTTTTGCTTTTTCGCCCTGAAATCAAGGCGATTTTTCTTTTTTAGAGGTAAACTGTATGAAAAACAACAAAAGAATAGCGCTTATAGGCTTGTTCTGCGCTATTGCATATATATTCACGGTGCTTGGCGGACTTATCCCCATTTCCGTTGCAGGCTTTTTGAAATATGACCCCAAGGACATTATAGTTGCCATAGCAGGCTTTATTTTAGGTCCTGTTTCAGCTCTTACAATCTCTGTTATAACTGCGTTTTTAGAGCTGTCAACGGGAATTAGCACAACCGGACTTTACGGATTGCTTATGAATATAATTTCCACAGCATCCTTTGCCTGCATTTCTTCCTTTATATACAAAAAAACAAAAACGTTAAAGGGAGCAATCATCGGTTTAATTATAGCCACTATTTCAACAACCGCTCTTATGCTCCTTTGGAATTTCTTCATAACGCCCCTTTATATGCACGTTCCCCGTCAAGCCATAGTAGAAATGCTTCCCACCGTGTTCTTGCCCTATAATCTTTTGAAATACGGTATCAATTCCTGCTTTGCTCTACTTATATACAAGCCTCTTGTAAACGCACTGCGAAAAAGCCGCATTTTGGAAGGCTCCACCACCTCAAAATCCAGCTCCAAGCTATGGGTAGTTATCATTACGTTGTTTGTACTTGCAAGTCTGATTTTCGCTTTCCTTATTTTAGGTGGAGTAATTTAATAAAGAATAATACAGGCGCACCTTCATGCCTTGAAGGTGCGCCTTTAATATACAATTATCTCTGAACGCGTCCGCTTCCGCCGCCCTTGATAAGGCCCTCAACCTCGCTAACTGATACAAGGTTGTAGTCACCGAGAATAGTGTGCTTCAAGCAAGAAGCCGCAACCGCAAATTCAATAACGTCCTGTGAGGATTTATTCTGTAAGCAAGCATAGATAAGTCCGCCGCCGAAGGAGTCGCCGCCACCAACGCGGTCAACAATGTGAATGTTGTATGAGCGTGAGAAATAGTATTCGTTCTCGCTCTTATCATAAAGCATAGCCGCCCAAATATTGTCGTTTGCGGATATACTTGTTCTTAACGTGATAGCCACTCTCTTACAGCCGAAGCGGTCAGAAAGCTGCTTTGCAACGCTCTTGTAGCCCTCGTGATTTACAACGCCCTTATCAACGTCAGTATTCTCTGCCTTAATGCCGAATACCTTTTCAGCGTCCTCTTCGTTAGCGATACAAACGTCAACGTAGCTCATAAGAACGCCCATTGTCTTGCCTGCCTGCTCGCTTGTCCAAAGGTTCTTTCTGAAGTTAAGGTCACAGCTTGTAGTAATACCCTTTTCTTTGCATACCTTCAAAGCGTCAAGACAAATTTCAGGAAGCTCACCGCCAAGAGCCGGAGTAATTCCCGTAAAGTGGAACCAATCAGCTCCCTCTAAAATCTTCTCCCAATCAAAATCCTCTCTCTTTGCAAGAGCGATAGCTGAATATGCTCTGTCGTAAATAACCTTTGAGGGTCTTTGTGAAGCACCTGTTTCAAGGTAGTAAATACCAACTCTATCTCCACCTCTTACGATATCGCTTGTATCAACACCGTATCTACGGAGTGAGTTTACTGCCGCCTGACCAATTTCGTGCTTAGGAAGCTTTGTAACGTATGAAGCATCAATGCCGTAATTAGCAAGTGATACCGCAACGTTAGCCTCACCGCCACCGTATGTAGCGCCAAAATTGTCCGTCTGTACAAATCTTGTGTATCCACAAGGATTAAGTCTTAACATTATTTCACCAAAGCAAACTGTTTTCATAATATGTCCTCTTTTTCATAAAAAAATTTTCAACTAAATTATATAATAAAATCAACCGTTAGTCAAGAGGGAATTTCGTAGTTAACCGGCACTGACTGCCGACCGTTGACTGCCGGTTGCTGGCGGCTGACCGCTAATTATTGTATCTTTCGTAATAAAACAGATACTGCTGCGCAATTCCGCCGTTTTTGCCGAATGCCGAAACGTTTAAATTGCCATCAAATCTATTTTCAATTACGCGCTTTATCCACACGTCTACGGGAAATGCTTCTGTCTTGTCAAAGCCAAAGAGCAACGCACAGGACGCAACCTTCAAGCCAACTCCCTTTATTTTACACAAATTATCTACACAGGCGTTGAAATTTTCCTCTTTTCCAATTAAATCAAGATCAATTTCTCCGCTAATGATTTTCTCGCAAGCGTCAATTATGTATTTTGCCCTAAATCCCGTCTTTAGCGCAAATATATTGTCAACACCTGCATCCAAAAGAGCCTTTGGCGTTGGAAATGAATAATAAATTTTATCTAAAAAGACGATACTCTGTCCGTATTTTTCGCACAAAGCCCCAATAATTTTCTTGATTCTTGGAATGTTATTATTTTGAGAAACAATAAAGGAGCATACAGCCTCCCAACCGTCCTGTCTTAAGATTCTTATGCCCTTTCCGTACTCGATAGTTCTATCTATATGGGGATTTTCAATACTCGCTGAAATCTCCTTATTTATAGTATCGTAATCAACATCCAAGGCTAAAAATCGCTTCCATAAGTTAAAATAATCATCGCTATCGGCGTTATATATAATTATTTCGTTAGGATGATTTTGACCGAAAATCACGTATTTTCCAAATGCAACTCCGCCAAATTCATATTTATTCCCGAAAATTTCCACTCTATCAAAGCGGAAGCATTGACCGCAATCGAAGGTCTTAAATATGTCAAGATACGGTATGTTATCAATTTTGACACATTTTATTCCGTCATCTGTTAAAAATTCAACGATTTTCTCCATAAATCCCCCTTTTCTACTTGCATTATCTATATTATAAATGTATAATTAAATTAAGTCAAGAGTATTTGACAATAACGTTGATAACTGTTTTCTTTCGAGAAGAACAAAAGGAGAAGCTATGGAACAAATATATATGATACCGGTAAATGAAGCTTTTGACGAATGCGCAAAAACCGAGGTATGTGAATGCCCTATATGCAAAATGCTTGAAAAATTAGAAAACAAAGAGGTTGATACTGCTCTTGGCCCTGCTATGATGGAGCCGTCCACAAGGATTGAAACCAACGCAAAGGGCTTCTGCTATCGCCATTTCGATATGATGCTTTCAAGACCGAATAAGCTTTCTCTGGCTCTTATTTTGGAAAGCCATTTGGATACGGTACGCGGGAAAATGAAAGGCAATCCTATCAAAAATATTATAATTCCCAAGCATAAAAGTCAATTAAAGACCGCAAGAGCCCTTGAGGATAGCTGTTATATTTGTGAAAAGGTCAACTTTCACATAAACAGAATGGTTGAAACAGCCGTATATCTTTACGGCTACGACGCCTCTTTTAAATCAAAAACAAAAAAGCAAAAATATTTCTGCCTACCGCATTATCAAATGCTTATTGAATGTGCAAAAAACAAAATGGATAAAAAAGTTTTTGGGGATTTTTATCAGGACTTAGCGTTAATTCAAGAAAAATATTTTGATAAAATTATCAAGGACGTGTCTTGGTTTGCCAAAAAATTTGACTACCGCTATGACAATGAGCCTTGGTACGATTCCCGCGATGCAGTTGAAAGAGCCATAAAGCTACTGTGTGGTAAATAATATGAAAAGGCTGAACTTTCAAAACAAAACAGCTATAATTACAGGCGCATCAAGCGGTATCGGCAAGGAGCTTTGCCGAACACTTATCACAAAATATAACTGCACCGTTTTTGCTATTGCCCGTAACGAAAAAAATCTTGAGGAAGCAAGAAAAAAGCTTGGCGATAAATACGTAGTCTATCCGATGGACGTTTCTTTAAAAGAAAATTGGATAGCGTTATCCGATTATTTAAAAAATAACGACATAAGTGTCGATATTTTAATAAACTGTGCAGGAATTTTACCTAAATTTGCCACCGTTGAAAATACCGACGTCAGCGAATACGAGAAGGCTGTTTTTATAAATTATCTTTCACAGGTTTATGCCTGCAAAACACTTTTGCCTATTATAAATGAAAAAGGTGCTATCGTAAACGTAGCCTCATCCTCCGCTCTTTGTCCCTTCTCTCTTGTCAGCGCATATACAGCGTCAAAAAGCGCGTCCTATCATTTTTCCCAATCCATAGCACAAGAAATTAAAACGCTTTCCGTTTCCTGCATCTTATGCGGCTTTGTCAAAACCGACATAATGAAAAACCAAAGCATAACGGAAAAGGAAGCAAGGCTGATTCGCTTTTTTTCGTCAAGCTGTGAAAAAACCGTCAAAAAAATTCTTCGTCGCGTGCGCAAGCGTAAAAAGCGTATAGTTACAGGCATTGACGCTCATTTAATGAGCATATTTTACCGCCTGTTCCCAAATTCAGCGCCTCGCTTAATCAGCTGGTTTCTTAAGAAAAGCGGTCTTAATCTATTTAATTCATAACATCAAAAAAACGACACCTCGTGTCGTTTTTTATTATTTTATTATCAAGCAGAACAGTATCGGCATAAACATAGACGGTATCAAATTTGCAATTTTTACCTTTGATGCGCCCAACATATTAAGTCCCAATGCAATAATTATAATAGAGCCTGCCGCTGACATTTCAGCAATCATATACTCGCTCATTATAGGCCCTGCAAGATAGAATAAAAGCTCAAGAGCGCCCTGATATACGAAAATAGGGATTGCCGCAAGCGCCGCTCCAAATCCAAAGGAGGAAGCAAAAACAACGGCAGTTACAAAATCAAGAACTATTTTTGCGTACATAAACGTCTGCTCGTTTCCACCGCTTACTCCGCTTTCCATAGCCGCTTTAATGGTAAGCGCACCTACACAGCAAGCAAGCGTTGTGCTGACAAAGGCTCTGGCAACGTTTCTTTGTGCGTTTTCCTCATCAAGCTCGAACATTCCTTGTGGTGGAAGCTGATTTCTTACAAATTTCTTTTCCACAAACATACCAAGCTTTTGAAGCCAATCGTCAATATTAAGCACAGTTCCTATAATCGAGCCTACAACAAGGGACAAAATAAGCACAAGTGGCTTTTTACTGTCAAATGCTCCTTGAATCCCCAAGAAAATAACGCAAAGGGATATAGATTTGAGCGCTACCTGGGGAATTTCCACAAGGCGCGAGCTTTTAGATAAAAGCTTTGACAAAACCACACCCAAAAGCGCTCCCACAACAACTGAAAGCGCGTTTATAGTTGTTCCTAATAAAATCATAAATTCTCTTTTTCCTCGTAAAATTTATCTGCCAAACGGCAAAAATCGCCAACAGAAAGACGTTCTCCGCGAATTGCAATATCAAAACCAAGCTCAGTTATTATTTCCCCTATTCTTTCCTTTGAAACAAACGAAATGTGAGATGATAATGAATTTAACATAGTTTTTCTTCTCTGTATAAATGCCCCTTGAATAACGTCAAAAAGCATTTTTTCACTTTTTACCTGATATTTCGGCTCATCATAAAGCTCAATTCTGACCACACTTGACGTAACCTTCGGAGGAGGCAAAAAGTTTTCGGGGCTTACGTCAAAAAGCTTCCTTACTTGACCGTAGTAGTTAATAGACGCTGTGATTGCTCCGTAATCTTTGTCCTTTTCGCTTGCGCACAAGCGGTCAGCGACCTCCTTCTGCACCATTACCGTAATAGACGTTAGTCTGTTTTTTCCATTTGTTCTTGACGTTTCAAGAAGCTTCATAATGATAGGCGTGGTAATATAATAAGGTAAGTTAGCACACACAGATACGCTCATATCTCCAAAGCTACCGTTTATCAGCTCCTGTGTATCAAGCTTCAAAAAGTCATCGTTTATTACATTAACGTTATTAAATTCCCCAAGAGTTTTATCTAAAATAGGAATAAGCGTTTTATCAATTTCAACAGCCACTACCCTATCGTAGCGCGACGCCAATTCGTAAGTAAGAGAGCCAATACCCGGACCTATTTCAATAACTCCGCTTTCTGAGCTGTTATTTTGAGTTCTGTGGTAATTATAGCTTTCTTCGGCAATATTAAACGGCACGTCCGCATTTATAAGAAAATTCTGACCAAACGCCTTTTTAGTGCCTGTACCATATTCAGCCATTATGCGTTTCACCGTTTTAATATCACACAAATTCATTTTTTACCTCTTGACAAATTATATATTTTATAGTAAAATATGTGGGTACGCTAGAGTAGCACAGTGGTAGTGCAGCTGATTCGTAATCAGCAGGTCGTGAGTTCAATCCTCATCTCTAGCTCCAAATCAGCTCAACCTTTCGGTTGAGCTTTTTTGTTTTCTATATTTTGCTCTTTAAAAACGCTCTGATTTTCGAGCCCTTTTTGAAGAAAATCAAGCCCATGGAATAAACGAAATGATTGTGTAAAATTCTGCTCTTAAAGCTGATTATTCTCTTTGGCACCATCATTGTCTTTCTTGAACTTTCGGTTACGTCGTGCTTAACTCTTTCAATATATTTCATTGTGCGCTCAACGTATATATCGCTCTTATCATAAATAACTGTTACGTTGCTCTTTTCAAAATAAATTTTGCGAAGCGCTCTATCAATATCAAGGAAATTCTCTCCCAAAAGCTGGTTTTTGGCATAAAGCTCCCCGTCCTTTTTCGTGGACACTTGAAGCTTGTCAACGTTATATTTATTTTGAATGTAGGAATAAAGCTCCTCATATCCGTTAGCCTTGGCATAAGAATAATGAGTTCTTGACATAAGGGTACGCCAGCTTATTATGCTGTCTTTGATTTCGGCAGCGTACTTATTTTCTCCTACTTTGTCAAGCATAATTTCAAAGGTCTTTGACATATCGTCAATGTGCGTTTTCAGCTTATTTATGCTTGTTGGATTTACACTCTGCTCGCTATGTATTCTGTAAAAATAATAACCTGTGTGAACGTTTGATATTTTTTCAGCGTTTTTAAACACAAAAAAGTTTATCAGCGCATCCTCGGAATAGGTGTGACGGCACATAATAACATCCGTTTTCTCAAGCTCCCACTTTGCCTTCAAAAGAAGCTCTCTTTTTATAACCTTATTCCAAAGCACGAAATATGAGTGCGCTTGTCCTTTTTGAGAAGCAAAGGCTCTTAAGCACTCGTCATTTTTAAGCGTTACGTCATCTTTAATTAAAGGGTCGTTTGCACAATAATATCTCGCTCTGTCGGTATGGAATGCCCAATCGTTTATAACAACGTCACAACCAAGAGTCTGCGCCTTGTCAAGCATAGGTAAATGATAGTTAAAGGATACTGTATCGTCGCTGTCCACAAAAGCAACGTATTCGCCCTTAGCAATAGTCAAAGCGTACATTCTTGCAGCAAACTGACCTCTGTTTTCTGTCTTAACGTGTCTAAGCTCGTATTTGCTGACCAAATCCGAATAATCTACCGTTGAGCCATCGTCAATAACTAAAATTTCATAGTCACTTAACGTTGATTTACGCACGGATTTAACGCATTCCTCAAAGTATTTTCTTTCAGCATTGTAAACACAAATAATTACAGATAATCTCATATATGCTCCTTGTTATAAATTGAACGCATTCGAAAGGACAAAAAGCTCCGGCTCCGCGGCGCCTGCATTCCACTATAATTTTACTATGATTTTATTAGATTGTCAATAAAAATGTTTTTTCCTCGCCGTTCTATGAAAAATTTGTATTTTTTTCACAAATAAAAGCGTCTTATTTATTGACTTTTGAGCAATATTATAGTATATTAAATATAAGCGAACAACTGCCGAAAGAGGAGGTTTTTAAAATTTGAAAAAAATAACTGTTCTTTTACTAATACTTTTGACAGCTTCCATATCCCTATTTTGCACGTCTTGCAAAACGCCGGAAACGGAGCTAATCAAAATTGACTACGTCAATATGACCTACGTAGGTAGCTCACTAAAGGATTTCAGCAAAATGTTTGACGAGCAGGACGCTCTCAATCCCCTTTGCGATGCTTCAGTAGCGGCTACGACAAAACAGATTGCGTTGGACTACGATGCAAACGGTTCAATAGACGAGGTTGATAAATCATCATTCTTTGATTTCACCGTTGATTTGTTTGCAGAGCATAACGTTCAGTACATATATTTGTATTTTGACACAGAGGGTTGCCCTCTTACCGTAAAAACAGGCACTCCCTTTGCTTATGAAAACGAATTCAAGCTGGACAGCTCCTTGGTGGGCTGGAACTGTATTGAGATAAACGGCAAAACACGTTATCTTGATTTGATTTTCCAAAACGGCTCTGCTCCAAGCGAGGTAATGTTTTACGGTTACAGAACCGGCGAATACGATAAGGTAAACGAAGAAAAGCATAACTACAAGACATTTGATTATTTTCTCGGTATGAACGGTAACTTAAATGATTACGGCTCAAAGGTAAACAGAGTAACCTGCGCTCCGTATTTCCGTGACTACGTTAACTGGGCATGGGTATTTTCTTATTCCCTTCATCCAAACCCCGGAACAACATTTTCCGGTGAATTTTCAAGTAAATTCGACGGCGGATACTTAAAGCTCAATAACTATTTGGTTGAGCCTGTTCCCTGTTATATGTTCGGTTCAGAGGTTAAGCTTGACGGCGTTGATTCGGAGTCTCCCGATGCATACGTTATGTACGGTGAGCTTGTTCATCAGGTTGCCGTAAGATTTGGAAATAATCCAATGAACACCGCTGAAATGGTGCATTTAGCATCACGCGGTAACAAGCGCTACAACAGAAACTTATTAAAATGGATTGAAGCAGGTAACGAGCCAAACGGCGAGGGTAACGACGGCTTTACTCCTTATGAATTGGCAGCTCTTACCTCCACCGCCTACGACGGACACTGCTCCACAGTTAAATCTACCAACAGCAGCGGCATTGGCGTAAAAAATGCTGACCCCAATATGAATATGGCAATGGCAGGTCTTGCGGGCGTAGGAACGCGCTACATAAAGGCTATGGCGCATTGGATGAAGTTCAACCGTGCTGACGGTTCACTTGGAATGGACGCATTTAACGTTCATACGTACTGTCGAAAGACAGAGGTGTATAACGGATACACCATAAGCTACGGTGTTGCTCCCGAAATCGGAAACATTACCGGAGAGCTTAAAAACCTGGCTGAATTCAGAGATAAATATTATCCCGATACAGAATTATGGCTTACAGAGTTTGGTTGGGATACAAACACAAGCTACGAAACAGAAAATGCTTGCCACCCTTACGGAGAGTTCTCCGCAAGAGAGCTTCAAGCTATGTGGATTGTCCGCGCTTACTTTATGTTTGCGGCGGTTGGCGTTGATAGATGCGCGTTATATATGTGCTCCGACCTTGGAGATGATGCGACCTCTGTCGGCAAATACGGTACCAGCGGAGTTATTGCCTACAACGGCGATTACAAGGAGTCTTACTATTACATTTACACCTTAAGAAACACTATGGGTGATATGTATTTTGCCGAAATCATAGATTCCGGTGACGAAAACGTATGGATTTACCGCTTTGAAAACGGCAAGGGCAAATCCTGCTATGCAGTTTGGTGTCCTACTATGGATAGCGTAGAGGTTAACGGCTATAAGTTATCCATAAACGGCGACAGCGCTAAAATGGTTGAATTCGAGCATCAGCAAACAGAAGGCATTACAACAAATCTTGTTGTTGAAAATAAAACTGTTACAGTTGACGTTAGCGAGCGTCCAATACTAATCTTTTCTGAATAATAAAACAAGCCGAAAGGCAGTATATACCAAGGAGAAACAAAATGAAACCACAAAAAATTAGAATTACACCTGATATGATTATCAATGACATGGGCATTGAAAGAGTTGAAAATCTCTTCTGCGAATTTGATAACGACGGAGATCCTCTTTATGGCATAGAAGGTCAAATTCCACAAATTCATCATAGACACGACCACTGGTGGATTGGTGAAACCGATATGTCATTTACAATCGAGTTAGACGGCATTTATCAAATCACCAATATGTACGTTTTCAACAACTATGACGAGCATAAGCCGGAAAAGGATAAGGCTGATTACGGCGTTCGTAAGGTTCGTGTTAAGATGGGAACTCCATTTACGTGGGAATATAACGAGGAGCTTGCTCCGGAAGTAAGAAAATGGACCGGCTTCGAAACCAACTATAAAACAAGATACATTAACATCAGCTTTAATAACAACCAGGCTCCAAGCGAAATCATCGTTTACGGCTACAAGGTAGAGGACGTAATTGAAGAAATCCCCGAAAGAACCGAGCATAAGAAAAAGAGCCTTGAGCATTTCGTTGGTATGAATGCATTCATCAACGACGGTAACGACGTTTTAAGAGCTGTTAACTATATCCGTGAGTACCACCCTTGGACATGGTCCTGCGTTCCTGACAGAGAAAATACAAAGCTTGCAATGAGCCCGTCATTTGCAGGTCCTTGGGACTTTGACGATTACTATACAAAGCTTGCTAAATGGGGCATCGAGTGCGTTCCAACATACTCCACTCACTCAAGAAGAGACCCTAAAGACCAGGTTTGCGACTCAACTGACCCATTTAACTATTACAGCTATGCTGCTATGCTATTCCAAGTTGTTGCAAGATACGGCAGCAACAAGGACATTGACCCTGATTTAATTCAAGTTTGCGAAGGACAGGAAAAGAAGATTGGTCTTGGCGTTATGAAAGCCCTTGAGCCACTTAATGAGCCTGATGGAACCTGGCTTGGAAGAATTCCTTACTATACACCGTTTGAGCATGCCGCTTTCTTAAGCATGTGCTACGACGGACACGAGGGCAAATATAAGAACGTTGGCGTTAAGCAGGCTGACCCTAACTTTATGATGTCAATGTCAGGCGGTGCAGGCTTACACTACGGCAGACTCCGCGCTATGCAATTCTGGTGCAAGTATAACCGTAAGGATGGCAAGCTTCCGTTTGACGTAATCAACGCTCACTGCTACTGCGGCAAGAAGCTTGACGCAGACGGCTTAGCAAAATACGGTAACGTTAACCTTGAGGACCGTGGCGACCAAGGTCAAGCAGTTTGGGTAGGTATTTCACCTGAGGAAGGCAATATCGACAAGGCATTTGACAAGATTCGTGATTTCCGTGACAGATACTATCCGGATATGGAAATTTGGCTCACCGAATTCGGTTGGGACACTAACCAAAGCTTTAAGACATCAACCTCCGCTCACGCTTACGCAGAATATACAGGCAGACAAGTACAGGCTATGTGGCTTGTTCGTGAATACTTGCTCCTTTCCTCTATCGGTATAGAAAAAGCAGCTATGTATATGTCACGTGACTGCGGTCCTGAAGAAACAGCAGTTGGTAAGTACGGCTCATCAGGTCTTATCCGCTTCCCTATCGAAATCGACCCAACAAACGTAGTTCAAGGTAATAAGAAGGATTCCTTCTACTACGTTTATACACTTAAGGAAATGCTTAAGGATTGCTATTTCGATTCCGTTCTTGATTCAGGCAACGAAAATGTAATGCTCTTCAAGTACGTAACAAATGCAGGCAAAGCAAAATACGCTGTATGGTGCAAGACCTCTGACGGTACAAAGGTTGATGGCTATAAGTTAGGCGTAGGTAACGGCGACTTTAAGCTTGTTCAATTCGTAAACGAGGCGTACGCAGGAAAGCAGTCCGACCTTGAAAACGAAAACGGCGTAGTTACCGTAAACGTTTCCGAAAACCCAATCTTCGTAGTTGAAAAATAATAATTTAAAGCCGCAGATTACTCTGCGGCTTTTTACGTTAAAAATTTATTCCTTTTTTATTTTCTTTGTGCTATGCCTTCTTGCAAACCGAACATTATCATTGCAACGTAAAAAATATATATCTTATCTATCTATGGAAATAGATTATATAGATAGTAACGCACCCCTTAGTGAAATGAAAAGCTGACAATTCAAATTTCCGAATTGTCAGCTTTTTTTATTTGTTTTTCGACATCAATTTATAACCCAATGCTCCGCCCAATATAGATAATCCAATAGATACTATACCGGACACTATCCAAAATGTAAGCACAGTGCTTAAATCCCCCTGCCCCGCGTCATATGCTACTATGGCATCGCGAATCGGCCCGATAACAAGCGAAAGCACTAAAACAGCCATAAAGCACGCAAACAAAATAACTACCGATATTGCAACAGAAACTATAACATTGCGCTTCACAAAGGTTTTCGAGGCATTATCACCCTTAAAAAATACTCTATCCAGCATCATTAGTAAATCAGCTATTGACACAAGATAAACGAGCCAACCGTAGCTTAAGGATTTTACAAGTATCACCAAAACCGATAACACAAATGCTATTCCGTAGCATGCCGCCACTCGCCCTACAACCTTGTCAAACAGCTTTTCCTTATATCGTAAAGCGTTATTTCTTACAGATAATGCGCCAATTACCAAGGCATACATATTCACCTGCGCGAAAAATACGTAAAAGCCAATAGTTTCGGGAAAAGCCAGCGCCATTATCATTGCTACGGCAATTAGCGGATAAATTATAAGATGTAGCTTGCATACAACGTTGTTTATCCAACTAAGCTTTAATCTTATATATTCATTGATAACGTCATCAATATGTACGCTTGCCTTTGAGGAAGCCGTATTATCGTTTGCATTTGTTTCAGTTTTTTTCTTAGAATTATAAGCCTCAGTAATGTTTTTTGATGCTTTTTCAAATGTTTTGTCCGTCCATTTTATCGTCTTAAGAACCGAAAGCTCGATAAAATTTCCTAAATCTATCTTGTGCTCACCATACTTTTCCGGCTCATAAACGTAAGGATTGATTCCGTCCTCAACCTGAAGCAAAAGCTTGCTTATAGTTAAAAGCACAAACGAAGAAAATAAAATCACACCAATATCAATTACAAAAAGCGGTATCGTATAGTACAAATAAATTAACTTTTCTCCGCCCCCTACAAACAGTAACGGCGCGAGATTCAAAAAAAGCATAATACATCCACACACCAAAATAAGCGTATAAATGTTTTTCTTTTTATGATGTCTTATAGCGTTGGACGGAGTATAGCTTCCATAATCGCTACCTTCGATTAGCTCTCCTGCGTAGCTTCCGTCCTCATAATAAACCTTTTCACCCATAAAGCACCTCTATTTGAAAACCGCCAAACTCTCTGTAAATTTGGCGGTGTCTATTTTATAATTTGGAAAATCCGTGACAGTTTACAAGACCGTCAATCTTCTCTCCGTTTTTGCACATTGGACACTGATGCGATGAATACGTTGCATATCCGCCAAGATCCTTCGGGTCAAACACCGAGCGAACCGCGTACCCCATATACTCATCAATGGTTGCAAAGATTGAGCATACTCCCGCTACTCTTCCGCCGTAATAATTTACCGCATCAATAGCTGCGCCCACCGTTCTGCCTGTCGCAACGGACGCGGCAAGAATAAGTACGTTTTTACCTTTTACCGTGCTTATAAGATTATCCCTAAAAATAAGTTGGCTTCCGCTTGTTTCCTCTGGCGTAATTACGTAAATTGTCTGGTGGGCATTTATACTTGCAAATCCACCCTTTGTAAGCTCACTTGCAAGACAAGTGCCAACAACCTCCATGCCGTCAAGACAAAGAATAGTGTCAACTATGGTGTTTGCTTCGTAGTAGCTTACAAGCTCGCCGGCTACCGCTTGAGCCTCAGAAAGACGAGATTTTTGCATTGAAACATCAATGTAATAATTGCTATGGCTATTGCTGGTTGCAAAATGTCCCTTTAATACGCGAAGATATAAATTTTTGTTTTTTGTCAAAGCCTTAATGGCGTTTTTTTCTAACATGGTAAAAACCCCTTTTTCTTTATACTATCATAAATTTTATACACTGTCAACAAAAATTTTTAGTGTAAGCACTTGCCTATTGTTCATTATTATGGTATTATATATAAAAATGTAACCAAAAGGGAGATTCTTATGCATCCATTATATTCATATTTTAACAGCGACTTTTTATCTTGCACTTTTGAAAAAGCCAAGGGCAGAATTGCATGGTTCGGCGTTGAGTCGGGTGGCAGAGATAGAGATAAGCACGCAAGCTACAACCTTATGCTTCCGGGCTATGGCGGAGTTTTCGGCGCTTTCAAAAAAGCAAAGCCCACAAAAAACGAAATTACAGACACCTGCGCATATTTTGAAAACGACAAGGGCGCAAGTGCAAAATATATTTTCTCAAACGAGAAAACTCTTGATATTGAACTTAACAAGGCTATTAAAAGCGACATTTTTTCTGTAAAATTCGCAATCAAAACTGCTCCGCCTACAATTTGGACGTCTAAAAAGCCAAAAAAGCTAAAGAGCAGAAATCCTTACGTGCTTTATAAAACGGAATATAAGCTTCCTTTAATTATTCACTTCCCCGATTTTGGGCACGTGGAAATTACCGCTTCAAGTGATGACGTTTACTGTATTGAGGACCTGGAGCAATCAAAGGACTTTACAGGTCTTGACCTTGGTTATATGAACCACGGTTATAGCCATAACAGAATGCACGGCTTACACTACGGTAGTTCATATTTAACCTTTAAATCAAAGAATGACCTTGAAAGCGTTAACCTTAAATTTAGAGTTATGGAAGAAATTTACCCCGACTTAAAGGAAGACGGCGAAAAGTATAACGGCTTAAAGCGTAACTGGTTAAATGCCTTTGCACTTAACAGAGAGCTTTTTGATATGTCCGATAACATTTATTTCCACGGCACCGGACACCTTGCAATACATTTAAAGTCCGATATGCTTCAAATTGTTAAGAAAGATGAGCCTTTATTTAAAACTATCCGTAAAACCTACGAAAAACAGATTGAAAGAACCTTTAAAACCTGTCAAGCATACGACGGTGAAGTAAGCGTTTCCTTCTATAACAGACAAAAGGAAAAGAATTACGGCTGCTCCGTTGACTCCACTCCCGGCGCTATAATAGGCTTAACGGGAATTTCAACTTGGAATTTTGATTTTGCAAAAAAATTAGTTCCTTACGCTATAAAGGCGGCAGACTTTATTTTAGCACAGGATACCGATAACGACGGTGTTTTTGAGGTTAAATTCGCAGGAGACTATATAGGTCAACAGGGCGAATACGGTTGGCAGGGCAACTGGTGGGATAATTTTGCCTTTGGACATAAGGATATTTACTTTAACTATCTCTGCCATAGAGCATTAAGAGAGTTAAGTGCGCTTTTAAGAAAGCTTGGAATGGATAAGGAAGCGGAAAAATACGAAAATCAGCTTGCTTTATTTGACAAGAATTTCTTAAACATCTTCTACAATCCAAAAACCGAGCTTATGGCAGGCTGGATAAGCCGCAACGGCAAGGTACACGACTACGGATTTACCTTTGCCGTATCTATGGGTATAAACGAAGGACTTATTCCAAAGGATTTAGGCAAAAAAATGATTAAAAAGCTCCTTAAGATAATGGATAAGGAGGGCTACGGCGATCTTCGCTTCGGTATTCCGGGCAACGTAATGCCAGTTGGAGAAACCGACACTATATGCTGGCCATGTATGACCGACTGGGGCAGATATGAAAACGGCGGTCTTAACGGTATGAACGGCTTCCATTTCTTAACCGCTATGTATAACGTAGGGCTTAACAAGGAAGCGGACGATATTCTTTTTGCTATTATGAACACCTACGAAAAGGATATGACTCACTCCGGACTTATGCCAGGCTATTGCCAAAGCATCGACTGGCGTACTCCTCAAGGTGTGCCTTGCGGATATAATTACCTTGCGGATAACTACTATTTCTTAATGTCCGTTTACGCAGGAAAATTCAAAATGAAGCACCCTGCGGTTAAATAATACAGTAATTTATAAATGGAAGATTATTTTCCGTCAATTTATTAACACTTAAATTTGGCAACTACAAAACAAAAAGAGTTTAAACCTACGGGTTTAAACTCTTTTTTATTAGCTGTTTTTTTCTGAAATTCCGACAAAAGCTCTGCAAAGCTATTCTCTAAAGCTTTAGAGCTGAACTATTAAGACTGCTGCACTTTTTCCATTTCGTCAACTATATTCTGTGCTATATCCGGATTTTGAACAAGAATGCCTTGTAGTGCTTCCTTTGCATCATTGATTGCACTGTTTATTTCCAAATCGGATAAGCCGTTTCTTAGCATATTCTCAACGGTAGTTTTTAATTCTGCAACCGTATTCTTAACGCTTTCATAAGCTTCGGTATCAAGGCTGTCTTTGCAGTCCTCAACAATATCCCCGATATTATCAATCATATTACGCACTTGCTCTTGATTTTCGCTCAACTCCATTACGAAAATAACAATGTTTGAAAAACTAACCATCTCTTTTGATATGTAAAGGTATCTGTTGGAAGACTCTATGGCGTTGGCATACCATTTAGAATTTTCCGGCACGTCTATTGCTACTGTACCGTCTTCACCCGTTGTTAGCGTTTTGACTTCGCTTCCTTTAGTGTCAGTTATAAGAATCTTTCCGTTAGATATCGGGTTGCCATCGGTATCCATCAACATAATTTTGCAACGAAGCAGTTTCCATACCGCATAAAATTCGTAGCCGCCCATTATCCCTATCTTATATTCTTCACCGACTGTATATGTTTTTAATCCGTCACTCCAACCGACAAAAGCGTAACCCTCTCTTTCGTATAAGCAGTCCGGCAAAATAACGGTTTCGTCAGTTAACGCTATAATATTTTCCATTGAGCCGCTTGTAGCGCCATTTCCGTCAAAGGTAATAGTTTTTTCTTTAGCAATCCATTTAGCAACTAACGTTACGTTATCTGTTACCACGCGCTCCAAAAACGCCCACTTTTCATTTTCTACGTACCATCCATCAAACGTATAACCGCCCCTTGTTGGATAGTTCGGCTCATTTGCCTTTTCTCCGTGTCGAACTGTTTGAGACTCCACATCGCCTCCGCCGTTAGAATCAAACGTAATGGTATATTCCTTGACGTTTTCTGTTTCTGTGCTTGTATCCTTATCATTGGAATCACCTTCGTTAGATGAAACCGTATCCGTATCATTAGGAACATCATTACAAGATGAAAGCGCAAAAATCACAACAAACGATAAAATGATAAAACACAAAATTAAAGCTAACCGCATTGTTTTTTTCATATTGTTACCTCTCTTTAATATCTTTTTAATGGCTATATTTACACCTTTTCTTTAAATCTTACTGTTATGTCAGATTTGATTACCTTGTTTATTATAACACGTTTTTCGTCATTTGTAAATTCAATTTTTACTCCGTCAACCTCTACCCACTCGCAATCCTTTTCCACCGCAAGTGCCGATAAATCAAGAGGCTTTCCCAAAACGCAAAGCTCTAATTTTTCGTCGTTTACAGATACGGTTCCGTAGGTATTGCCGACACTCCAAAGGAATTTTCCCATTAAGATAGGCTTAAAGCCTATTTGCTTTTTCGTCATATCAAAGCTAAAGCCGCTATATGCATTCATAAGCCCAAAGGATGCCATTGAACGGGCGTAATTGCTGCCACACTCGATTTCGTTCCATGGGTTTCTCTTTTCTCCGTCGTAACGGTCACGGATTGCTTTTACCATTTCCTCTCCGTATTCCTTTTTGCCCTCGTAAATCATAAGTACTGCTAACGCATACTCAAAGCCCGTCATACATTCCTCGCAGTACGGAATTGGAATAGCCGGCGTTTTTACGTTATCGGGATAGGAGCAAATTACCGTTCCAGCCTCGTCGTTTAATGCAAAGTTACGCCACATATTCGTAACCTCTCGCATTGACTTTTTAAAATTGTATTTATACAAGCTTTCAAGGGCGGTATTCTTCTTGTCCTTATCAAAAATTCCATTACAGCCAATTAAATTGCTGTGAAAATCCGATAACATTTGGTCAATTATGCAGCCATTAGCAACCTGATACTTAATTTCTTTAGCCTCGTCGTTCCAATATCCTTCAGCGTCGGTATAGCTATCAATTATTGTTTTATCATTTAAATCAATTTTGTGATAAAAATACTCGCCGTTAAAAAGACTTTCATTAGTCCACTTTTTGCCCTTTTCATACAAATCACGATACGTTTCTGCTCTTTTTTTCTCACCTAACGCTTCTGCCATTTCACTTCCGCAAGCAAGGGCTAAAAGATAAAAGCCTTGAAGCCATGATGAAGAACCAAAAAGCTCCATATCAAGGGTATGGTGCTGTCTACCCTCTAAAACTCCGTCCTTGTCTAAATCCCATCTGTCAGGATTGTGGGGTGACCAAGCAAAATCAAGCATTTTAAAAATCCTGTCGCCATATTCCTTTAGCCACTTTGTATCACCGCATATCTTCCATTCACGATAGCATTTAATTATTTCGCCAAAATGTCCGTCAACACAAGCGCGAAATTCCTTTCTTTCCCTTCCAAGAGGTAATTCTATTCTGAAATCGGTGCTTCCCGTATCTCTCAAGGCATATTTCAGCGTATTTTCTCTCAAGCTTCTTTCCAAATTCGGAAACAGAAAAGGCATAGCGTACGCATAATTCCATACGTGCTGACAGCTTCCGTCGCAGGAGCCGTGGGTTTGCATAACGCCCTCCCACGCCCAAACAGAGCCATCCTCATATCTTAATACTGTTGGCGACTTCAAAACAGACAGATTGCTGCTTATGGCGTCAATCACAGCGGTCGGCAGGGCGCTTTCAAAGATAGCGTTTTTGAATTTTTCCGTTTCGCTAAGCAGCCTGTCAAAATTAGAAAGAGCATATTTTGCGCTTTCCAGCGAGCTTTCAAACTGTGTAGCATAATAATTTTTCCAAGTAATATGCTCGCCCTTTTCATTTTTGTATTCATTCCAATAGTTGTACTGGTTTGGGGTATTCCACGCAAGCACAAATCGTATCTTCTTTTTTTCGTTTGGCTTTAATTTGCATTTTACGCTTACTGTGCCGTGGTCATATCTGCCGCTTTTATCGTATTCTCTTTTTTGCAAATCGCCCGATTGTAAATTTTTATAGTACGTGGTAACGGAGTCCATCCAACCTCCACGGTACCAATACGCCTGCAAAGCCGCGTTATCATCAGTTAAAACGCACAGGTCATTATATCCTATATCGCTTTTCTTTTTATCATCGCAGGTAAAGAAAATTCCGCCGTCAACTTCCTTGTTTACAGACACGCAATTGGGATTTTGCAAGGAAAAAGCAATAGTATATTCATTTTCCGTGTCCGTTACGTTCTCAATTTCCCACATAAACATAGCGCACGGTATGCTTGAATTAAAATCATCGTGAGGAATGAAAGGATTAAACGCCGTTAACTTACATTTTGCGCCAAAGCCATCTTCCTCAAAGGTTAATTTTGCAATTGGAAATTCTCCCTCGAAAATCACGTCCTTAAAGTGCGGAAATCCTGCCAGAGAATTTGTCTTAGGGCCATATCCTACGCCTGACATCCAACCGTCAAGGTCGTAATTGCCCATATAGCTTTCATTTGTATCTCCTTGCAAAATTTTAATATCGGTTTTACCGTTGCACACTGATTTTATCGCAAAATGTGTATATCCGTTTCGTGTGCTTTTGTTTGGTCTGTTATATATTTCCCAATCAATAAGCTCCCCGTTTCCGCATAAACCTATGCTTCCTGTTCCGATTCCTCCGAGAGGAAAGGAAATGCTTTTGGTTTTTTTGCCCTTATATATCATTTTTTAAAATCTCCAAAATTTCCTTTGCGCTCTCCATTACGTAATGAGGTTTATCTTCTGACGAAGATAGTATTTCATAGGTTGTTTCTCCGCTCATTACCAATACCGTTGTCACGCCTGCGTTGAGTCCGCTTTTTATATCGGTATAAATTCTATCACCTATAACCGCAGTCTGCTCCTTTGTGTATCCTGCCTTTTCCATAGCAAGCAGCGGCATTAAAGCCTCCGGCTTTCCGATGAAAACAGGACGTCTTTTCGATACGTTATACAGCATATCACAAACGCTGCCGCAATCGGGAACGCTGCCAAACTCCGTAGGACAAACGTAATCCGGATTTGTTGCAATATAAGGAATATTCTCTCTCGTTAAAAGCAAATATGACACGTCGTGCAGCTTTTTAAAGGTAAGCTCCGTATCAAAGCCCATAACGATAACCTCCACCCGGTCAAGCTCCTCTGTAATCTCAAAGCCTCCGCGCCTTAATTCCTCCTTTAAGGATTCCGTTCCGCATACGTATAAGGTCTTTTCCTTAAAATGCTTATTAAGATAATAAAGCGTAGCTTGAGAAGAGGTTATAAAGTCATCATAATCTGATTTTATTCCCAATTTTTCAAGCTTTTTTATGTAGTCCTTTACACTCTTTGAGGAATTGTTTGTCATAAACATATATTTTCCGCCACAGCCCTTAATTGTATCAAGTAGCTCCACGGTAAAATCATATAGCCTATCCCCTAAATATAGAGTGCCGTCCATATCAAACAAAAACAAATTTATATCTTTAATATTACTCATTTTATCTCCTTATGCCTTACGGGAGTGAAACGAACCAGTTTTGGAACGGACAAAAATCCCGTCTTTGGCGTTAAAATTTTTTGAAATATTTTTATATATCGGCAAAATTTTGCCTTAAATACGAGCTTTTTGGCTCGTTCTAAAATGCCTTGCACCTAAAACCT
>JAZRIQ010000043.1:0-32591 GCA_045645405.1 Eubacteriales bacterium
CCTATTTCAAGAAGGAACTTGAATTCCAATTGGGATATAATGAAGGAAAAGGAGAATTCTTTTTCTTCCACTTTGGAAACAAAAATCTTATTAAAGATGCGGATGCCTTCGCACGAATGATGCCTAAAAACATTTCTGAACATTGGACATTTATAGCAGAAAAATGACAATAACCCCGACAGACTAAAAATCTGTCGGGGTTATCTCTTTGTTTTCTGCGGTGTAAATATATCTTAATGAACCGTCGGGGACGCCGGTCCCTACAAGGAAAAATCAAACATCCTTATGAGAACCAGCCTTTCGGGTGTGAATTTTTTATTATTCCTGTGGGTTTTCGTCCTCTACGGCTGTAAATGAAATCGTTACGTTTTGTGGGTCATAAGCGTCGGTGTTTGCAACCTTGAAGAGCTTACCGTCCTCTACTAAAACTTCTTCAGCCGTTAAGTTGGTATATTCGTTTCCGTCAATTGTGAGCTTATAGCTGTCGCCGCTTACGTTAAGCTTGCTTTCAACGCCTACGCCAGCAACAAAGCAAAGCTCCTGACTCTTTGCCAGCTTGAATACGTTATCGTTCTTATAAAGAGGAATAGGCTCCTCCTCTGTGCCTGCGTAGTGACTTGTCTTAAATTTAACCTTGTTGTAGTTTTTATCTGCATTTGAGGCAACTCTTATTTGAATTTCATCACCTTGATTTGCATAGATATAGCTGCAAATTTCACCGTTTGAAAATTCAGTTGCTGCATTGGTTTTTATATTATAGCAGGAAATATTATTCTTTTCAGTTTCACAATATACAACCACCATACCGCTTTTTTGAGCCACGTATCTGTAATAAACCGTGCTTCCCTTCATTACGGTAATTTCAACGTCCTCGTCCAATACAACGTCGTAAGGATTATCGCTGGCACCCTTATCGGAATAAATCGTAAGAACGTAGCTCTTTTCCTCGTCGGTTGTGTTTTCCAGCTTAACGGTTCTGCCTCTGTCGTTGGTGTTTGTGTCGTCAATAACCGGCATTTTGAAATAAATCTTGTTTTCCTCGTCTGCCTCTAACGGCTCCTCTCCCTCATAAGTGAATTTTAAGCCTTGAGCGTTTTCAATAAGAATATTTCTGCCTCCGCCGTAGGCAGCGTAATATACTGTTTGGTTAGCTCCCAATTTAATATCATTGTTGTCAGTAAGAGGATACGGTCTTGCTTCAGTTCCGTTAGGAGTATTGTTTGTAACTACTACTGAAATATCGCCGTTTTCTAATTTAACCACACCCTGTGAATACAGATGATATTCGGGAAGCTCAAACTTTGCGTAATATTCTCCCTTAACAAGCTTTACACTCACCTTACCGCTTTCGTCAGTTGTAAGAGTAGCAACGATTTGCTCAAATTCATCAACAATAAAAACCTTGGCATCGGCTACAAAGGCTTCCTCCTGGTCCTTTATTGTAATTGAGTATTCAATCTCTTCCTTTGTATCCGTATCGGTATTGTTGTCTGTGCCTGCGTCTGTGCTTGTATTTGTGCTTGTGTCGGTATCCTTGTCGGTATTAGTATCCGTATCTCCGTTACCGCCGCAGGACGCAAGTGCCACTGCTGACACTGCCAAGCATAGCACAACAAAAAGAATAAATAATCTCTTCATAAATTCCTCCAAAAATAACATAAAAAAATTTCGGTCTTATATATAATAGCATTTTTTATAGCGATTTGCAATAGAAAAAGAAAAATACCTGAAAACAGGTATTTTTATTAACAAATTAAATCGGTATCACTACGTTATTTGCCAAACGACGCTTTGTGCCTCGAAGGCTTCAGGGATTTCCAGTTTTGAAAGCATTCTTTCAATTGCCTCAAGAGGCACCTGCGCCTTGCGGGAGGAATTTCTTCTCAACTGCTCCTGCCATTCGGTTTCCAAAAACACAATTTTCACTCTTGCTCCGTAGCTTTCAAAAAGCTCTGTAAGCCCTGTGCGAATTTGCTCTGTTACGTTGGTGGCATTCCAAATAAACGATTGCTTTTTCCTCAAATATTCTCTCGCCTGCCTTTTTCCCTCGGCAACAACCTCTCCCTGGTTTCCTACGGGAGATATTTTTAAATCAAGCCTTATATTGTCAAGAGAAACGACGGGCATATTGGGATAATTTTTCTCAATGTACGTATCCTTTCCCGTTCCGGGCAAGCCCGACATCAAAATTACCTCGCCCCACGTGTCGTTAAATGCATTATAACCAAGGGGTATGTTGCCGCTTTTTAAATAGCCGCGAGCCGTATATTCGTCAAAGAACTCATAAGGCTTGTTTTTGCAATTCAACTCATCTGCAAGCATAGCGCAGCATTCTATTCTTTCAAGATAATCACAACTATCATTGGATATTCTGCCCAAAACGTCGGCTTTTTCAAGCATACATAGCTTTTCTATGGAAAAATACGTTACCAGCTTACCTTGGCTTGCAACCTTTATCATTTTAAATTCAGGCTTATTGTTTAAAATCGCAAAGGGGGGATAGGAGTGATATTTTATAAAAGCACAGACACTCTCACGGATGTTTTGCAGTTCTTCACTACCGCAAAGACCGTAATCTCTCCATAAAAGCTCTCTTGCCATTATAGCCCCGGTTTTAGCGTGATGAGGGGAGGAAAGAACGCCATCAATGAGCCTTGTGCATTTTGTTTTGCCTATATCGTGAAGCAATGCGGACAAAAGCAAAATTTCCCTTTCCTTTTTTGAAAGAAGCCAATATTCCTCAAGCGTAACAAGAGCGTTGCACACAAGCTCTGTGTGCATAAAAACGTTGCCCTCGCCGTGATACTCCGGGTTTTGCTTTGTTTCCTTCATTTTTTGAAACACGGGAGAGAGTGTCGTTTTTTCAAGGGCGCACCAATCAATTTTATCCCCTTTATTTTGAGGAAACAGGCTCACAATTTCCTGTAATTTTTTGGTCATAGGTAATATTCAATCCCTTCCTTTAGCTGATTGGGCAAAATCGGACGGGACTGCCAATGAGAGGTAGATAATAAAATTTGCTGAACGAACTCACGCCTTACAAACTTAAAGCGTTCCTTTACTATTCCGTCCTCCTCTAACTTTATGTAAAGTCCTTCCATTGTCGTTGAATTATCCGTTTCTCTAACCTGTCTTTCCTCGTCAAGACCGTGCTTTCTTGCTATTTCTCTCAACTTTTCTATATGGTTATCCGTAATGTAATTTGAGTGACCTATTAAGGAAATTATATCATCCTTTTTAGTATAGAAGCCCTCACCGATAACCGGCACAGAGGAAACAATGCCCATTTTAGAGGTCATTTCTCTTCTTCTTTTCGTATCGAGAAACACCTTTTCTTTTCTGTCGTAAATATCAAATTCCATAAAGTAATCAGGAAGCGCATCGTAAAAAACCGTGTGCTTGGCGTACATCCATTCGCCGTACATTATATATCTGTCACCCAGCACGTCGAAGAATATATCCGCATTGGCGTTTGCCCATCTTTTAAGCGGATTATAGTGTCTTTCTCTGAAGCCTCCGTCAAGATAGTGACCTCTGCTTTGCAAAAGCAAATTGCCGTCTCCGTCAAAGGATATGGCGGAGTTTGCACCGTCTATTTTTTCCTCAATTACTATATGCTTTCCGAAAATATGACTAAATGGAATCTGACTTAAATCCTCATCTCCTGCCTGTAAGCGTGAGCCTTCCAGGTGGGGAGTTCTCGGATATTTGATAATACTGTAATCGTATCCCATAATATTTTCCTTTCTTTTTTGACTATATTTTAACAAGTGCTATTAAATGCTCCGGTACGCTGTCAAAGGATATTTTCGTAACACCGTGAGCATTAAAGCATTTTGTAAGAATTTCTTTAGTGAGCAAATGAATATGCTCCTCGTTATCGTCCTCTTTTGACGGAACGGACAAAACTATATATTTTCTTGCCAGCCTTATGGCGTTGGAAATGGCTTTTTCAAAATCGGGTATATGCTCCAATACCTCCAGCATAGTCACAACGTCAACAGATTTATCAGGCAGGCTGGATGTGCATATATCCTCCTTGAGAGCTGTAAAGCCTTCAAGTCCGCCGTTTTGCATATCCTTCAGCATATTATACCTTTTATCAAGAATATCAAGGGACGTAACCCTTACGTAAGGGAACGTATCCATAAACGGCAGAAGAAACGCGCCGCGTCCGCTTCCGACGTCAAGAATACTTTCGAAATAAAGTCCCTTTAAAATACCGATAGCCTTGCTTATTCTCGGCAATAATCTGTCCGTTCTTTTGAAATGATAGAGCTTTAAGTTTTTTTCTTTAGCCAAAGCAATATATTTTTCCGTATTGCTTTCGTCTGCCTCTATTCCGTTCCTTGCAAAATTCCCCTTAATCATGGCAAGCAGGGGCTTAATATAATATTGATTTTCCATTTTCTCTCCATGCAAAACGCACCTATACATTAAGTACAGGTGCGTAAGATATTAGTTTGATTATCTGTTCAAAATCAGCTTTGTAAGCTCAACAGGGTCAACGATTTCATCACCCTTATAAACTCTCATATTTCCGGAAGCTATCTCGTCAATTAAGATAACCTCGCCGTTATTATAGCCAAATTCAAACTTAATGTCCCATAAGTCAAGACCGATTGTCTTTAAGTCGTCAGCAACAATCTTTGTAATCTTAAGAGTTTGCTCCTTAAGGCTCTCGAACATTTCAGGTGTCATAACCTTTAATGCTACAAGACCCTCACCTGTTACAAGTGGGTCGCCCTTTTCAACGTTCTTGAAGGTACATTCAACGTAACCGCCCTCTAATCTTGTGCCGTTCTTAATGTACTCGCCATATCTGCGGATAAAGCTACCTGTCGCAACAAGACGACAAATAACCTCTAATCCGTTACCGCCAAGGTCCTTACCGAAGCAAGTTGCCGGAAGAACTTCCATGGTAGCGTTTTCAATGTCAGCTGAAACGTAGTGAGTTTTAATGCCTGCCTTCTTGCAAAGCTCAAAGTAATATACAGACGTTTCAAGGTTAGCCTTACCAATGCCCTCGATAGTAAGTCCTACTGAGTTTTCACCCGGATCAAACACTCCGTCCTTACCTGTACAATCGTCCTTGAACTTTAAAAGAACGTTGCCGTTTTCAAGCTGATATACGTCCTTTGTCTTACCTTGGTATAATTTTTCCATAATTTGCTCCTTTATTTTCTAAAAAAATCTTACGAGGATATTTTATCACCATATTATTAAAATTGCAATATTTTTTTACAATAAATTATATAAAAATTTGCACAAATTTTTTATCGGCTTATTTCCTTATTTTGTATATTTAATATATCAGCTTAAATTCACAGACACAGGTGCGTCTATTTTCAAGCTATCAGGTGTCACCTTGCAATCGTAGGCAAGGATTTTAACACCCGCCTTTTCTGCATTCTGTAACGCTATACCAAGCTCCTTATGCGTTTTGAAATTGGGCTTAAAAAGCGATACGCCCTTCATTTGTATAACGAAAAGCACATAGCATTCGTATCCCTCGCCTTGTGCATTTATAAGCTCGTTTATATGCTTAACTCCCCTTTTTGTAGGGGCATCGGGAAACATAGCCACCCCGTTTTCCTCAAGTGTTACGCCTTTAACCTCAATAAGCGCTCTTTTATCCTTATCCTCTATGTAAATGTCGATACGTGAAGCGCCATATTTATATTCGGGCTTGATTTTTAACGAGCTTGAAAACAGTCCGCACTCCTTTAAAAATTCCACAGCCACCTTATTTGGCGCTTGAGAATCCATATTTATGAGCGTTTCGCCCTTATATACGGCGATTAAATCGTATTTTGTCCTTCGCGCGACGTTAGAGGACTCCTCTAAAAACACTCTTGCGCCTTTTTCAAGCAGCTCCTTACATCTTCCCGTATTTTTGACGTGAACGATTTCCTCTCTGCCGTCAATATCCACGTGGGCTATGAAGCGATTGGGACGGCTTATAAATTTTCCTTCCACTATTCTTTGGTATTTCATTTGACTCCTTGCTACTTAACTTGACTATTTTTCTTATATGTGATATAATTTCTAAACTACACTTAATGGGGAACTAAATATGAAAAATTTGATTAACTTATTTTTTACTATGCTAAAAATCGGATTGTTTACCTTTGGCGGCGGTTACGCTATGATTGCCCTTATGGAAAACGAATTCGTTTCAAAGAAAAAATATCTTGAATACGATGAATTTCTTGACGTTGTGTCAATAGCGGAATCAACTCCCGGTCCTATTGCCATAAATCTTGCGACCTACATTGGATATAAGCAAAGCAGATTCTTTGGCGCTCTTTTGGCTACCCTTGGAATGTGCATTCCGTCCTTTGCCATAATTTACGCCATATCTATGTTCCTTAACAAATTTTTGGAATTCGAAATAGTAGCAAGCGCATTTAAGGGAATACAAATCGGCATTATCTTCATAATTTTTATGGCAGGAATGAAAATGCTGAAAAATATGAAAAAAACCGCATTTAATATAACCGTTGCCTCTCTTACCGTTGCAATTTCCGTTACATTCTCTGTTTTTGCCGTTAATTTTTCCGCAATCCTATATATCTTAATCAGCGGTTTTTTGGCACTCGTTATCTATCTTGCAAGGTGTTTCAAGGATAAGGAGGACAAAAAAGAATGATTTATCTCAAGTTGTTTTTGGAATTTTTAAAGATTGGTGCGCTTTCCTTCGGTGGCGGTCTTGGTATGATTTCCTTAATTCACGACGTCTGTGTGGGAGCGGGCTGGCTTACCGAGGAAGAATTACTTAATATGATAGCAATAGCAGAATCAACTCCCGGACCTATTGCTGTTAATATGGCTACCTTCGTTGGCTCATCCCAAGGCGGTATTTTAGGGGCTTTACTTGCCACTCTCGGTATCGTTTTGCCCTCGTTTATCATAATACTTATAGTCGCATCGGTTGCAAAAAATCTGCTGAAGCGAGCAGGTGTCAAGGCAACGCTTACAGGTATGCGACCTGCCATTGTAGGACTTATTATATCCGTTACAATTACTATGCTTTTAAAGCAGGTTTTCAACGTAAATACAATCGAAAGCTTCGTCAGCGTTGATTTTTACGGTATTGCAATTTTGGGAACACTTGCGGTCATAACCGTGCTGCATTCAAAGCTACGCAAAAAAGCTCTTTCTCCTATTTTGCTTATTGTAATTTCGGGTGCTTTGGGAATTATTTTTTATTGATTAAACGCTCCACGCTTATAAGGCGGGAGCGTTTTCAATTATCGTTTACATTTTAAATTCTATTGTAAAGTCGGTTTCTCCCTTTTGAAGAACGTAGTCAATTATATACACGTTATGCTTGCCCTCAAGGTGGGCGCTAACCTCTTTTACAGTAATTTGAGGTACTGCGTTTTTATCGTTTAAAAGGGTCACATCATCAATTACAACCACATTACCCTCTGTTTTTGGTTCTACCATTGAAATGAAGCGTTCTGTTACTTGCACATCCCTTGTA
Source organism: Eubacteriales bacterium (assembly GCA_045645405.1). GTDB lineage: Bacteria > Bacillota > Clostridia > Oscillospirales > CAG-272 > RGIG2000. The sequence continues at coordinate 7,490 of JAZRIQ010000043.1, forward strand.
AAATCGAATTTATCGGTAAGCGTAATCTTGTCGCTTTCAAAAGCAAAGCTTCTTTGCGCCTTGTTAATAAAATCTACTCCATATCCCTCTTTTATGTCCATTGTGGCAACCTGATTTTCCCAATCGTAATGGACTATAACGTCGTCACGGCGAATACCGTCCTCGGTTATTCCGTCAAGAATCGGAATGCTATGGGAATATGCGCTTGGATGGAAAAAGGTATATCTTCTGTCAGTATGGTATCCGTCCTCATAAGGTCCTGCGCCAATATCGGCGATAATTTGCTTTCCGTTCCGAGCGATTATAAAAGTGCCTACGTCAATATGATTATGGCTTTCTCCGTTGTTTCCACCCTTGCAGGCAAAACCGTAATTATCTGTTCGCTTGAAGAAATATGCGGAATTATCCACACTGTACGTCACGTTTGTTGCCATTTTGTCGGTAAAATTATCACCGTTATGGTAAATCACGCTGCGCAAAGAAAAGTTAAAGTGTGTATTATCGTAAACAACGTTTCCAAGCTCTCTTGGAAGCCTTTCTATTTCGTCTCCGTAAACCGTGCGAAGCATTTGGTGTAAGCCAATGAAATATCTTTGCTTAACGTAGCTGTCGCTAAAGGTAATTAAAACATCCTTAAGCAAGAAGGTTTTTTGAAGGAATTTTGAAATTTCCTTTACCTTCGGAAGCTTAAACCAGTCAACCTCTCCCTTTGTTATTTCTCTTTCAAGCATAGCGTAGCTTGCAAAAAAGCCGAAGCCGAAATACCAATAGCCAACACCCTCAACGCACATTCCGTCGTCCTTGTAGCTATCAAGATAGCAATACATAGATTTATGCAATCTTTCTTGGTTTTCAAAAAACGTTTCAGGCTCCTCATAAATAAGCGTTCCGCCTACTGCTCCTGCGCAAACGGCGGTCCAGTTATTGTCGTGGCTTTCCCAAAAAAATTTTCTGGTTTTATACGGCTCTATAATGTGTCTTTTGATTTCGTGGCTTATTCTGTCCTGTAACAGCTTTGGAAATCTATCCTTGAAAAGATTTTTTATTTCCGCAAGAGAAAAGCCCACAGAGGCGGCAAAAATATCTATAAGTCCGTTGTCAAAATCCTTTGGTGTTTTTCCGTAATAATGCTCGGTATAATGACCCAACGGCGCCCACGCATACTCGCTTAAATATGCCCATAACGTTTTAACAAGGTTGTTGTAATATTCCTCGTTTTCGGGATAAATAAGTGCCATAAGGGCAGAGGACTGCAGATGGTCAAACTGTAATCTCCATAGTCCGTTATCGTTATTATTTAGTATTTCCTCTGCGGAATGATGGCGAGGCTCAACCTTAAACGCCTTGTCATACAGCTCCTTTATCTCTTTTCTATGTTGTGAAAAATCGTCGCTTACGCGAACCTTTTCCCATAGATTTTTATCCAGTGCAAAATCAAGCATAAGTTTTCTCCTTAAAAACGCATAACTCTGCACTTATACTATCATATTTTACTTGCAAAATCAATATTTTGTGGTAAAATAGTGTTAGTGATGATGCTACGGCACGTACAACTTATGAGGTGAATTATGATAGACTTTACAAAATCAATTTTTGAAAACAGAAAATCAAGAAGCTATCCGTTTTTGGTAGCCCACAGAGGCGTGTGCGGAGCTAACGTTCCCTGCAACTCTATTGCCGCATACAAAATCGCTCTCGACCAGGGTGCTGACGTGGTTGAAATTGACGTTTCCAAATCCAAGGACGGCAAGTTTTACGTATTTCATCCCGGTATGGAGCATGTGTTTTTGAAGAGTGCGCCGCTTTGGGAATTAAACTCCGATGAAATTGACTCTCTTCGCCTATTGAACCAAGATTCCGTACCTACAAGCTACAAGGTGCCAACCCTTGAGGAGGTGCTTTTGCTCTTGAAGGACAAGGCGTACATAAACGTTGATAAATTTTGGACGGACGTTAAGGGTATTTCGGAAATTATTCGCAAATGCGGAGTTGAAAAGCAGGTTATTGTCAAAACTTACGTTGACGATAAGGCACTTGAAGCCGTTACCAAATACGCCCCTGACTTTATGTTTATGCCTCTTATCTGGTGCAAGGATACAGTAACTGACAAGCTGCTTGAAAACGGAGTTAACGTTATAGGAGCAGAGCTTCTTTTCCCAACGGAAAACGAGGATTGCATAAGCGACGAATATATAAGAAAAATGCACGACAAAGGGCTGCTTCTTTGGGGAAACTCAATTGTTTATAACGAGGCGGACGTAATTTCCGCTCACCATACCGATGACGTTTCCTTAACGGGCAATCCCGAAATGGGCTGGGGCTGGCTCATTGATAAGGGCTTTGACTTCATTCAAACAGACTGGCTTTTAATGGTTAAAAAATATATTGATAAAAGATAAGTGAGGACTTCAAATGGAATTAAAAATTATTGGCTGGACAAGCTATGATTCGGCTTATCCCAGCGTGACGGTTGGTGACGATGAGGTTACGGACGTTGTGTTAACCGTTGCAAGAGAGGTTATTGATTGCGGTTATATGTTTTCGGGACAACAGCACCAAAATTCTGCCACAGGTGTGCCTGTTTTTCAAAACGGAACCTGTTTCAGAGCCAGTATGCGTACATGGGGAACGATAATGGCGGCTGCGTGCCCCGAGTTTAACGGAAAGGAAATGGGATATATGGATTTCTATATGTCCACACCCAAGGAAGAAAATCTTCCCCCTCTGAAAGAAATTGACGTTTTACCGTCAGACAGCGACAATTTCAACGGAATGATAACTCCTCAGGACTCAGAAATGATTTCACAATCTGTTCAAATGGGAATTCCGTTTATGACCACGGACAAAACGCTTAATCGCATTATGGACGGAATCAAGGCGGCTATGGACTCATATAACAGCGAGGACGAGGAATAAAATAAGAGAGCAGGTTTGAAGTCAGCCACTTCAAGTTCCTGCTCTTTTTTCGGTTCTTAATAATTTATATCTTGAAATAAATAATAAGATGTGTTAAAATGATTTTGTATCGGCTCTTTTCAGCCGTTTAATATTAGCGAAATAAATACGAAAGGAGAAATGGCAAATGAAGCTCATTATAGCCGAAAAGCCGTCTCTTGCAAGAAATATTATTGCAGGAATAGGCAAAATACAAAAGGACGAAATGAAGAAGAAAAACGGCTATTATGAAGGCGGCGATTACATTGTCACCTGGGCATTCGGTCATCTCTTCTCTCTTGCGGACATCGAGGACTATTCTCCGTCCAATTCTCCCAAATGGACCATGGATAACATCCCCTGCTTCCCCGATAAATTCAAGTTTGGGCTTAAAAAGGGAGCAGACAAGACGGTGGATAGCGGTGTGGAAAAGCAATTCAGCACTATAAAATACTTATGCAACAGAAATGACGTTGACACTATTGTAAACGCAGGTGACTCGGACCGCGAGGGTGAAATTATCGTGCGTCTTTGCGTTGACCACGCTCTTAATACAAGCAAAAGCTTCGTTCGTCTTTGGCTTCCCGACCAAACGCCTGAAACCATCAGCGCAGGACTTGGTGAAATGAAAAACGAAACGGAATACGACAACCTTGCAAACGAGGGTCTTGCAAGAACTTATACAGATTGGCTTTACGGCGTGAATTTAACAAGGTTTGCCTCTATAAAAACAGGCAAGCTTCTTCGTGTGGGCAGAGTAATTGTTCCTATTGTGAAAGCTATTTACGATAGGGATATGGAAATTCGTAATTTCATTCCTCAAAAATACTATATGATTTCCTCAAAGGAGGAAACCAACGGTGAAATAGTAGAGCTTAACTCCAAGCTGAAATTTACAGGCGAAGAATACGCTAAAGCCAAGGAAGCCTGCGACCTTTACAACAATGAGGATGCCATAGTTACATCTGTAAAGACAAAAAAGGATACTATGTATCCGCCAAAGCTGTTTTCTCTTTCAAAGTTGCAAAGCTATTTAGGTAAAAAATATAAAATGTCAATGGACGACTCATTAAATATCGTTCAAAAGCTGTACGAGGAAGGCTACGTTACCTATCCCCGTACCAACTCGGAGTATCTTGCCACGGCAGAGCAAGGGAAAATGAAATCTATTATTGCAAATATTGCAAAGATGAACTATCCCGTTGCATTCCGCTTCTCAAAGTCGATTTTTGACGACTCCAAGATTGAAAGCCACTCGGCGTTGACTCCGACCTATAAAATCCCCGACCCTAAGAAGCTGACAGAAAAGGAGAAGCAGGTTTATACCACGATTTTCCGCCGTTTTGTAGCGGTTTTCTGCTCCGAGGAATGTAAGGTTGAGAAAAATGAAATAAAAATCAGCGTAGGAGATTTAGAGGAATTTACCTTAAAGGGTACGGTGATTTTAGAAAAGGGCTGGACAAAGTTTGAAGAGCCTACCCAAAAGGATAAAATTCTACCGAAGCTATCAAAGGGCGATAAGGTGAACACCTTGTTCGTTCCCACAGAAAAAGAAACAAATCCCCCTAAGCACTATACCATAGAAACCTTGAATAACTATCTGAAAAACCCATTCAAGGACGACAAGGCACAGGCCGACGAAAACGACGATGAGGACTATAAAGCAATTTTCGAGGGTCTTGAGCTTGGAACAGAGGCTACAAGAACGGGAATAATCGAAAACGCCTGCAAAAGCCAATACATTCAGCTGAAAAAAGACGTTTACCACATTTTGCCCGACGGAGAATATTTAATTGAATCCCTTTCCCAATTGGGTATTATTATGGATAAATACAAAACCAGTCAGCTTGGACAGTCATTAAAGCGCGTTTTCCGCGGAGAATGCACTATTGACGATAGCGTAAATCTTGCCAAGGACGAAATTCAATCAGTTTTCGACGTAGCGTCAAGCTCGGAAAATAATATTGGCGTAGTTGGCGATATAATAGGAAAATGCCCTCTTTGCGGTAGCGACGTTATTATCGGCTCAAAGGGATACGGCTGTTCCGGATATAAGGAGGGCTGTAAATTTACCTTATGGAAAAATATTTGCTCTCGCCCGATTTCAATAACTCACGCAAAAGCACTTATTGAAAACGGTAAAACAGAGCGTATTTACGGTTTTCTCACAAGAAACAAATCTCGCTTCTCGGCTATTTTGAGGTTAGAGGGCGACAAGGTTGTTTTTGAAAACAGCGAATTTGAAAATCAAGCAAGCGAGAGCGCAAATCCCGTCGGTGAGGTTGTAGGCGTATGCCCTGCTTGCGGCGGTAACGTAATCACCACTCGCTTTGGCTACGGTTGTGACAAGTATAAGGAGACGGGCTGTAAGTTTTCCGTCGCCTCTGCGATCTGCTCCCGTGAAATTTCAAAGGAAGAAATTGCCGAAATTTTAACAAACGGAAAAACGAAAAAGCTTTCGGGCTTCGTATCAAAATCAGGCAATAATTTTGATGCCGTCTTGAAATTAGACGAAAACAAAAGGGTTGTTTTTGATTTCACTAAATAACATTTAATACTAACGATTGGCGACTAACGGCTGGCAGCTAACGGCTGGCGGCTAATAAAAAGGAGTTTAATTTATGGAAAGAGTTTCTAAAATAAATTATTATTTGGATATTGCTCAAACTGTATCCCAAAGAAGCACCTGCTTAAGAAGACGCTTCGGTGCTATTATCGTAAAAAATGACGTTATAGTTTCAACAGGATATAACGGCGCCCCAAGAGGCAGACAAAATTGCAACGATATAGGCGTATGTATGCGCGATAAGCTGGGCATTCCAAGAGGAGAGCGCTATGAGCTTTGCCGCAGTATTCACGCTGAGGCTAACGCTATAATTTCCGCATCGAGAGAGCAAATGCTTGGCAGCACTCTTTATTTATGCTGTACAGACCCTCAAACAGGTGAGGTTATCGGCGGAATGAACTGTTGTATGATGTGCAAGCGACAGGTTATCAATGCAGGAATTTCCAAGGTTATTATAAGAAATAATAGGCTTGAATACACGGAAATCGACGTTGCAAGCTGGATTGACGATGACGACAGTCTATCGGGTGTATTTGGCTACTGATATGAATATAGAAATTTTAAAAATGGTAAAGGACGACGTACCGTTCGTTGCCGAAATTGATAAAACGGTATTTTCCATTTCCTTTAAGGAAAAGGATTTTTACGAGTATTTTGACAATCCTCTTTGGAGCTTTTACGTTGCAAAATGTGACGGCAAAATCGTCGGATATATTAGTTATATGGTAATTTACAGCGATGCCGACCTTGTAAATATAGGCGTTTTGCCCGAATATCGCGGTCTTGGCATCGGCTCAAGGCTTTTGCACGAAATGGTAATGGATTGCGACTCCCGTGATTTAACATACATTCATTTAGAGGTGAGAAAATCCAATCACGTAGCCATAAGACTTTATGAAAGCTATGGCTTTGTGACTGTGGGCGTGTCTAAAAATCATTACAAAGAGCCTACCGAGGACGCTTTAAGAATGAATTTATGCCTTTAATTTACCATTATTTCATATTTCAGAAAGGATATCTGCTAACCGCTGACAGCTGGCTGCTGACGGCTGAGTGCTGATAGCTAAATTTATGTACATACTATCCTTCGAGTCCTCCTGTGACGAAACTGCTTGTGCGGTTTTGGAAATGGACGAGGGCAAGCGAATTATAAAATCGAATATCATAGCCTCACAGGTCGACATTCACGCCCTTTACGGTGGAGTTGTTCCCGAAATTGCAAGCAGAGCGCACATTGAGGCTATTTCCAATATTACCTACGAGGCGCTTGACAAGTCGGGCGTTAAGCTATCGGATATTGGTGCAATTTGCGTAACTAACGGCCCCGGTCTTATAGGTGCTTTACTTGTTGCGGTGAATTTTGCTAAATCATTAGCAACCGCAAATAATATTCCCCTTATTCCCGTTGACCACATCAAGGGACACGTGGCAGCTAACTATTTAACGTATCCGGATTTAAAGCCGCCTTTTTTGGCTCTGGTTGTATCCGGAGGTCACACCTCTTTTTTTGACGTGAAATCCTATACGGATTATGAGGAAATTGCATCAACCCGTGACGATGCGGCAGGTGAATCCTTTGATAAGGTGGGCAGAGTTATGGGGCTTCCCTATCCCGGCGGCTACGCTATGGACGTTTTAGCCACACAGGGCGACGGATTATCTATTAAGTTTCCTTCCCCTGCAATTCACGGCGACAGTCTTGATTTTTCCTTCAGCGGTCTTAAAACCGCGGTTATTAACTATCTCAACACCAAAAAACAAAAGGATGAAGAGATAAACAAAGGCGACGTTGCCGCATCCTTCACCTATACGGTGGTGGAAGCCATAAAAAGCAAGGTTGCTCTTGCTTTTGAAAAGACAGACTACAAAAAAATCGTGCTGGCAGGCGGTGTCAGCGCAAACACCCACATTCGCGCAGGCATCAGCCAAGTGTGCGAGAAATATAACGCAGAGTTTTACGCCCCCGAGCTTTCCCTTTGCGGTGATAACGCCGCAATGATTGGCGCACAGGGCTACTATGAATTTTTAAACGGAAATATAGCAGACGAAAGCTTAAACGCATATCCAAGCTGATTCTGGCAGTATGCGCATTTGGGTTAGCAGAAAGGACAAAATGAATATTGAGATAAGATATACGGGCAGTATATTGAATTTGCCCTCACGTGTGGCTGATTTAGCGCCCACAGTAAGCAAGGAGGACTTGCAGGTCATAATTTGTCTGTTTGGTTACGGCGAATATTTTAAAAGCTTCGAAAACGCAATTCCAATTATTGCAGAAAAGCTGGCAATAAGCTGTGACGACGTAAAAAGCTCTCTTTCCTTCTGGGCAAAGGCGGGCGTTATCGCCATTGACGGAATTGATGAATTCGAACAGAAAATGATAACTGACAATTCCGGAATCACTCCTACATATACAGGCGCGCAAATTCAAGCGTATATTGCAAAAAACAAACGCATTGGCGAGCTTTTTACGGAATGTCAAAACGTTCTTGGCAAATCCTTTAACACTCACGACTTTAATAACGTAATCAATCTAAAAGAATATTATAAATTCAGCAGCGCTTACATTCTTCTGCTTCTTGCCCACTGTGTTGATATTGGAAAAACCAATTGGGCGTACGTAAGAAAGCTTGCTTCGGAATTTTACGATAACGGAATTGACACCTACAAAAAGCTGGACAAGCATTTTGCGGACAGAAAAAACGAAAAGTCTCTTGAGTATAAAATAAGGAAGCTTTTTGGCATTGGCGAGCGTGAGTTTATAAAAACCGAAAAAGCTATTTTTGAAAAATGGATTGAAAACAGCGTTGAATTTGAGCTTATTGAGCTGGCTTATGAAATTACCATAGAAAAAACGGGAAAATCATCTCCGAGATATGCCGCCAAAATAATTGAAAATTGGCAATCCAACGGAATTATAACCGTACACGAAGCCAAGGAGGCTCAAGAAAAATATAAGAAAAAGCAATCAAGCGAAACCTTTGATGCCGATGATTTCTTTGAAGCGGCACTCAAACGCTCATACAGTCAGGAGGACAAGGACTAATGGGATACTCTAAAAAGAACGTCAAGATAGTTTTTGATGAATTTAAAAAAAGACGTGTCCGCAACCAAAATATAAGAGAGGAAAGACTGTTAACGGTTTACTCTCTCTGCCCTGAAATACAGAAAATTGATAAAGAGCTTTCCCACACAGGTCTTGAAATTTTCCGTGCGACTATGAAGGGTAAGGAGGGACTAAAGGAGCGTCTTGACAAATTGCAAGCAGAAAATCAAGAGCATCAAGCTACACGTATAAAATTGCTTAAGGAGTTGGGCTTTGAGGCTGATTACACAGATTTAAAATACGATTGCCCCTTATGTATGGACACGGGCTACGTAGATGCAAAAATGTGCAGTTGCTTAAAAAATGCTCTTGCATTTAAGGGTTATGAAAGCTCGGGAATTTTGAATCTTTTGAAAACGCAAAGCTTTGAGAGCTTTTCTTTAGACGTATATCCTGCAGAATGCCGTGACATTATGGAGCGCAACTACAAAAGACTTCGTAAATTTGCGGATAATTTCGAGAGTGAGAAGGACTTCTTTTTGCTTGTAGGCGGAACAGGACTTGGCAAAACGCACCTTTCTACCTCCGTTGCAAAAAGTCTTATTGACAAGGGCTACGACGTTGTATATGAAATTGCCCAAAACATCTTCTCGGATTTTGACACGGACAGATTTCGCGATAGATTCAGCGACAGCGAGCTTCTTTCAACCAAATATTTAGAAGCTGATTTGCTTATCATTGACGATTTAGGCACGGAAATAGTTACAAATAATACAGTTTCCTACCTATATAATATAATAAACACGAGAATTAACAAAAAGCTTCCCATTATTATAAGCACGAATTTAAGCGCAAGAGAAATCAAATCTATGTATCACGAGCGCATAACGAGCCGTCTTTTCGGTGAATTTAACATCGTTAAATTTGAAGGTAACGACGTCAGACAAAGAAAGCTGATAAATTAGTGGTCAGTAGTCAGTGGTTAGTGGTCAGTGGTCAGTAATCGGCTGACGGCTGGCGGCTGGCGGCTAAAAAAATTTATTTTTTTCAAAAAAATCTATTGACAAAGCGGTTTTGTTGTGATATAATCATACCGCTAATCCAAAGACAGTAGGTCACAGTAATTGCGCAAGCTCCCTACCGAGGAAGAGATTTTATAATTATATACGTTAATTAAATCTTTTTTCGGTATTGATATTTGCGTCAAGGTCGGGAAAAGATTTTTTGTTTTCTTGTACCACGATATGACTTTACCGTCGGATAATATAACAGGAGGATATAATATGCCAAGTAATTCAATTCTTGAACAAAAGAAAGCCGTTGTTGCTGATTTAGTTGAAAAAATTAAGAAGGCTCAATCCGGTGTTCTTGTTCAGTATCAAGGTATCACTGTTGAAAATGATACAAAGATGCGTGCTGCTTTCCGTAAGGCAGGTATCGACTATATGGTAATTAAGAATACTCTTATCGGTCGTGCTTGTGATGAGGTTGGCTATGGTGCAATTAAGGAACAGTTAAACGGTATGAGCGCTATTGCTCTCTCTTACAACGATCCTGTTGCTCCTGCTAAAATCGCAAAGGAATATGCAGAAAAGGTTGCTACCTTCGAAATTAAGGGCGGTTTCATTGACAACGCAGTTTGCGATGCAGCAACAGTAAACGCACTTGCAGATATTCCATCAAAGGAAGTTCTTCTTGCAAGATTTTTGGGAAGCATTCAAGGTCCTATTTCTGGCTTTGCTCGCGCTCTCCAGGCAGTTATCGACAAAAATGGCGAGGCTGTCAACGAATAAGGCTTGCATTTGCCTAAAAAATGCGGAAATAATTTTATAAATTTTTATTTAAAATACGGAGGATTTTAATCATGGCTAACGAAAAGATTACAAATATCGTAGAAGAAATCAAGACACTTACAATTCTCGAGCTTGCTGACCTTGTAAAGGCAGTTGAGGAAGAGTTCGGCGTATCTGCTGCTCCTGTTGCAGTTGCCGGCGCTGCAGTTGCTGCTGCTCCTGTTGAAGAAAAGACAGAATTTGACGTTATTCTTAAGGCTGCTGGTGCAAGCAAGCTTAACGTTATCAAGGTTGTTCGTGAAATCACAGGTCTTGGTCTTAAGGAAGCTAAGGAGCTTGTTGAAGGCGCTCCAAAGACACTTAAGGAAGCAGTTTCTAAGGAAACAGCTGAAGACATCGCTAAGCAGCTTAAGGATGCTGGCGCTGAAGTTGAAGTTAAGTAATTTAACTTGGCATTACATTAGCACAAAAGGCGAAAGGTATAACCTTTCGCCTTTTTTCATACTAACTGCTGACGGCTAACTGCTGGCGGCTAATTTCTGACCACTAACGTACAATCCTTCCACCGCAAGCGGTCCCCCTCCCTTTACACAAGGGAGGCTATAAAAGTTGCCTTTAGCAAACGGCTGATTGCTGGCGGCTGGCGGCTAACTGCTAGCGGCTGGCGGCTAATAAAGCCCTGCCTATCCTCTTTAAATGAGGATAGGCAGGGCTTTTATTTCATCAAATTACCAGTCTTTTCTACCAACTGCGCTGGTTACACTGTTTTCATTACCCTTTGCGATAATTTCAACGGTAAGAAGGGTTGGGTCAAAGCTATTTCCGCCAATAATTTCATAAAGGGAGCAGGTTGCATTGCGTACTTCCTTTGCATCATACGTTGTGCCGTTATAGATTACTGTTATGAAATATCTTGTTGCATTAGGAATCGCATTCCACTCAATTGTGCCATACTCGTCGATAGTAATTCCGTCAGGAGTCTTTAAGAGGTTAACTGTTATCTCGGTTGTTCTCTTGGAATCAAGATAATAGTAGGTGTCATCGAAGCTTCCGCCGCGAGCATAAACGCTAAGCTTAACGCTTCCCTCAGAGTGTGGAATCTTATAGCAGTATGATTTATCAGTTTCGTAGGTCGTTCCGCCGATATTGAAGAAATATCCTGTTGCATGCTCAGGCTGCTTTGTAATTTCAAGCAAGAAGTAGCCGTTTACGTCATAGCTTTCAAGAACGTCATAGGTAAGACCGTTTGCGCCATCTTGAACGTTAGCAACGTACTGCCACTTAAATTCAGGTGTTTTAACCTGGTCAATTTCCTGTGCTATCTTGTAAGGAGATGACGATACTGTCTTAATATTGTCACCAATTGCGTAGAATTCTACGTTGTAAATTGTGTCCTCGGTAAAGTTAGGTGAATACGTAAAGGTTGAATTTGCCTTGTTAAAGTCGCCTGCAACAAGAACGCCGTCAACGTATACGGAATAGTTAACCGCATTTGAAACGGTATTCCACGTATAGCAGTTATTTACCTTATCAATCGTTACCTTAGGAGTTTCAAGCTTCTTAATCTCCTGCGGTGTAGAATAATCAGAGTTGATATATGTGCTACCGTCACCGATTGCCATTACCATAAAGCTGTAATTACCTGCAGGAAGAGTAGAAAGGTCCATTGTCGTAGCGTTGATTGCCGCGCCTTGGATAACCTCTTGAGCATTGGCTACGCGGTAGGTTGGTGTATATGAATCTATGTTACCCGGTGCATTCCAGCTAAAGGACGTATGATTAAATGGCTTTTCGCCACAGCCGGGTGCTTCAAGCTTTGTAAACATCTTAGTCTGGCTGGCCTCTGATGTCATTGTGTAGAGCTTACCTGCAGCATCATAGTGGTTGGCAACAGCCACTAAGTGAATTGTTGTACCCTCGGTTGTAATGTGTGAACGGATATTTGTCTGTGAATTGATTGCGATTGGCTCTGTGTAGCCCTTGATTATAAGATTGAAGCTGTCTGCGCTTCCCTTTGTATCGTAATCGAACTTAAGCTGACCGTCTGAGCCTGCATTTGTTTCAATAGTGATATTTGTAGGAGCCGCAAGTCTGTATACGTCAATACCGGGTGTGTAGTTGGATGAAAGTGTTGTTCCGCCGTTACCTCTTGCACATACCTTAACTACGTGGTTAGTACCGCCGCTTAAGATAGACAAATCAAAGCTTGTATCGTCCTTTGCGTGTGTCTTACCGTCAACGTTAACCGTATAGCCAAATGCACCTGTTACGCTATTATATCTTAAATTGAAGCCATCCATATATGGATTTGTAGGTGCAGGTAAAACGCTAATATTAAATGCAAGTGAAGTAGCTGAAAGTGAGTTCAGGAATACTGATTGTACGCCGTTACCCTCTTGACGAATGCTTCTGCCTATTGCTTGAATCTTATAGCTGTACTGCTGGGCTGTGATAAAGTTAGGGTCAATAACTGCTGAATCGGTATATTGCGCTCTTGAGCCGTCAATTACTGCGTATTCAGCTTCGTCCTTCCAAATCTTGTACTGAACTGCACCGCCAACAGGTGTAAACGTTACTGTAAAGCCCTCGGCAACGTTGTTCGGGTTACTTGTAATAGCGTTTCCGCTTGCAAGCGAAGGAGCCTTAAGACGTGTGATTCTTATAGGAGCTGAATATGCTGAATCTGACGTATTGGAGGTTGTAGAAGGAGCAAGAGCCTTGATTGAAACCTCGTAGGTGCCTGCATCTAAGTATGCATTGCCGTATGCTCTTACGTCCTGACCTAATGTTTCGCTTGCGATTTCAACGTCGCCAAACATAACCTTAACCTGGTATCCGCTTGCGCCGTTTACAGTATCCCAATAAATGTTATTGTTTACCTGACCGTCAAGTGCTAAGTCATTCCATTGAAGCACAGGAGCTTGAAGAATAAGGAAGCTGAAGTCCGCCGACCATGATGAGAAATAAACTGTATCTGTGCTTACAGGAAGAATGCTTACAGTAATTGTTTGCTGTACAGGAAAGTTACCCATCTTGCACTCGTTTATAGTTGCTTGCTGAAGAACGTTGTTTATCTTGAGCTGATAGCCTGTTGCGCCTGCAACCTCATCCCAGTAAAGGAAGCCGTCAACAACGCGAAGGTTCTTTGCAGCCTCTAAGTAAACCATCTTCTTCTCTACCATATCCTTACTGTCGAAGGATGAGGAGCCGTTACCTAAAGCCTGAACGCGAACTGTGAAGCTTTGCATACCTGCATCGTAATCAAAGCTTGTGCCTGTTACAATCTCGTCAATCTCATAAGCGCCGCCTGTAATAACTAAGTGGTACTTTGCTGCGCCTTGAACTGATGCCCAATTAACTCTTAGGTTCATTGGTGAATATTGAATTGAATCTACGTCAACGTTTTTGCAGATTGTAATTGTTCTTTCGCTGCTCCATACAGAATAGTATGTGGTTGATTCATCTGCGCTTTGAGCTGATGGCTTAACCTTAACTGTGTACGTGCCTGCCTCGTTAAAGGTATATCTTGTGTCGTAAACCGATGTTTCTATGCCGTTTATGCTTAAAACGTAGCCTGTGGCACCGTTTACAGGATTCCAAGAAAGCTCACCCTTTTCAGAAACCTCAAAGCTGTCAATTCTCTGAAGCGGAACGAACGTATGTGAGGCGCTTTCCTCGTTTTTGTCATTGAGTGCTGTAATAGTTACGGTAAATTGACTGTTTGTCTGATAAGCGTAAGATGTGCCTACTGTGGCAATTTCGCTTAAATCGTTGATTTTTACGTGATACTTCGTTGCATTTTCAACGGAGTTCCATCTGATTACCGCGCCGTCGTACTGTATGCCTGTTGGAGGAGTAAGCTTGTTCTTTCCGCAAGAAGCAAGAACAAATACTGAAGCTACAACTAAAAGAGTAACAAGTACAACCGCTAAAAGCTTGTTTTTCATTTGAGTTCTCTCCTATGTAATTAAAAATTTTACGAATTTATTTTGGGACTTATCTCATAATGACTACGAAATATAAGCACGGCTCTGTACCGTTATAATCCATAATCCATACCGTATTATCCCAATACAGCGTATTATAAATAAACTCCCAATTTAGTATATCATTTTCAGGTAATAATGTCAAGCCTGTTGTGATAGCAGAGGCAATTTCGGTACCTCCCTGTGTCAGCTTTGCTTCACTTGAGGCGTAGCAGGAGCTTATCATACCGCTGTTTGCGCCTACGAATATGCCCTTTGTTCCGCTTTCCGACGTAAACGCTACGTCACCAAGGGAGAAGCAATTCATAATAGTTCCCGTTGAAGCGTTAGTTCCGACAAAGCCGCCTGCCGTTCCGCTTGTAGCGGTAACGTTGCCCATGGAGTAGGAATTTTTAATCTGTCCCTTGTTAGTGCCTACCAAGCCACCTGTATCTCTGTCGCTGCCCGCCTGCATTCTAACCGTTGCACTTGACCAACAATTCTCTATTATAGATTGTGCATTTTCGTTTACCGCCGCAATTCCGCCCATACGGACAAGCTTTGTATAATCTCCCGTCTGTTGACCTGCATTATTTGCGCCAATATACGTTCCACAGCCTCCACACTTTGAAATTTTTCCAAAATTGCTTGTGGAAATTCCGCCAACCACTACGCTTACATAAGTATCAACATCCCAGTCCCATGTATTATGGGATACGGAGTCATGTGCTATAACGGTTACATCTCCGTTTGACGCGCTTTCAAATATATCTCCGTAGTTATGACAGGTAATACCGCCTGCGTGATTGTAGCCGTATAAATATCCGCCGTTTGATTTACCTGTAAAGCTTCCCGTTACGCTTATATCGCCGCTAAATTCGCATTTACTTACAGTGGAGTTTGCTTCATTATAAGCTACGATTCCGGCAATCGTATTTGTTCCTCTGCCTGTCGGTCTGCGTCCGCCGTCATAGTTTATTTGATTTTGCTCAAGAGTTGCCACTATATCTGCGTAGGATTCACAGGAGTCGATAATTCCGCCAACGTTTTCACCTGCAACGGAGCCTATTTTATTCTGCAAGGACGCATCTCCCTTATCTCTTATAGGCTGTAAAAATCCGTTTACCTTAATTGAAACCGTATTGTTAATAAGGCACGAAATGATTTTTCCCGTATTTGTTCCTGCTATGGCGCCTGCGCAAACAACTACGCTGCCGTTTTCCTTCACGGTAGGTGAAAGAAGCATAGCAAAATCAGAAATTTTAAGATTTTTAATTTCTCCGCTGTTTTTTCTGAAAAATCCTACGTATTTACTTGCGCTTGTGCTTTCGGATAAGCTAAAGTTAAAAATCTTATATCCTCGTCCGTCAAGCACGCCTGTCAGCTCGTCAATAGGCGTCCAGGCTGCGCCCATAAGGTTAATATCATTGGTTAAATGATACTTGGCGCTTGGATTTTCTCTTATCTTATTTAAGTCCTCAGCCGTTGAAATTCCAATGCTTTCAACGAATTTTGCATATAGCGTTATATCCGAGAACACCATATCAAAGGCAGTATATTGCTTTGTAAAATCCTCGTTATACCAGCCGTCGAAGAAAAGACCTTCCTTGGTTGGAGTGCTAAATTCATCTAAAGGCTCTCCATGCTCGTAAATCTTGCTTTCAAATTCCTTTCCGTCAACGGTAAAGGAAACTGTATATTTGCTTATCTCGTATTTTGCTTCGAGAGTTACGTCATAAGTGTCCTTGAAGCTCTCAAGAGCTTCGCCCTTTTCGTTTGTATAAGGAACGCCCTCCGTATCATACCAGCCAAGGAATGAATATCCGTATCTTTTTGGAATTTCAAGAGTATAGGTGCTTCCGTAATCCAAGCTTACGCTGCTGCTTTGAACCATACCGCCAACAGTATCAAGTGTTACCTTGTACTTATTTGGCGTCCATTTTGCAAACAATTGCTTATCGCCCCAAAGAGTTCTCGGTATGCTCTTAAACGCTTCGCTTTCATTGTCGTAATACCAGCCCCCAAAGGTGTATCCTATTCTTTCGGGTTGCGGTAATTCCGTTGTGTCCTTATAATGATAGATAATGCTTTCTATTACCTCGCCCGTTCCCGCATCAAAGGAAAGAACGTAGTCGGCAACGCTCCATTTTCCGTAGTATTTGTTTGCAAGCGCA
Organism: Eubacteriales bacterium; assembly: GCA_045645405.1. GTDB lineage: Bacteria > Bacillota > Clostridia > Oscillospirales > CAG-272 > RGIG2000. The sequence continues at coordinate 23,968 of JAZRIQ010000043.1, forward strand.
CCGTAAGGAACCTTTTCCACAGGGTTGCCCGACAAGGTGGAGTTTGCGTACCAGCCCTCGAATATGAAGCCCGGATTTTCCTGCAAGGGAAGCGTACTGCTCTGTCCCGGTGTTATATGTACCTTTACGGTTCTTTCGTCCCCTACGCCGTAAACGAACATAACGTTTTTATATTCCTTCCATACAGCATATATGCGTATATCCTCTGTTACAGACTCGGGTAACGGAGCTTCACTATAAGAAAGTGACGACCAAAATGCAATATCCTTTGTTCCGTCATCCTTGTTGAATCGGCTTAAATCGCCTATTGGCATTCCGTACTCAACCTTGATTTCCTCGATAGGAGTAACGCCGTCGTTAAAGTCAAGAGTTACTGTAAGCTCTTTTACCTTGAATTTTGCATAGAAGGTTATTTCGCCTTTTGCAAAAATATCGTAGCCGTTTGTCAGACTTGGGTTAATTGGCTCTGTGCCGTTTGTATATCTTACGCTTCCGTCCTCGTTAAACCAACCGTCAAATACAAATTTCGGATTTGCGCTGACGGGACTTGGGAAGACAGCTTTCAAGTCTGTTTCAACGTTTACGGTAACGTCCTTTTTGTTTGCGCCATCCTCAAGCATACCTGCCTGGGCGTCAAATTTGAAGGTGTAATTTGCAAGCTCGTATTTTGCATAAACCGTCATATCCTTGTCTATCAAAATACTCTCAAGCTTATTTGCTCCGCTATCGAAATACTGTATTCCGTCCTCGGTAAAGAAGCCTGTTAAAGTATATCCAAGTATTTTTGTGCTGTTATAAAGCTTTCCCGTTACGCGTCCGTCATCATAAAACAGTAAATTGTCGCTGTGACGGTTGTTTTCACCGTACACGAATTTAACCGTTTTATATTCACCGTTCTTTTCCCCGTTATCCTTGCCTCCGCAGGAAAACACCAAGAGAAGAGATAAAGCTATCAGCACCAGTATTAAAATTTTGTTTTTCATTTTATTCCTCATTTTCTAATTGCCAAGCAAGAACCGCTATGCCGTCCTCGTTAAGCTTCCATACGCTTCTGTCAAATAAGAGCTTATCAAAGAAAATCGCTTCGCTAAAAAGCTGTTCCCTTGTATATTCCTTTATGCTTGTGTTATTTATCAAATCTCCATAGCCTAAATTTACAAGCTCGCCCTGCGATAATGTAAAGGAATTCTTAATCTCTCCGTACGCTGAGCCTGCAAATGCGCCAACCTCATCACACAATACTTCTCTGACTCCTTCGGCATAGCAATTAGTTATTACTCCGCCACCGCCAATGCTGCCTGCAAAAAATCCTGCGTTATTTCCTACCACGCCGATAACCGCATAAGAATAACAGCTTGAAATTATGCCGTCATAATTTCCATCTATTGCGCCAATAAAACCGCCCGCTGTCGATGCAGATAAGTAATTGTCATCGTAGAAGGATGAAATGCTTCCCTTGGAATAGCTTTCCTCTATTGTGCCTGAGCGCATAACTCCTGCGAATATTCCTATTCTTTGATTATCGCACTTATAGCCGTCATATTCTTTTTTATTCGCTGTATAGCCGGTTACGATATTACTTTCCGCACCGCTTCTGAAAATTCCGGCATTGCCGTCAATCCAGCCTACAAGTCCACCAAGGCCGAAGGATACGTCCTTGTCATTGGCGCTATTGTTAAGTGTAATATCAATATATGTCTTGCAATCGGAAACTACTGCGTTTTCGTCCATTGAGCCGACTAAACCGCCCACAAATGCATGGCTATTAAAGCCGTCGCATATCTGCGCACATTTCATTTTTCCCGTAACTGTACAGTCAGATATCAATCCAAAGCTACATCCTGCCACGCTTCCTGCATACAGATAATTCGTTTTTGCCACATTATTTGCGTTGTCCGCTCGTGTAATACACTCTACGTTAGCATATACAACGTGACAGCCTATGATTTTTCCGTTCGCTTCGTTGCGCGCCGCCACTATTCCGACACTTGCCCCATGCTTGTTTGTCCTTATTCCTAAGGTTGCGGCGTCAAAGGTAACGTTTCGTATAACTCCGCTGTTTTTTTCCACAAAGCCGAGATATTTAATATTTTCTCCCAGCAAAGCCATATTTTTTATCTGATAGCCTCTGCCGTCAAAAAATCCTGAAAACTCGGGAATTGGTGTCCATATACCATTGTTAAAATCAATATCACAGGTCAAGTGATAATTACCGTTTGGATTATCCCTTATTTTATTAAGCTCCTTAGGTGTAGATATTGGAGTGCTTTCTCCCCATACGCCATAAAAATGCATATCTCCACTCATATATTTTGTGATTTCCGTGTGCATCTCGCCGTTTTCATCAATCCAACCTACAAATACGCTATTATCAAAGCTCGATAAAACAGGTAGGGCACATCCTACGGTGTAGGTATATTCCATCGGCTCAAGCTCCAAATCTGTTTTGGTGTCAAAGGTAATCTTATACGTGGCAGGCTCTGCCATAGCGTAATACTTATCCACCAATGCACCGTACGGAATATTGTTCATCGGATTACCCGCAAGAGTCGAGCTTGTGTACCAGCCTGTAACCGTGTAATTTTCAAACACATCGCTTGGTAAAACCGTGCTTTTGCCCGGCTCCTCGTAGAATTTCTTAACCACCTCGGTATTAAACACAAGCGTAACCAGCTTGTATTCCTTCCAAATAGCGAAAATATCTATGTCGCTTGTTATCTCCTCAGGCAAGCTCATTTCGGCATAGGAAACCACCGACCAGCTTACTATATCCTTTACGCCGTTATCCTTGTAATAAGAGGACAAATCGGGAATTTTCTCTCCATGCTTAACCTTCAATTCAACAGGGACAATAAGCTCGTCTTGGAAATTAAGTGTTACGGTGTATTCCTTAACCCTATATCTTGCCGTAAGATTTACGGTTTCCTTGTGATTATAGCGCTGATAATAGTGTTCATCCACCAGCACAGTGCCATCGGTTACCTTTCTATCTCCGTCATAATATCCGTCAAACTCGTATTTTTCATCTGAAATTATAGGGGACGGAATTTGAATATTCAAATGCTCGCCGTAAACGGTTTCAACTGTTTTTTCAGTCACTCCGTCCTCAAATGAGTCTCCCTCTCCTGAACTGAAGGAAATTGTATATTCGTTTGGAGCTTCCTTTGCGTATACGTGCAAATCTCCCTCTATAAGAACTCCTTGGAGCTGATATCCGTTTTCATCAAAATACTGCAAGCCATCCTCATTAAAGAAGCCTACAAGGTGATTTCCGGGGTTAGTAAAGCCCTCGCCCTCTACTCTTATTCTGTTATTAGTCTGCCTGCCTGTATAGTGAAAATCATATCCTATACATCCACCGGAATAGCTTATTTTATACTGTTCGGAATCACCGCAGGAGAAAATACATATAAGCGATACGGCTATTAACAGTAGTATTATAATTTTACTTTTCATTTTCTCTCCAAATCAATGGCTATTTAATAGTTTAATGATTACGTTACGGTGTAGCTGCATAATTCAGGTTGCCTTGAAAGGATATATTTTCAAGGTCACTTTCGTTGTACGTGCAGTTTACAATATCGCCGCTGCCATAAAGCAAGCCAACGAAGCCACCTATATCCGACATACTGTAAATATTCGCCTCGATAGCTGAGTCAAGCTCCAAGCAAGCATTGCAATCCGCAATTTTACCCGACGTAACTACGCCCACAAAGCCGCCCACGTTTGCATTTATACCGCCGTTTGCGCCCTCAAGCTGAGTTAACGTAATCTTGCCCTTAGACGTTGAATTGGAAATTGATGCATCACTTGCTTGTGAGTCAATTATTTCGCCAACCATAAGTCCTATTTGCGTAATTGAGGTGTCGTCAGCCGAAGCAACGGTTATATTAGCGCTCACGCTGCAATCAATCACGCTTCCGCCGCTGATTTTTCCAACAAGACCGCCGACGTAGCTGTGTATATCTTTTACCTCTGCGTAAACGTCAACCGATGCGGTTGAATTTTGTACCTTGCCGATGTTATTTGATACCAAGCCGCCTACAAATCCGCTTACGCAGGATGCTTTAACGCTTCCCGTAACGTGGCAGTTTTTAATAAGCCCCAAGTTTTCACCTACTAAAGCAGCAGTTTTTGAAGAGTCTGATTGGCTTATATTTTTAATTTTTGTGTCCACGATATAGAGGTTTCTTATCTGACCCTCGTTTCTGCCTATAAACGCAAGAGTGCCTTTTTCGTCCTCAAGCTCTAAATTTATGATTCGGAATGAGTTTCCGTTAAAAATTCCTTTGAAGCTTTCAATGTTATGCTCTACATATATGCCCGTCATATCAATATCGCATACAAGGTGATAGTTGCTTCTTTGCAAAGCTAAATCGCTATTCATAAGCTCTATATAGTGCAGTAGCTCGTCAGCGCTTGATATTGCGTGGCTTTCCACGTATTTGGCGTTTAATTCAAGATTATAGCTTCCGTCAGTTACGGTGTATTTTGTACCAACCTCGTTTTGCCTATTGTCAAACCAGCCCACAAATTGCAATCCCCGCTTTTGAATAACCGGAAGCTCTATTACCTCGCCTACGGTAAATTTATGTCCGTGCGCTCCTGTTCCGTCGGAGAAATCTATGTATACCGTCACAACCCTTTTTGTGCTGTCAGCCCACTTTGGATATAGTGACTTATCTCCCCACGAGCGTATATTTATGCTTGTAATTCCTATATCAGAGCCTTTTTCAACCCAGCCCAAAAAGGTATAGCCCTCTCTTGTGGGAACGGGAAGCTTAAATTCTTCACCGTAGGAATAGGTTATTTCGTTCTCTTGTCCCTCAAAATACTCGTTAAAGGTGATTTTATACGTTGTTTCTTCAAATTTACCGTAATATTTATCTTTTAAAGCACCATAAACAACGCTTTCAAGAGGATTTCCCGAAAGAAGCTCGTTTTCATACCAGCCTGAAAGCTTGTATCCCGGCTTACCCTCGGTGGGAAGAACGCTTGATTCTCCGTAATTTTCGTAAACCTTTATTTTTCTTTCGTCATACTCTCCGTAAACGAAGGTTACGTATCTGTAATTCTTCCATACTGCGTAAACGGTAATATCGGAGTATATTTCAGCAGGAATTTCAATTCCGTACTCTTGTGTCCACCCATAAATATCGCTTTTGCCGTTATTCATATAGTATTCGGACATATTTCCGATGCCTTGACCGTAGGAGACTTCAAATTCCGCGTTTGGCGTCTTGCCGTCATTAAAGTTAACGGTTACGGTGTAGGTCTTTACCTTCTTTTTTGCGTACATAGTAAGAGAACCGTCAAAAAAGTCATAATTATTAAAGCTTATTTCAGCGTTTACAGGCGTTGTGCCGTTAGAATATCTGACGTCGCCGTTTTTATTAAACCAACCGTCAAGCTCGTACATTTCGTCACCGTACGTAACGTTTGGAAAATAGCCAACTGACTGTCCGTAGCTGACCGTCATTGAGGTACTTTCAAGTGTGCCCTCGGACGCGCGAAAATTAAAATCAAAGGAATGGGGCTGATATCTTGCATAAAGACGCATACTGCCTTCAATCAAAATTCCATCAAGCTGTTTTCCGTTTTCGTCAAAATACTGTATGCCATCCTCGGTGAAATATCCAAGGAAGGTATAGCCTGTTCTTTTGCCGTAATTTAACACGTTTCCTGTTTTTGATTTCATTTCATACTCAAAAACGTATTCATTATCGCCGTCGTAATACGTATAGGTAAGCACGTTATTCAGCTTGCAAGAGGCAAGCCCCATAACCGCAACAAGTCCTATTACCGCTACAATTAAAATCAGTAATTTTTTTCTCATTATATCTCCTCTGAATTATCCAAAAGGTGTCGGTGGCTCCGGATCGTATATTCCCTCGTCAAGCTCCGGAAGCTCCGGAATCTCGATATCTATCCATTTCATATTCCATTCAAGCTCGGGAAGAGTGCCATTCATTTCCCAAGCCTCAGTATCCCATTTTAAAACGTCGAACAAAACGTTCTCTGCCACCGCGTTCATATAGAAGGAGCAGTTGCTGTAATCTCCGCCAAGATCGCCAAAGCTACATGAATATGACGTGAACGAGCCCTTGGCAAAGCCGTCGCCGCCCAGCGTGCCCGCAATACCGCCTATTTTTCCTCCGGAAACTGAAATGCACTCATTTTGAGTATAGCTGTTTAATATGCTTCCGCTAAAGGAGCCGCAAAGACCGCCTGCGGAGCAATATTCACCTATGCTTCCGTAAAGGGACGCCAATGAATAGCAGTTTTTAATATCTCCCGTGCCGCTTCCCACCAAGCCGCCAAGTGAGCCGCCGCTAAGCTTATCAAAATTAAGTGTAAGGCTTCCCTTAGATAAACTCTGACTTACAACCGACGAGCTACTTCCTATCAAGCCACCCATATATACGCTGTCCCAAGTGTTGCTCTTGTCCGCCTTTGATTCTATTGAAGCGTTGGTTGAGCATTTTTCAACGAAGCCGTCGTTAATGCCCGTTAGACCGCCCATATACAGTCTCATAGACGAGTATTCTCTTTTTTGGTTATAATCTAAAATGCTTGCTTCTGCCTCGCAAAGAATGATATCTCCCTCGTTTTTGCCTGCCATTCCGCCTAACGACGTCGTTCCGCCGTAGCTGTTTCTTATGGTAACGGTTATGTTGGCGCTTGATTGAATATCGGTCATCTCACCGACGTTAAGTCCTACCGCGCCGCCTACGTTTAGCTTTTCAACGCTTGTTGAGGAAATACAGTCAAGGGCAAAGGAAGCGTTTTCAACGACACAGCTTGATACGATTCCCATATTCTTGCCGCAGATTGCGCCTATGCTCATAGTCTTACAGCTTACTGTGGAGTAATTGAGCTTAGCGTCACGGAATACGGTGTTGCTTACCGTGCCGTTAATTCTGCCAAAGAAGCCCGCCACATCATTCTCACCCGTCAATACGTAATTGCTGATAACGTAGCCCTGTCCGTTAAATACGCCGTCAAAGGTGGTGATTGGAGCCCACGCCTGTCCCTGTAAATCTATATCGCAGGTCAAATGATATGTTTTCATTGGATTTTGTCTTATCTGCTCAAAATCCTCAACCGAGTAAATAGGTGTGCTTTCAAGCCATTTAGCGTAAAATGCTTTGCTTCCCCAATCTCCGCGTTCAAGCACGTAATATATATCGTCCGTTCCCTCAAGAACCCAGCCGAGAAACAGGTGTCCCTCGTCGAAAAGAACGGGCAATTCGATTTCATCTCCATATTCGTAAGGAATAGCATCGGGGCTTTCTCCGATTTCTGTGGAGAAGGTAATTTGGTATGAGGTTTTTTTCGCCTCGCCGTAATAGGTATCGGCAAGTGCTCCGTATGGAACTCTGACAATAGGATTGCCCGACATAATCGAGCTTTCGTACCACTCCTCAACCTTATATCCCGGCGCAACGTCGGTTGGTAAAACGGTGCTCTCGCCCGGTATCATGTGAACCCTTTGAACGAAGCTTGTGCCGTTCAAATGAAACGTTACGTCCTTATACCGTGTCCAAACGGCAAATATATTCATATCCTCCGTAATTTTCTCAGGCACGCTTACGTTAGCGTAGGAAACCAACGACCAATCGGTAATATCCATTTCGCCGTTATCCATATAGTATTCGCTAAGACTGCCGAGCCTGTCTCCGTGCTTCACCTTAATTTCCTTTTTCTCTGTTACTCCGTCGTTGAAATTGAGAATTACGGTATATTCCTTCGCCTTGTATCTGGCAGTTAAATTTATTTCGTCACCGTGATTGAAGGATGCGAAATTATCAAAGACAAGAGTACCGCCGTCGGTGTATCTTACGTCGTCGTTAAACCAGCCGTCAAACTCGTATTTCACGTTTTCGTGATACGGCACGTAAATGTCGGCAAGCTGCTCTTGACCGTAGGTAACGTACGAATATACGTCGCCCACAGCGTCTAAAATCACACCGTCGCCCGCATCAAAATTAAGCTTATATTGGTTCGGCTCCTCTTTAGCTATAACGTTTATATCTCTGTCAATAAGAATTTCGGGAAGTTGCTTACCCTCGCCGTCAAAATACTGTATGCCCTCCTCCGTAAAGAAGCCTACAAGGTGATGCCCGTCGCTTGTAAATCTGTTCAAATTTTCACTTATACGGTTGCCCGTGGGATAGGTGGTGTACTGAAAGCCGTAGCCTATATTCCCACCGGAATATCCTATTTGAAATTTCTCGCCGTCATCCTTACCGCCGCAGGATACCGCCACTGTGCTGATTACAACTAAAATCAGCAAAGTCAAAATAAGTGTAATTTTCTTCATATATACTCCCACACGCGTGTATAATACGCGCCTTATTTTAAATAAATACATAATAAGAATAGCACACTTTTTTTATTTTGTCAACACAGCGGGGATATATTTATCGGATATTAGTGGTCAGAAATTAGCAGCCAGCAGCCAGCAGTCAGCAGCCAGCAGTCAGCAGCCAGCAGTCAGCAGTCAGCCGTTTGCTAAAAGCAACTTTTATAGCCTCCCTTGTGTAAAGGGAGGGGGACCCCTTGCGGTGGAAGGATTGTACGTTAGTGGTCAGAAATTAGCAGCCAGCAGCCAGCAGTCAGCA
>JAZRIQ010000044.1:0-87686 GCA_045645405.1 Eubacteriales bacterium
AAAGAGGAACCGTTTGAGCAACGGTCGAGCAACCAACGAGCAACAGAGCAAGAAACAGAAAGGGAAAAAGAGAAAAGAAGCAAAAGAGAAAAAGAGAAAGAAAAAGAAACAAACAAGAATGTAAGAAGTGTGTGTATAGAGGGGGACACACACGCTGACCTTCTTTCTTTGGGAAGATATAAAAACGTATTGGTGACGGCTAACAAAAAAACAATCGCAAGCCGAAGCCTGCGATTGTTGTAAAGCTATTTAGTTATTAAATCAACTATTGGTATCTATTATTGAATAGCTCCGCCGTTATCAGGAAGTCTTTCATTTACGTTACCGATAATTACATATACAGGGTTTTCAGAAACATTAACTGATACGTAGCCGTTGTTTGGAACGAGTGTTGTATCGTCACCGTTGATTGTATATGTGTGTGGTTCAAGAACCTGACCGTACTCGGTTGTAACTGCTCTGTGGTCCTCAAAGTTGTTGGAGATAAGTGTTACCTTCTTATCTGTATCACCAACGTAAAGCTTATAGTCGGCTACCTTTGTTCCGTTAGAGGTTGGACACCATAAAGCATAACCGTAGTTACCGTCTTTATCTGCGTACTCATAAATCCAAACGTCATCGTTTCCGGATACAAGCTCTCTTTGGTAGGACATATCCCTAAGAGCTCTCTTCATTGTATAAAGAATATAGTAAGCTTCCTTAGCTACCATCTTACCTGTGTACTCTGATTCGATAAGCTTACCTGTTTCAGGATCGTAGGTATCCTTCATTTCGCAAGCGTAAATACCGCAAGTACCGTATTTACCGCTTGCTATTCTGTCGTCAATACCGTCCTCTACCATGTACATAGTAGCCTTGTCAACGCCTGAAGCGGAAAGGAGGAGGTATGCTCTTGCAAGCCACATAGCTTGAACCTCACGGCCACTGTATTCGCCGTAAGCGTGAGCTGATGTCATTGTTTCATAGCTTTGGTTAGTATCCCAACCGAACTCAGTAATCCATACTTCAACGTTTGGATAGTACTTATCTCTGAACTCAGTAAGAACTGCCATAGCGTCAATTAAGCCGAATTCCTCAGGGCTTACACCAACCGTAATATCCTGACCGTTTAAGTAGAAGGTCTTACCGAAGTATGTGTGAACGTTAAATGCGTCCATAGCGATGCATCCGTCTGTACGGTTAGCCTTCATCCAATATACCATTGATGAAATGTAGTTAGAACCGATACCTGCAAGACCCGCCATAGCAATCTTGAAGTTTGGATCGGCATTCTTACCGCCGAAGAAGTATGTGAAATCGTCAGGATTGTAAACGTCTGCCAAGATTGTCTTTTGGTGTCCGTCGTAAGATGCTGATGTAAGAGCTGCAAGCTGATATGGTGTTGTACCGTTCTGGTCCTCACCGTTTGGCTCGTTACCAAGCTCAATCCATTGTAAGTAGTTAAGACCAACCTTTGCTACACCCATTGAGTGAGCCTTTACAGCGTCCTTAAGATATCCCATTCTGCAGCTACCGTAACGTGCAGCATATTGGAACGTCATATCTGCATAAGCCGCATAAGTTTCGGGCTTGAACTTGTCAGCCTCAGATGCGATTTCAGCAGAAAGCTTACCTGTAATACGGTTGTAAACTCTTGCAGGGTTGGAGCTTTCGTTCCATTGTAAGCAAGGAATAATTATTAAATCTTTGTATTTTGTACCGTAGTTGTGGTCAAAGTTACCCATAAATGAAGCTACTAATGAGGTAGTCTTCTTAGGGAAGTTAGCCCAGTTGTAAACCCAACCGAGGTTTATGTATTCACGGAGAACGCCAAAGCACTCGAGCTGAACAGGTGTGGTGTTACCGCCACCGCCTGCTGTAAATCCGCAGGCGCCCATAAACTCGCCCATTGTTGGAAGCTCTCTTTGAGTTGAATTACTGATCTTATCGCCTTCGCCTGTTGCGTAACCGTAAACTAACACTTCAACAGGAGCCTGTGAATTATATCTTAAAGTAATATCGTCTTCTAAAGTTGTATCGCAGTAAACGATCTGAACATATCTAACCTCTCTGCCGATTTCAATTCTTGTCCAACCGTTGGTCTTGGGTCTTTGGTCTTCATAGAAATTGATAACTCCATCTTTAACTACGTAAAGAGCTGTATGTGAAGTTTCAGCGTTTGTCTGAGGATCAATATATGTAAATGTAGCAGGCTTGTAGTCCTGAATTTGTGAGGTGTTAACGTCAACCTTTAAGCATTGGTTACCGTTTGCGTCAACACCTACGTAGTTACCTACCTCGCCAAGGTCATGCTCATATACCTTGTAGTTTGCACCTGCAGCGAAATAATCGTAAACTACCTGATTGTTTTCATCCTTTTCAACATTACCGCTTGAATCTTTCTTTTCAATTGCGTGAGCGAAATATGCCTTTACAGGAATACCGTTGCTGTCAAGAGTAATTGAAGCATGCTCCGCAGAAACAGGAATCTTGTTGCCGTCCTTATCTACTGCGCCTGCTCTGTAAAGCTTTAATTCACCGTTTTCAACAACAAAGTCGAAAAGTACAGAGGTTTGAACTGTCTTTAACGCTGTTTCACCGTTTGGAATGTAGTGAAGCTTGTATGAAAATTCAACAGTCTTTCTTGAGTCGTTAAAGGTGATAGTTACAGGAACCGCGCCCTTATCGTTTTCAGCATCGTACTTTCCGTTAAAAAGAATAGGAAGCTTAGTTAAGGTGTAATCCTTACCTAAATAAGTAACCTTTGAAAGAATCTTGTTCTTAAGCTCAGCAGTTACGATATCCTTTGAGTAAGGTGTATCAACGCCGAATGACGTTCTTAAATCCCAATCCTCGATTGTATCAAAGTTAGCCGCGTCTAAAGAAACGTTAACCTGTACAGGATAAGAATTGTTTCCGTAGTATAAGTAGATAGCGTCTACGTAATGCTCTGTTTCAAGGTCAATGATAGGACGGAGCGTCATACCGTACTTGGAGTGGGTTTCATTAACCATATTGTATGAACCGAGAGGACGCTCGCCTGCACCCCAATAGTATTTATTAACCTTGGAGGTTGGCAAAGAGCCTATAATACCGTGATATGGGTCTGAACTTGTTTGCTCGTCAATAAGCTTTGCGAAGTTCTTAATAACCTCACCGCTGTAAATAGCGTCCATCTTTGTTCCGTCAAGCTGAATTATCTCAATGCCGCCCGCACGGATTGTCTGAAGCTCACTGTACACAGTACCGTTTGCGCCGGTAGCAGAAGCCTTAACACCGATAAAGTACTTGTTATCTGCGTCAGCCTTAAGACCTTCGATAACAGCAATCCTTGCTTCCTTGTCTGAAGTGATATAAGGATTTGCAACAGGTGTTGCTTCTGAGAAGTTATCTTCGTTTATTTCCTTATCGCTGTATCTGATGTCAAACTTTAAGCCCTCACCGATAGCATTAAATCTAACGGTTACCTTGTCTTCGCCAAGCTTAACAATTCTGAGATACTTAACAACAGGCTTTGCAACGTTAGAATTAGACGGCGTTGCGTTATCACCGTTGTTTTCTGTGTCTGTGCTTGTATCGGTGTCAGTATCCGTGTTGCCATTACCACAGGACGATGCCATAGCAATGCAAACAAACATCATAACTAAAACCAATAACATAGCAAGTAGTTTTGTTTTCATCTGTTTTCCTCCGACTTTTAACTCAAACTAAAACGTGAGTATTATCACAAACCAATTTTTAGATTTGTACACGTTTATATCTTACATTAAAAAAGGAGATTTGTCAATAGGTTTTATACTTTATTAACAAATTTCTTATAAAAACTCAAAATCTTTGTTGCAAACAGACGAAAGTTAGTGGTCAACTGACGATGGCGACTGACTGCCGACCACCGACCACTGACCACCGACCACTGACCACCCACCACCGACCACCGACCACCGACCACTGACGACTAGCTACTAGTTGCCGTCAATCGGTGGATTATACAAGCTTTCAAAACAATCAAAATCGTATCTTGTATCATAGCGAACTCCGTTTATGCGGATAACTCGCAACGATGCGTAGTCGTAAGTTGACAAGGGTCTGTCAAGAGAATCAACGGAATTGGCGCAGACAAAAACCTCGTTTGGTGTTATTTCCGAGATAATTAAGGTGTGGTAGAACTCCATACCGTTGCTTAACTGAATTACGTCGCCTATTTTAGCGTCAGCCAAGGCTATTTCTTGACCGTAAGGTCCAACGCCGCCGTTATTTATCATAAAATCGTAAAAAAAGCTCACACCCGACCATGACGCGCTCCTGCGATTGAGAGAAAGATAATACCAACCAAATATCGAAGTAAAGTTCATAACGCAGCTTCCCGCCAAAATGCATTGTGATACGAAATTAGTGCAGTTTCCGCCAATTCCCTCAAAGGTGTAAAAGAGAGGATTTCTTTCAAGCGCATATTTTCTTGCGTACAAAACTGCCTTTTCTCTGTTATATTCTTTTTCTGAAATCATACCGTCATACCTCTTGCAAATTCATAATATCGTCGCTCCGATAATACATTATATGCAAAGGAGATGATAAATTGAATTTTTCGCTTTTGGTTTCACTTGTACTGTTTTATGGAGTTATACTCGTAAACGGCTTCACCGATGCGCCAAATTCCACAGCCACAGCAGTATTATCCGGAGCAATTTCATTCAAAGCGGGTAGCATTCTGTGCGGAATTTTTAACTTGGCAGGAGTCATATTCGGGTGCTTTATCAATCCGTCCGTGGCAAAATACGTCTTTTCCTTGGGAAATTTTTCGCAATACGGGGAAACAGTAGCTTCTTTGGCGTTTTTTGTAATGATTTCATTCAGCACAGTCACATATTTTTTGGGAATACCATCAAGTGAGAGCCACGCTATGCTTTGCGCCGTTTGCGGGGCGTCCTTTGCCTTATCAAAAAGCGCGGAAAGCATAAAAAACGTGGGACAGGTGTTTGTTTTTATGGTATTTTCCTGCGTTTTATCATTGATTTGCGGCTATCTTATACGTTTGATTTTGAGGAAAAATTTCCGTTACAAAAAACTCCAGCTTGCGTCCTGTGGCTTAAGCTCCTTTATGCACGGTTGGCAGGGTGGACTAAAGTTCATAGGGATAGGCGCATTCCTTCTTAAAATTGAAATTATCGACAAGGGGGCGCCTTTTTTTCTGATTTTATCCGTTGCTTTTACTATGTCCCTGGGAGCGATGTTGGGAGGCAAAAGGATAATAAGCTCCCTTGAAAAAAGTCTTTCGTCAATAAGTCACAACGTCTCCTTTGCCTCGGATATGAGCGCTTACGCTTCTCTTTTAATTTGTTCCCTTTTAGGTATGCCTGTCAGCACGGGAAACGTTAAATTTCTCTCCGTATTGGGAGCAAAAAGCTGTGAAAGCAGATTATTTGGCAACAAAACAATTAAACAAAAAAGCGTTTTTTCGCAAAACAAAAAAACAGCAATAAAGCTAATTTTCAGCTTTATTGCCGTTTTCCCTATTTGTTTTTCGTTAGGCTATTTGCTTATGAGTTTATTTTTGTAAGGACTGCCATATTCCGCCCTCAGGATGTGATTCAAAGCACATTTTTTCTCCGCTTATGGGATGAAAAAGCTCAAGAGAGTGTGAGTGAAGCGCGATTTTAGCATTATCCTTGGCGCCGTACTTTCCGTCACCGTAAAGCATAAATCCTCTGCTTGCAAGCTGAACTCTGATTTGATGAGTTCTGCCCGTTATAAGAGTGATTTTTACAAGCGACAGCTCTCTTTCCTTATCGTAGAAAAGTCGCTCGTATTCAAGAATCGCTTCCTTACTGCCCTTACGCTTTTTATTTACCACAAAGGACTTGTTTTTTATTCTGTCATGATAAAGAAAATCCTGCATTTTACCGCAATCATCCACACATCCGTGGCAAATTGCAAGATATTTCTTGGAAAATTTGCCCTCTGAAATGAATTTTGAAATTACTGCTGCGCTTCTTTCATTCTTTGCGAAAGTCATTATTCCCGTAGTGGTAGTATCAAGCCTGTGAACAGGAAAAACGTCGCATTTAAGCTGCTCACTTAAAGCATCAACCATATTTTCCCCGCTGCTTTTTTGCGAAGAAACACCAAAGGGCTTTTCACAAACGACTATATCCTTATCATCATAGTATATTTTTATCATAGCTTATTAGCTGGCTACGGCAAAATTATTTTGCCGAAACAATAGCTTCATCCCAAACGTCAGGAGACTCAAAGCCGAGGAAGTTAACTGCAGTTGCGGCTACGTTTGAAAGACCGAACTGTCCTTGGTCTGCCTTTACTGTGTATTTATCCTGGTAGTAGTTATCGTAAATAATAAACGGTACAGGATTTAAGGTATGGCTTGTCTTTGCCTTGTAGCTTCCGTCCTTGTTAGCCTTTGGATTACCCTTCTTGTCAACCTCATACATTTCGTCGGCATTGCCGTGGTCAGCAGTAATAAGGGCAACGCCTTGAAGCTTATCAACAACGTCTAAAATTCTCTTAAGTTGAAGGTCAAGGGCTTCCATTGAGCATCTTGTTGCAAGAATGTTTCCTGTATGGCCAACCATATCACCGTTAGGGAAGTTAACTCTTAAGCAGTTATACTTTCCGCTTTCAAGACATTCAATAAGCTTATCGGTAATTTCTGCGCATTTCATCCAAGGTCTTTGCTCAAACGGAACTACGTCAGATGGAATTTCAATATAGGTTTCCAATTCGTCGCTGAACTTTCCGCTCTTATTTCCGTTCCAGAAATAAGTTACGTGACCGTATTTTTGAGTTTCGGAAATTGCAAGCTGTGAAATTCCGTTATCTGCAAGATATTCACCCATTGTATTTGTAATTTCCGGTGGGTTTACAAGATAGTTTGACGGAATATGAAGGTCGCCGTCGTACTCAAGCATACCTGCGTAAACTACGTTTGGATAACGAACTCTGTCAAACTTGTCAAATTCCTTATCGTCGAATGCCTTTGAAATTTCAATTGCACGGTCGCCACGGAAATTGTAGAAAATTACGCTGTCGCCATCATTGATTGTACCAACTGCCTTGCCGTTTTCAGCGATAACGAACGGTGGAAGGTCTTGGTCGATAACCTTATATTCGTTTCTGTAAGCCTCAACCGCCTCTTTAGCAGAAGCAAACTGTCTGCCCTGGCCAAGCACGTGGGTTTGCCAACCAAGCTCAACCATTTTCCAGTTAGCCTCGTATCTGTCCATAGTAATAACCATACGTCCGCCGCCGGATGCAATCTTAATATCAAAGCTATCGGAACGAAGCTCATCAAGATATGCCTCGAATGGGTCGATATATTCAAGAGCGCTTGTTTCGCCAACGTCACGTCCGTCAATGAGAATGTGAATTCTTACCTTGCTAACGCTTTCGTTTTTAGCTTGTGCAAGCATCGCCTTCAAGTGGTCAATGTGAGAGTGAACGTTACCGTCGGAAAAAAGACCGATAAAGTGTAACGTACCGTTTGTTTCCTTTACGTTGGAAACGATTTTTTGCCAAGTTTCAGAGGCAAACATTTTTCCGTTTTCAATTGATTGGGACACTAACTTTGCACCTTGTGCAAAAACCTGTCCTGAGCCAAGGGCGTTGTGACCGACCTCGGAGTTACCCATATCGTCATCAGATGGAAGACCTACCGCTGTACCGTGAGCCTTAAGCTTTACGCAGGGATATTTCTTCATAATCATATCAAGTGTAGGTGTATATGCATTATATACTGCGTTTCCCTCAGTTGCAGGGGCAATACCAACACCGTCCATAACGATTGTAAGAACAGGTCCCTTTACTCCTATTGGATTTGTTAATTTTTTAAGAAGCTTTGCCATTTTAGTTTCTCCTTTATATATACAAATTTTTCCTTTAATATTATACTACAAATTTGTGAACAAATCTTGAACAAGCGTAAAAATGTTGACTTTTTTCAAATAAAATGTTACAATAATTAGACATTACGTGCTTGAGGTGTATTATGGACATAAAAAATCAATGTAAAACTGCTATTTGTGAGCTTTGTGAAGTAGCTAAATTAAAAAAAGACGATATTATGATTATTGGCTGTTCAAGTAGCGAGGTTATTGGATCAAAAATCGGCACTAACTCTGATTTTGATACAGCCGAGGTTATCTTTAATGCAATTTACGAGGAATTATCCAGCCGTGAAATTTATATGGCTGTTCAATGCTGTGAGCATTTAAACCGCGCCATCGTTATTGAAAGAGATGCGGCTATGGGTTGCGAAATCGTTAATGCCGTTCCCCAAAAAAAGGCGGGTGGCTCTTTAGCAACAAAAGCATATCACACCTTCAAAAATCCCGTTTTAGTTGAGCAAATAAAGGCAGATGCAGGCATTGACATTGGCGGCACCCTTATCGGTATGCATTTAAAAAGCGTAGCTGTGCCTGTACGTCTATCAATAAACAAAATCGGCGAGGCAAACATTATTTGCGCTCGTGTCCGTCCAAAGTTTATCGGCGGTATTCGTGCAATTTACGATGAAAATTTGCTTTAATAATATCCTTCTTTTAAAGCTTACATCTTCCACATTCGCTAATGCGACAGCTCCCTCCATGAGGGGGCTTTTTTAGTATCTTCAAAAATGCTCTTTCTTATGTTTTTAAAATTTTGTCTACGTTCTTTTATTGCTTACAGCCAGCAGAGAGTGACCCACATAAGAAAACCACCTACACAAAAAATGTAGGTGGTTTTTGTTTATTTGATTTTATTTATGTCAATAAACTTTTCTCACAGTATCAACCGTGTCGCTTGCGTCAGATACTTAAAATTATCTACCGCTGCTACGCATTGAAGCATACTGCTCTTCATCAGACATTGTCTTCTTTTCCTTTGTTTTCTGGAATGTGAAATATCTGAAGAAGATTGCCAACATGAAGAGAACTAAAACTGCTATTGAGAACGGAGCTTCAGCATCATGATAATACTGCGCGATATCCTTTTTCTCAATGTCGTAAAAGCCGTCTGCATCAGTAATCAGCTTGTTTTTTAAGTCCTCAACCTTAACCAAGTCAGTAAGTATAGCCTTACCGTCAATCTTGAACAGATCGTACTCATCCTCGTAGTAGCCAACTACTGCCAAGCTGGTCTTATCGTAGAGAATATCCTCGACACCGGTCTTAACGTCAACAAGAACTATATCAATAAGGTACGTTCCTGCCTTGTCAGGTGTATTAATATCTGCGCGGTACTTTTTGTTAGCTGCCTTGAAGAAGTAAGTTTCGTTAACAAGCTCACCGTTTACTTTCTTAACAACTGCCTTAAGCGCCTCGCTTTGTCTTACGTTAGTAGGTAATTCAACTCTTATGGTTGTCTTATCATCGTCACGCTTAGTTGTGTTGATTTTGATACCTGTTGAGCCTACCTGATCGTTTAATGAAGCAAGAAGAATGTTCTTAACAAGACGCTCGTTCTTAATGCCGTCATTCTCGTCAAACATTGCAGATGTCCAAGTGTGGCCAAAGTTACTCATAAATACCGTAACCTTACCAAGACCAACTTCCCACTCAGCTACGATTGGCTTAAGGTTATCAACGTAAAGAACAAGCTTTGCATCGTCCTTAATCGTTGTACCGTAGTAACCGCCAAGCGTATCAAGGTCGGATACGCCTCTTAAAATATCGCTGGTTTCGTTCATAATAGGCTTTACGTCACGGTCATTCAAGTAGTCACCTTTTATGCTTTGAGCAATTTCGTAAAGCTTATCAGGAAGTAACGTTGGGTCCTGTATCAATACAAGCTCGCCACGTCCTTTTGTTGCCATTTCTTTAAGAATTCTGATAGCATCAACCGTTTCACTATCACCGGTATTCTTTGGGTCAAGTCCAACACCGACAGTTGAGGTTACGATACCTGACTTTGTCATAAGCTCAACGGAGTTCTTAAAGCCGGAGTTTTCGTCATTAGGACGACCGTCCGAAATGAATACTATCTGCTTAACGTCAAGTCTTGCAGACTGCATTGCAGATGCGAACATATTACTTGCTTCCTTAATTGGCCAGTTGTAGCTGGTACCGTATGCCTTAATAAAGTCGCCATCATGTCCGTATTCCTTTGAGCCCTCATTGTCATTTGTAAGGCTACCTGTAATAAGACCTTCTACTTGACGGGGGTCTATATAGCCCTCGGAAACGTATGTGTTTCCATCAGAAGGATTTACTCTTATATCGGACTCTGTTCCGTCCTCATTCAAATAATAGAGGTAGTAATAATGGTTAAGCTCATACTCGATTGTTTCCTTCATATCCGCAACGTTTTCCTCGCTTTTAAGTGGCATCATAGGCAGAGCCACGTGTGAAGCTTGGTCGAATATGATAACTCCCGCATAGTCCTTTGTGTAGTCAAGACCGTCAAGAGCCTTTTTGGTTGCCTCTAAAGCAGCGTCATATCTTGTCTGACCGTTAGAACCCATTCTATGTCTCATTGATGATGACAAGTCAACGATAATTGCAATAGCAACAGCTTCCTTTTCATCCTCAATCTTCAAGTCAACAGGGAGAATGTCTCTTATCGGAGAATCTCTGTAAGTATCATTACTGTAATCGTATGAGTTAGTTCCGCAGGTAACAACAAGTCCTCTGCCGTTTTCCTGTACGTATCTCTTGATAAGAGCGTCAGAGCCTTCAGGAAGCTTTGAGAAGTCAACGTTCATAAGAACAACCTCGTCAAACGCAAGAAGCTCTTCCATAGTAAGTGGGAAATCCTGTGATTTTCTAATCTCGTACTCGTAATCCTGCTCTATGTCGAGAAGAACGTTACCCATTTGCAGAGTTTGCTTTTCGTCACCGTCAATTAAAAGGAGATTGTAAATTCCCTCAACCTTATACCATGAGCTTAATTGGTTATTCTGCTCGATAGTATCGCTGCCTACGTCAATTTCTGCGTAAACTGTATGGATACCTGTTTCTTGTGGTATGTATTGGAACTGGAACTTATTTTCGCCCTTTACAAGGGTAATCTTCTGCTCCTCTGAAAACTCGCCGTCATATATTGTAAGAGTACCTCTTACGTTATCCGTACTCTTAACCTGTACGTTGATAATAACCTCACCGCCTGCTGCAACCTTATTGTTGGTAGAAATGGAAACGATTTGAATTTCCGCTTCGCCACTATCTACAAGGTCAAAGTGTGCGCAATCGAGCTTAATACCGTCCGTAAGAATGCCATTTATAGCCGTACGCGCTTCGCCATCTGTTTCACGACCGTCAGATAAAAGAACAATTCTCTTATTCTGTCTTTCATCGGTAAACATACTTTGCGCATATTTCAACGCCTTATAAATGTTTGATTCTGAAATTTCCTCAGCAGCGCTGTACTGGAGGTAATCGTTGGCCTTTAAGTCTAACTCGCCCGGCTTCTTAACAGAATCCTCAAATACGTCGTTAGCAAACATTACAAGACCGAACTGTGTTTCGCCATCCTTTGTTTCAGCGCCATTGATAATTTCCTTCATAAACCGGTTCATATCATCCTTCATGGCATTATTACTCTGAGACATATCCGCCACGAAAATTACCGTGGTGTTAGTAGGCGCTGTGGTTACCTCTTCAATTCTTATTCCCGATACGAGTGACGTTAATAAAACGATAAGTATCATGTGAATAATGAAGGGGATTATATGCTTTGCTGCTCTTCTTCTTCTCTTGTGAAGCTTGAAGAACGGAATTATACCTAAAATAAGTGCAGGTACTATGATGAGAAGCAGCCACGGGCGTGCTATGTCTAAATTATACTCCGTCACGATGGTATACCCCCCATTCTGTTACAAGTAAAAGAATCAAGAGTGCTATGATATATGGGAATATTTCAACTGGCTCTGAGTCAACTGCGATATCCGCCGGGATTTCTGCAGCCTCAACTGTTTCTCCTACTATAACTATATTACTTTCATTGTTTGGAATGTGTGTTGGAAGCTTATATGTAGCTGTTGTTTGAAGCTCGTCGTCAAACTCAACCTCAACCTCATAAATTCCAACTCTATCAAGAACGAACTCCATATCAAGGTCGTTCGTCACGTCAAGAACTACACCCTCATATTTGAAGGTAAGCTTGTTTGCTCCTGCAGGAGCGTTAAACTGTACCGTTTGACCGATTTCAAAGTCTCTTGCCGGTAATACGTCAGGCATTGAGAACTTAACAAGGTTATTTAAAAGAATAACGTAGTCAGTTACCATTACAGGAAGTGACGTGTGGTTAAGGTCAAAGCTTGTTATAACCATACGAATACCGTCTGATGTACCTGCAATAAGTGCAGGCTGGTTTCCGTCACAGGAGAAAATCTTTTCGAAGTTATCTCCGTGAGTCATAGTTCTGTAAATACCTAAATCAATTGATTCAAGATTCTTTGTAATAGTTTCAAAGGTATCTGTCTTTGACTGTGAAGCAAGAATCATAGAGTATGCGCCTCTATTGGTTTCTTCACTGATAGTAACGCCCGGAACCACGTCAGGAATGGTCTTTGGATTTATCATCCATACCGCACCGTCGCTCGGGAAGTCCTCACCTGTTGGAGGCTCAACACATTCAAAGATATAAAGGTCGTATCCCTTCAACGCGCCCTTTGTATTAAGCGCTGCTTCAACGCTTGTAAACATATCCTCTGTCTTTACGATAAAGCCATTAGATGCAAGAGCTGTGTGGAAGGTAGTCGGCTTCGTTGTATCAATTCCGCCGCTTTCAGTAGTTTTAAATTTGTTACTGATAAAGAGAATTCTTGGTGATGAAATCTCTTCAGAGAATAAATAGAAGGTGTTATCCGCTTGGATACCGTCGTCTTTAGACTCAGCTATAACCTTTACGCTACTGTAATTTTTAATTTGGTCAATTCTTACTACTACCTGATTATCAGTTTCTTCTACAAGCAAATCAGGGGTAAATACTACTTTTACAACGCCGCCCTCACTCATATTAGTGTTAGGGAGAACAACGTTTTTAGAGCCCATAAATTTGTCATCAACGAAGATACCAACTGAACAGGTAGAGCCTCTGCCGTAGCTTACAACCTCTGCTGTATATTGGTAATTGCCTGTGATAAGCTTTTCGTCTGTTACTGACAAAATAGATACGTTAAATTCGCCGGTTCTTGAAATATTAACAACCTCAAGACCGTCTGCATTCTCATAATCCTTGTCGGTTATGAGCTTAATAGTAGCTCCGGCGTTTTGCTCTTGAATTTTACTTGCTTCCTCAAGAGCGCCCTCAATATCAGAATCACCGTCAGTACAGATGATGTCCTCAAGGCTGTATCCTAAGCTGATTTTGTTATCGCTTCTTGATATAAGAACATCCTCAGGGTCAACGCTTGAATCGGCGTAAATAACAGAAACTCTGCTATTGCTGCCTATTCCGCTTGCCTCGTTAACGATATATTCCTTTGCTACATCAAAGCGAGTTTTTCCTTCGTGAAGCGTCTGCATGCTTGCAGAGGCATCAAGAATGTAAATTGTTTCATTTGATTTTAACGGTTTAACAGTTGGCCTTGCAATGGACAAGCTGCTTGCTACAACCGTTAGTATTTGTAATATGAGCAATAATGAAAGAATAATGCTCAGTGGAATTTTACGCTTAACATACTTTAAGCTTCTTTTCCAAATAAACGTACTGGCAACCGGTTTTTGTACGTACCTTGACTTTATTATGTAAATTATAATAATGATAGGTACGGCAATTAGTCCCAGTAATCCTAAAGGTTGTAAAAAACTCATTTGATTACTTCCGCTTCAAAGCCCTTTCCAAAGATTACCTGTTCAATAGCATCACTTGATGATACTGTAAAGAACGTTACGCCTCTTGATGCACAGAAGTCGATAAGTTCCTTTTCATAATCGTCAAGTGCCTGTTGATAGGCTTGCATTGATTTCTTGGTTACCATCATCTTCATGTTTCTGTCAGCACTCTCGGAGTCCTGCATATCAACACGACCGTCAAAGCCGGGATATAATTCATCAGGAGATAATACCTGAATCATCATAATCTCTCTACGTCTGTAAACCAAGTAATCTATCATTTTTTTCCAGTTACTCTCTGTAAAAAAGTCAGAGATAATTATAGTAAGACCGTCGTCATGTCCCGGCTTGGCAATGTTAAGTACCGATCTTTCAAGATCTGTATCGCCCTCAAATTCAGTTGTTTCAAGAATTTGAGCAGCGCGATAGAACGAATCCTTGCTCGTTACGTCGAAAGGTAACTCTTGAGCTACATTTCCTTTTAAGAGCTTAAAGGATACTTTATCCATTGAGCAAACCGAAAGGTATCCAAATGCTGCCGCTATTCTCAACGCCGCGGTAGCCTTATCGGGGCTTCCAAACGCCATTGACATTGAGCAGTCAATCAAAATATGATTTTGCATCTGTCTTTCATCTGTGAACAGCTTGATGAAGTATTTTTCGAAACGCGCATATACGTTCCAGTCAATACGTCTGATATCGTCACCGGGGAAATATTCACGGAAGTCTGCAAATTCAACGGTATTACCGTAGCTTCTTGCTTTTCTTGTACCTCCGAAAAATCCCGTCATTTGAGATTTAAGACAAAGAGCGGCGGCATCAAGACGGTCCAAAAATTCACCGTCTAATATTCTTCTTTTCATTTTTACCGCCTATTATTTCTTCTTTTTGTCAAATACTGCTGCTGCCTTGCTTACATTGTTAAGCTCTGCGATAATTGAGTTTACTACGTCATCAGCTGACATCTTTGATGTAACTGCTTCGAAGCCAAGCTTAATTCTATGACGAAGAACAGGTGCTGCAAGTGTGTTGATATCGTCATAGGAAATATTGTATCTGCCCTTCATAAGAGCGCGAACCTTTGCTGCTGTGATAAGAGCCTGAGCCGCACGAGGTGAAGCACCGTCACGGATGTATCTCTTAGCTGTTTCTGTTGCCATTTCGCTGTTTGCGTGAGTTGAAGCTACCATTACCATTGCATACTCGAGAACCTCTGATGCAACCGGAATCTTCTTAGCAACCTCTCTCATTCTGAGAAGTTCTTCGCCGTTACAAGCTGCGCAAGCTGTTTCATCCATGGTCTTCTGTGTCATTGATACGATCTGACCAAGCTCTTCGGCAGAAGGATTAGGAACTAAAATTTTGAACATGAAACGGTCCATCTGAGCTTCAGGAAGTGGGTATGTACCATCTTGCTCAATTGGGTTCTGTGTTGCAAGAACGAAGAATGGCTCGTCCATCTTACGTGTAACGCCCATTACAGTTACCTTATGCTCCTGCATGGCCTCAAGTAAAGCCGCCTGTGTCTTTGGCGTAGCACGGTTAATTTCGTCGGCAAGAACGATGTTACTGAAGATAGGACCCTTTTGGAATTCGAACTTTGAGTTACCGTCTTCGTCTCTTGTGATGATGTTTGTACCTGTTACGTCGGCTGGCATAAGGTCAGGTGTAAACTGGATACGTGAGAATGGAAGATCGAAAACTTGACCGAGTGAACGAACAAGACGAGTCTTACCAAGACCTGGCGCACCTTCGAGAAGTACGTTACCGCCTGCGATGATAGCGATAATTGTCTGTTGAACAACCTCTGTTTGACCGATAATATCCTTTTTAACCTCTTGGAAAATCTTTTCGCACTTTTCAGCAAAAAGCTTTAATTCCTTTTCTGCTGCAGCGTCAAGCTTTGATACAGGAGCCTTTGGAGCTTCCTTTGTTTCTGCCTTTGTCTCTACCTTTGCATCAGCCTTAGCGTCTTCTTTAACCTCAGCCTTTGCTTCTTCTACAGGTGCATTTACCTTTTCTTCAGCAATTTTTGCTTCATTATTCTTATTAAATAATCCCATAATCTTTCTCCGTATATAATATATTATTTTATTTATTATTCTTAGCCCTCAGGTATGCAAAATGCATATCTGAGAGCTAAATATAACCTAAATTATTGTTCGTCCTGGCTATTTTTGCCTGAAACTGTCTGGAAGTACATTTGAATAGCGTTGTACTCTTCCTCAGTTAACTGTCTGTCGAACATCTTCTCAAGCTCTTCCTCAAAGTTTTCAGGTGTTAAGGTTGAGAAGTCAATAATGCCTAAACCGCTAATATAAACAGTTTCCTCATAATCAGAAGGTTGCTTTCCGTCAAGACCGCCCTCTTCAGGATTTTCCGGTGATGGTGTTGGAGCAGGTGTAGGCTCCTCTTCCTTAGGCTCTTCTTCGCCTTGAGAAGGTTGTTCCTCAGGCTTTTCTTCCGGTGGTGGGGTTGATCCCATCAAGCTTTCCTGAGTTTCTTCCATTCTGTCAACCATATCCTGTGCTGCATCTTGATTCTGTTGATTCTGCTGCATCTGATTTTCGAGCTTTTCCATAGCATCGTCAAGAGCTTCGTCAGCCTTATCCTTTGCTTCCTCGTCCTTTTCTTCTGTGCCGTCAGGAATCTTTGATGCATCTAAAAATTCTTTAGCCAATTCATCGAAAACTCCGGACATCTCCTTGTCTTCCATTTCATTAGCAGCATCCTTGAAGTCATTAGCCATATCTTCAAGCTTTTCTTGAAGCTCTGATCCGGAAAGATCCTCATACTCGCTCTTAAGGTCGTTCATAGCGTCCTTCATAGCGTCAGTATCGTTCTTTTCCATTGCGTCTGCAAGATTTTCGAATTTATCCTTAAGAGCGTCGCTTGCATCGTCCTGCTTTGCTTGCTCCTGGTCAAGGATATCTTGAATTTCTTGCTTTGCATCGTTGATAGCGCTGTTGATTTCCATGTTGGAAGCGTCGTTCTCAAGCATGTTTTCAAGGTCTTGCTTAAGGTCGTCAAGAACGCTTTCCATCTTGTCGTGTGCTTCCTCGCTTACTTTATCCTCAGCGTCTTTTACGATTTCCTCAAGGTCCTCGATAAGGTCGCTAACTTCCTTCTTTGTTTCGCCAACTAATTGGTCACGAAGATCATCAAGACTTTCGTAAACATCCTCAAGAACCTCTTCCTTTTCCATAGCGTCGGTAATTTCATCCTTAGCCTGTTCAAAGGTGTCCTCGATGGTCTGGTCAACTTCTTCCTGTGATGCGTTGCTCTCTGCCTTTTCCGCTACGTTTTCGAGGTTTTCCTTGAAGTTTTCAAGAGCGTCCTTCATATCGGAATCTTGAACGTCCTTCATAGCGTCCTCGATCATATCAGCCATATCCTGAGAGTCCTTAGCTTGGTCTGTGGACTGAAGAAGGTCTTCCTTCATTTGGTCAAGAGCCTCTTCAACCTTTTCCTTGTCGCCTGACTCAATAGCGTCAGCCAAGTCCTTCATATCTTCCTTTGTTTGCTCTTCAGCGCTTTCATTCTTGTCTGCGGCATCCTTCATGTTTTCAGCGATTTCTTCACGCTTTTCTTCTTCCTGCTTTAATGCCTCGTCAATCTTATCCTGCGCATCCTTAACAGCCTCTTCCTTAGCCTCTGTCTTTTCCTCGTCAGTCTTTGTTTCATCCTTCTTGATTTCATCAACTGTGCTTTCGAGGTCCTCAAGTACGTCGTTTAACTCGTCCTTTTCGGATTGATCAAGCTCGGAATCTGCGATTTCTTCTTTATTGTCTTGGATTGTATCGTCAATAGCCTTATCCTCTTCGCCAACCAAGTCTTCCTGGAGCTGGTCAAGAGTATCGGCAATTTCTTCCTTCAATTGGTTTTCGTCAACGATTTCCTGAAGGTCCTTGTTTGCTTCCATCATCGCATCGTTGATTTCTTGCTTATAGTCGTCCTCTGTCTTGTTAGGATCGTTTAAGGATTCCTTTGCCTCCTCAAGGTTCTGCTTGAGGTCCTCAAGAGCTTGCTCAAGATTTGACTTATCTTGGTCGATAGCCTCTTCCATCTGCTCCTGCTTTTCCTGCTCGGTAAGGTTTTCATCCTTCATAATCTCTTCGAGTTGATCCTTAAGCTCAGGGCTTTCATTACGAATGGCTTCCTCTATTTGCTCCTGCTTTTCCTGCTCGGTAAGAGTGTCATTTTGCATAATGTCCTGAATTTGCTCTTTAAGCTCTTGCTCGTCCTTATTGATAGCATCCTCGATTGCGTCTTGAATCTGGTCAATAAGCTCTTGCTTTTCTTCGTTTGTAAGATTTTCGTCAGTTAACTGCTCTTCCATCTTTTCAAGAGCGTCGGAAATTTCCTGCTTATCCTGCTGGTCAAGAGCATCTGCCAAGTCCTCAGTGGTTTCATCCTTCTTAAGCTCGTCGATAATCTCTTGGTCCTTTTGAAGCTCGTCTTGAAGCTCCTCTTCTTTTTCTCTGATTTCCTCGTAAACCTCTTCAAGCTTATCCTCGATTGTTTCTTCTTTTTCAAGTGGATCGTTTAACATATCCTCGAGTTCCTGCTTGAAATCTTCAAACTCCTCTTGAAGCTCCTCTTTGGTTTCCTCGTCAACCTCTGACTCCTCGATTTCCTTTTGAATTTCTTCAATAGCCTGTTCGATTTTTTCAAGATAGTCCTGAATTTCTTCAACTTCTTCCGCCTTAACGGGGATTAAGAAAAGAAGCAAGATAGCAACTATCATCGCTACACAAGAAATAAGTGTTCTGTTAGGTGTTTTCACCTTAAGATTCTTGGAATCTAATTTCTCAAGTCTTTTCTGTGTGTCTTCTCTTTGCACCTTTGCAACGTATGATTTATCCTTACGGTACTCCATCATAGTTGTGAAACGCTCGTCAAGACCTAAAGAGTCAATTCTCTTCGCAACCTTGTCTGCGTTTGTGGCATAACGTTTTTTGTAGGTGATTACGCCCATTGTCAGCATGCAAGCAACGCCTGCACCGATTGATAACCAGATTGTAAGCGGCGACTTCATATCTGATTTCAAAATAAATCTGAAAAATGCCGCAAGCACCATTGTTAAAGCTGAACCGAAGAACAAACCTGTTGCACAAGCTCTAACTAAAGCCTCAAGGACAACCTTTCTTTTAAAGGGCTTCATCAAATTCTTAAAATCCATATTTACCTCCTTCAAGTAAACCATTTCTTATATATTATAGCACTTTAATTTGTCGTTTGCAACAATTATTGATTTTTGTTGCCGACATTGAAAAAATTTTGGCAAATTGCACAATCTTTCGATTTGATTTGCTTTTTTTAGATTTTGGTAATTGTGAAATTTAACCAAAAGCTGTGTTTGATGAATGAACTAAAACGTCATTTTGCGTCTTGCTTTGCAAAAATGCTCAAGGGACGCCGCCTTGGCACTCTGTATTTTTCGTAATCACCTCTTTGCTCGCATTTTCGTTATACGGATTTTCACGGAACGCAGCTTTATGGGCTGCTGCGTTCCTCGCACTAACAATATATCACAAAAAAGTCACAAATTGTTGATTTTGGAAAAACATTCAAGACCAATTCACCTCTTTTTCAGCTTGTTCACATTTCTTTCACATAACACTAAAAAATTGCCCCTATTTTTTCGTTCAAAGCACTTTTTTCGAACAAAAAAGCTCATATTTTTTGCAGTCTAAGCGCAAAAAATATGAGCAATTTTATTAGAATTTTCTCCAAACCATCTTATTCACTACTCCTGTGTAGGACTGAATAATTTTAACAACCTTTGTTGAAACGTTTTCGTCAGTATAGTCGGGAACGGGAATACCGTTATCGCCGCTATCGTTCAAATCTACGGCTGTCGTAACTGCCTGAAGGAGAGATTTTTCATCAATTCCCGCAAGCACGAAGCAAGCCTTATCAAGTGCCTCGGGGCGCTCCGTTGAGGTTCTTATGCAAACTGCAGGGAAGGGATTTCCAACGCTTGTAAAGAAGCTGCTTTCCTCCGGAAGCGTTCCGCTGTCTGACACTACGCAGTATGCGTTCATTTGAAGATTATTGTAATCGTGGAAGCCTAAAGGCTCGTTGCGGATTACGCGCTCATCAAGAACAAAGCCCGTTGCTTCAAGGCGTTTTCTTGAGCGAGGATGGCAGGAGTAAAGAATAGGCATATCATACTTCTTTGCAAGCGCGTTAATTGCGTTAAAAAGGGATAGAAAATTCTTTTCAGTATCAATATTTTCCTCTCTGTGAGCGGATAAAAGAATGTATTTTTTCTTCTCAAGTCCCAATTTTTCAAGTATATTTGATGCCTTGATTTCCTCAAGATTACTATGCAAAACCTCTGCCATAGGAGAGCCTGTTACATAAGTTCTTTCCTTTGGCAAGCCACATTCGTGAAGATATTTTCTTGCATGCTCGGAATACGCCAGGTTAACGTCGGAAATAATATCTACAATACGTCTGTTTGTTTCCTCGGGCAAGCACTCGTCCTTACAACGATTTCCCGCCTCCATATGAAAAATAGGGATATGCAATCTTTTTGCGGAAATTGCAGACAAGCAGGAGTTTGTGTCCCCAAGTATCAAAAGAGCATCGGGCTTGATTTGGTTCATAAGCTTATAGGAGCAATTGATGATATTGCCAACCGTCGCACCAAGGTCGTCACCCACTGCGTCCATATAAACCTCGGGATTGTCAAGCTTCAAATCTCTGAAGAAAATTCCGTTAAGATTGTAATCATAGTTTTGTCCGGTGTGCGCAAGAATGCAATCAAAATGCCTTCTGCACTTGTTAATAACGGCGGCAAGACGGATGATTTCAGGTCTTGTTCCTACAATAATAAGTAACTTTAATCTACCGTCATTCTTAAATTGAATATCTGAATAGTCTAATTTTATATCCATTTGTATTTACTCCTTCGTCGTAAAACAGCCGTCAGCCGTTAGCCGTCAGCCGTTAGCAAGATTTGATTATTGATTTTCTAACCCTAATCACGCAAAGCGTGTATGGAATCAATGCAAAGCGTTGTATGAAATCCGCACGTGGTGCGGTGTGGAATCAACCAAAGATTGTATTAAACCGGTTCGCCGAAGGTATCGGGATGACTTGCATCAAATTCCTCGTTTGCGTACATTACGGTTACAAGATCCTCTGTTTCGGAAAGGTTTATTATATTGTGAGTATAGCCCGGAAGCATATAAATCGCCTCAATTTTATCACCGCTCACCTCAAAATTAAGCACCTCGTCAGAGCCGATTTTGCGCATCTGTATAAGTCCGTGTCCCCTTACAACTATAAAAATCTCCCATTTTGAGTTGTGCCAATGCTGTCCCTTCGTTATGGACGGCTTTGATATGTTTACGGATACCTGCCCGCAGTTTTTCATCTTGATAAGCTCTGTAAAGCTTCCTCTTGCGTCCACGTTCATTTTAAGCGGGAATGAGGCTTTTTCTTTAGGCAAATACGATAAATAGGTGGAATAAAGCTTCTTTGCAAAGGAGTTTTTCGGTATTTCGGGGAGCATAAGGGTGCTTGGCTGATTTTTAAATTGGTTGAGCAAGTCAACGATTTCTCCAAGCGTTACCTTATGTGTGATTGGAGCGACACAGTACCGTCCGTTTTCGCAAATAACGGGGTTTAATCCGTCATATTCACAGCGATGCTCCTTGCCCTCAAGGGCGTTTAGCATTTCTTCCACAAGGTCGTCAATATAGAGAAGCTCCAGCATTACGCTTGGGTCGTTTACCTGAATTGGCAAATCGTTTGCAATATTGTTACAGAAGGTGGCAACTGCGCTATTATAGTTGGGTCTTGACCATTTTCCAAACAAATTCGGGAAACGGTAAACGAGAACCTTTGCCCCTGTTTCCTTTCCGTAGTTGAAAATAAGCTCCTCGCCTGCCAGCTTGCTTTTTCCATAATCGGACTCCCCATATCTGCCGATAAGGGTAGCCTGAACGGATGAGGAAATCATAACGGGACATTTGTTTTTGCTTGCCTTAAGACATTCAAGAAGCCTTGAGGCAAAGCCAAAATTGCCCTCCATAAATTCCTTTTCATCCTTCGGTCTGTTTACGCCTGCAAGATTAAATACAAAATCTGCCGAGGACGCGTACAAATCAAGATACTCCTTTGGGGTATCTATATCGTATTCGTATATTTCGTCGATTACTATACTTCTTGTTCTGTCCTTGCCCTCTTTGATATTTTTAAGAGATTGACACAGATTTTTACCAACGAAGCCATAAGCTCCTGTTACAAGTATTTTCATTTTATTCCTCAAAATTAAAATCTAATCCGACAAAGTCAAGCTCTGCTTGACATTCGTCTATATTTTCTTCGTTTATTTCGTCCAATTTTTCGTTAATTATTTTGATTTTTTTGCGTTTAAAAATCAAAGCAATCAAAATGCGCCAAATCCACAAAAACGGAAGCATTATCGGGCATTTTTTAAGCCACGGATAAATAAGGCACATATTTTTGTATTTTGGAAAAAGAAGCCTTGTGTATTTTTTCTTTTTAGCGTTTTTGGCATCGCTTCCCTTGGATAGCTTCAACGCCTCGGATTTTAAGCCTGCAAGTCTTGTTCCGTAAACTCCGCTTTCAAAAATTTTTGCGGTTATAAATTCGGAAACCTCGTCACATTCTGCATCTCTAAACCATACGTCAAGTGTCTTTTTCACGTTATGATAGAACTTCAAAAGCCCTAATTTTTCAAAAACGGAATACACGTATTCCATATTCAAATCGGGATACGACTCTAAAAACAGGTAGATATCCGTCAAATGCTTAATTCCGATTCCCGCATCTCTGTAATGCTTGGAAAGATGAGTAAAGAGGTATATAAACTCATCCTCCAAATTCATTACGTACTCGCAGTTGACGTCATTCTTTCTGTGAGCCAGGTTCCAGCCGTCTTTAAAGTACGCGTAAAAATCCTTTTGATAAGACGCAATTATTCTTTTATGTAGCTCAAGAGGTAAAATATCCCCCTTCCAAATCCACTCGTGGTCGCTGCTTTGAATATAGGTATATCCAAGTGTCGGAAGCAAATTTTCAAGCTGCTCCATTTGATTTTCGCGAATGAGAATATCCGCATCGCTCATTATACGCATTTCGCCTTGGGGATACAGTCTTTTGATAATAGAGCCCTTCAGCTTCAAATATTCTATTCCGTTTTTATCAAACTCCTTGCATACACGGTCAATTTCCAGCATCTGATTTTCACTTACAGCAGTTAACGACATAGTTGCTAAAAGCATTTTCCCGTCAACGTCGCTGCAAACAAACTTAGGATTGTTAGCTCCTCCGTAGTAAAGAAGCGGTAAAATTTGATGCTTTTTGCCGAATTCATACACTGCCGAATAGTCAAAATCCTCAGGGAGTGGCTTGTTTTCGCCCTTTAGTCCGTTATTTATTAAGGTAATAATACCCGTTTCAAAGCTTGATAGCATTATTTTGCGTCCTTTTCAAGTTCTTCTCTGATGTATGACAAGGAGAGTAGCTTTTCCTTAACACCGTCAATATCTAATCTTGTTGTATTATTTGAGTTAAATTCGGTTAAGGTATTTCTCTTTTTATCACCGTCTTTAACGTATTTATCATAGTTAAGTCCGCGCTTATCAGAAGGTACACGGTAGAAATTGCCCATATCAATAGCGTTTGCGCACTCCTCGTTTGTAAGAAGAGTTTCGTACATTTTTTCGCCGTGACGGATACCGATAACCTTGATTTCGCTTCTGTTATCCTTATCAAAAAGCTCCATTACAGCCTTTGCCTGTGTTTCAATTGTGCAAGCAGGCGCTTTTTGAACGAGAATATCACCGCTCGTACCATGCTCGAAGGCGAAAAGCACAAGGTCAACAGCCTCGTCAAGGGACATAATAAAGCGCGTCATTGTTGGGTCTGTTATAGTAATTGGCTTACCTTGGCGGATTTGATCAATCCAAAGAGGAATAACCGAGCCGCGGGAGCACATTACGTTGCCGTATCTTGTACAGCAAATTTTTGTCTTTGCAGGGTCAACTGTTCTTGACTTGGCAACAATAACCTTCTCCATCATAGCCTTGGATGTCCCCATAGCGTTTACAGGATATGCAGCCTTGTCCGTTGAAAGACAAATAACTGTTTTTACGCCCTCCTCGATAGCGGCGGTAAGCACGTTATCAGTACCAAGCACGTTGGTTTTTACTGCTTCGATTGGGAAAAACTCGCAGGACGGCACTTGCTTTAAAGCCGCCGCGTGAAATATGTAATCAACACCGTGCATAGCGTTCTTTACGCTGGCAAGGTCTCTTACGTCGCCTATGTAAAATTTAATTTTCTCTGCAACCTCGGGCATTTTAGCCTGAAATTCGTGACGCATATCGTCCTGCTTCTTCTCATCACGGGAGAAAACGCGGATTTCTCCGATATCCGTTCTTAAAAATCTGTTAAGCACAGCATTACCGAATGAGCCTGTGCCGCCCGTAATCATTAGCGTTTTACCGCAAAAAATTGACTTTTCCATTTTATACCTCTTTAGCTTGTCCTTATTTTTTCAGTTCTTTATTCAATATTTCCGTTATAATTGTTGACGATGTTCCGTCAGTGTGAGGCAGATATACTATATCTACTCCGCAAGCCTTAAATTCCTCTTCGAACTTGTTCCACTGAGGCGTTCCTTGCCAGTCGCTGCCAACAAACATAGCGTCAAACTTGTATTTTTCGTAGGCTTCCATTTTGTTTTTATTAATTTGTGGCACTACCATATCAACGTATCTTATGGCTTCAACTATTTTGGCGCGTTCTTCAAATGGAATTACGGGAGTTTTATTTTTTTCTTTTCTTACAAGCTCGTCCGTGCTTACGCCCACTATAAGAAAATCGCAATATTCCTTTGCATTTTTTATTACGTTAAGATGACCTATGTGAAATAAATCATAAACGCCCGTCGTATATCCTATTTTGTATTTTTTCATTGCTCTACCTCATTCAAAGCTGTCGTGTCAAAGCATACTTGCTCGGGCTTATGCGTAACTCTTTTCTCCACAGGCGGAAGCTCCATATAATTATCCCCGTAAAGTCTATTTAGAAAATAATGCCTCTCTCCAAGCGTATTATACATTTTTCCTTCAAATTCGACCTCACTTGACGGCTCAAATTTGGATTTGTGAATAGTCTGCTTTACCGTGTTATAATTGCTACCGTAATTTATATAATACTCACAGCTATCATCGCCGTTATATTTAGTCATAAGCTTTAGTCGATGTTTATCTAGCGTCTTTATTGAAAACGGTGCAAAAAAAAGCGCAACAAGCCTTGACTTTAAGCTGAATTTAACGTTAAGCTTTCGCTTTATGTAAATAATCGTAGATAACGCCTTTATTCGTTTTGTAAGAAAGCGTTGCTTTCTGCTGTTTTCACAGGGAGCGTTATCAAGAGGAAAAATATCTACGTATATTCCCTTTGGAGCGTCAATGGTACTTACATTTTTTTCATCGAAAATCGTGTTCTTTTTTCTAACCTTAGCAAAAATAAGCCAATATTTATTATCACAGTTGATATCGTGCAAATAATATTTTTCATCAAGCTCGCTTTTACAAAGCTGACGAAATTTATCATAATCAGCTCGTGGCATAACGATATCAAGGTCATCATCCCAAGGAATAAAACCCTTGTGTCTTACTGCTCCCAAAAGCGTTCCGCCGATAAGATAGTATTTCAAGTCGTGCTTCTGACAAATTCTTACTATTTCATCTAATATTTCTACCTCAGTTTTATGAAGCTGCTCCAAATATTCCATATTATACCTTTCTTAAAGTGTTTATCTGTTACCGTACATTCTGTCGTAGTAGTTTTTATATTCTCCGGAAATGATAGTTTCCCACCATTCCTTATTTTCTAAATACCACTTAATTGTAAGCTCAATTCCGTCTGCAAATTTTGTTTCGGGAAGCCAGCCAAGCTCCCTGTGGATTTTAGTAGGATCAATAGCGTAACGCATATCGTGTCCCTTTCTGTCTGCCACGTAGGTAATTAAGCTTTCGGGCTTGCCAAGCTTTTTGCAAATCAGCTTTACGATGTCGATGTTTGCCATTTCGTTATGACCGCCAACGTTGTAAACCTCACCGATTTTACCGTTATGTATAATCAAATCAATAGCCTTACAGTGGTCGGTTACGTATAGCCAGTCACGAACGTTTTCACCTGTTCCGTAAACAGGAAGCGGCTTATCGTTAAGCGCGTTTGCAATCATTAAAGGGATAAGCTTTTCAGGAAAATGGTAAGGACCGTAATTGTTTGAGCAACGGCTTATAGTTACGGGTAAGCCGAAGGTTCTGTGATATGCCAAAACGAGAAGATCAGCGCCCGCCTTAGATGAGCTATACGGTGAGCTTGTGTGAATAGGTGTTTCCTCAGTAAAGAAAAGGTCGGGACGGTCAAGGGGTAAATCTCCGTAAACCTCGTCTGTTGAAACCTGGTGATAACGGATATTACCGTATTTACGGCAAGCGTCCATTAAAACCTGTGTTCCGAGAATATTCGTTTGTAAGAAAACCTCGGGATTTTCAATAGAACGGTCAACGTGGCTCTCTGCCGCAAAGTTTACAACCACATTGGGCTTTTCGTTCTCGAAAATCTCGTAAATACCTGCTCTGTCGCAGATATTGGTCTTGTAGAACTTAAAATTAGGATTTTCCATAGCGTCCTTAAGAGTTGACATATTGCCTGCATAAGTAAGACAGTCAACGCAAACCACCTTGTAATCCTTATATTTTTCCAGTATATGATAAACGAAGTTTGAGCCTATAAAGCCTGCTCCGCCGGTTACTAATATCGTCATTTATTTGCCCTCCTTGGCTATTGAAATAAGATACTGTCCGTATTCTGTCATTTTTAGTCTTTCACCTATTTGTAAAAGCTGTTCTGCTGTTATAAAACCGCGTCTGTACGCAATTTCCTCAATGCAGGATATGTAAAAGCCCTGGCATTCCTGTACTATTTGTACGAATTCCGACGCCTTAAGCATTCCCTCCGGTGTTCCCGTATCAAGCCAAGCCATACCTCTGCCAAAAAGCGTTACGTTTAATTCGCCCATTTCAAGATAAGCGTTATTCACCGCTGTAATTTCGATTTCTCCTCTTGCTGAGGGCTTTACGTTCTTTGCAATTTCAACTACTCTGTTATCATAGAAATAAAGTCCCGGAACCGCATAGCTTGACTTTGGCTCCTTTGGCTTTTCCTCAATGGAAACAACCTTATGATTTTCATCAAATTCAACAACACCAAACGCTCTTGGGTCCTTTACAGGATAGCCGAAAATTGTAGCTCCTGTCTTATTTCCCATAGCGTTTTGAAGCGTTTTCGTAAGGTTAGGACCGTAGAATACGTTATCGCCAAGAACAAGACATACGCTGTCATCGCCGATAAACTCCTCACCTAAAATGAACGCATCTGCAAGTCCTCTTGGAGTTGCCTGTACCTTATACTGAATTGAAATGCCGATTTCCTCACCTGTACCGAGCAATTTTTCATACACAGGAGTATCCTCAGGTGTGGAAATTATCAAGATTTCTCTTATTCCCGCAAGCAATAGAATTGATAGCGGATAATAAACAAGTGGCTTATCATAAATTGGTAAAAGCTGCTTAGAAACTGCCTTCGTCATTGGATAAAGTCTCGTTCCCTTACCGCCTGCTAAAATTATACCTTTCACTTTTTATCTCCTTGTTATGCTAAATTACTTTAGTATGATATCACAAATATAGTCAACCTCTTCCACTGTTAAGTCAGCAAACATAGGTAGAGTTAGCACTGTTTCAGCTGCGTGCTTTGCTACTGGTGTGTTTTCTACAGAGTATCCGTAGTCCTTCGCATAGCATTCAAGCTCGTTTGTAAGTGGGTAAAAATACTTTCTTGCAAAAACCTTGTTTTCTGCTAGCTTAGCTTGAACTTGGTTTCTGTCTAGCTTATAGCCATCGAAAAATACAGGGAAGTATGAATAATTTTGTGTAACGCCCTTTTGTGGAGCAATCAATTTAATGCCATCAACATTTGATAGTCTTTCTACATATCTTTCTGCTGCAAGTCTTCTCTTTGAAATTTCATCATCAATGTGGCGAAGATTGCAAATACCCATAGCTGCCTCGTATTCATTCATTCTTGCATTTGTGCTTACATAAGCAACTGACTCATGACTTGTAAAGCCAAAGTTTGTTAGCTGGTCAACCTTTGAGTAAACATTCTTATCCTTAAATGCAGTAATTCCACCCTCGATTGTATGGAAAACCTTTGTTGCATGACAGCTAAACATAGCTGCATCTCCAAAATTAGCAACGCCCTTGCCATCAATAGTTACGCCAAATGCGTGAGCTGCATCATAAATTACCTTTAAATTGTGCTTGTCTGCAATCTCTTGGATTTTCTTAACATCACATACATAGCCATATACATGTGTTGCAACAATAGCACAGGTTTTATCTGTGATTAGCTCCTCTATTTTAGAAGCATCAATAGTGTAATCTGTATCGTTAATATCACAGAAAACAGGGATTAAGCCGTTTCTTGCGATCGCGTGAGTTGTGGAGCAGTGTGTGTATGGAGTTGTAATAACCTCACTACCCTTTTCAAAGCCGAATGCATCAATTGCAACCTCTAGGGCAACATGTCCATTTGCGAATAGAGCTACATTTTCAGTATCTAAATACTTTTGTAGCATTTCTTCAAATTCTCTGTGCTTCATTCCTCTGTTTGAAAGCCATCTAGAATCCCAAAGGCTTTTTATTTCCTCGCAATACTCCTCGTATGTTGGCATTGATGATCTTGTTACATTAATTTGCTTGTTCATTTCTTTTTTCTCCTGTTATTTTTTGTCTTGAATTAAAAATTGCAATCTGAATCCTGAAGCTTTGGTGCGTTTTTATCCTTGTCAGATAACACAAGCTCATCAAAGCCCCAATCAATATTGATTGTTTTATCTAAAGGGCTGATAGAGCGATCACAGCTTGGCTCATATAAGCTATCTACTAAATATTCTATTTCTGAATTTTCTGTTAGGCTAATAACTGCATGAGCAAATCCCTTTGGAATAAATAGCTGTTTTTTGTTTTCTTCTGTTAATTCTACACAAGCATATTGTAAATATGTTGGCGAGGATTTTCTTAAATCAATGGCATAATCCCTAACTCTTCCCTTTGTGCAACGCACTAGCTTTGCTTGTGCATGGGGGTTGTTTTGAAAATGTATGCCTCTTACAGTGCCAGGCTTTAATGAAAATGCGCAATTTTCCTGAACAGGCTTAAAGTCTATTCCGTTCTTTTCAAGCTCTCTTACACTAAAAACCTCGTTAAATGAGCCTCTATCATCACAAAAAACTCGTGGCTCAATAAGCTTTACCTCTTTAATGTTAGTATCAAATATCATTTTTTCTCGTTTTCCTTTTGCATTTACTATATGCTTTAGTTATTTATTTAACATCTTTGCTTTCATCAATTTTTGAAGCTTCATCATTTACTTTGCTATTTTCTTGGTTGCTTTCGCTGTTATCATTTTTCTTTTTCATCCAAGAAGGAAGGCTAAATGTGATACGCTTGCCAATATACATAGCTACTATACCAACGATAACAGCAAAGGCTGACAATACTGCTACCCAAGGATAATATTGCTTGTATATAAATACAGACATATTAGCACCGAAATCTCCACCTATAATTATTGCTATTATAAACGGAATAACAGGTAAGCAGCCTGCAAAAAGCGATACAAGTATGGCTATGCCGTATATTTTGTTTAAAACATTATATATTTTTTCTTTCATAAGCAACCTCTTATACCAATCCAAACAGTAAATACTGTCCAAATAAAATCATTATAACTGAAAGTATATAATGTATTGATATCCACACACCGCAGTTTACTAACGTTGGCTTTGTTTCCGATTCTGCTATACCCATAGCGGTATATACGCAAGCGCAATACGGTGGAGTAACACCGTGCATAGCTCCGCAGATGCAAGGGAGCATAGCGGCAGCAAGAAGAGGACTTCCGCCCGCTCCGGCGATAATAGTAATAACAATTCCGCCGAAAATTTTCACCTGCGTTGAGCCCGGTAAAAGCATACCTAAAACCGCCATAAATAACGGCAAAATAAGAGCTAATGCCCAAAGTGGCATATTCATATTGTCAAAAACCTCTTTTACCGCGCCGTTTATATCCGTATCAGCTAAAACATTACTTACAAAGTAAGCGAACATAACAAGCGCAGAGGTTGGAACAACACTCTTCATACCCTTACAAGCAGCTTCGAGCATAAACTTCGGTGTCATTTTTTTCATTGTTTCCTTGCCTGAAAGCAAAATACCGAAAATTACTATAAGGGCAGGAATAATAAGAATTATAGAGTCATTAAGCGCTTTTGTTCCGTTTACAACAACTTCATTTGTTACTTTATCAACAATGTTAAGTCTTGATTGGAAGAACTTTTCGAACACGCTTGTCATAAGAAACGGTGCAAATACAATCACCGGTAAGAATATTGCGCGCCAGCCCTTTTTCAAGGTTTCTTTGAAACTCGGCAGGTCCTCTTTTTTCATTGGTTCAACCTTGTAATAGCGACACATCAAATAAAGAGTAATTATACGCTGAACAATAAACCAAATGGCAAGAATCCAAAGAACTATCCAATATTGAGAATATGAATATTGATTAGGGTATAGCCCGTCAAGCGCCGCAAAAGCAATTGCAATCATTCCGGCAGGAGGTATCATATTTCCCATTGTGCTTGCATGAGCCTCTACGTTTGCAGCCAAGTGAGGTGGGAATTTTGACCTCTTCATTGCAGGAATTGTAAATACACCTGTTGTTGCAACGTTACCGGGACCGCTTCCGGATAATGAGCCCATATAGGTTGAGCCGATTATAGCTACGTAGCCGGCGCCGCCTCTTAATCTGCCAAATATAGATAATATCAAGGCTACACAATCATCAATTACCGTAGTTTTTGAAAGCAAGGATGCGGATACAACAAATACTATAATTACATATAGACTTGGTTCTGTTAGGGCATCCCATAAATATTTGCCCAAGCTTGCCCACTTACCGCTTACGCATAAAAGCACAATAAAAGCAGCTAACATGCTTTCATGAAGCGGTCTTTTAATCACACAGAAGAATAATATTGCAACAGCAAATACTACTCCTAAATACAAAAATTCCATTGTCAGATTATTTCTCCCTCTTTAGACGCTCTTGCCGTTCATCAAATACTGATGTATCATAATTTGACACTATCATACTGTTACCGTTTTCGTCTGAAATCTTAATAGTTGAATAAATTTTATCCACTACATTCTTCATTTCCGTTTCGTTTTTACATACTAAATCAATTTCGCAAAAGCGTTGGCTTACATTGTGTGTTTCCTCAATAATGTCGCCTATGCTATATCTATCAAATACAGCAACAACATTTTGCATTTCTCTTATTTTATCTAAGCCTTCAATTTTAGATATTTTGCCACCTCTTAAGGTTGGTAGCACCTGTCCTACTACTTGTCCTTTTAAATACACATCGTTTTTATCAAAGCTTTGTGCGTATTTTTCAACCTTTCCTGTAAGTGCGAACTCGATAAGAGGATACATTGGATTCTTGTCCATAGCCACAGTGAACATTCTCTCATATTCACCACCAGGCAAGCGAAGTCCTGGGTCGTAGAATCTTACTGTGTCGCCATCCACAAAGCCTTGCATAAACACAGGAGCATTGACAAGTCCTATATCTATATATAGCTTCTCAACTTTTTCGTGAACATTCTTCATATAAAGGTCAGTAAATACAGATGGTGATGCTGAGCCTACTGCTAATTTATCTAGCTTGTCCTCGTATTTACCTAAAAATCTGTCAACTGTTCTAATTGGATAGGCTTTACCGTTTATCATAAGTATTGTCATTGAGAAATCATTAGCCTGACCCATATACTTTTCAATAACAGCCTGTCCGTTTGAGCTAACCTCTTTTGCAAATTCGATTGCAGAGGCTGTTTCCTCATAGGAATAGCAAATTGTTTGTCCACGAGAGCCGCGGCTTTCACCAGGCTTTACAAGTATTGGAAAACTAACATTTCTTTCGCATACATCCTTACTTGCAAAATCAGACTCTTTATATTCTGGAATAACATCTACGCCATTTTTTCGGCAGTATTGCTTAAATAGATTTTTGTCGGTGAGGATATCAAATTGCTCCCTTGTACCAAAGCAAGGAACGCCTAAGCTTTCGCAAATTTGCTGATATGGCTTTTGACAAGCATCTAAGGATGTGGAAATTACGCCATCAATTCCCTCCTCCTTGCACATTTCTACAATTTCGCTTATATCGGTTATATTGTGCATAAAATACTTGTCTGCTATTTGCTTTGCAGGTGCCTTTTCACGAGGCAAATAATCTGTTACATAGGTTATAACGCCTAAATTTTTGGCTGCCTCAACAAGCTTACAATGCTGAAACGCACCACCTATAACTAAAAGCTTTTTTCCTTTTAAAGTTCCCATAAAAACATCCTCATACTACTGTTATTGATAATTCCTTGTAAGCCAATATTCCTATTTTTGCTTCAAGTACATTATTTTCTATTTTTTCGTTTTTGTGCCAAGCCACAAGGGCTTTTGGTAAATTACAGCCACCCATATGACTAAATGGATATCCACCACCAAAGCGAGCGTTCATTTCAAGAATGTATGGCTTACCATCTACCAAGAATATATCTGTGTCCATATTGCCTATATGCTTTGTTAACTTGCCTAAACGAGTTACTTCATCTAAAATCTTTGGCTCATTTACTATTTCGGCAATATCCGTTTCTCCTGCTCGCATAGCAATTTTCTTTTTAACTATTGCGTTTTGAAATTCACCCTTTAAGTCACTTATTATATCCGCACCATATTCTTGTCCCTTAAGACACTCCTGATAAATAATTTTATCCTCAACGGATGCAGACTCATATTTCAAATATGATTTATTTATTGTTCTTGTATTTCTTCTAAAATAGTAAAGCAGTGCCATTTCATCCTCGGCTATTGAAAGGGCTATTGAGCCACATCCAAAACGGGGCTTTACAACTACAGGATAGCTTATTTCTCCCCTGTCAAGAGCATTTATTGTATCCTCTAAGGTCAGATAGGTTTTTGGCACGTTAAATCCGTTATCCCTTAAAAACTCATAGGTTTTCCACTTATCGTTGCAAATCTCGATAATCTCCTTATCAGATACTATTACGCTCGTGCCTATTTCCTTAAATCTTTCCTTGTTTTTTGCAAGGACTAAAAGGTCAATATCGAAAAGAGATAAGAGCATATCTATTTTGTTTTCCTTGCAATAATTCAAAAGGAACGGTATATAATTTTCGTCATAAATAAGAGGTGAAATTACGCTTTTGTCAGCGTAATGAAACGCCACGGTTTTATCGTCAGAGTTGCAAACGTGAACCTGTCCGCCCTCTCCTACTGCTTCCTTAAAATACTTAACCATATAGGCTCTTCTGCCTACTGATGTTAGAAGAACATTCATTTTATTTTTCCTTTATGTAATATATAAGATGCAAATCATCAGGTCTTGGCTCATTTTCCATCACATATTCTTTAAATCCAAGCTTTTTGTATAAATTAACTGCTGATATGTTTGTTGCCACAGTATATAGATGAACTGCGTCTATACTTTTCTTTATGCAAATTTCTATAAATTCCTTAACTAATGCTTTAGAATAGCCCTTACATCTTGAACCTTCTAAGGTGGCTACAACCGATATATATGCTATATTATCGGCTAAATTTTCAGTGTAGCCTGCCACCATAGATACAATCTCGCCATTTTCCTCTTTTGTGCAAAGAGTCGCCTTTTCACTTAGCTTAATTGCAAATTCACTTAAATTTTGCTTCTTTGAAAGTGGAATAGGAAAGGATTTATCTACCTTAGTTAAAAAGTCTTCTATTTTCTCTACTTGTATCATTTATTTTTCTATTTTGTTTTTTCTTATTTTCTTTCTTTTCAATTTTCTTACAATTCCCTTAAAGCCCTTGTACTTAATAGCCAAAAGAATCGTTTCTATTCTTCTGAAAAATTTAAGAACGGGATAGCCTCTGCCAAGACTCTTATCCTCATATCTTCTGTAATTCTGGTCAGGTATTACATACTTTGGATGCTTTAGAGGAAATTCAAGCTCGTAGGTTTTCATATTGAATAGCCTTTTTGTGGCTCTTGGCAACAAGTTATATTCGTCTGCGTGAGCAGAATCGGGCGTACAGCCTATATTGCACATCATATTGTATTTAGGCACAATGTAAAGCTGATTTTGAGAATAAACCGCCATTCGGTTATAAAATTCTCCACCTGCTGTGTGATTATTGTAAAAAGGATTATTTGCATATCCCTCTATTGTTTCGTACATATATTTTACGTGCTTGGTTCTTTCCTTAAGTAGACTCATTACGTAAGGATCCTTGCCGTAGCTGTGGCTCGGATCACGTGCCTCGTGTGAGCGTTTCCAGCTTGCAAGCGCCCAAATTGCGCCTCTTTCACAGAAAAAGTAATCCGAGGTACATTCCTTCCATTCTCCTGCGTGGTTCATAGAGGCAATAGCCACAATTCTTGTGTCGTCCTTGTATTTTTCAAGAAGCTCTGCGCAAAATCTGAAATAGCTTACGGAAACAAGGTGGTCGTCCTCTAAAAATATACATCTGTCAACCTTGGACCATATAAGCTCGCTTCCCTTTCTTGACATTGTATAAAGACCTCTGTTTTCGTCCTCATACAGCTTATAAACGGTACAGTCCCAATCTATTTCATTGTCAAAAAGCGCCCTGTTTTGTTTAATAGCATCCCATTCTCTTTCGTTTCTTCCCCCGTCGGAGATTAAAAACATTATGGAAGGGCGGGCCTCTTTTAATATTTCGAATTGCTTTCTTTGGCTTTCGGGACGTATCCATATATTTACTCTTACAGGCACATCAACCAAATAGGGCTTTAATTCACTCATTTTATGTCCTTTCGTTTATTTGCGCTTTAATTTAGCAAATAACATTTTTTTCTCGTCTTTAGTTATGTATGTGAAAAATACGCTTATTGCAAACACAATACATATAAGTAGCGCCTTAATAGCAAGACCAAGCCAACCTTGTATCGAAACATAATATGCTATAATCAAGCCTAACGCCAGCGTAATGACAAAATACGGTATAGCTGTTAAGTACGCCTTTTTATAAAATGTAAATACATTTATTCCGGCCTTGCGCTTATAGATGAAATTCATGTAAACAATATTAGCAAGAGATGTTACTGC
Source organism: Eubacteriales bacterium (assembly GCA_045645405.1). Classification (GTDB taxonomy): domain Bacteria; phylum Bacillota; class Clostridia; order Oscillospirales; family CAG-272; genus RGIG2000. The sequence continues at coordinate 35,054 of JAZRIQ010000044.1, forward strand.
TGTTCCGATACATACTCCCAATGCGCCTATATACAATGATAAAACGTAAGACAAAGCAAGACCGAGAGTTCCCGTTATTGTCATACAAATCGCCTGATAGTTTATAAGCTTCTTTGCAATTACGGCAGTTTTAGCTATTTGTTGAGTACAAGATATAAGCGTAGGGAACAAAATAATCATAGTGCAATAATAAGTTTTTGTATAGTCCGGTCCCATCCATAAGGTCATAAACTCCTTACCGACGCAAACAAAGCCTATAAACACCAAGCCTAAAATCACCATTTGGTACCTGCCTACGTTTATCATCAGCTTTAATATGTTTTCTTCCTTTTTGTCTGCTATATATTTTGAAACTCTCGGTAAAAACATACCGTTTATAGCTGTAGCAAGCGTGTAAAAATACGCTTCAAGGGTTACCGCAGGAGCATATAATGCAATCTCCACGCTACTTGATGTCATACCTAAAACAGACGGCGCAAAGCTGTGGGTAAAGCGTTGCATTATACTAATAATCGTAGTCCACAAAGTAAAGGCAAACAAGGTTTTATATAAATCCTTACCGCCCGCTTTAAAGTTTATCCTTATTGGTACTTGTGTTTTTACGATAATCAGCTTTATCAAAAGAACCAAAAGTCCGCTTGCTATATTTGCAAACACCACAGACACAACGTTTGCGGAAAAGCTGAGAGCTAAAACGACGAACAATACCGTTGAAAATTTAGATACTAAATCACATATTTTTAACTGTATAAATTTCTCGTGAGAGTTTAAAATTCCGTTTAAGGGCGCAAATGGGAAGGATACAAGATGAAATCCTGCAACCATTACGTACAAAACTCTAAACTGCTCTATTTCCGCAGGTGTCAGCTTTGTATAAATAGAGCCGAGGAAAAAGAACAATACGGCAAATATCACGACCACAACAGCGTCTATGGCTATATATAGCTTGAAAATTATACCAAGTATATTATTTATGCCCTCTTGATTTTTCTCTGCGCGGTACTTCGATACGAAGCGTGATACCGCAGAGCCCAAACCAAAGTCAAGCATAAAGATATTTATAAGAGATGTAGCAAGAGTATATAAGCCGTAATTTTCCTTACCTATACTGCTAACCATCCAAGGAGTGTAAATAAGCCCCATAACGATGCTTACAGCCATCGCTACGTATGATATTACAGCTCCTATCTTGATTTGATTTAATTTAATTTTCTTCATTTCCCATTCCTATTGCATTTATTTGCAACTGTTTTCGTAATTAAGAGACGTTTAAATCGGCTTTCTCGTGTATCTGCTAAGCAACCAACGCTTCTTCCTCGTTTTCCTCTTTCTCTTCATAGAAGCCAAAGGAAAAGAGCAAGCACACCGGCAAATATATTCCTGCCGCGCCTACAATAAAGCCCGCCTCTCCCAAGCCTATGAACCATACTCCAAAGAAGCAGAGCATGCCTATATTAAGCTTGTCTTTACTGTAATTTGAAGCATGCGTCAGCATTCTCATCAGATAAATAATAACTAAAGCATATACGATAACGCCGTAGGATGCCAGCAAGTCAAGAGCAACGTTATGAAGCTGGAAGTCGCCGTCACCGTTACTTGCTCCATAATAGTCACCGGTTATAAGGTGATTTCCTTTAAGTGTATTAAAAGCCTTTTGCCAAATAACAACTCGGGAGTCAAGCTCCTTACCCTCAGATACAAGGAACTCAAGGTTGTCAGCAAATGGCGTATCAATAACCGAATAATATACTCCTACGAAAATAAGAGGCGCAAGCAGTACAATCAGTAAAACCAATGCGCTGAATTTTTTGTTTCTTTTAAATTTATAAATTAACCACATTACTAAAAACAAAAACAATGAAAAGAGAGAGTTTCTACTTTCAGTAATTGTAATCATATAAACAAGTAGTCCGATAAAGACGATAGACGTTAACCTAAAGAATTTATTTTTCATCTTGCCCATTGCAAAAAATACAAAATAAATTACAGTTGTCAGCCACATTCCCGTAAGGTTAGGATTACTGAAGCCCATTGTTATAGCAGTAGAAAATCTATCTCCGTTTGTTTTTCTGTTTCCTCCCATAAAGAAGAAGAAAATTATAAAGAACACAGCCAACGTATAAAATATAACGATTACCGCCTTCATCGTCGACTTGTTTATTTTTTGCTCGGAAGCAATAAATATAAGCAAGAAAATCGTACAGAAAATGATAAATTTCTTCAAATAGTTAAAGCCCATTCCGCCATGGGTTACTATTGATACCGATGTAAATGCTATAGCGACTATCAAGACGAATAAAATCAGGTTGGCAAAGCCTCTTCTGTAAATTCTTTTAGTCAAAATATGTATAAAAAAGTGAGATGCAACAAGGATAAATGATGCATAGAAAAGTCTACTCGTATAGGTTCCCTTATCAAGAACAGTAAATACGGGAGCCAAGGCTCCGCAAAGAGCCTCTAAAAGATAAAATATATTTATTTTTTCGTCATTGTCTTTTGCTGATATGGTAAAGTTCATTTTATCCTAACATCTCCTTGTATGTATTTACGTAGCCCTCGGTCATTACCGCCTTGGCGTACGCTTTGTGCGCCGCTTGTGAAATTTCAGCCTTATTATGCTTAATATCCAAGCGATTTTTGGCAAGAGCGTAAAGAGCCTCAACGTCGCCAAACTCCGCAAAATCGCTATAATCCTTTATGGCAATAGTTTCAGGTCCGCCTGCAAAAAATCCTACCACAGGCGTTCCGCAAGCCATACTCTCTGCCAAAATCATTGAGAAGGTTTCTTTTCTGCCCGTTATTACGGTTAAATCTGCCATAGAATAATATTTTGCAAGCTCAGTTTGATTAGACACTCTGCCAAGCAAAATCATATTGTCGGGAACCTTTATTCCCTCCGTATAATTTCCCGCAACGATAAATTTTACGTTCGGAAGCTTTTTTGCAAGCTCGATTACGTAATAACCGCCCTTTTGGTGCTTAATATCATCGCTGAAAACAGGCGTTGCGTGAAACACTACCTTTTCGTCCTTTATCCCATGCTTTTCTCTTAAATCTTGAGTGTCGTAAATTTTGAATATTTCCGTATCAAGACCGTTCATTACCACAACGTGTCTCTTGTCCGATAAAATCGGAGATTGCACAGCGCGCCCCATAAGCCAAGGGGAAACCGAGGTAACTATTAAATTATCGTTAAAGGTGTCAAAGGCCTTTTTCATTTTTTTCCAGGACCTGCCCGTGCCGTCGATAAGGTAAGAGCCTGTTTCCTTTCTTAATCTTGGACACTTACCGCAGCCGCTTTTCCATTTTTCACACTCGTATGCGTGACCGCAATTAGCCGTATGCATAAATTCTGCGTGAAGCGTTAATACGGTTTTTATTCCGCTTTTTTTAAGGAAGGAAATCAGCCTATATATATTGACAAAATATCCGTTTATACAGTGCAAATGAACTATATCGGGCTTCTCCTTCTTTATTTTGGAAATAAGCTTGTTGGTCGAGAAGAAAAGACCTCCGTACATAAGACCTGTAAATCTGCTCAAAAGATTATTAAGCTTTGAATAAAGCTCAGAGCAGGTTTTATATACGTTTCTATCGGTGGTTTTTTCTCCTCTGCCGTATAAAATTACGCTGTCTATTCCATTTTCAAGTAAAACGTTGTGTACATCATACATAATTTTACCGGTGCTACCCTTGTTGTATACACAATTTACTTGCAAAATCTTCATTTTTCTAAAATCTCCCTGATTACATCTCTTATCATTAAGCAATTCTTTTCACTGTCGTGATTTTTTCCTGCTAACGAAAGAGCATTATTTATTATTTCATTTCGCTTATCTGCGTTTTCAATAAGCTCAGTTAAACCTTTTTCAAGCTCACTTTCGCTTGTTACACAGTAAGCAGCGTTATTTTCGTTCAAATATTCAACGGATGCTATCTCGCCGGGTCCGTAAGCCAAAATAGGAGTTCCGCTTGCCAAGCTATCGGCAATCTTTGTAGAAACAGAATACGCAACACATTTTCTGGTTCTGTCATTAAAGGACTCCGTATGAATTACCGCCATACTCTGTCCCATAACTTTTAAAACCTCATCCGCAGATATTTTGCCGTGGAAATTTATGCCGTTTTCTTTGTTTAAATCCTTTAAAATTTCCTCGCGGCTCTCTGCAGAATATACGTCTATATACTGTGGCTTTTTATCGCTCACAACGTTTAAAAGCGCGCGCCCTATGCTCACTATTTGCTCATTTCTCTTATATCCCAAATTGCCTATATAGGAAATTGCATTCGTTTTTTCCTCGCAAAGCGGCTCTCTAATTGTTGATGGAGTAGGAAGCGTATGGCACGGCTTGTTAAATAGCTTACCGTAGTCCTTGCTCATTTTTTCACAAATAGGAAAAATGCATGAGGCGTAATTCATGGTTTTTCTTACGTGACGCATAAAGCCTCGATGCACTGCTTTTCCAAAAAGCTTCTTCTCATTCTTATTATAGAAATAGTAATCATCCATACAGGATATAACAAGAGGAATGTTCTTGTATTTTGCAAGCTTCAATGCAATATCGTAAATAAAGGAGTAATCACCGGACGCTAAAAATATGACGTCGGGATTAAATTCATCAATCCATGAAAGAAGCTTCTTTGTTTTCCATTTTCCAAGCCTCCACCACATATTTCTGGCAAAATATATGAAAGGCGTTCTTTTTCTTGCCTTTTGATAAAGCTCCGCCGTCTTTCCCGTATCCGTGCGAGATTCAGTTGCGTTTTCTTTTATGTCTTTCTCCTTGAGAACTGTGCCGCTCTTTCGCGAGAAAACGGACTTTATCATTTCCTTATCGGTTATTCTGTAATAATTTTTGCAAATCGTATCGGTAGGAATTTCAATATGTACGTAAAGCTGAGCCAAATCCTCACTGTCCCAATCCTTAAAATAGGACATCAGCGTTTTTCCCATGCTTGATGTTTTGCAAAAAACATTATGGCTTATAACAAGTAATTTCATTTTCCTCTATTCATCCAAGTAATACGCTTTGAACATGTGATGAGAAACTCTTTTTTCCTCCGGTGGAAGCTCCATATAATTTCTGTATATGTGAGATAAATACTTATCGTATTCCTTAAGTCCTTTGAAAACAGAATCCTCAAATTTAACGTCAACGTACTCCTCGTATATAGACCTTTCCATTATTTCCTTTTCACGATATGAACCACAAAGCGTGCCTACATAACGACTTTCGTCGCATCTCTTAATCTTAAATTATTCTGCGATTTTTTACTTATTGGTTTTATTTGATATGCAATTTCTGATTTGCGTGCTACTTGTACCTTTTGTATAAGGAAAGTACACAATTTCTACACATTTATCAGCAAAAAACTGCTCATATTTTGCAAAACGCTCGGAGCCCTTATAATCACTACCCACAAAAAGCTTGTCAAATTTATGTAAGCACCAAGCATCGCTATCCTCTTTACAGGATACTACAACCTTATCAACATATTTGCAAGCGCCCACAATTTCCATTCTTTCCTCAAACGGAATAAACGTTTCTTTTCCCTTATGAGAAGCATCAGGATGAACGCCAACAATAAGATAATCGCATTGTGCCTTCGCCTTGCGGAGCAAATTCAAATGTCCTATATGAAACAAATCAAAGGTTCCTGATAAATATCCAACCTTTATAGCGCGCTCAGACCTTATTCTGCCCGATTGTTGCTTGTATTGATAGCTTTCCACTCCAAATTTGTGCGGATTTTCATTATACCTTGCTATCACTCCGTTGTACACCTCACCGTTAGGCACAAAGAGCGTTTCTCTATCCTTTATCTTGCTTATAATTTCCGTAGCAAGCTCACTCAAGACAGATAAATCATTTTCTCCACCGTTAAACCTGGTTCCCTTAATAGAGCCCGGGCTGACATTCAATATGCGATTATTTATGCCGGCGCACTCAAGCTCAATATTCAAGCCTTCAACAAATTTGCATACTCCTGCCTTGGATGCGGAATATACAGAAAACATAGGAGAGCTTACAAGTCCGGCTATTGAGCCCATTACTCCACAGTAAAAATCATTCTCATTTTTTATTCTGTCATAAAATGCGCGAATTATTTTTAGAGTAGCGATTGTGTTTATTTTTATAACTCTGTCTATTTCAACAGGATGTAAGCACTCTAAATTCGCAATTCTTCCTATTCCTGCGGTTACAATCAAAAGCTTTACATTGTCATCCTTGCTTAATTCCTCAAACTTTTCATAAGGAAAGTCACACAAGTCGCAGTACATAAAGCTTCCTTGACTTTCTTCAAACTCCGTTGCCGGCTCACACTTGTCGATTATTGTCACATAATACTCTTGCTTTATCAACTCATTTACTATCGCAAGTCCTATCCCATTGCTTCCGCCAACAACGACGGCTTTGTTTTTACTCATACAAATTTCTCCATTAAACGTTAGTCTTCCTTGAAATACGCCTCAAATGAATGATGAGAAACTCTTTTATTCTCAGGTGGCAATTCCATATAGTTTCCGTATATGTTTGAAAGGTAAGCGTGATAATTCTTGAACGCCTTAAAGGTTTTTCCCTCAAATGCCATATCTATGTATTCCTTGAAAATTTCCGTTTCCATTATGTCCTTCTTTCTATACGAGCTACTTATACAAGCAGAGTACAGGCATTGCTCAAAGGAATTTTTTCTGAACCTTTTATTCAAGGATTTGATAATTCTTTGAGAAGACACAAAACGGCTCATTACAAAAAACGCAAATCTTATCGGCTCATATTTCCAAGAACGCGTCTTGCTTCTTTTGAATTTTTTCCAATTCTTTGCCACAAGAAGCTCTCTTTTAAAGCTCGTTTTACTGAATTCCTTTTTAGCAGCCTCATACGTATCTGCCAAGCCATCTACAGGGAATACGTCAATATAAACTCCCATCTCAATATTGTCAGGATTACTGAAATCCTCTATAATGACAGTGTCCTTTGCCATTGCCTTCGCAAACACGTATTTGTACTTGTCGTTTGTTTCTGCGCAAAGCATATTGAACGGTACCGGATTGGACTTACAGTATTCAATAAATCTGTCATAATCCGGTCTTGGCATAAAAATATCAATATCGTCATCCCAAGGTATAAATCCTCCGTGACGAACTGCGCCAAGTAACGTACCTGCCGCTAACGAGTATCTTATGTTTTGCTGTTGGCAAATATCGTGTATCTTACAAAGAACATCCAGCTCTATTTTCTTAAGCTCTGCTAAATCTATTTTTTTCATCATTCAATTACCTTTCCTAAAACATCTATGTCCGCCGATTGATAAAACCAGCCTTATCACTCTTAAGTCCGCAGGATAGCATACTACGCTTTTTTCGCCTTGCTTCTTGCCAGTTTTTTGTAAAGGAAGCCTCTTATCTTGTTTGGCAAAAGCACGCATTGTACAAGGCGTATGAAAATATTCTTCGAGTATTTGAAGAAGCCTATCATACCGTTCTTTCTTTTGAATTTTTCAAGCTCCTTAAGCGCCTTAAAGTACGCATATCCACCTCTGCGTGAGTACATATCATAGCCTACTCTTACGTAAACCAGCGTGTCGGGCAGGTTCATAAATCTGCATCCGCAAAGCATCATTCTACACCACATATAGTAGTCCTCAACGAAGTGCAATTCGATATAGTTTCCCGCCTTTAAAACAGCGCTTTTTCTAAACATAGCAGATACGTTGTTAATTGCGCTTCTGCTCTTCATATATTCCTTTATTTCTTCTTCCTCAAGAACGGTTTCTCTTATGCATACCACGTTATCAACGTCGTCAACAAACTCTGCAATAGCACCGCCTACTACGTCTAAATAAGGCTTCTCCTCAAATACCTTTAGCTGAAGCTCAAATCTGTTAGGTACGGAAATATCGTCAGAGTCCATTCTGGCAATAATCTCGTGCTTTGCCATTTCCACTCCTACTCTGGATGCATTTCCCGAGCCGCCGTTTACCTCCAGCGGATAGTAGGATATAATCTTTTCATTTTCCACGTACTCGTCAATACAAGCCTGAAGCTCGCTTGGCACAGGACCGTCTCTTACCAACACAATTTCAGACGGCATTACGGTTTGATTCAAAATGCTATCCATAGCCTGTTTAAAATGCTCAACCGTTTCCTTTTTATAAACTGTCATAAGAACAGAAAATTCCATATTCTCTACCTCTTGTCTAAAGTGTTTTTCTTCTTCTCCGCCGCCAAATAAAGCCTAAATGAAATCAAATAAAATAATAAATATATATGCGGTCTATGTTATAATAACATTTTTTAAAATATTTGTCAATACAAAACGCCAAAAAACAAAATTTCAAGCGCCAATAAATTGACGCTTGAAAATCATTTTTCAATTATGGTTATTTTTTCAATAATGGGCTTATTATCGTCAGTAACGGTAAGGGCGGAAATAATATCCATTCCCTCTGTAACCTCGCCAAAGGCTGTACAAGTCTTATCAAGAGAAGCATCGTCCTTTACAGTTATGAAGAATTCAGCGGGATTTACGTAATCGCTCATCTCCAGCTCCATTGAAATAACACCCTTGCTATGTGTAATACCGTTGTCCTTTTCTCCGTAAATTCTTACAGCATCGCTTCTTTCCTCACCGCCGAAAATTTGACCTTCGGTGGACTTGAAAAAGCACTCTCCGTCATAAGCACCGTTTCTTGCAAGCTCCACGAATTTAGCTACGGTTTTAGGAGCTTTTTCGCTATTTAACTTAACCGTAACAACTCCCTTATCCTTGATTTGAATTTGCGCCGTGTATTTTGGTGGCGGAGCTTCGTAATTTGCCACGATTATCCAAGTGGTTAAACCACCCACAAGCAAAACCGCAAGAACGATTGACACTATAGACACTATATGCAAAATCTTTCTTTTTTTCTTTGCCCTTTGCGCCTCTTTTTCCATCTGGGCTTTTCTTTTTTTAGTCAAAGGTTTTTTATTTGCCATAATTACCTCACAAAATTTATTCGCAATACTATTTTAGCACAAATACGGCAATAAATCAACTGCTTTTTACCTTTCAAAAAATCTTAATAACGTATTGACTTTAGAGAATTTTTGTGCTATACTTTTCTCAACTAAATGTTAATCGGAGGATTTCATAATGGAACACATTAAGACACTCAATACAGGTAATCTTTGCGAAAGCGCTAAGAACGGTGGCTGTGGTGAATGCCAAACATCCTGCCAATCTGCTTGCAAAACAAGCTGTGGTATCGCAAATCAGCAGTGCGAAAACAAATAATTGATTTTAAAAAGGCTGCTACGAAGCAGCTTTTTTAATTAGTGACCGGTGGTCAGTGACTAGTGGTCAGTAATTAGATATTTTTTCAAATTCACAAACGCTATGAAAGGATTGTCAGTTCGTTTTTAGCAGTCGTAGCTATCTACTAGCCACTAACCACTGACCACTGAATATGATACATCAATATAAATTAAACGGCTACAACGTTGTAATCGACGTATGCTCCGGAGGAGTACACGTGGTTGACGATATTGCCTACGATATAATAGAAAAATTCGAAAATCAAACACAGGATGCGGTAATTTCGTCGATTTACGGAAAATACGCGTCTGAAAAGGACGTAACTAAGGAAGAGATTGAAGCTCTTTACAATGAAATTTTAGGAATGAAAAAAGCAGGTCAGCTTTTTACTCCCGACACCTTTGAGCCAATGGCAGACAAGCTTAAGCAAAAGACCTCGGGCGTTATTAAAGCTCTGTGCCTGCACGTGGCTCATACCTGCAACTTAAATTGCTCCTACTGCTTTGCTTCACAGGGCAAATATCACGGTGAAAGAGCAATAATGTCTTTAGACGTGGCTAAAAGAGCCCTTGATTTCTTAATTGAAAATTCCGGCACGCGCCGCAATTTGGAGGTTGACTTCTTCGGCGGAGAGCCGCTTATGAATTTTCAAATGCTCAAGGATTTAGTTAAATATGCAAGAGAAATCGAAAAGAAGCACAACAAAAATTTCCGTTTTACTCTTACGACAAACGGAGTTCTTATTGACGATGACGTAATTGATTTTGCCAACCGTGAAATGAGCAACGTTGTCCTCAGCCTTGACGGCCGAAAAGAAGTTCACGACAGATACAGGGTAGACTATGCAGGCAACGGAAGCTGGGAGAAAATCGTTCCCAAGTTCCAAAAGCTTGTTGATGCACGCGGCGGCAAAAACTACTATATGCGCGGCACCTTCACTCACGCAAACCCTGACTTTTTAGAGGATATTAAGGTCATGCTTGACCTTGGCTTTAATGAGCTTTCAATGGAGCCTGTAGTTTGCGCAAAGGGTGACAAGGAGGAATTAACCGAGGCTGATTTTCCTATCGTTTGTCAGCAGTACGAGGAGCTTGCAAAATTGATGCTTAAAAAAGATAAGGAAAAGAAGCCGTTTACATTCTATCACTATATGATTGACCTGAAGGGCGGCCCCTGTATCTATAAAAGAATATCCGGCTGCGGCTCAGGAACAGAATATATGGCTGTTACTCCTTGGGGCGACCTTTACCCCTGCCACCAGTTCGTAGGCGAGGAAAAATACAAGCTTGGCGACATTTATAACGGTGTTACAAACAAGGAGGCTCAAAATGAATTTGCTTCCTGCAACGTTTATGCCCGTCCCGACTGTAAGGATTGCTGGGCAAAGCTATATTGCTCCGGCGGATGCGCGGCAAACGCTTACCACGCAACAGGCTCTGTAAGAGGCGTATATAAATACGGCTGTGAGCTGTTCAAAAAGCGTATGGAATGCGCAATAATGGTTGCAGCAGCCAGAGCATTAGAGGAAAACTAATGAAAACTCCTATTTGTCATTTTATTGAAAAGTACAAAAGAACCAAATCGGTAAGAATGCACGTACCCGGACACAAGGGGAAATTTTATCCAAACGATATTACGGAAATTGACGGTGCAGACGCATTATACACAGCCGACGGCATAATAAAGGAAAGCGAAAATAACGCCTCATACCTATTTGGCAGTTATATGACCTGCTATTCCGCCGAAGGCTCGTCACAATGCATTAAAACGATGCTTCACCTTGCCAAAATGTACAAAAAAGTGGCAGGACGTGGCTATGTAATAGCAGGACGCAACGCGCATTCTTCATTTATTTCCGCATCAATTCTTGCGGATTTTGACGTAAAATGGATATACCCAAAAAACTACAAATCCTATTTAAGCTGTGAAATAAACCCAAGCGAGCTTGACGTTATGCTTTCAAAAGAAGAAGCTTCTCCCTTTGCCGTTTACGTAACAAGCCCCGATTATCTCGGAAACGTGAGCGATATTAAAGGGATAAGCGAGGTTTGCAAAAAGCACGGCGTAATTCTCATTGTGGACAATGCACACGGAGCGTATTTGCGGTTTTTAGAAAAATCTGCCCACCCTCTTGATTTGGGTGCGGATATGTGCTGTGATTCCGCTCATAAAACCTTGCCCGCGCTAACAGGGGCAGCTTATTTGCACATTTCAAAAAATGCCCCTGCATTTTTTAGCCAACACGTAAAAAGCGTAATGTGCCTTTACGGCTCAACAAGCCCGTCGTATCTTATTTTAAAATCTCTCGACAAGGTCAATAAATATATCGAAAACGGATACAGGGAACGACTTTCTTCTGTTTTGAATAAAATTTCAAGCATTAAAAGCCATCTTCAAAATTTAGGGTATAGCTTTGTTGGTAACGAAGGATTAAAGATAACAATTGATACGAAGGCTTATGGATATAACGGCAAGGATTTTGCAAAAACGCTTATGGACGTAAAAATCTATCCCGAGTTTTACGACGATGATTTCGTTGTTCTTATGGCATCGAGCGAAACAAGCGACTACGAGCTTGACTACCTTTTTGGTGTTCTTTACGCCACACAAAAAAAGGAAGCTATCAAAAAGCCTCGCTTTAGCTATACACCACTTGACACGCAAATTTGCCCAAGAGAAGCGTATTTTTCAGAAAAAGTCCTTGTAAGTGTGGATAATTCATTGGATAGTATTTATGCGGATACAACCGTTTCCTGCCCTCCTGCCGTTTCAATAGCGGTATGCGGTGAAAAAATCAACCAAAGCGCAATAGACCTTTTTAAATACTACGGTATTGAAAACGTTTACGTAATTAAAAATAATTAAATAAAAAAACCGGAAATTCCTTTGAATTTCCGGTTTTTTATTAAAATTTTATTTTTGTCCCCACTCTACGTTGCTTTCGCCGTTCCAGTCGTTGTTCCAGCCCTCAGGCTTTGCGTCAAGCTCGCATTTTATTGTAAGCTGTGGGCAATTGGCAAAGGCGTTTGTGTAAATTTTCTCCACGTCCTTGGAAATTTTAACGCTTACAAGAGAGGTACAACCGTCAAACGAATTCGAACCGACGTATGTTTCCTTTGTAAGTACGATTTCACTTGCAAGAGATACGCAACCCTTGAATGCGTCGTTTCCTATTACCTCAAGCGCCGTTGGCAAAACAACGCTTTCAAGGGCAACGCAACCGAAAAAGGCTTCTCTGCCGATTTCCTTAACAGCAGTTCCAAGAATTACCTTTTCAAGAGAAGTACACTCCTTAAATGCATAAGCACCTATATATGGCGCACTATTATTTATTATAACCGTTTTCAACCCACAACGGTAAAATGCGTTAATATCTATTTTTTCAACTTTTTTGGGTATCGTAACTCTTTCAAGATAGGTACAGCCCTTGAATGCCTCCTCACATATTATGCGAGTGTTTTCGTGTATCTTAACCGTTGTAATATCATTACTCTTTGCTTTAACAAGAAATGCATAAGGATTTGCCGCATCGCCTAAATAGCAGCCGTTTTCATACTCGTTGTAAACAAGTCTATCACAGTTGAGTGATATTCGACCTTCAATATTTACTATCGTGCTTGGTACAACCAATTTTTCAAGATACTCACACCTGTAAAAAGCGCTTACGCCTATTGATTCTACCGTGCCGGGAAGACACGCCGTTTTTATTGAGCTGTATGCAAAAGCACTGTATCCTATTTTCTTCAAGCCGTCGTTAAAGGGAAATTCAGTCATTTTAACACAGTAACAAAATGCCTGAGCGCCTATTTCCTCAATTTCACATTCTCCGGTAACAGATACAAGCTTTTGAGAATTATAGAATGCTCCCTTACCTATTTTCTTAACACCGCTTCCCAAGACTACTCTTTCAAGCTGACTGCATTCATAAAACGCTTCCTCGCCTATAACCTCTACGCTGTTTGGAATAACTATTTCCTTTAGTCTTGAGCAATTTTTAAAGGCTTTACTCATTATGGTGGTAACTCCCTCCGGAATTGTTGCCACCCCGTCAATTATTTGGTTTTGGTTAAAGTGTACGAGAGTTTTTCCGTCCTTTGTATAAATACTTCCGTTAACGGATTTGTAATTCTGATTATTCTCGTCAATAATTACCTCGTTAAGGGACCAGCAGCCGAGGAATACTCCGCTTCCGATTTTTTTAACGGTTGCCGGAATATAAATTTTCTCAAGATGGCTGCAATAGCAAAATGCCTCGTTTTCAATAATCTCAAGCCCGTAGGGAAGCTCTATTTCCGTCACCTTTCTGACGCCGTCAAAGGCATTTGCACCTATATAAGTAACGTCTTTTCCAAATTTGATTTTTTTAATATTATCGCAACCGACAAAAGCATTACTGTCGATACGGGTTATTCCGTCGGGAATTACCACCTTGGTAACGTAATCAAAGTCGCGAAATGCGTTTGAGCCGATACAGGTTATCGGTTGCCCCGCTATCTTATTTGGTATTCTCAAGGTTCCGTCCATATCGCTGTTTCTTCTGCCTGTAATAAAGCTGGTACCGTCGTTGTTATCAACGTATCTGAACACACTCCTCGGTAAATTTATAAACACTACTGCGCCTATTATAACCGCAACAATAAATCCTAAAATGCTTAAGCCAATTATCTTACCCTTGGACATACACCTATCTCCTTGACATTCATTTATATAAGTTTATCACATAAAAAATGAAATGTCAACAATATAGCAACTCAGTCTTAATTGCATTAAAGTCAAAGGGAGTAATTCTTACTGCAATTCTTATTCTTTTCTCACAATTTCATTTTTGTTTTTGTAAATAACGTTTTCCTTTACGTATCCGCGCACGCACGACAGAGGATAAACCACCGTATTTTTGCCAATAACCGTTCCGGGATTTAATACGGCATTACAGCCTATTTCAACGCCGTCGCCTAAAATCGCGCCCAGCTTTTTAAGCCCTGTATTTATCTTCTCCTTGCCTACCGTTATACTTACGGCTGACTTATCACTTTTAAGGTTGGAAATTTTCGCCCCTGCACCTAAATGAGCGCCACAGCCTAAAATACTGTCCCCTACGTAGTTAAAATGCGGCACTTGACACCTGTTAAAAAGAATACTGTTTTTTATTTCGCTTGAGTTACCTACAACGCACCCTTCTCCGATAATGCAATTGCCCCGAAGGTATGCGCCCTTTCGCAGCTCCGCGCCTGCGCCGATTATGCACGCGCCCTCTATCCCCACGCTTCCATCTACTTTAGCTTTTCTGGAAATATAGACACTCTCCCCTATTTTTTCATATTCTCTTACGTCAAGCACATTTCCTATCAACAAAATGTAGTCCCTTATTTTCGGTATTATATCCCAGGGGTAAACACATTTTTCAAGCAAATCCTTTGCTAACGTATTTTCAAGATTGAAAAGCTTTTTTACAGTCAGTCTATCCATTCAGTCCCTCCCTTATTACCGTTTCCTCTACGTCTTTCAGATAGACGTCTATCCTTTTTTCGTCCTCACATTCTATCATTATTCTTATTTTAGACTCCGTGCCGCTTGCCCTTAAAAGAATCCGTCCGTTATCCTTAAGCTCTTTTTCAATTTCCTTGCATTTTGTCTGCAACGCGGTGTTTTTCAACGCATCAGCCTTGTTTTTTACGTTTAAATTCAAGGTCTTTTGCGGGTATGTCCTAAAATCCCTCAAAAGGTACGATAATTTCTGCTTTTTGTCCGCTAAAATATCCATTATTTTTATAGCTGTCAGAATTCCGTCACCCGTGGTAGCATACTTCCTTAAAATTATATGTCCCGACTCCTCTCCCCCCAGGGAGTGGTTGTTTTTCACTATGCTTTCATAAACAAAGCGATCGCCTACGTCTGTTTTTTCGTATAAAATTCCCTCTTTGTCAAGAGCCTTGTACAGCCCCATATTTGACATAACCGTGGTAACCACAGTATTTGTCTGCAGCTCTCCCTTTTCCTTTAGCTCCCTTGCCAATAAATACATAATTTTATCACCGTTCACAACCTCGCCTTTTTCATCAACGCATATACATCTGTCGCCGTCTCCATCAAAGGCAAAGCCCACGTCAAGACCGTTTTCCTTAACGTACTTTTTCAAAGCCTCAATATGTGTTGAGCCTGCATTTTCGTTTATATTCACTCCGTTTGGCTGATTGTTTATTACAAAAACGGTTGCCCCCAACGCCTCAAACACGCTTTTTCCTATCATATTACAGCTTCCGTTTGCCAAATCAAGTCCTACCCTGTATCCCTTAAAGGAGCATTTGGCGCAAGATATAAGATAGCCTATATATCGGTGTCTACCCTCGTAATAATCTACTATCTTTCCTATATTTTCGTTTTCGCAAAGAGGTAAATGCTCATTTGAGTCAAGAAACCGCTCTATTTTCGACGTTATTTTATCACCTATCTTCTCGCCTTTTTCATTAAGTATTTTAATTCCGTTATCGTAATAAGGATTATGACTTGCGGAAATCATAATTCCAATATCGAATTTATCGGTGGTGACAACGTAGGATACGCCGGGAGTTGGCGTAACGTGCATAAGATAAGCGTCCGCGCCAACGGAGGCAAGTCCTGATGCTATTGCATACTCCAGCATATAGCTTGACAGTCTTGTGTCCTTACCGATTACTGCGTTGATTTTACGGTTTTTCTCATTTTTTAAATAGTAGCCTAAAAACTGACCGATTCTAAAGGCGTGATTTGCGGTCAGCTCCTTACCCGCTACACCTCTGAAGCCGTCAGTTCCGAAATATTTACCCATACTTGCCTCCTTGCGCGACACCGCGCTGTATCCTCAGTTTCGGTTTAAACCGCTAACTATTGTATGCAAAAAAATTTTTCTTGCAATATTTAATTGTATATGTTATACTGATTATAACTAAAAATTTATTTTTTATACGTTAAGGAGTTTTTTATGGAAAAGTTAGACCAAAAGTATCAGGCGTTATTTACCCCCTGGAAGATAGGTAACGTTGAAATTAAAAACCGTATTGTGCTTTGCCCAATGGGCGGTACTTCACTTTTCGGTTGGATGAATATGTCAGGCAACAAATTTAACAAGGAGGCAGCTGAATTCTTCCTTGAAAAAGCGAAGAACAACGTAGGTCTTATCATTCCGGGCATTGCACCTATTAAGAGTACGTACAGAGGTCAATGGCTCTATAAAAACAACAAAATGTTTGAGGAGCTAAAGGTGTTTATGGACGAAATCCATAAAACCGGCGCTAAATTATTTATTCAGATTACAGCAGGTATGGGCCGCTCATTTGCTATCCCAACTCCACTTGTAAAAATACATAATATGCCCGTTGTTCGCAGCCTCGTTAAGCCAATTATCAACGTTCCTTACTTAAGCGCTTCCCCTTCCAAGCTTCCATCACGTTGGAGTGACAAGGTTAAGTGCCGTGAGATTACAGTTAAGGAAATTCAAGAAATTGTTGACGCTTTTGCTAAAACCGCATTAAAGTGCAAGGAGGCAGGTGTTGACGGCGTTGAGGTACACGCAGTACACGAGGGCTACTTACTTGACCAATTCACAACAGAATATACAAACAAGCGCGAGGATGAATACGGCGGTTCATTTGAAAACCGCTACCGCTTTGCTACCGATATAGTTAAGGCTATAAAGGAATCCTGCGGTAAGGATTTCCCTGTTTCTCTCCGTTATTCTGTAACCTCCAAGGTTAAGGATTTCTGCGTTGGCGCAGTTCCCGGCGAGGAGTTTGAGGAAATGGGCAGAAATATGGAGGAAAGCGAAAAGGCAGTTAAGTATCTTGAGGAAGCGGGCTACGATATGTTAAACGCTGATAACGGTACTTACGACTCCTGGTACTGGGCACACCCACCGATGTATATGCCTCAAAACTGCAATCTTGAGGACGTTTCTCACATTAAGAGCTTCGTAAAAATTCCTGTTGTTTGTGCAGGAAGAATGACTCCTGAGGTTGGCGCTCAAGCAGTTAAGGATAATAAGATTGACGCTATGGGCGTTGCAAGACAGTTCCTTGCAGATAGCGAATGGGTAACAAAGCTTATCGAAAACAGACTTGAGGATATTCGTCCTTGTATTTGCTGTCACAACGCTTGCTTCAATATGTCTCACTATAAGGGTGTTGCAAACGCTCAGTCTATTCACGACGCAAGTCATATTGCAAGATGCGCTCTTGACCCAAGAGTAATGCAATCAGATAAATACAAAATTGAGCCTGCTAAAACTGTAAAGAACGTTAGCGTAATCGGCGGCGGTATTGGCGGTATGGAGGCTGCTTTGGTTCTTGCAAAGCGCGGTCATAACGTTACAATTTATGAAAAGTCAGGCAGTCTTGGCGGCGTATTTATAGCGGCAGCTGCTCCTTCCTTCAAGGAAAAGGACAAGATGCTTATCGCTTGGTACGAAAGAGAGCTTAAGAAATATCCAAATATTGACGTTCAGCTCCACACCGAGGTTAAGGACGTTTGGACGTTAGGCGCAGACGAGGTTATTATCGCAACCGGCGCTAAAGCTATTAAGCCAAACATTAAGGGTATGGAAAGAGCTGTTAGCGCTGTTGATTACCTCCTTAACAAAGAAATTATCGGACGTGACGTTGTAGTTGTTGGCGGCGGTCTTACAGGCTGTGAAATCGCTTATGACCTTTACTTAAAGGGTAAGAATCCTATCATCGTTGAAATGAAGGACGATTTAATTGTTTCAGATAAGGTTCCTTTTGCTAACTCAAGCTATTTAAGAGATTTCTTCAAATCAAACGACGTTCCTGTATATCTTGAAACAAAGCTCATTAACGTTGGTAGCGACGGCGTAATGGTTTCCGATAAAGAGGGTAAATTCAAAATCACCTGTGATACGGTTATTTATGCTCTTGGCTACAAGCCTAATCCTATGGTTAAAAAAGGTAAGAACGTTCACGTTATCGGCGACGCAAAAGAGGTTGGTAATTTAAGAACCGTTATTTGGAACGCTTGGGACGTTTGTATGAAAATTTAGTGGTCAGTGACTAGTGGTCAGTGATCAGCGATTAGATTAACTTCCTAACCGAAGAACAACTTTATTCCCCACAATCAAATATATAATTAGGGGAGCGTTGCTCCCCTAAAATTAAATTTATTAGCGTTTTAGTGTCGTGTGGCGGTTTGTGTATCTACTAATCACTAGCCACTGACCACTGACCACTAAAAGCGACTAAAAGGAGTATATTTATGTTATTAACAGAAGAACAAAATGCAATTTTAAACGGCTCAAAGGGCGAAACTCACGCCAAGGTAATGGAATCCTTGATTCGCTACGGTGAGCTTTTCGGTGCTGAAAAATTAGTACCTATCACCAGCAAATACAATCATTTAGTAACATCTTTTGGTCTTAAAATGATTGGCCCTATTTATGATTTAATGAATAAGCTCATTGAGGCAGGGGCTGTTTCCGGTCAAAAATTCTCCTGCGACCCACGTCCTGTTGATAAAAACGTGCCTGCAAATTTCCTTCAAAAGCTTATTTTTAATAAATTTATGTATTCAAAGCAGGATTTCTACGAGGAACAGCTTGAAAAGCTGGGTCTTATGGACAAGGACGCATTCACCTGCACCTGTTATATGGACGAGGTTGGCAACAAGCCAAGCAAGGGTGATATTCTTTCTTGGAGTGAGTCAAGCGCTGTTGTTTACGCCAACTCCGTTTTAGGCGCACGCTGCAACCGTAATTCGGGCATTATTGATATTATGGGTTCCGTTGCCGGCTACGTTCCGTATTTCGGCTTGCTTACTGACGAGGGCAGAAAGGCTACTTGGGTAATTGAGCTTAATACAACAAAAAAGCCCGACGCGCAATTACTTGGCTCGGCTATCGGTATGAAGGTAATGGAGGACGTTCCTTTTGTTAAAGGGCTTGACAAGTATCTCGGCACAGAGTTGAATGACGAGGCTTGTGCATACTTGAAGGATTTCGGTGCTGCTACTGCATCAAACGGCGCGGTTGGTCTTTACCATATTGAAAATTTAACACCGGAAGCAAAGGAGCTTGGCGAAAGCTTAATTGCCGAAGGCGCGCAGGTTTACGTAATTGACGACGCTGAGCTTCAAAGAGTTTACGACAGCTATCCCGTTATTTGGAAAAACAAGGACGCAAAGCCAAAATTATGCTTTATTGGCTGTCCCCATTTGTCCCTTACACAGTTAAAGGAATGGACTGAAAAGCTTGAAGCAGGTCTTAAGGAAAACGGAAACAAAAAGGTGCTTATTCCTACCGTATTCACCTCTGCTCCAAATGTTATTGAAAAATTCAAGGAAACCGAATACGCAAAAAGACTTGAAGCAACCGGCGTTATTCTTTCCTATATATGCCCACTTATGTATATGAACAATCCTCTTTGCAAAAAGATGCCCGTTATCACCTCGTCAAATAAGCTTCGCACTTACACAACCGCAAGATATTATTCCGACGACGAAATTTTAGCACAGCTTACAGGAGGTAACAAATAATGAAGAAATTTGTTGGTAGAGTTGTAGCACCCGGTGAGGTTAAAGGCGTTGAGGCTCTCGTTTCCCACGGTGGTCTTAACACTCTTGCTTCCTTCCAAGGCGCATTACAGTTTGGTGACAAAAAGGTAAAATGCGGCGACCAAAGCAATCCTGACCTTTACGATAAGGAAATGGCAGGCAAGGCTCTTTGCATTCCGCAAACTATCGGCTCAACAACAGGCGGACTTGTATTATACTGCGCATGCTCAATGCGTCGTCAGCCTGCTTGTATGCTCTTTTCAAAGCCTATTGACTCCCTTGCGGGCGCAGGCGTAATTCTTGCTGACGTTTGGCTTGATGGCGGAGCCAAAATGCCCGTTATCGACTCTTTGGGCGATGAATTTTTGGAAACCGTCAAAACAGGCGACAAAATCACCGTTGAATTAGACGGCACGGTAATTGTTGAATAGCCAAAAGCTGTTAGCAAATAAAAAAATAACCCATCACTAACCAATGTGATGGGTTATTTTATTTCTTGCTCTATATCGTCAAATATTGGGCTGTCAAAAAATTCTCTTAGACTTATTTCAAGTCCGTCGCATAGCTTCTTAATTGATACAACGCCGGGATTTTGACTTTTTTCGTTTAGCATACTATAAATAGTAGAAGGAGCAACACCTGAAATGTTAGCAAGATTATTTGTTGCTATGTTTCTCTCTTGACAAAGCTGAATTATTCTTTTAGCAACTGCTTCTTTTGTGTTCATCCGTTCTCCCCCTTCATTGTACTTAACAACATTTTAACCAAATTTGCGATATATCGTGTGCGATATATCGCAAATTTGATGTTTTTGTGATATAATTATGATATAACGTAATTTTGGCAGGGGTAAAAATATGGTTTGTACATTTTTTGGGCATAAGAACACGAGCGAAGCAATCAAAAACGAACTAAAAAGCTCTATTGAATACTTAATAAACAAAGGCGTAAAAAACTTTTACGTTGGAAACAACGGTAACTTTGATTTGCTTGTTCAAAATACACTTTTAACGCTACAAAAGGTATATGCGGACATTGACTATAAAATTGTTATATCTTATATTAACGAAAAAGCTATAAGCGGTGCTCAAAGTTTAACGATTTTTCCCGAGGGATTAGAAATCATACATCCTAAATTTGCCATATCGAAACGTAACGAATGGCTAATAGATAGAGCTGATTATGTTATATCATATTGCACTAACTCCTTTACAAATTGTCATAAATGGATAGAAAAAGCAACAAAGAAAGGTTTAACAATTATAAACTTACACCATACAGTGTAAGGTAGACCCAACCTGCCAAAAATTATTTTCTAATGCTATAATTGAGCGAGCTTCATATACAAAAAAGCTATCACAACCGTGATAGCTTTTCAATATTATCGGTGACAGAGGCGCGCTGGATTTTATCATAGATAATCTAATCTTGCTGGCAGCTAACTGCCAACCACTAAAATACCAACTGAACAAGCAACATATAAGAAATTGTTCCTGCTACTATACTAAGAAGCGTATTTCTTTTCCACATATATAATGCAGCAACAATGACACAGCCTATTACTGCAGGCACAAATCCGCCCGCGCTTGCAAAGGAAACGTCCTTCAAGCAATAGACAACGAGCATACCCATAATTGCATAAGGCAGTAGCTTGCCTAACTTATCAACAATTTTTGGCGTTTTTCTTCCGCTTGATAGCAATATAAAAGGTAAAAAACGTGTTAGTGCAGTCACCAGAGAAATTACAGCAACGGCGTACCAAACTTGTGTATCATTCATTGTTCTTTACCTCCTTATCCAAGGGATAAAGACATAGGGAAATAGCGATAATCATCATAGAAGGAATTAGAAAGCTATCCTTGCCAAAAATCATAAGGCAAGCAACTGATGCCAATACACCTACAATGGCAGAAAAATGCTTTTTGGAGTTTAGCCATTGGTCAACAAAAACCGTAACAAAAAGTGCGGTTAGCGCAAACTCAATTCCCTCGCTGTTAAACTTAACAAAAGAGCCTACAAGCGCTCCAATAACCGAGCCTGAAATCCAATAAAAATGGTTTAAAAGCGACACGAAAAGATAATATTTTTTTCTGTCGTTTTCTTCTATTTTAGGATTATCAGTACAAACGAGGGAATATGTCTCATCCGTCAGCGCAAATATCAAATAGGGCTTTTTATTGCCTGTATTTTTGTATTTGTCTATCATTGAAATTCCGTAAAATAAATGCCTTGCATTTACCATAAGTGTAGTAAGTGCCACAGTAATCAAGGAGGCGCCACCTGTAAAAAGTCCTATGGCGGCATACTGCATTGAGCCTGCATAAACGCAAAGGCTCATTAAAAAAGCATGCAGAAAGCCATAGCCGTTTACCTTGATTATAATTCCAAAGCCGAAGCCAAGAACCAAATATCCCGTCATAACGGGGAGTGTGTCAATAAATGACTGCTTTAAAACCTTTTTCATGTTTCGCTCCTTTGTGGTTCGCGCCCCTCACAGCCGATAGTAGTTAGCCGCCAGCCGTTAGTAAGGTTAGTTTTTTGATTTATGTAATTATAGCATAGATTTTGTAACAATTCAATTAAAGCCATATTTTTTTCATTTACTGTTTACTTTTTTGGTTTCATGTTATATAATGAACTCAACAAGTATTTTTTCAAGGAGAGATTATGAAAAAATTTTTAGTTTTACTTTTAGTTTTCGTTTTGATGTTTACTCTTGTTTCCTGTATGGGTGAGCAAGGTCCACAGGGCGAAAAGGGAGATAAGGGAGACCAAGGTATTCAAGGTGAGCAAGGTCTCCAAGGCGTACAGGGTGTACAAGGATCTCAGGGTGTACAAGGCGTTCAAGGTGAGCAAGGTCCACAGGGTGATAAGGGCGAGGACGGCAGAGGTATTCTAAAGACAGAAGTAATTGACGGTTGCCTTTGGATTACATATACCGACGCACCAAACACTCCAGTAAATGTAGGAAAGATACTTGAGGAAAGCAGTGACCTTGATTACTATCCTCTTGATGACGGCACATATGCTGTTGCCTGTGGAAATTCCAAGTATTTAAGCACTATTATAATACCGGAAAAGCACAATGGAAAACCCGTATCTACCATATTAGAAAACGGTTTTAAGGATTGTCCAAGTCTTAAAAGTATAACGATTCCAAGTAGCGTTACAAGTATTGGTGACGATGCGTTTTACGGTTGTTCAAGTCTTACAAGCGTTGAAATACCAAGTAGCGTTACAAGTATTGGTCAATATGCGTTTAGTGGGTGTTCAAGTCTTACAAGCATTGTAATTCCAAATAGCGTTACATCTATTGGTTTCGGTGCGTTTGGATATTGTTCAAGCTTGACTATTTACTGTGAAGCCACAAGCAAGCCAAGTGGATGGAATTATAGCTGGAATTATTCTAATCGTCCCGTTCAGTGGGGTTATACTGAATAATTTTGATTAAAAGCAAAACACACTCTCTTATGAGGGTGTGTTTTCTTTGCTTTTCACGGACAAGCCACTAATCACGATGTTGCCGTTGGCAAATGAAGTTGAGCTACGCTCAAATGAAGTTGTCCTTTCGGACAAATGAAGTCGCTACGCGAATGATGTTGAGGCTACGCCTCAAATGGGACACGCACCCCGTTCCCTGTCGCCGTCGTTTCTTCTGGCGGGATGCCGAGGGCGCCATCCCCTACGGGTTTGTGCGTTTATGTATCCCGCTAACTGCTAACTGCTGGCGGCTGACGGCTAAAATAAAAAAGCACCGAAGTGCTTTTTTTATTTTGCTTTTGTTTCGCAGTATAGGCATCTATACACGCGGTTTTCTCTGTCGGTGAGCTTGAAGATATGTGGAAGCTCCTGCTCACAGGAGGAGATACAGCGTGGGTTTTTGCAGGATATAACGTTTTTAAGCATTTCGGGCAAGCTGGCGTGCTTCTTTTCTACGATTTCGCCGTTTTTAATGATGTTTACTGTAACGTCCGGGTCAATGTAGCCTAAAATATCAAAATTAAGCTCAATGTCAGCATCAATTTTGATTATATCCTTTTTGCCAAGGCGGTTGCTTGGCGCATTTTTGATAATTGCAATAGGACAATCAAGCTCATCAAGCTTTAAAAGTCCTACGATTTCCATAGCCTTGCCTGCGGTAATATGGTCGATTACAAGACCGTTTTTGATTGCATCTACTCTCATAATCTTCCTCCTTATTTGATGCCAAGGAGCTTTAAAATAAGCGCCATACGCATATATTTTCCGTTTAATGCCTGCTCAAAATAGCATGCTCTTGGGTCGTCGTCAACGCTTACGCTGATTTCGTTTACTCTTGGGAGTGGATGCATAATGCAAAGGTCGTCCTTTGCATTTGTAAGCTTTGACGGTGTTAAGATATAGCTATCCTTTAAGCGTAGGTAGTCCTCCTCGTTGAAGAATCTTTCCTTTTGTACTCTTGTCATATAAAGAATATCAAGAGATGGCATTGCTCCAACTAAATCGGTTGTTTCTACGTATTCAATACCGTTTTTGTCAAGAACGTCTGTCTTAACGTAGCCCGGTATTTTAAGCTCATCCGGAGAGATAAGCACGAACTTGATATTAGCGTATCTTGACATTGCGGCAATAAGAGAGTGTACGGTTCTTCCGAACTTTAAGTCGCCGCAAAGACCGATTGTCAAATTGTCAAATCTTCCCTTCTTACGCTTGATTGTAAGTAAGTCTGCAAGAGTTTGTGTTGGGTGGTTATGTCCGCCGTCACCTGCATTTACAACAGGGATTGTGGCATTCATAGCAGCAACAAGTGGCGCACCCTCCTTAGGATGGCGCATAGCCATAATATCTGCATAGCAGGATATCATTTTAGCAGTATCCGCAACGCTCTCTCCCTTTGCAGAGCTTGAGCTTGAAGCCTCCGAAAAGCCTAAAACGTTACCGCCAAGCTCATACATAGCCGCCTCAAAGCTTAAGCGTGTTCTTGTTGACGGTTCAAAAAATAGCGTTGCTAATTTCTTACCGCGACACTTTTCGCTGTACTTTGATGGATTTGCAATTATATCAAGTGCGGTTTCGGTAAGCTCATCAAGCTCCTCTAATGAAAGCTCCTTAATATCAATTAAACTTCTCATAAATTCCTTTCGCTTTGCGGAAGGATAGTGGTCAGTGGTCAGTGGTCAGTGGTCAGCAGTTAGCTTATCACCATACTCACTACAACACCTACACTTTCTTTCGCTTTTATATTTTGTAGTTTACTTCAATAATCTAATCGTCTAGCCACTGATCACTGACCACTGACCACTAATTTACGGTGCTTACGCTCCGTAAACCTCACGATACTTCTTAATTCTTGCAACGTTTTCAGCGTTTGCCGGGTCCTCTTCAAGGTACTCGATAATGTCGTAAACGTCAACAACTGAGTAAACAGGGAAGCCGAATTCCTCTTCAAGCTCAACCATTGCGCCCTTTTCGCCCTGACCCTTTTCCTTACGGTCAACCATTACGAAGCAAGCCGCAACCTTTACGCCATCAAGTCCCTTCATAATTTCCATTGTTTCACGAATAGCTGTTCCCGCTGTGATAACGTCCTCAACGATTACAACCTCCTCGCCTGATTGTGGCTTGTAGCCTACGAATACACCACCCTCGCCGTGGTCCTTAGCTTCCTTTCTGTTAAAGAAGAATGGCACGTCAAGACCGTTCTTTGAAAGTGCGATTGATGATGAAACTGCAATTGAAATACCTTTGTATGCAGGGCCAAACAATGCAGTACGCTTGTTACCTACCTTGTCAAGGTATGCCTTAGCATAGAATTCGCCAAGCTTAGCAATATGCTCGCCTGTCTTAATTTCGCCTGCGTTAATGAAATATGGGATTTTTCTACCGCTCTTTGCAGTAAAATCACCAAACTTTAATACACCTGCGCTTTGTAAAAACTGTATAAATTCTCTTTTGTATTGTTCCATGATATTTCACAAGTGGTCAGTGTTCAGTGATCAGTGGTCAGCAATTTGCTTTTTGCCCACTTACAATAAACACACACTTACTCCTATTTAATATTTTCTTTTATTTCGATATAATCGTTAGTCTAGCCATCTGATCACTGACCACTGACGGCTGACCGCTGACGGCTGACCGCTGATGAATTCGTTATCCAACGAATTCAGCTACACAGCGTCTGTACGCCGCAACAGGGTCGCTAGCGCCTGTAATTGGTCTGCCTACTACGATATAGTCGCTTCCGATTTTCTTTGCCTCGGCAGGGGTCATAACACGAACTTGGTCGCCCTTATCGCCGTCTGCAAATCTAACGCCGGGAGTTACTGTTACGAAGTCCTTACCGCATACGCTATGAACCTTTTCTGCTTCAAGCGGTGAGCAAACGATACCTGCAAGACCTGCCTTTTTAGCGTTTGACGCGTAGTGCATTACAACCTTGTCCATTGGCTCGTTAATAAGAAGGTCATCTCTCATTCTTTCCTCACTTGTTGAGGTTAATTGAGTTACTGCAATAAGAAGCGGGCATGTGCCGTCCTCGCGTGTTAATCCCTCTAAAGCTGCTTCCATCATAGCGATTGTACCTGATGCGTGAACGTTTGTCATATCAACGTCAAGACGTGAAAGCACCGCCATTGCTTTTTTAACTGTATTCGGAATGTCGTGTAGCTTCAAATCAAGGAATATTTTATGTCCTCTGCGCTTTATTTCTCTTACGATTTCCGGTCCTTCAGCGTTGAAAAGCTCCATACCGATTTTTACAAAGGGCTTTTCCTCCTGAAACTTATCAAGAAAACTGAAAACCTGCTCCTTGCTTG
This sequence comes from Eubacteriales bacterium, assembly GCA_045645405.1. Taxonomy (GTDB): domain Bacteria; phylum Bacillota; class Clostridia; order Oscillospirales; family CAG-272; genus RGIG2000. Next base: position 61,680 of record JAZRIQ010000044.1, read on the forward strand.
CAAAATCACAAGCGATAATTACGTCCTTTCCCATTAGTGTGCTTCTCCTATAATATCCTTCAAATTTTTAATACCGTATTTTTCCATTACCCTTGGTAAGTCCTCAATGATTTTTGGACAAGCCATTGGGTCAACTAAGTTATGTGCGCCAATTTCAACCGCACTTGCGCCTGCAAGCATCATTTCAATTACGTCCTCGGCACAGGAAATTCCGCCGCCGCCAACGATTGGAATATTAACAGCCTCGTAAACCTGATATACCATTCTTATTGCCACAGGCTTAATGGCAGGACCTGAAAAGCCGCCCATTTTATTTGCCACAACCGGCTTCTTGCTCTTTAAATCTATTTTCATACCGAGTAAGGTGTTTATAAGGCTTATACCGTCTGCTCCGTTTTCCTCGCAAGCCTTGGCAATTGTAACTATATCCGTTACGTTTGGCGAAAGCTTAATGATTACAGGCTTATTTGTAACTGCCTTAACTGCCCTCGTTACCGCGCCCGCATTTTCGGGAGATACACCGAAGCTCATTCCACCACCGTGTACGTTAGGGCAGGATATGTTGATTTCAAACCAACCGATAATATCCTCTTTATCTAATTTTTTAACTGTTTCAACGTATTCCTCAATGGAAAATCCGCTTACGTTTGCCATTACCTTCTTATTAAAGCAGGCTTTAAGCTTAGGAAGCTCCTCTGAAATTACCTTATCAACACCCGGATTTTGAAGTCCTACGGAGTTAATCATACCTCTTTCGCACTCTGCAATTCTCGGTGTGGGATTACCGAAGCGCGGATTTAACGTTGTTCCCTTAAACGAAAATGAGCCAAGACAGTTAATGTCGTATATTTCATTGAATTCGTAGCCGAAGCCAAAGGTGCCGCTGGCAGGAATCAAGGGATTATCAAGCTCAATACCGCAAAGCTCGGTTTTTAAAGCGTCATTCTTTACCATATAATCTCCTCCTTCACCAAAACAGGTCCGTCCTTACAAATTCTCTTGTTTCCGTATTTGGTTTTGCAGGAGCAGCCCATACACGCGCCAAAGCCACAGCCCATTCTTTCCTCAAAGGAGAATTGACCGCTTGTTTTAGTGTTATTGTAAACCGCCTTAAGCATTGGCTCAGGTCCGCAGGTGTAAAAATATGTATAATCTACCATTTCAAAGGCGTTTGTTACAAAGCCCTTTACACCGTAGCTTCCGTCTGCGGTTGTCACAAATACGTTTGCTCCCAGCTTTTTAAATTCGTCCTCGTAAAAGACCTCGTCCTTTGAGTTGAAGCCCAAAATTACGCTTGGCTTTTTGCCCTCTCTTACAAGCTCACGGCAAAGCTGATACATAGGTGGAACACCTGCGCCGCCGCCTATTAAGAGTGGCTTTTCTCCGCTTAAAGAAATATCGTAGCCGTTACCAAGACCCGTTAAAACTAAAAGCTCTGTGTCCTTACCCATTTTAGCCATAGCCTCAGTGCCTTGCCCTACTACCTTGTATATAAGAGTTAAACTGCTACCGTCAACGCTACATACTGAGATAGGACGGCGTAAATAAAAGCCGTCAAGCTTTATATTTACAAACTGTCCGCACTTAATATCGGTGCAATCTCCCAAAAGCACCATTTCATAGGTGTTTTTAGCAATTTCCTTGTTTGTTAAAATCTTAAAAACTAAATCCTTCATTATTTACCTCGCTTTGCTCGGTTTTTAGCTGTTAGACGTTAGCCGCCAGCGGTCAGCAAAATTAGCAAATGCATTACTTTTAACGAATAGTACCGTACGTAATGCAATCAATAATCAAATCTCGCTAACTGCTGACTGCTAATTGCTAACTGCTATCGAAAGCGGAAACCGCTTTCGGTTATGCATCGATTGTGGATATTGTAAGTGTGATTTCCTCTAAAACGTCAAGTAAAATTCTTACTGTATCAAGAGACGTAAAGAGCGAGATATTGTTTTCAATTGCAAGATGACGGATTTCGTAGCCGTCCTTTTGGTGTGAGCCGTGGCTTGAAGAAGCGTCGCTTGTGTTAATTACGTAAGCAATATGTCCTTGACGCATTGTTTCCGGAATATCATTTGAGCCTTCGCCGATTTTGTGCTTTACTCTTGTTCTTATGCCATGCTCCTTTAAGAACTTAGCAGTGCCCTCGGTTGCCTCAATATTAAAGCCGAGGTTGTAGAAGCGGCGGATAAGCGGAAGCGCCTCCTCCTTATCGTCCTCTGCAATTGTTGCAAGAATTGTGCCGTAGTTCTGTACCTGCATACCCGATGCCTGAAGCGCCTTATAGAATGCGCGGTTCAAGGTGTCGTCATAACCGATTGCCTCACCGGTTGACTTCATTTCCGGGGAAAGGTAAGCGTCAATGCCGCTGATTTTCTTGTATGAGAATACAGGAACCTTACAGTACCATCTCTTCTTTTCCTGTGGATAGAGGTCGAAAATTCCAAGCTCCTTAAGTGACTTGCCAAGGATAACCTCTGTTGCGATGTCTGCAAGTGAGTATCCTGTAGACTTAGAAAGGAACGGAACAGTTCTTGATGAACGCGGGTTAACCTCAATGATATAAACGTCATCGTTTTGGTCAACGATAAACTGAATGTTGAAAAGACCTATAATGCCAATTCCAAGACCGAGCTTCTTTGAGTAGGTCAAAATCTTGCCCTTAACCTTATCTGAAATTGAGAATGACGGATAAACGGAAATTGAGTCACCTGAGTGAACGCCCGTTCTTTCAACAAGCTCCATAATACCTGCAACGAATACGTCGCGTCCGTCGCAAATTGCGTCTACCTCAACCTCCTTGCCCTTGATATAGTGGTCAACGAGAACAGGCTTGTCAACGTCAATTTCAACAGCTGTCTTAAGGTACTGACGAAGCTGCTTTTCGTTACCTACAAGCTGCATTGCGCGTCCACCAAGAACGAAGGAAGGACGAACAAGAACAGGATAGCCAACCTCTTTAGCAACTCTTACGCCGTCCTCAATATTCGTAACGGCTTGTCCCTTTGGCTGTGGAATATCAAGCTCCTCAAGAATCTTCTCAAAGGAATCTCTGTTTTCTGCTCTGTCAATAGCTTCGCAATCTGTACCGATAAGCTTAACTCCGCGCTCAGCAAGGGGAGCTGCTAAGTTGATAGCTGTCTGTCCGCCAAGAGAAGCAATAACGCCGTCGGGCTTTTCAAACTCAATAACCTCCATTACGTCCTCTACTGTAAGCGGCTCAAAATAGAGCTTATCAGAGGTTGTATAGTCGGTGGAAACGGTTTCGGGGTTATTGTTGATAATGATAGCCTCGTAGCCGGACTCCTTAATAGTCTTTACCGCATGAACGGTTGAGTAGTCAAACTCAACGCCTTGACCGATACGGATAGGACCTGCGCCTAAAACGATAATTTTCTTTCTGTCTGTCAAGATTGACTCGTTTTCACCCTCGTTTGATGAGTAGAAATAAGGAATGTACGCACCAACGTGAGCAGTATCAACCATTTTGAAGATTGGTACAATCTTATTTTCGTGACGGAAATTGTAAACGTCAATTTCCTTTGTATTCCAAAGCTTTGCAATATACTTATCGCTAAAGCCCATTTTCTTTGCTGCTCTTAAAATTTCAACGCTTCTTACGTTGTCTGAAAGAGTTTTTTCCATATCGGTAATCTTTTTGAAGGATTCCAGGAAGTAAGACGTAATCTTTGTTACGTTATGAAGCTCCTCAACAGTTGCACCGTGACGGAAAAGCTGACAAATTGCAAAAATATTGTCGTCGTGGAACTCCTCAACGTACTCGTAAAGCTCCTTGTCGCTGTAAGAATCGAATTTAGCCATATACAAGTGGCAAACGCCGATTTCAAGAGAACGAACCGATTTAAGCAAGCATTCCTCAAGGTTAGCGCCGATACCCATACACTCGCCCGTTGCCTTCATCTGTGTGCCGAGTTTATTTGGAACTGTTGTAAATTTATCGAATGGAAAGCGTGGGAATTTAGCAACAACGTAGTCAAGCTTTGGCTCGAAGGACGCCTTTGTTCCCGCAACCTCAATCTCATCAAGAGTCATACCAACAGCAATTTTAGCAGTTACTCTTGCAATAGGATATCCGCTGGCTTTGGAAGCAAGTGCGCTGGAACGTGAAACTCTCGGATTTACCTCAATTAAGTAATACTCGCTTGTTTCCGGATTCAATGCAAACTGTACGTTACAGCCACCCTCAATCTTTAATGCACGGATAAGTCTTATAGCGCTGTCGTTAAGCATCTTCAAATCGTGGTCGTTGAGAGTCATAATAGGAGCTACAACTATTGAGTCACCTGTATGAACGCCAACGGGGTCTATATTTTCCATACCGCAAATTGTAATTGCATTATCCGCACCGTCACGCATAACCTCAAATTCGATTTCCTTAAAGCCCTTTACGCTCTTTTCAACAAGCACCTGGTGAACAGGAGATGCATCAAGCGCGCCCTGAGCAAGCTCTACGTACTCTTCCATATTGTATGCAAAGCCACCGCCTGTGCCACCGAGGGTAAATGCAGGACGTAAAACAACAGGGAAGCCGATTTTTTCAATAGCAACCATAGCCTCGTCCATATTGTTAGCGATTTCGGAAGGAATTACAGGCTCGCCGATTGACTCGCAAAGCTCCTTAAATAATTCTCTGTCCTCTGCTCTTTCAATGGAAGCGCTTGACGTACCGAGAAGCTCTACTCCGCTCTCTTTAAGAACGCCCTTCTTTTCAAGAAGCATAGCCATATTAAGTCCTGTCTGACCGCCGATACCGGGAACGATTGCATCAGGACGCTCGTGTCTTATAATTTTCGCAACGTATTCAAGTGTAAGCGGCTCCATATAAACCTTGTCCGCAATAACAGTATCAGTCATAATGGTTGCAGGGTTAGAGTTTACAAGAATAACCTCGTAGCCCTCCTCGCGAAGAGCAAGGCAAGCCTGTGTACCTGCATAGTCAAATTCTGCCGCTTGACCGATAACGATAGGGCCTGAGCCTATAATCATAACTCTTTTAATGTCTTTTCTTTTTGCCATTTTCCTTTTCTCCTATATATTAAGTTAAATTTTAAACGCTTTTATTTGCTCGCATTGTAAGCTTCGTTACCGTCGCATACTGTCATCAAGCATTTACCAAAGATCTCTTTTCCCTCAAAAGGCGTTTTCTTGCCCATTGATAAGAAGCTATCGGGATTTACTGTATATTTACTTCCAAGATCGAACACCGTATAGCCGTTATCCTTAATTCCAAATCTCTTGCGAGGATTTATTGCCATAAGCTCAATCAGTTTTTCCATAGTTATAACGCCTGTTTTCACAAAATGGGTGTACATTACGCTAAACGCGGTTTCAAGTCCCACAACTCCCATTTTACTTCCCTTAAGCCCTTGGGATTTTTCCTCAAGACTGTGAGGGGCATGGTCCGTTGCAATCATATCTATGGTACCGTCTATAATGCCCTCAACAAGAGCAAGGCGGTCGCTTTCATCTCTTATAGGCGGATTCATTTTAAATCTGCCGTCGTCCTCTATATCCATATCGTTGAGAACTAAATAGTGCGGCGCCGTTTCACAAGTGATATTAACTCCCTCTTTCTTTGCTTTACGTATTAACGCAACGCTTTCCTTTGTGGAAATGTGGCAAACGTGGTAAGCACAGCCCGTTTCCTTGACAAGCTCAATATCTCTTGCTATCTGCTCCCATTCGCTTCGGGATGAAATTCCCTTCATTCCGTTAAGGGCACAGAAAAGTCCGTCGTGAATATATCCTCCAAACAGCAAGCTATCAACCTCACAGTGAGCTACAATGATTTTCTCAAGGCTTTTTGCCTTAAGCATAGCCTTGCGCATCATTTCTTCATTCTGTACGCCCCTGCCGTCATCGGAATAGGCAATACACAAATCGCAAAGCTCATCAAAATCAGATAGCTCCTGTCCCTTCTGCTCTTTTGTAATAGAAGCGTAGGGATATACGGCAATTTTGGCATCTTTTTTAATAATATCGAGCTGCTTGCTTATGCTTTCTTTGCTGTCGGGTACAGGGTCTAAATTAGGCATTGTGCATACTGCGGTATATCCGCCGTGAGCTGCACATAAGGAGCCTGATTTAATTGTTTCCTTGTACGAAAAACCCGGCTCTCTGAAATGCACATGCACATCACAAAATCCGGGCAAAATAACAATATTATTTTCGTCAACGCCAAAAGCATTAGATAAAGAATCTATGAACGTTTTATCAAACTGTGTTGTAGTATAGTTTTTCATAATATTCTCTCCTGCTTTCATACCGATTTCAAAAAAACACCTTATCTTTCGACAAGATAAGGTTATATTATTCCTGCCGAAAAAACAGTCTTATTTGAAACCGCAGTTTTGGTTTTATCGCTCTATATTATAGCAAATATATATTACTTTGTCAATAATATATTTTCATTTTTTGATATATTATTATATTCCACAACAGAAAAAGGCTTTTTTTAGTCTCTTTTGTATTATTTGTCAAAAAAAGCTTGCGACTCATTTTTAAGATAAGTATGAATAAACGTCAATTTTTTGTGCAAAAATATCAAAAAATATTACTGCCATTATTGACATTTTTATGTAAATGTGCTATTATTATCTTAGAAACAGGTGTTTTGTATCCAATTTGTTTTCTTGGAGGTGTTACCATTGGAAATTGCAATCATAGCAGATGATTCTAAGAAAGAGCTTATTACACAGTTTTGTATAGCATACTGCGGTATTTTGAGTAAGCACTCCATTTGTGCCACAAGCACAACGGGAACCTACATTTCAGAAGCCACAGGATTAAAAATAGAAAAATTGCTTTCAGGCGCTCACGGCGGAGAGCAACAAATTGCATCAAGAATCGCTTTTGATGAAATTGATATTCTCTTCTATTTCCGTGCCAACACTCCGCAAAACACGTCAATTTACGGAGAAGGCTCAGCTACTGAGCAAACTCTGCTCCGCTTATGTGACGTTCACAACGTGCTTCTTGCCACTAACATTGCTACTGCAGAAACTATTGTCAGCGCTCTTGACAGAGGCGACCTTGGATACCGTGACTTTATAAATCCACGCTCCGAATACAATCTCAAAAAGAAGAAGCGCAAAATATAAACAACCGAAAACAAATACGCTCTGAAAGGTCCCTATGCCTGTCGGAGCTGTTTTATTTTCGGAATATTTCCCTTTGCGGCTTCAAAAATCATTTTTTTGCAAGGGAGTGTCGTTTTTTATGTTTTGCGGCACTTTCTTAAAGCCGCTTTTATCGACACATTATCCGCTTTTTTACATTTTGCGAATTATTTGTATTTACAATTTTGCTTTTGCGTGTTATAATTGTATATATTGAAAAATCAAAGGAGCTTATTATGAAAAAAATTTCTGTTTTACTTTTGATTATAGCCACGGTGCTTTTTGCCGGAATGGCTCTTTCTTCCTGCAATAAAGCTACTGAGGGACTTGAATTTTATCCTTACGGCGACGAGGGGTATTCCGTTGGAATTGAAAACGGTAAAGCTCTTAAGAAAATTGTAATTCCCAAGGAGCATGACGGAAAGCCCGTTGTTGCTATTGCAAAAAAAGGATTTTTAGGTTGCGAAAACGCTCAATCAGTTTATATTCCCGACTCCGTTAAAATAATAGGGGAAAATGCCTTTCAAAACTGCTACAAGCTTGAAAAGCTCACTTTGCCCGGCTCCGTTACCGAAATTGGAAGCAACGCTTTCAAGGGCTGTAAGGCTTTAACCTCTCTTAACCTACCTGAAGGAACGGTATCCGTTGGTGAATTTGCGTTTAGTAACTGCAAGGGTATTACGAACATCAGCTTCTCAAGCACGGTTACAACTATTGGTGCTTGTGCATTCGAGGGCTGTACCTCTCTTACCTCTGTTTCGATTCCGAAAAACGTAACCGCTATCGGTGACGGTGCGTTTCAGAACTGCTCCTCACTTACCGTTATTTCTGTTGATGAAAACAGCGAAAGCTATAAAACTGATGACAATATTCTTTACAGTAAGGACGGCTGTACGCTCATTCAGCACCCTGCAGGAAAATCAGTCTTTGAATTTATCGTTCCCGACACAGTTACAAGAGTAGGCGCCCACGCCTTTGCAGGCTGTAACGGTCTTATTCGCATAACAATACCTAAAACAGCCACATCAGTTGGTGAAAAGGCATTTGATAAATGTCCTATTGAAAACGCCACCGTTCCGACCTGTGCCCTTTCTGAGCTTCCAAAGAACACAATTAAGCTTCTTGAAATTAACGGCGGTGAGAAAATAGAGAAGGAAGCCTTCAAAGACTGTGATACGCTCAAGCGTCTCACCATTGCGGGAAGCGTTAAGGAAATCGGCGACAGCGCATTTTACGGCTGTAACGATTTAAGAAACGTAATTATTTCCGAAGAGGGGCTTGAGGTTATTGACGAATACGCATTTAAGGGCTGTCCTTATCTTGAAAAAATCGACCTTCCCGAATCACTTAAAACCATCGGCTCTTCTGCATTTAAGGACTGCATTCGAATTGCAAAAATTATTATTCCCGAGGGTGTAACCAAAATTGACAGATTTGCCTTTGAGGGTTGCTTGTCCTTAAGAATATATTGCAGAGGCACAATGGGCTCAGGCTGGAACGACTGGTGGAACAGCTCAGACTGCCCCGTTACCTGGCGCTACGTGGGTAAATAAAAGCCCTCTGTTGACAAAACGTTTAGTGTATGATAAAATATAGACGTTACTTTTTCATTGGTTACTTAAATCTATAGGAGAATTATTATGAAAAAAATACTCATTTTGCTTTTAGCTTTTGCAATTTTTACTGCGATGATGTTGGTTTCCTCATCATGCTCCTGCAACAATCAGGGTGATGACTCGTCCGATACCGGCTCTGTACCCGACTCAAGCAATGCTGATACAGGCTCCGAGCAGGATACAGGCAGTACTGACTCAAATAATCAAGACAAGCCAAGCGACGATACTCAAAATCAAAAGCCCGAGCTTTTATTTGCGTTACTTGATGATGGCACGTACGAGGTTTCATGCGGCTCTGCTATCAATTCAACCGAAATTACAGTTCCAGAGTCCTACGAGGGCAAGGCTGTTACTTCCGTTGCGGAATTTGGCTTTGCAGACTGCTCCAGCTTAAAGACAATCGTATTACCAAGCACCATTAAAGAAATCAAAGCGTCTGCCTTTTACGGATGCAGCGCTCTTACCTCTTTGGAAATTCCAAATAGTGTTACCGTAATAGGTAAGGAGGCGTTTTTGCTTTGCAGCAGTCTTAAAACTATCACCATTCCGACAGGCGTTACAGAAATCGGTCAATATGCATTTACAGGCTGCTATTGTCTTGAAAGCATTTCAGTTGACGAAAATAACGCAAACTACAAATCAATAGACGGCAATTTATATTCCGCTGATGAAAAAACTCTTATTAAGTACGCTCAAGGCAAGCTTGATACCTCATTTACAGTTCCAAGCTCCGTTACAAAAATAGACGGAAGAGCCTTTATAGACTCTCACTCGCTTTTGACAATTGAAATTCCAAACGGAGTTACAAGTATAGGTGATGAGGCTTTTACTAACTGTATTTTACTCTCGACCATTAACATTCCGACAAGCGTAACAAGCATTGGCAAAAGCGCATTTAATAACTGCTCATTGCTTCAATCCATTGTGATTCCAAACTCAGTTACCGAGATTGGTGAATCTACTTTCGCTAACTGCTCCAAGCTGACAATTTATTGCGAGGCTGAAAACGCACCGCTGGGCTGGAGCAATCTTTGGAACTACTCTGAAAGACCTGTTGAATGGGGCTACACAGGCGAGTAAATCATAAAATTTCAAGGAGAGCTAAATCGGCTCTCCTTTTTCTTGGTCATAAAAAATCTCTTTGATAATATTATTAAATGAGGTGATTTTATGAAAAAGCTGATTTTAATTTTTCCCTTGCTTGTTTTATTTTTTGCTTCCTGCAAGCAGGAATATGATATTTTGTCCTATCAAGCAAACGATTTGGAGGCGCACTGCACAGTAAATGAAAATTATGAGGTTATAATATCGAAAAATAGTTCTTCTCTTTCCCTTCACGTTTTGTCCCCTGACAGTTTAAACGGTGTAAGCTTCGAAATTACTGACAATACAGCCTGTATTCTTAAGGACGATATGAAAATTGACGTAAAGAAGGATAGCCTTGCGGGAATTTGCGCCATTTTAAATTCATTTTCATTAAGAGAGGAAGCAATTACAACGGTAAATCAAAATAACGTTATTTCCTTCGATACCGATTACGGTATTTACACAGTCACTTATGGCGAAAACAATTTACCTTATCTGATTTCCATAACAGGTGAGGCGTACGAATATCAAATAAAGGTAAATTCCATTAAAATTCAATAAAATCATTGACAAAGCATTTTAAGCGTGATATACTCTCTACATAAAAATAGAGGTTGCGGATATTATGATAAACGCAGACAGGGCTAAGGTCTGCGCGGTAAAGGAATGTCCGCCGAAAGTATGCTTTTTCCCAAGGAAGCATATTTGGGGATTGCGAGAATATCGCAATAACTGTCACCAACACGGTGGAGTGCTATTAAAGGTTATGATTTTTTAATCACGGCATTTGATAGTGCCGTGATTTTTATATTGCAGCACAAGGTGCTGCAATCCACTCTTCCATTCAAAAAAATAAAAATTTAGGAGGAAAATATGGAAGGCACATTTTGGGCGTTTTTGCCCGCAATTATTGCCATAGTGCTCGCTCTCGTTTCAAAGCAGGTTTACATTTCCCTGTTCTTTGGAATCTTTGTTGGCGCTATGATGTACGCAGGTGGTAATCCACTTGAAGCGTTATTCACTCTCTTTAGCGTAATGAGTGAAAAGGTAGGAGGTAACGTTCCTATTATCGTATTCCTCGTTGTTCTTGGAATACTTGTAGTTCTTATGCAAAAATCCGGCGGAGCGAAGGCTTATGGCGACTGGGCAGGTAAAAAAATAAAGACCAAGGGCGGCGCTTTAGCTGCAACCGCAGGTCTTGGCTGTCTAATTTTCGTTGACGACTATTTTAACTGCTTAACCGTTGGCTCGGTTATGCGTCCTGTTACAGACAAGTTCAAGGTTTCAAGAAGCAAGCTTGCTTACATAATTGACGCAACTGCTGCACCTATATGTATCATAGCCCCGATTTCAAGCTGGGCTGCCGCTGTTACAGGTGAGCTTGAGGGCAACGGTCTTGTTATGTTTATTAAGACTATTCCTTTTAACGTTTACGCACTTTTAACCATCGCTATGGTATTTGCTCTTTGCTTCTTCAAGTTCGACTTCGGCAAAATGAAGAAGAACGACGATATAGCCGAGCAAACAGGTGACGTTCATTCAGGTGTTTCCTCTGACAACTCTAACGGAAACGAAATTCAGGCAAATCCACGCGGCACAGTTAAGCACCTTTTAATACCGGTTATTATTCTTATTGCTTGCTGTATCGGCGGTATGATTTACACAGGCTTCTTCTACAACTGGGATACCGGACTTATTGATAGCGAGCTTCAATCCGCTAACGTAATCGAAGCGTTTTCTAACTGTGACGCAGGTATGTCACTTGCCATTGGCTCAATTATTGCTCTCTTTATAATTTCCATATACTATATGGTAACAAAGGTTGTTTCCTTTAAGGATATTATGGGCAGCTTTACAGACGGCTTTAAGGCTATGGTTCCTGCTATTCTTATTCTTACCTTTGCTTGGACAATTTCAGGCATTATGGGCGCAAAGGGCGGCTATCTTGACGCTCAGTCTTTCGTTGAAAACAACCTTGCGGGAAGCAGCTTCCCTCAATTCATTTTCCCTGCAATATTCTTTATTTTAGCAGGCTTAATCGCATTTGCAACAGGCACGTCCTGGGGAACCTTCGGTGTTCTCGTTCCGATTGCAGTAACACTTTTGGGCGGTAGCGCAAACGTAACAACCCTTATGCTTTTAACCGTTTCCGCAACTCTTGGCGGCGCAGTATTCGGCGACCATATTTCACCGATTTCAGATACAACTATTCTTGCTTCCGCAGGTGCAGAATGTAACCACGTTGAGCATGTAAACACTCAGCTTCCGTACGCATCACTCGTTGCGGTAATTGCGGCAATTTCCTACTTAATTGCAGGCGCTTGCGCTTCACTTGGCGGGGTTCTTTGCGCTCTTATTATGTGGATAGCTACCGCTATACTCTTTGTCGGCGCTATATTCCTAATTAAGTACCTTGGCAATAAAAAGACAACAAAATAATAACGATAAAAGCTGTGCGTCTTGGCGCACAGCTTTTTGTTGCAAAATGAAAAGTTTTGTTTTATAATATTTGCGAGGTGATATTATGAAAATTTCAGAAATAGATAAAAACTTTAAAATTGAAACAAAATTAAATAAAAATGATATTGTGTTTTTTGACGCAAAGGACGAGCCGTTTAAGATTTACGGCGTTTTTTACGAAAGCGGAAAATTCAGACGCATGCCGGAAAACGTTGCAAAAATCGTAAGCGACGGGGTGCATTGGCTACACTCCAACACCGCGGGCGGCAGAGTACGCTTTAAAACGAACAGCCCCTATATTGCTATAAACACAAAAATGTCCAACGTAGGCAAAATGCCCCATTTTGCTTTGAGTGGCTCATCAGGGTTTGATTTATATATAGGCGAAAGCTATCGCGCCTCCTTTATTCCGCCCTTCGACCTTAACGACGGATATGAGAGCGTAATTGATTTCGGAAGCAAAAAAATGCGTGAAATTACAATAAATTTTCCTCTTTACAGCGACGTAAACGAGCTTTACGTTGGGCTTTCCAAGAATGCGAAAATCGAAGAAGCAACGCCATACAAGTATGATTTGCCGATAGTTTACTACGGTTCTTCAATTACCCAAGGCGGTTGCGCCTCCCGTCCCGGAAGCTCTTATCAAGCGATAATTTCCAGAGAATTAAAGGTTGACCATATAAACCTTGGCTTTTCCGGAAATGCAAAAGCCGAAAAGGAAATTTCTCAATATATATGCTCTCTTGATATGTGCGCTTTCGTTTATGATTACGACCATAACGCACCAACGGTTGAGCATTTGGAAGCAACTCACGAAAGAATGTTCAAGGAAATCAGAAAAGCCAAGCCAAATTTGCCCATAATTATGATGTCAAGACCGAAATATAATTTAACAAAGGAAGAAAAAACAAGGCTTGAAATTATACAGCGCACCTACGAAAACGCTAAAGCCAACGGAGATAATAACGTTTATCTCATTGACGGTAAAGCTCTTATGCGTCTTTGTCTAAGCGAGGGTACAGTTGATAACTGCCATCCCACCGACCTTGGCTTTTTCTCTATGGCAAGGGCGCTTGTTAAAGTGTTGAAAGAAATTATTTAGCCGCCAACCGTTAGCGGTCAGCAGATTAGATTTACGCACAACTTGCAAAGAATAAAAGAATAAGCACCGAAAGGAGTGCCTACCATAAAGCAGGTGCGCCAATCGGTGCTTATTTTCTATTATGTTTTATTCCCAATTTTTGCAAACGTCAATCCAATCAATATAGCCGGAATACATTTCAAGTTCGAGAATGGCCAGCTCTATTGCGCTATTACTGCTGCCACAGGCGGGAAAGACGGTTTCGAAGCGTTTTAACGACACGTCAAGGTATATTTTTACTCCTTCTTTTACGGCAAAGGGGCAAATTCCGCCAACGGCGTGACCTATAAGTTCAAGCGCCTCGTCGGCAGTCAACATTTTTGCTTTTTTGCCGAAGTATGCTTTATATTTTGCGTTGTCTATCTTGGCATCTCCTGCGGTAACCACTAAAACGGCGCTTTCGTCAAGCATAAATGAAATTGTTTTGGCTATTCGGCAAGGCTCACAATTAAGCGCCTGCGCTGCAAGCTCCACCGTTGCGCTTGAAACGTCAAACTCCTGTATGCGCTCCTCTATGCCCAACACGGTAAAATATTTTTTAACTTTTTCTATTGACATTTTATTTCTCCTAATCAAGTACGCTATCTGCTGTTGGCTGTCCAATGACTACTGACCGCTAACACCTCACCACAGCTACGCGGAGCCTCCCCTCAAGGGAAAGCATAGTTACTGACAACTACTGCAACGTTGGAAAGTCTTTAAACTCAACGTAAGGGTCGCCCTTTAAGCCGTCGCCCTCAAATACGATAATCTCGTTTTCGCCCTCGTTAAGTAGTGAAGCAGGAACGTATAAGCTCCTTTGCGGTCCGATTTCCCAATATCTTCCGATGTTAAATCCGTTTATTAAAACAAAACCCTTTTTGAAATTGTCAAGATAAAGGAAGGTGTCCGCTTTTTTATCTACCGTAAATTTGCCACGATAGAAGCATGACGGCTCGGTAACGTTGTCAGTATATACGAGCTTATCAAGATTATCCATTGGGAGTGGATATGCGTTCCAGTTAAAGTGAATTTTACCGCCGTCAAGAAGCAATCTGCCCGCTATTCCCTTCTTGCGCATCATTTTAGGTCCAAAGTTTGCTCTGCCCATATTTTCGCAAAGAAGCGTTAACGTGTCGCCCTTTTTAGCGTTAATGCGCATTTTCAATTGCTCATCGTTTACGTACATTACGCCCTGTAATTCTCTGTTTACGTAAATTTGCGCTCTGTCGCCAAGGCTTTCAATAACTAATTCCGAATTGTTATAATCACGGTTTAGTTTAGTTGTATAAGCGATATATCCGTAGCCTTGACCATAAGCTTCCATACATTTCGGCACGTTAGAGAAAACAGGCTCAGAAAGGTTATCAAGGTTGTCAAAAACACCTGCTTTTTCAGTTAGCGTCACCTTTCCATAAGCTCTCTTTTCGCGATTTTTCGGCACGGGTGGAAGCTCATAATCTACATACTTTTTGATAACCTCGCGAAGAGCCATATATTTTGGCGTAACGTCACCGCACTCCGTAAGAGGAGCGTCGTAATCGTAGCTTGTTACGTCGGGAGCAAATTTTTCATAGTGGTTTGCTCCGCTGGTAAAGCCGAAATTCGTTCCGCCAATCAGCATATACATATTAAGGCTTCCGCGCCTTAGCATATCGTCAACGACCTGTGCGTAATTTTCCGCAGAGGTTGTGTGATGGAAGGTATCACCCCAAGCGTCAAACCAGCCGTTCCACATTTCCATACACATTTTAGGCGCATCGGGAAAAAGCATATCGTGCGCCTTAAAATTTTCTTCAACTCTTGAGCCGAAATTAAGAGTTGGCATACAGCCATCAATAGTTCCGTCAAGCAAGGAATTTACGTCAGTTCCGTCAGAGGTAAAGAGCGGCACGTCAATACCAAGCTCACGGTAAATATTGTAAAGGGACTTTAAGTATTCCTTATCGTCACCGTAATATCCGTACTCATTTTCACATTGGAGCATAATTATAGGACCACCCTGTGTAAATAAAAGAGAGCGAATTTCGTCAAAAAGGTGGCTAAGGTATATTTTAAAGCGGTTCATATAGGTTGGATTTGAGCAACGGATTTCCATATCCTCCATTGTCTGAAGCCACCAAGGAAGCCCTCCGAATTCCCACTCTGCGCATATATACGGCCCGGGACGCACAATTACCATAAGCCCCTCGCTCTCTGCCGTTTTTACAAACTCGGCAATATCGTAATTGCCTGTAAAATCGAACACGTCAGGCTGCTTTTCGTGCATATTCCATGCACAGTAGGTTTCAACGCAGTTGAGTCCCATTGCTTTCATTTTTTTGAAAATATCACGCCAGGTGTCCTTCATATTTCTGAAATAATGAACTGCGCCTGAAATCAGCTTGATTTCCTTGCCGTCCTTTATAAATTTATTGCCTTCAATTTTAAATTCCATATTCAACCTCATTGTGTTTTCTTCTTCTCATGATTACAAAATCCATAATAGAGCTTTATTCCGTCCTTGCAAATTACCTCAATTTCCGCACAAGCCCCATCAAAGCTACATACCTGCTTTTCTTCCTTGGTATAAGAGCCTTCACTACTGTAATATGGGTAATGGTCGTAAGGACCGGGCACGTTTACCGTAATGGTTTTTACAAAGGGGCTTGCCAGCTTTTTAAACTGCTTGCTTGTTCCGTTATAATAAATCTCAATAACTCTGCTTATAATGCCTCGAAAAATTTCACTACCTAACTTTTTTACAGTAGATGGCATATATACCTTTTCAAGATTGTAGCAATATGGCATAGATTCACTTGCAATTTCAGTAACGCCCTCCGGAAAATGTATCTCCCTTGCCTCTAACACCTTGTAAAACAGGCTTTGCCTTACGACAGTATCTCCGTCCTTTTCAGGCTCTACCGTAAAAACGCCGTTTCCTTTATTTATAACCTTCATAAAAAACCTCACAAATAACTGTTTTCTATATTTTAGCACATTTGATAGCCAATGTAAACCGTAGGTTAGCAAAATTTATGAAAATGCAACCGTAGATTGGTTGAATTTCAAATTTTAAAATGATATAATTAAATAAGAAACTTTATTTGAGGTGTTAAAATGAATTTGAACGCTACCGGCTTTGATGAATTTATAAAAAAGATTAGGATAAAAAGAACAATAGCCATTTCGCTATTTATCGTATGTCTTTTGGGAGTTATATTTTCTGCGCCTTGGTATTTAGAGGTGCTTGACGAGGTAATAATTAACACCGACGGCTCAATGTCTCTTGTTATCCTGTTCGGCTTTAGCTCCTTTGCCTGTCTTTTTGGCTACGTGCTTGCTTCTATGCCGATTTATAATGCGCTTTTTTATGAATGCGATGCCAAAAAGCATCTTGTTATGCTTTCCTCTCTTGAGAAAGAAAAGCGTATCTATCAGATGTTATCAAACGCATATTTTTACGTTGGCGACTACGATACCGCTGTTTATTACGATAAAAAAGCCTTTGAAAAGAAATCCCATAACGCAAAGCTGACCGCACTTTTTGGAAGAGCCAGAAGCGAATTTTTTGCTAACAAAATTGACAATTTCACTTGTACCGCCTCAGACTTTAACAGTCTTATTGCTACTGCAAAATTAAACGACAGACAAAAGAAAACCGTGTCAAAATATCAAACGATTATAAATCTTTTGCTTGCAATAACAAATAATGATACAGAAAAAATAAAGGAATATGCAAGTTGTCTGCAAGCCTGGGAAGAAACAAAAATTACAGGGAGTTTTATTAACTACCTAAAAGGCATAGCCTCCTTCAAGCTAAATGACAAAACCGAAAGCACATACAGATTTATGTCAGTCTGCGAGTCAGCCTCAAAAACGGTTTTAGGCACACTTGCCAAGGAATATTTAGACAAGCTAAATAATGAAAGTGACACACAAATTGAAAAGGAAGCGGAAGATGAAAGGTAAACCAAAGTTACCGGATTTTACAACCGAACGGGAAAAGAATATAAAAAAGCGATATAAAATTTATACCGCGGTAGCAATAATCTTTGCCTTGTTAAGCATTGGCGGCATAATAGCCTTTGGCTTAAAAGGTCAGGACTACGCAAATTCAAAAGGGCTGCTTTGTATATATGAGGGCGTTATTTTTCTTATAATATTTTTGTTTCATATTATTACTTGGAAAAAGTACGGCTGGGAACAAATATCCGTTAACGAATTTAAAATATACAAAATGACCGGCTTTGAGAATAAAGAACGAAAAAAAGAACAAGAAGCGGAGCTTTTGATTATTGACTTTATTGCTTGTGTTACATCGGTTGTTTTTATAATTATTGGAATTATTAAGTTATTTTGAAAGGAGCTATTATGAACGAAATTTTATTTGAAAGCTCGCACACTATGGACGATGCGTTTTTTAAGGAAGTAGGTAGGTTTGTTATTTTCAAAAGGAAGCCTGTTATCCTTTGTCACATTTTAATGTTGATTTGTTTACCTATAATTTTGTTTTCTCATATTTCAGGCTTTTATGAAAATAAGATAACTATTTTTTCTTCATACATTTTAATTGGTTTATATGCTTTTCTTGTTTTCTTTTCTTATTACAACTTTACGGTTTTACAGCACAAGAGAAAAAACGAGTTAGCTGAAGGCAAAGACGAGGCTGTGACGGTACAAATAACTGAAGGCTCCGTTATTTTTTTCTCATCCACGGGACAAAAGAGCGAAATTGAGTTTTCCAGCTTTAAAAGAATAGAACAAACAAAGAATTATATTATCATCACCTCAAAGGCAAAGCAGATGTACACGTTGGATAAGAGGAATTTCACAAAAGGCGCGCCGACTAATTTGGTTCCTTTTTTAAAAAGCAAGGGAGTGAAATAATATGAACAATCAAAAAACAGGTAAAATGGTTTTATTCGTTGTAATAGCTCAGCTTTGCGCTATTACTACGCTGGCAGGCGCATTTGCATTAGGACTTATTTTAAAAGAGAATTTTAATAACGGCGTTGTTTTGGCTTGCCTTATTGCTTCCCTATCTATTTTGGTTGCCGCTCTTATAATAAATATAGTACTAAAAGCAAAAGCAACAAAAAAATACAGGGAAATGAAGGTCAAGGAAGCAAACGACTTTATGCTGAAAAGAAAAGAGGATATAAAGACACATTTTGAAGAAGCAACAAAAAAGCTTCACAGAGTATCCTTTTTTTGCAAAATTTACGTAATAGCCTTAGTTGTATTTTTGCATATAGCAACGTTTTTTATGGGCGCATACATAAGCACCTTTACGCCCTTGCTCATCTTTTCATATTTCTTTATCGCAGGAATTTATATTCATATAGCAGGTGCTATTTTAAATAAGCCTAAGCTTGAGATACAGGAATACTTACAAAGAGAGGATTTTCCATATCTTTATTCAATAGCAGACAAAGCAATGAAGGAAACAGGAATTGACGCACCGATTTACGTTTGTACAGAAAGGTCGTTTGACGGCTCTATCGGCAAATACGGAAATAAATATTTAGTTAATTTAGGCAGTAGTCTTGTTAACTGTCTTACCTACGACGAATTATATAACGTGCTTTTACACGAATTTGCTCACGTTTCTGACAAATATACTCCAAAAAGCGTTCACGGTTTTTTTCACAGATTTATAGAATTTGACGGCAATAATTTCTTTACAATCATTACCGATACAATTATTGCGTATCCAATCATAAAATACGCTACCGAATATTTGTTTTATACAATGCTTGCCTCTGAATATATTGAAGCAATGGCAGACAGTATAGTTACAAAAAAGGGAAATCCTAAAGCCTTCGCCTCTGCTCTTGCAAAATGTAATTTACACTCCTCTTACGAAAGAGTACAGTTTTTATATAATTCTCCCATATTTGAAGCTGAAAAGCCGAGGGATATGCTTGCAAGCGAGTGTTTGGAGGGCTTCCTTTTGGCATTGAAGGACAATATGGGAAAATGGCTTGATTGCTACGAAAAAGAAATTCAACCGAGAAACGCTTCACATCCTATTTATAGGCTAAGACGTAAGGCAGTTGGAGTTTTGGCAGAGGACGTTAAGATTTCATTTGAAATTACTGATGAAGCATTAAAAAATGAAGCAAAAAAGCTCCTTGATTTCACAAACAAAATGCTCATCAAAAATTTATCTCCCCATTACGAGGAGTCACGCAAAAATTATTACTTAACTCCTCTTTCTTGCGTCGAGAAATGGGAAAAGAATAAATCTAACTATATGACCGAGGACTTAAACGTTGTAATCGACTCATTAGCAGAGTTAAACAGGCACAAGGAGGCGGAGGCTCTTTGTGATGAAATTATCGCAACGGAAGAAAACGTTTACGCAACCGCCTATGCTAAATTCTTTAAGGGCTTTATGCTATCAAATTATGACGACTTAAGATGCATTGATTTGCTTTACGAGGTAATTGAATTGAACTCTAACTATGTGCAACCGTGCCTTGAATTTATAGGTCAGTTTGCTTGCAGAAACGGCTTGCAAAAGGAGCTTGACACATACCGTGAAAAAGCAATCAGCTTATCTCAAAAATTCGTTGACGAGGACGAAAAGGCATCATCTATTTCCCACAAGGATACCTTAGTTAAGGATACAATGGAGGCTGATATTCTTAAGGAGCATATTGATTTTATTCTTTCCACAAGCAACAATATAAAATCAGTTTATCTTGTAAGAAAGATAATATCGGAAACCTTCTACTCAAGAGTTTTCCTTATAGAATTCGAAAGGAAAACCGAGTTTTCGCAAATACAGGAAAGTATGGATAAAATATTCCGTCATCTTGATTGCTTTGACAATGAGCTATATTCTCTGTTTCTTTTAACAGATTATAACCGCAGATTGGTAAAAAAGGTAGATGGCTCCTTGGTTTATTCGAAATAAAAAGCAGGGGATTTGCGTTTTTTTGCAAGTCCCCTTCATTATATCGTCCGCTAAAAAAGGGCGTCGCTTAATGCGACTGCCCTTGTGGTCTTTTTTATCCGTTATAAACGTACTTATTTAAAAACTCAGAAATTTTAACGGAAGGTACGGTATAGGAAATGCCGTTCTCACTAACGTATGTAAAGCCTGCTACTGTCATATTAAGATTAAACAGCACGCCCTGCGCCTGTCCCTCAAGATTGGCGTTATGATAAATCACGTCGAAATCAACGTTTGACAACGCTTCGTTAAGCGGTGCCTCGTAAGGCTTAATGTCGATCACCTCACCGTAAGCCTCATCTCCGCTTTCCTTTCCCAATGCAACAACCGTTTCGGAAATAGCGGGAGCCTTATCCTCTCTTGGAAGGGGCTTTAGCTTGCTTCCCGTATATTCAAAGGCTACCACCGCCAAATCATACTCAGGAATTGCCGCAATAGGCGATGTTTCAGAATACCTGTACGAATATCCCACGTAGGATTTGCCATCCACATCCTTAACCGTAACGGCTTGATTTTTATATTTCGAATTTGCCATCATAGACTGACAGTTAGTTACTGCGTAGCAATGCGAATCGTTTTTATAGAATATAAAGCCTATTCCCTCGTAAAGTGTAAAATCGCTGTCGCTATTATAGCATTTATTTTCTATTTTAATTATGCTGTTTCGTGCTTTTTCAATACTTTCCTTCAGCGCCTCAGTATCAAACGTGAAGTGTGCATATAGGGAAAAGCTTTCGCTTACCGGTGTTCTGAAATCATAGGGAACGTAGCTTTCCTCATCTAAGCTCCAGCCCACAAACTTATAGTTGGTTTTCGTAGGCTCCTTGCTTGGTTTAGCAACGACTCCGCCGCTTTCCGTTATAGCTCCGTAAAACCTTTTGGAATCTGCTATAAACGTAACGGAAAGTGTATCGGGCTTACTATCGGTAATGCCCATATCATTTCTGATTTTATCGCAGCTTACAAAAAAACAGCCGAGCAAGCATACAAATATTAAGAGTAAAATCCTTGTTTTTTTCATTTTGCGCCTTCTTTTGTTTTTACAGCTCTATTTTATCACATTAGATTTAATTTGTCTATACCTATTGACAAAATAAAGCCGATGTTGTATGATTGTATTAGTACAATAACACAAAGGACGGTGATTTTGTGGCGTGGAATTTTGATAACAACGCCCCTGTGTCATTTCAAATTGCAAATATTATAAGATTAGATATTGTCAGCGGTAAATACAAGGCCTCCGAGCAGTTTCCCACTGTCAGACAGCTTGCTTACGATGCATCTGTAAATCCAAATACCGTGCAAAAAGCCCTCTCAATTTTAGAAAACGAGGGACTTTTAGTTACAAAAAGCACAAACGGACGCTTTGTAACCGATAACGTTGAGCTTATTGAAAAGGCGTTATCGAAAATGCAAAATGAATTTATAGACAAGATAATTCTCGAGGGAAGCAAGCTGGGAATTACAAGGGAAAAATTTATCGAATATATTAAAGAAAGGAATGATATTATATGAGCATACCTGTTTTAGAATGTGAAAACCTCACAAAAAGCTATCATTCGGGAAAGCCTGTATTGAACGAGCTTAATCTGACCTTGCAAAGCGGTAGAATTTTCGGTCTTTTAGGTCCTAACGGTTGCGGAAAATCAACGCTTATTAAGTTAATTTCCGGTATATTGGTTCAAAACAGCGGTGAAATTAAGATTTGCGGAGAATGCAGAAGCGAGGCGTCAAACGCTCTTATTTCATATCTGCCCGAGCGCCCCTATTTTTCGGCAGGAATGAAGGTAATAGAGCTTCTTAACTACTTTGAGGACTTTTACGAGGACTTTGACAAGGTTCTTGCCTTCAATATGCTGCGCGATCTTAAAATCGAGCCTAACGCCCAGCTAAAAACTCTTTCCAAAGGCACAAAGGAAAAGGTTCAGCTTATTTTAGTTATGGCAAGAAAAGCAAGGCTATATTTACTTGACGAGCCAATAGGTGGCGTTGACCCTGCGGCAAGAGAATATATTTTGAATACTATTATCGGCACTTATAATCCCGAGGCGTCCGTGCTTATTACTACTCACTTAATTAACGATATTGAGCCTGCTCTTGACGAGTTTGCGTTTATGGGCGGAGGTAAAATTATTATGCAAGGAAATTGCGATGAAATAAGAGAAAAAACAGGCAAAAGCCTTGATGCACTCTTTAAGGAGGTGTTCAAATGCTAAAGAAATGCTTACGCTACGACCTCAAATCCATTTCTACCTTTTGGATTTTAGGAGCTATTGCTATGCTTGCCATGTCAATTCCCGGCGGTCTTGCCTTAAGGAGCCAACAGATACATATAGACGACATTGACCACTTCCCTTGGGAGGTTTTCGTTCTGATGATTGTTTATTTTGTTATGATAGCCTTCTTCATACTAACGGAAATTTTAGTTTACGTAAGATATTACAAGCACTTTTTTTCGGACGAGGGATATTTGACCTTTACGCTCCCCGTAAAGCGCAGAGTGCTTTTCACCTCAAAGGTAATAAACGGCGTAATTTGGCAAGTGGCATCTGTTTTGTTGATTTTAATCTGCGCTATTATAATGATGTGCTTCGTTCCCGCAGACCTCTCCGATGAAATTGTAAATTCTGACCCTCAATTGCACCTTTTTTCCGAGGGCTGGGCTATTGCCTTCATTTTTGAGGCAATAATAATTGCTGTTCTTGCTCTTTTATTAAGCGTTTTGTCAATGTATTTCTTCATAACGTTAGGAGCTACTATTGTAAGAAAAAACAAAATAATTGTCACAATCGGAATAATTTACGGCGCAAATATCGTAACCTCATTTTTGAGCTACGTATTTGTTTTCGGTAGCATTCTCTACGGTGCCTCGGCAGCATTTCTGTTCCCGGAGAGCGGAGAAAATGTAGAGCTGCTTATTTTCTTGATTTTAGCATTTGCGGCGGCTGTATTGTTCACCGTTTGCGTAGCAATTGCGCTTATTACTCTTCGTATGCTTGAGCGCAAGCTGAATTTGGCATAAGGAGGGAAGAAATATGAAAAAGAAAATATTATTATTCTCTCTTGTTGTTATGCTTCTTCTGTGCATATCCGTCAGCGCAGAAAGAATAGATTGGGTTTTAAGTGACGACGAAAGCTCTATTATTGTAGGTGACAAAGCCTACGAAAAATACGACGGATATTTGTATCCAAGCGATATATTTGCACCTGAGGCTACCTTTGTTTTTGACAAAGAGGTGTATTTCACAGGCTTATACAAGAACAATGCAAGCGACGAAATACTCTGCTATGGCTATGATTCTGTAAACGGTCTTTACGTTACAGAAGCGGGCAAAAAAGCTCTTGACGATTTTGTTGAAGGTAAATTCTCCGGCTATAAGCTTTTGCTTTTCAATTGCGACGAATATGCAAGCATTACAGCTCAATGGATAAACGAGCTTGACACCACGGGCGTAACAGAGGAGCTTGACGTAAGAGATTTACAACACGTAAGCGTACATTACGTATCGGGCTATGACGCAACAGAAACCGTTGCTCACTTTATAGGCGCAATTTATGAAATAAACGACAGTCTTTATTACGTAAACTACGACAAGCTTCCAAACAATTACTTCAACGCCGACGGGTCCTTCTCCTATTTAAAGGGCGTGGTTAAGGCTTCAAAATTAAGCTCCTCAAAGGAAGCTGATTTTGGACTTTATTTAGAAAATGCACGCACGTTTGAATACGAGTTTGAAGAAACGTCATCAAAGGAATTCAACAGCAAGGGAATTGCAATAGCATATTTCTCTATTGTAACAGCAATATTCGGTTTTATTATTCCTATCGTTCCGACAGCAATCGGATTTATACGGATTTTAAAGAAGAAAACTAAAAATCCAAAACGCTGGTACTTGGTTTTCTCTGCCTGCGCACTATGGCTGGCTTGCTCCTTGGCATTGTTGCTTTTAATTACGTTATAGAGTAAAATTTTGAACGTTTTTAATTTGGCAAAGCATATTTTAAAACAATCTATTGACATTTTTCGCAATATATGATATTATTACATTGGTCTTTGCGGTAATCCGCACGGCTAAAATATTTTTGGAGGGAAATTATGAAAACAATTGGTAACATTCTTTGGCTCTTCCTTACAGGTATCGGTTCAGCTCTTGGCTGGTTCTTCATCGGTGTAATCTGGTGCATTACTATAATCGGTATCCCATTTGGTAAGCAGGCATTCAAGCTCGCTCGTGTTTCCGCTTGGCCTTTCGGCACAACAGTTAACACAAACTTCGGCTCACACCCAATCGCTAACGTTATCTGGATCATTCTTGGCGGTCTCAGCCTTGCAATGAGCTACCTTTTCATAGGCGTTATTTGGTGCATTACCATTATTGGTATTCCTTTTGGTAAGCAGTGCTTTAAGCTTGCTAAGGTTGCTATCGCTCCTTTCGGTTGCGAAATCATCTAATTTAAGTATTTACATACTAAAGCATAAAAAAACACCTCTTTTGAGGTGTTTTTTTATTTTATCGCTTTAAGAAATCGTAATTGAATAAGTATTTTTATACGTATATCCCACAGGTAAATGCATCATTTCCTCTTTTGTAAGAAGGTCATCTACAACGCCGTCGTTTGCAGGAATTGACGACCATGGCTCTATACAAAGATAAGGTGCGTCTGTTTTTGGCATTTTCCAAAGTCCTACGTATTTCATTCTGTCGTATTTAACTCTTACGCTGTGGCGGTATTTATCCGACTTCAGAGTTATTGCCTTATCTACGTTGTAAAGGAAAATCGCATCATCGTCAAATAGGTCGTGGGCTAAATCAATGCGCTTTGTTCCCTGCGCTTTATATACCTTATCGTTTTTGGTACAGAAGCAGGTAGGAGAAAAATCAACGCGTAATGCATTACATTGATTGTCAAACTCGACGTAATAGTCCTCAAAGCTTCCCTCGCCTCCAATAGGCACATTAAAGGCAGGATGAGCGCCAATACCGAAAATAAGCTCCTTCTCTCCGTCGTTTTTAACTCCGTAAGTAACCTCCAACGTCTTACCGGTTACCTTAAAGGTAACGTCAAAGGTAAAGTCGAAGGGATAGCTTTTTTTCGTTTCCTCGTTTGATACGAGAGAAAGGGTAATTTGCTCTCTTGAAGCCATCTTCAATGAAAATTCGCTGCTTCTTGCAATTCCGTGATTTGGCATTGTATATTCCTTTTTAAGATAATTATACTTGCCCTCATAAAGTCGTCCGCAGATTGGAAACATTATTGGCGCGCGACCTTCCCAATATTTACTATCGCCCTGCCACAAATATTCCGTATCGGTATCCTTTCCCTTAATAGACATAAGCTCTGCACCAAGGCTTGATACCTGAACTGCTAAATAATCGTTTTCAATTAAATAAATCATATCTGTCACCTCACGCTTTTTTATTATTTTAACACACTTTTAAGGAAAAATCAATTGATATTTTCCTTATTTTATGGTAGTATTGATATTGATAAATATGCCACAGCAGGCTCGAACCAATAAGGTTTTAGACGGAAAATATACCGTCTATCTGCAGAAACTCACTTGGCAATATGTACAATATTACCTGCATTCGTTTCCTTGCTATACGAAATATTTTCTCGCCTGAAACTGCGAAGCACATTCGG
>JAZRIQ010000045.1:0-4986 GCA_045645405.1 Eubacteriales bacterium
CTATTGCTTGTCCTTTCCCTAAAGGGCAGAAAGCTAAATAGATTCGGCGGAGCTATAATGCTTGCTTCATATGCAGGATATTTTGTATATCTTTATTTAACTCAAATAGCTTAATCTTAAATTTTAAGGAGCTTATATGGAATTACTAAAATCATTAATTCTTCTACTTGCCGGCGTCGGTGTATTCATTGTTGGTATGAATATGATGGGCGACGGTCTTGAAAAGGGAGCAGGAAACGGTCTTAAAAGATTACTTGCCAAAATCAGCAACAACCGTTTCGCAGGTGTAGGTATAGGCGCTGCCGTTACAGGTATTGTCCAATCCTCGTCAGCAACCTCCGTTATGGCAATCGGTCTTGTTAATGCAGGCGTTATGACGCTTTTTCAGGCGATTTCTATTATTATGGGCGCAAATATAGGTACAACCGTAACGGGCTTAATCGTGGCATTATCCGGCTCAAAGGGCGCAATCTCCTTTAGCGATATTGCTATTTTGCTTGCCTTTATCGGCGTTATGATGATGTTCGTAAAAAACGAAAAAATAAAATTGATAGGCTCAATTCTTGGGGGTCTTGGCGTTATCTTTGTGGGACTTGATATTATGAGTGGCGCTCTTGACGGCGAAGCTATCTCAGAGTTCTTCAAGGGCATTTTCGAGGTGGTTGATTTCCCATTACTTCTCATTATAATCGGCGCAATCTTTACCGCAATTATCCAGTCCTCCTCTGCCGCAACAGGTATTGTTATCGTTATGGCAGGCAGTGGCGTTATTTCAGTTCAAAGCGCATTATTCATCGTTCTTGGCTCAAATATCGGCACCTGCGTAACTGCACTTTTAGCCTGCGTCGGAACAGGCACAAATGCAAAGCGCACCGCCCTTGTTCACTTTACCTTTAATATAATCGGCACTATCGTTTTCACCGCCGTTCTTTGGCCAACAGGAAATTGGTTCCCGAGCATTCTCGCCTCCTTGCCAACCTCGGAAATGCAAATTGCTGTTTTCCACGTAATATTTAACGTAACAACCACGTTAATTCTTGTTCCATTTGTTCAATATCTTGTCAAGTTTGCAGAGCTTATTATTAAGGATAAGAAAAAAAGCGACGATTTGGAACAGCTTAAATACGTTGACGAAAGATTGCTTGTTACTCCTGCCATCGCTTATCAGCAGGTTAAGCGCGAAATTGAGCACATGGCTCATCTGGCTAAAGAGAACGTTGAGGCCTCTCTTAAGGATATTAACTTTCCCGACAAAAGAGTGCCTGCTACTATTTACGCAAGAGAAAAGACAATTAACTATACAAACAAATCTTTAACGGACTTTTTAATTAAACTTTCCAGCGTCGTTAACGCATCGGATGAAAAGCATATAGGTGCATATTTCCACGTAATAAACGACATTGAAAGAATAGGCGACCACGCAAAGAATTTCATTGAAATCAGCGAAGAAATGGTTGAGAAGGAACTTAAATTCTCTATTGAAGCAAAAAACGAAATTGCTCAAATGAGCGAAATCATTATGCGTATGTTTGATTTAACCGTTGATATTTTTGATACAGAAAAGGCTGACGCGTCTGTTTCCAAGCTTAAAGCGCTTTCGATGCTTGAAGCAGAAACTGACAAGCTGAAAAAGAAAAATATTGCAAATCACTATTCCCGTCTTTCTACAAACGCTTGTGATGCAACGCACAGTCCTTACTACGTGTCTATAATTACACGTCTTGAAAGAGTGGGTGACCACCTTGTAAACGTGGGATACAGCGTTATAAATCCAACAGGCTCTCAGGCTTAATTTTAAATCACAAATATGGCGCGATGCTTTATGCATCGCGCCATTTAAGTTATTTTAATAAAAATTTCTCAGCTAAGCTGTATTACCTCCACAACCTCTGCCGTTTTATTCCTAACTATAAATTTTATCTCAAATTTATCAAAATAAAAGCCGTAAATTCTTTCATCATTTTCAATATAGGACGGACGCGGGTCCTCCCTTAACGCATCAATAAGCTCCTCGATTTTATCACTCGGAATTTTTTCTTTCAAAAGGTTCGGAATTTCTACGCTTAAGCGATATTCTGAAATACTGTCAGAAAAGCCCCCAACTGCGTCCGTCTTTAAATCAGCGTGAGGAACGTAAGGCTTAATATCATATACGGGAGTGCCGTCCATCATATCAGCTCCGCTTAAATGTAACACAGGTCCGTATTTTTTGTCAATCTCAATGCCTTCCAGCTTCAGGCAGGACAGAGCCAGGGAATTTGGACGAAAGGGCGAGCGCGTTGCGAATACGCCCATACGCTTGTTTCCTCCAAGTCTTGGTGGGCGCACAGTTTTTTGATATTTCCCCAAGCACTCCGAAAAGCCCCAAATTACCCAAACATAATTAAAGCCCTCAAGCCCTCTTATACAGCTTTCATCTCGAAATTCCGGCTCAAAAATCAAGCTTGCCTTTATGTTATCAGAAATTCCGCTTTGCCGAGGTAAGCCGAATTTAGTTGGAAAATCCGTCCTTAATACTCCTATTTTGTTTATTTCCATACACATCACCTGCAATAAAAAATGTCGCTAATTAAACTATATCATACTGATTTTATACTGTCAAGTGATTTCAACCTCAATAGACTTATATATAAGGAAAACAACCATTCGCCAGTGGCGAATGGTTGTTTTTTCATTATAGGAGTTAGAAATTAAAGATCTCCTCCGGGTAATTCATTGTCACCCCAACCCGGGCTAACTCTGGTAAAATCTAAAACATTAAATATGTTTTTAATTTCAACCAGTGGTTTGATGTACATATCCTTCATCATTCTATACCTCCTTAATTATTTTCTACGTATGTGTTTGCTGGGAAATATGAGCTTGCTGCTCTGGAAAGAGCTATAATAGCGTCACATACATTTGCTAATTTTTCAGTGTAGGTAGCACTTGTACCAACCTTACTGAATACATTTGCACAGTAGCTTTCAACGCTTGTTTGAAGCTTACCGAGAACCGTACTGTTTTCAGCATCGCCATAAGTGAGCGTTACCGTTACAATCTTTGCAAAATCAGCAGGTGCTAAGTCATCAACAGTTACTACCGCATTACCATTAGAATCAATAATAATGCCGTTACCAATGGTATAAGTCATATTGTGCGGCTTACCTGAATGGTGTGTAAACGTTACGTTAACAGCTACCTTGCTCATATCAACGTCATCTACGTTAATTCCTAACTCACTTGCAATATTTGCCTTTGTAAGCTTCTGGAAGTAGAAGTTCATATAAATTGTTTCTTCAAGAGTTAAGGTGTAAGTGTTGTAGAAATTCCTATTTCCTTCTAACCAGCCGGATTTCTTTTCAACGTCTGCTCTGTCAACGGTTGTAGCATACGCAAGATACTCTTGTGGGAGATTGGTTGTTACGTAAATTGGTTTGTCAGAGCCTTCTTCAGTTACATAGTGACCGAAGTATTCCTGTGCTGCTGCACCGTAAACTAACATATCAGCAAGTATTGTCTTAAGTTGTTCATCATTACCGCCGAACTTCAATAAAGCGTAATCATAAATGCTCTTGCTTACTGCTCTGCTTGCAGAAACAGAGTTTGCAGGAACTTCAAGCGCTGTATCTCGGTGAACGATTGTGTAATCCGCAGGAGCTTCACCTACGAAGATTTCAACCTCAACCTGACACGCCATATCCTTAGCAGCAAGACCGTCAGCTACAATTCTTGTGTACTTATCGCCGATTGCCCACTGATCCATTGGAACGAAATGAACCTCACAAGCGCTGTGCTTGCTACAGCCTTTGTCGTGGTGCTTAATAATTCTTGCGTAGTACTGATATCCGTCAACAAGTGAGCTTGTATGGAGATAGAAGTTCAATCTCATATCACTCTCAAGAGTTAATGAATACTGATACCATGCAATTGGTGAAACTTGAATCATTTCAACGCTGTAGTTGCCATCAGAGTTTTCAACGAACTCAAAGTTCTTTGCAATAAGTGCTGCGTTTGTGCCGTTCTTAGCTGCTGCTGTAAACGTACCGCCTGTTATGAGATTGCCTGTTACCATACTTGCATCATTTACACCAATCTTTGTTGTAAACGTACCGCCTGTAACTGAAAGCTCTACGTTATGATGAACGCCTGCATCTGTTACGTTACCGATAAATACAGATGAACCGTCAACGCCTCTTGGTGCGAACGTACCGTCGTTAATTGTTAATTTAGCAGAATCATCTACTGACTGTACCCAAACCTGACCCTCGAACGTACCGCCATTGATTGTCATTTCGCCCTTCCAGAGACGAACTGAACGGTATGTAGGTGTTGAAATTGTACCGCCGTTAATTGTTGTTGAACCTGAATACTGGAAGATTGCACAGTACATGTGCTTAACTGAACCGTTACCGTTTTGCTGTCCTAAATGCTCAATTGTGCCATTTTCAATTACAAGAGTTCCCTCGTTGCGAATTGTGTATGAGCCCCAACCAAACTTTGGATCGCCTGCGCTTGTATCAGTAAAGCTGATCTTACCGTTGCCTGTGATTGTAAGGTTGCCCTTATTTGAAATCATATCGTAGCTTCCTGTACATTCCTTTTCCTGGCTGATTGTAAAGCCTGCAAGGTCAAGTACTACCGTACCGGTCACTACTAGTGTGTCATTTAATACTACGTTATCAAGTAACGTTACTGTTCCGCCGTTTGCACTTGCATATTTGATAGCGTCTGCAAGAGTTACAAACTGCTTTTCGCCAACTGAAGCAACGTAGTTAACGATAAAGTCCTCAGCTACGTAGTCTTTGTCAGCTACCTTATATGATGTGCCGTTAACGATTGAGTTGAATGCTTCTTCTGCGCCCATAGAGTTATCTACAACGCAAAGCTCAAGGTTTACTGTAAGATTTGGATTTGCTTCAAGAATTTCAGGTGTTAAGTAAAGTGCACATCTGAAGTCCTTAACGCTCTCACAGATGTAGTCATACTTCTGACCTTCACCATAGC
>JAZRIQ010000046.1:0-6405 GCA_045645405.1 Eubacteriales bacterium
CTTTAAGATAAATAAGGGAGATAGAATAGCTCTCGTTGGTTATAATGGAGCAGGAAAAACTACCATAACAAAGCTTATGATGCGACTTTATGATGTAACAAGCGGAGAAATTTTAATAAACGGTGTAAATATCAAGGAATATAGACTTGATATGCTTCGTGAAAAAATTGGCGCAGTATTCCAAGACTATAAGGTTTTTGCAGCAACGGTTGCCGAAAATGTTTTAGCGGACATTTATACTCCCGAAAAGGAGCAGGTTGTGCTTGATGCTTTAAAGGACAGTACATTTGATGAAAAGCTTGAAGCCTTGCCGAATGGAATTAATACCGAGCTAACTAAGGAGTTCTTCAAAGAGGGTACGGAGCTATCTGGTGGCGAAAGCCAGAAAATTGCAATAGCAAGAGTTTTTGCTCATAATAACGAACTAATTGTAATGGATGAGCCTTCAAGCGCTCTTGACCCAATCGCAGAATATAATCTAAATCTTGGTATTGACAAAAACGCTAAAGGAAAAACAGTTGTATTTATTACACACAGACTTTCAACCACACGACATGTAGATATGATTTATATGCTTGAAAACGGAAAAATTATAGAAAGCGGTAGCCACGATGACCTTATTTACTCAAATGGCAAATACGCATCAATGTTCAATCTCCAAGCATCAAAGTATAAAACCTAAACTAAATAAAACAAGCCGACTTGGAAATTCAAGTCGGCGTTTTATTATTTCAACATTTCAATAACAGCCTCATAAACTCTATCCATAGAGTCAAGCTCCATCGTTTCCTTTGGAGTGTGTAAATCGTGTACGTTACAGCCAACGGAAATTGCAACAAAGTTTTCGATAGCACCGGAAATAAGACCGCATTCAAGTCCTGCGTGAATTAAAGTTGCCTCTGGCTTCTTTCCAGCAACCTTATAAAATGCTTTTTGATAATCTGTAACTAATTTTGAATCCTTATCACTTGCCCAACCTGGATATCTTTCGTGATGATACGTGGTTGCACCGATTTCCTTTGCTATATTATCAAGCTCATTTGTTGAACCGTTTAAGCCCTCATCGTGATATGAACGGGAAGAGAAGCATATATCAATAGTATCCTCGTTTGTTCTGATTCTTGCTAAATTTCTTGAAATTTCAGGCAAAATAGGTGGAACCTCTCTGAACTTCAAAATTGCATTTGGAGTAGATAAAGCCTTTAAAATTCTGTCTGTATCATCATAACCTGTGCATCTGTCTGCCTTTGCATATTCAAATTTAATAAATAAACCGCTATCCTCATTAGCCTTTACAATACCGTTAGCCTTATACGCACCCTCAATTAAACAAGCAAGCATATAACATTCCTCCAGCTTGCTTTCTGGTACAATAACAGCCTCACACTCTCTTGGAATAGCATTGTCCTTATCACCACCGTGAATATAAGCAATTCCAACCTTGGAAACTCTCGCAATATCCTTAATAACGTTGCCCATAATAACGTTTGAATTAAGTCTGTTCTTGTTTATATCCTCTCCCGAGTGTCCGCCACAAAGACCGCCGATAGTAATCTTAATACCGTCAAAATCTCCATTTTTAAACGTTACAGGAATTGTAAGCTCTGTTCTTACACCGCCGCAACAACCGATAATAACCGTATCCTCCTCGGCAGAATCAAGATTTATCATTCTTTTTGAAGTGATTTTGCTGTAATCAAATTTTGAAGCACCTACAAGACCGATTTCTTCACTGGAGGTAAATAAGCATTCAACCTTTGGAGAGGAAATTTTTTTGTCAGCAAGCACCGCCATCATAATAGCAACGCCAAAGCCGTCATCAGCGCCAAGCGTTGTTCCATCGGCCCTTAAAATGTTTCCCTCTTGAATAAGCTTTATGGAATCAAGTACAAAATCATGAACGGTAGATACGTTCTTTTCCGCAACCATATCCGTATGCGCCTGCAGCATAATGCTCTCGTCATTTTCTCTGCCTGGACTTGCGTTTTTGATAATAAGCACGTTGTCAGCGCTGTCCCTGTACCATTCCAAACCGAGGGACTTTGCAAAATCAACTAAATAATTGGCAATTTCCTTTTCATTTCCGGAAGCGCGAGGAATTTTAGAAATTTCCTCAAAATATTTAAAAGGCGCTTCATTTTTCACGCCCTTAATAACTTCTAACATAGTAATACCTCACAAATTTAACGTAATAAAAC
Source organism: Eubacteriales bacterium (assembly GCA_045645405.1). Taxonomy (GTDB): domain Bacteria; phylum Bacillota; class Clostridia; order Oscillospirales; family CAG-272; genus RGIG2000. Next base: position 2,199 of record JAZRIQ010000046.1, read on the forward strand.
TATTTTATCACTACTTTATTGAAAAGTAAACAATTATATGCTAAAATATTTATATAAATTTCAAGGAGTTATTTATGAAGCAGATATATAATCCATATTTACCACTTTACGAGCATATTCCCGATGGCGAGCCTCACGTGTTTGGCGATAGAGTATATATCTACGGCTCTCACGATAAAGAGGATGGAGAAGCCTTTTGTATGCTTGATTACGTAACCTATTCAGCACCCGTAGACGATTTAACAAATTGGCGTTACGAGGGCGTAATATATAGCGCCAAGCAGGACCCAAACTATGATAATCACCCATATATGTACGCTCCGGACGTAGTAAAGGGCAACGACGGTCGTTATTACCTTTATTATTCTCTTGCAGGAGGCACCAAAACGAAATCTTGGGCGAGTTGGATAATGAGTGTGGCAGTATGCGATACACCCTGTGGTAAATTTGAATTTTTAGGTAACGTTCAATACAAGGACGGTACAATAGTTAAGGACTTTTTGATGTTTGATCCTGGCGTGTTTAACGATAACGGCAGAATTTTTATGTACTACGGCTTTAATAGCTTCGGCAACGAGCTGCCAATTGAGGAGCAAGGGCCGTTTCACGATAAAACGATGGAAGAAATTCTGGCAAATCCTTACGTTTCCGCTTACGTTGAGCTTGAAGACGATATGATAACCGTAAAGCATAAGCCACGTCAGCTTCTTCCGGATAAAACAAAAGGAACGTCCTTTGAAGGACATACCTTTTTTGAAGCAAGTTCAATGCGCAAATTCGGCGACACATATTATTTTATCTATTCTCCAAGAGAATGCAATCACGAAATATGCTACGCCACAAGCAAATATCCCGACAAGGACTTTACTTTCGGCGGCGTTCTTGTATCAAACGGCGATATTGAATTAAATGGCAGACTTCCCAAGGACAGAGTAGCAAGAACAGGCAACAATCACGGAAGCTTAGAATACATAAACGGTGAGTATTATATTTTCTATCACCGTCAAACTCATAAAAATGACTTTTCCCGTCAAGCTTGTGCTGAAAAAATCAAAATGGAAAAGGACGGTAGCTTCAAGCAGGTTGAAATCACCACAAGCGGATTAAATAACGGACCTTTAAAAGCCATGGGGTCATATCCCGCCGTTATTTGCTGCAATCTTACAAACGGAAATATGCCTCATGATGAATGCCACGATATTTACCCTCATATAACAAATAAGGGTGAGGACAGATATATTGCCGAAATAGAAAACGGTAATCTTATCGGTTATAAGTATTTTGATTTTCAAAGCGTTCAAGCAATCGGAGTAGTGTACCGTAACGGTTATAAATCACCAAAGGGTAAGCTTGTAATAAAGTTAAATCAAAACGGTTCAGAAATAACAAAAATTGATATAGAACCCACAGAAAACTGGACAAAGGCCGAAGCTCAGGTGAAAGCTGAAAATGGAATCTATCCGCTTTTCTTCGTTTATGAGGGAGAGGGCGCAATTGAATTAAAGGAAATTTATTTTAAATGAAAAACACAACGTTATGCTATATAGAAAATGATGGCAAATACCTCTTAATCCGCAGAGGTAATAAGAAAAATGACGGTAGCCAAGGTAAATATATGGGAGTAGGCGGACACTTTGAGGAAAAGGAAGGCCCCTATGATTGCGCCATTCGTGAGGTGAAAGAGGAAACGGGTCTTGACATAATTCCTAAATATCGCGCCATAGTCACCTTTGCTTCCGATAAATACGAAACAGAGCAAATGCATCTTTTTACCGCTACAGAGTTTTCGGGCGAAATTATCAAGTGTGACGAGGGAGAGCTTTATTGGATTGAAAAATCCAAGCTCTATGACCTTCCTATGTGGGAGGGAGACTACGTATTTCTTGACCTTCTTGAAAAGCGCACCGACTTCTTTACCATAAAGCTTTCTTACGTTGGGGAAACACTTACAGAGATAGTAATTGATAATTTAAAATGCAAGTAATTTACTTGCATTTTATTTTATTATATGGTAAAATTATTATATATCAAAATATGTGAGAGCAATATGGAAAAAATATTAGTAAGTGCCTGCCTACTTGGCATAGCCTGCCGTTATGATGGCAAATCTAAACCCGTAAAAGATGTTATAGCGCTAAAGGATAAATATGAGTTGATTCCTGTCTGCGCCGAGGTTTTAGGAGGACTTTCCACACCGAGAATCGGTGCGGAAATAGTAGGTAAAAGAGTTCTTCGCTCCGATGGGGTTGACGTTACCTGCGAATATTACAAGGGCGCTAACGAGGTTTTGAAAATAGCTTTGGAAAATAACTGTACAAAAGCCGTTTTAAAATCAAAAAGCCCCTCCTGTGGCAAGGGGAAAATTTACGACGGCACATATACCAAAACCCTAACTGATGGAAACGGAGTTTTAACTGATATGCTCATAAGTCACAATATAAAGGTTTATACTGAAACGGAGACAGATGAATTATGAAAATTATAGCAACCGATTTTGACGGAACACTCAGTTTCAACGGTAAAATAAGCGATGAGGATAAAAATGCCATTCATAAATTCAGAGAGGCAGGCAACAAATTTGGCATTGTTACAGGCAGAGATGTCGATATGGCACAATGGATAAAGCCTGAAAACGGACTTGAATTTGACTATCTCATTTGTTGTACGGGAGCCGTTATTAGAAATGGAGATGGCGAAATCATATATCAAAAAAAAGGCAAAATGGGACCATTTGTTTACGACCTTATAGATAAAGCGAAGGAGCTTGGCGCGTACGGATTTTCCGCAAGCGATGTTTTTTTGAAATGCGCCGTTGATATAAAGGGCAAAATTCCAATGCAAATAGACGCTTTAAAGGAGTTTACACAAATAAATACAGGCTTTACCGCAGAGGAAAATGCACAAAAATTTATTGATTATGCAAATAAAAAATACGGCGATATGCTCAGTGCATTTAGAAATGGCAGCTCTGTAGATATTCCTCCTGCTAAAATCTCGAAGGTAACGGGCGTTTATGAGTACGCAAAAATGTTTGAAAGCCCCGAGATTTATGCGGTTGGTGATAATATAAATGATATTGAAATGATTAGAGAATTTTGTGGCTTTGCGGTATCAAATGCAAAGGAAGATGTAAAGCAAGCAGCAAAACATCAATGTAATAGAATTGCCGATATGATTGAATTTATAATGAATTCTACAGAAAAATAAGGAGAAGATATGAACTCAAGAGATAAATTTATAGAACTATTTAAGTCAAAAATTAACAGAGAGGGCGCGGATCGTTTATTGGAATTTATTTGCTCACCGTCGTCTGATTTTTTCACAGCCCCTGCAAGTGCAAGATACCATAGCGCGTATGCAGGCGGGCTTTGCGAGCATTCGATAAACGTTTACGAGTGCTTATTTGCATATCTTGAAAGACCTGTTGCTAAAGAAAAATACGGTCTTAATTATACTGATGAAACGATAGCAATCGTGTCCTTGCTGCACGACCTTTGTAAAATGAACGTTTATAAGCCGGGCTTTAGAAACGTAAAAAATGAAATGGGAAAATGGGAACAGGTGCCAACCTTTGAGTTCGATGATAAGCTTCCGTACGGCCACGGAGAAAAAAGTGTTTATATGATAACTCCGTTTATGAAGCTTACAAGGGAAGAGGCGTTTGCTATACGTTATCACATGGGATTTTCAGGTGCAGGAAATCAACAGGAAATTAACAATGTAGGCAAGGCTTTTGAAATGTTTCCTCTTGCATTTGCACTCTCAACGGCAGATAGCGAGGCTACCTATTTTATAGAGGGCAAAAAGGAAAATCAATAATAAAATAAAAAAATACCGATAAGAAGTTGCTTTTTTTGGAGCTGAAGTCCAAAGTCTTCTCATCGGTATTTTTTATTTTCTTTGTTAAAACAAATCAGTAGAAAGATATCTCATTCCCGTATCGGGGAATATAACAGCAACTCTTTTTCCGAGATTCTCGGGTTTTTTCGCAATCTCTACGGCGGCAAACATTGCCGCTCCCGAGGAAATTCCAACGAGAACGCCCTCGCTTGCAGCAAGCAGCCTTGCCATTTCGTAAGCGTCTTTTTCAGTAACCGTCACAACCTCGTCGTAAATGGTGGTGTCAAGGTTTTCGGGAATAAATCCTGCGCCGATTCCTTGAAGACCATGCTTTCCTGAGCGTCCCTCTGAAAGAATGGGAGAGCCT